>JAFTFG010000008.1 GCA_017449675.1 Prevotella sp.
CGCTCATATACGCAAATGAGGTGCTTGCAGAGACCATGCGAGCCGGAAATCACAAAAATTGCGGCATAGAGACAACTGCGAACACAGAACTACTATAAAAAGATAAAAAAAGAGGATGTGCCTATTTTGACACACCCTCTTCTTGATGATGGCTATATTTTACACTCCGTTTTTAGTTGAAGATATAGCGGAGGCTGAACTGTATGCTATAGGTTGATGTCATACTGTTGTACGGAGTATATGTAGATGTGTGACGGTAGTTGCCGTCCAACTGATATTGGTAACTGGCCACATTATTATTAATAGTGGTCTTCAACAGGTCGGTACGGGTTGCATACTGGTAGACACCCCATTTAGAGTTCAGCAGGTTGAGGACGTTCTTGATATCGATACCAAACTGGAGGGTATTGCGATATTTACCCACCTTCAGGTAGAAGTCCTGGTTGAACTTGAAGTCCAGTTGATGATGCCAAGGAGCCACGGCACCACCACGCTCTGCATACTCACCCTTATGCTCTTTCAGATAATCATCCTGGTTAATGTATGTCCAGAAGTCGTCTTTCTGCATATCGGCAGTATACTCTACAGTCTTACCCATCGTATTACGATAGGTATATGCGGCAAAGTTCCACTCGTCCAGTTCCTCACGAGAAGCGGGGATATAGATCAGTGAACTGGAGCCACCGTCACCCGTCAGGGCTGAAGTCATCGTATAAGAATAACGGGTACCATTATTAATATAAGAGCCACTCTTGAAGTATGCCATGTTCATACCCTCGTAGACGAGACCGACCGTTGAAGCGAAGTGCTTCGCATACTCCTTACGATAAGAAGCAGAGATCAGCAGACGGTGAGGAGCCACATACGTACCGTATCCCAGTTCCATGTCGTTCATACCGTTGACAGAGAAGCGGCGGTTGTTATAGGCTGATGTCACCTGGTCACCCTGTCCCTCACTGTATGCCTTTGACTTAGAATAGGTATAAGAAGCACTCAGGTCGAGGCCGAAGTCGAACTTCTTCGACAGTGATGCGGTGAGTGAGTAATAGTAAGCCTTGTTACCTGCGTTGGTGATCAGGTAGGCATGGTTATTATTATTCACCTTTGTGAACATACGACGAGTATCGTTAGGAGCAATTGCCAGGTCATAGTCGTAGATATAGTTCTCGTTGGTCACGATGGCTGGATTGAACTCACGGCTATAGATACCCTCCAAGGTCAGGTTGATGTCATGAGGTAGTTTGAAGTCAACAGCCAGTGACGACTTCCATACCGCATTCATCTTCAGGTCTTTGTCGATGATAGTCGGTGACTGAGCGGCAGTAACCACAGTAGGATCAATTGTCAACTGAGAGATCTGGTCAGCCACGTTCACGGCGAAGTTAGGCTGGCCACCTGTGGCATCAGCCACTCTGTTGTAGAAGTACTGCAACTGTCCGCAGTTAGAGTTACCCACAGCAGAGACGAGCCATACGAATGGAAGACGGCCTACGAAGTAGCCGGTACCACCGCGCAACACGATCTTCTGGTTGCCTAGGATATCCCAGTTGAAACCAATACGTGGCGAAACGGTCAGTTTACTGCTAGGCAACTGGTCGGTAGAGTACTTCATGCCTCTTGCAAACTCCAACTGAGAATAAGGCTCGTTGAAGTTGTTCTCCAGATCAGGATAGGTAGGAATCTCAAAGCGCAGACCTGCTGTCAAGCGGAAGCGGTCGGAGAAGTTGATCTGATCTTGCAGATAAATTGAGAACTGATTATACTTCATCTTAGCCAGGAACTGAGAACCGTCGAGGGCTCTGGAAGTAGTCACGCCATAGGCAGAAGGTTTGTCGCCATTGACGAAAGCACTCCAAGAGGGGAATACATAATAACCGTTACCACCCTGCATGAAGCCGTTGGTGGCACTATTGGTCTCAAACTGCATACCGGCCAACAGGTTATGGATACCAATAGTCATTGTTGCCTCATCGGTAGCCACGAAGGTCTTCACCTGACGGAGGTTACCGGGAGTGAAGGGATCAGGACCGAAGGTGGTCAGTACGGAACCGTTGCCGTCGGGCAGGTCTCCATCGAGGATATCCACTGTCGGGAAGGTTCCACCCTCTACAGAGCGAGGCTCATCCTGATAGGAGTAGGTCATACGCAGGGTATTGTTCACACTACCCCATTTCGCATTCCACTCACCGGCCAGTGAGGTGAAGTTCTGCTCCTGATAGTAGCGAGAACTCTCGAAAGGCAGTGCATAATAGGTTCCACGACCATTGCCACCAGGATAAATCCTGCTGGTGGTCAGCGGAGACGTGGAAGCAGAAGGTGAGTTGGAGTACTTAGAGTGTGTCTTCGAGAAACGGAAGTTCACACGGTTGTTATCATCGATATTCCAGTCTAAGCGAGCCAACAGACGATAGGCAGGAGTATCCAAGGAGAATCCCTGATAGCGTCCGGGGCTGTAGTTATAAGTGTTCTGCAGGTAATTGGCCATCTCGTCCATCTGTGCCACCGTAGGACGGTTGAAGGTCGTCGTGCTGCCCCACTCGTCAGCGTCTGAGTTACGGGCATAACGGGTAGGACCGGCAGAGACATTAGACTCATACTCACCATTCAGGAAGAAGAACAGTTTGTTCTTGATGATCGGGCCACCGATGGTGGCACCCCATGTCGTGGTGTGGGCACGTTCACGCTCTAGTTCGTCAAACACATCCACCTTATTACCACGCAGGTGTACGTTGGTATTGTAGAAGTAAGCACTTCCCTTGAACTCATTGGTACCGCTCTTTGTCGTAGCGTTGATGGCACCGCCGGTGAAACCGCTTTGGCGGACATCGAAGGGAGAAACAGATACTGTAATCTGATCCAAAGCATCCAAAGAGATAGGAGAACCGTTGGATGGCAGGTTAGAACCGATACCGAAGGCATTGTTGAATGCAGCACCATCGACAGTCACGTATGACTGGCGGTAGTTACCACCACCTACAGCGAAGCCGCCTACGGTATTACCACCCTGAGGAGTCATTTTCAGGATGTCGTTCATCGAACGGCTGACAGTAGGAATCATTGCCATCTCATCGCTGTTCACACTGGTCACGGCACCTGCACGGTCTGTGCGCATGTTGTTCTTACCACCAGTAGAGAAAACCTGAACCTCTCCCAACATCTGGGTGTCCTCATCGAGCCATACATCCAGTACGGAGTTCTGACCCAGTACAAGGTTCATGTCGGTGAATTTCTTGGACTGGTATCCGATATAAGATACCTCTACCTCATAAGGGCCACCGGCACGCAGACCGGTCAGCGTGTAGCGACCATTGACATTGGTAATGCCGCGATAGACCGTTCCTGAGGGAACGTGTGTAGCGGTGATGGTAGCACCGATGACTTCCTCACTGTTGGCAGTCACGATACCGCTGATACCTGATGTGGTCACCTGGGCCTTGATGGTCAGCACTGCTGACAACATAAAAGCCACGAGAAGAAATAATTTTTTGTTCATATTTGTTAGATAAGTTTTAATCTGGGTGCAAATATACTTAAAAAATCTTAATCGACCTAATGATTTTGCGAAAATCTACAAATCTTTTTGGCGTGTTCCCATACGGGCTTCCACGACATTGACCACGTAGTCGCCCAGTTTCTCACACTCGTTGACGATATCCATGTAAATCGTACCTACGGCATAGGTATACTCATGGTTGTTGACATCGTTAATATTCTGTGATTTCAACTGGTTACGGTAGTTATTGATCTCGTTCTCGATATTGAACGTGCGGTTGACATCGTAGGAATCCTTACGACCGGCCATCAGGCGGTTCATCTGTGAAAGGGCCTCGTCAGTAAGTTCCATCATCTGATGGATGTGTTCATACTGTTTCTCACTGAAGTGGTCTTGCTTCCCCTGATACTTACGGGCGATGGTACGGGCGATATTGTAGTTGGCATCACCAATACTCTCCAACTCGGAGATCTCACGCAGCATAGCACGAATCTTGGCCTTGGTATCATCACTGAGGTGGGCATCACCTACCTGATCGAGGTAATTGGCAATCTCGAGTTCCATATTGTCGGAGATACCCTCGTATTTCTCTATGCGGGTGAAGAGTTTGTTGAAGTCACCTGTCTGTGCATTGTTCTTCTTGGCTGTCTCACTACTGCTGAGGGTCAGCAACTCACGTACCATTCCGAACATACGCTGCATACGCTCGGAGAAGGCTTGTATCTCTTTCTGGGCTTCCAACACAGAGAGTTCGGGGGTTTTCATGAAGCCTGCCGTAATGAAATGCAGACGGAAGTCTTCTTCCTCGTCGACCTTCTTGGGTTTGATGACCCAGCATACCAATTTCTCTATCTGAGGGATAAACCAGATAAGGATGAAAGTATTCACCACATTAAAGCAGGTGTGGAAGGCGGCCAGTACGAAACTCAGTTTGGCGGCATTGGCCAGGAAGGCCTGTGCGCCTACTAACTCCTTAGTCATCGTGACATCATAGCCTACGAAGCCACAGACCATATCCACGAAAGGACGGAAGATAAACAGGATCCACACCACACCGAACACATTGAAGAACATATGTGCGAGGGCTGCCCTTCGCGCAGGTGTATTGGCCGACATTGCTGCCAGATTGGAGGTGACGGTGGTTCCGATATTCTCACCCATGACCAAGGCGATACCTTGATAGATGGGTAATACACCACTCGAACAGAGAATCATCGTGATAGCCATCACTGCGGCACTCGACTGCACGCAGAACGTCAGTATACCACCTAATATCAGGAAGATAAGTGTGGTGCCGAATGAGTTAGGGTCGAAAGAAGCGAAGAAGTCCAAGACGGCCTGATTCTCTCCCAGATGCATGTCGATGCCTGTCTGACGTAAGGTCCCCAGTCCGAGGAACATGAAGGAGATACCAAACAGGAAGTCACCGATGTAACGTTTTTGTTT
This sequence comes from Prevotella sp., assembly GCA_017449675.1. GTDB lineage: Bacteria > Bacteroidota > Bacteroidia > Bacteroidales > Bacteroidaceae > Prevotella. Next base: position 4,940 of record JAFTFG010000008.1, read on the forward strand.
ATAGTAGATGAGGATAATGGCAATGAAAAAGGCCGGATAGACGAAATCGGTGATATTGAATGAGAAACCGGCTGACATGATCCACGCTGTGAGTGTTGTTCCGATATTCGCTCCCATGATGACGGAGATGGCTTGAGCAAGGGTCAAAAGACCAGCATTCACGAACGAGACGGTCATCACGGTGGTGGCTGTACTGGATTGCACACTGGCGGTGACGAGCATACCCGTCAGCATTCCCATGAAACGATTCGTGGTCATGGCACCGAGAACGTGACGCAGTTGCGGTCCTGCCATTTTCTGCAATGACTCACTCATCGACTTCATACCGAACATCAACAATGCCAGCGATCCTAACAGTTTGAAGATAATCCAAATAGACATTTTTTTGATTTTTATTTGTTATTTCTCTTTTTATTCGTATCTTTGTCCAACGATTACCAATACAGCAGTCTTATGGAACAGAAAATCAGAATCCGTTGCAAAAATAATAAAAAAACTCTAAATATCAACATCGGAAGCACACTTTCTGAAATTTTTTCTCAGACAGGTCTTCAGATGGAGTATGGTCCTGTCAACGCGCGAGTGAATAATAAGGTGGAGGGAATGCACTTCCGTGTATACAAACCCAAAGATATTGAATTCTTGGATATGCATGACGGTTCAGCACTGCGTACCTATACGCGCAGTTTGTTCTTTGTGCTCAATAAGACGGCCCACGAACTCTATCCCGATTGTACAGTGGTGATTGATATTCCTGTGTCCAATGGCTATTATGTGGACCTCCGGCTGGACCGTCCAGTGACGACAGCAGACGTGGAGGCGATACGTCAGAGGATGAAGGAAATCATCGCCGCTGCAATCCCCATCCATCGCCATGAGACGACGACGGAGGAGGCTATCCAGATGTTCCGTGCGTCGAAATCGTTCTCGAAGGTCAGACTATTGGAGGCATCGGGAAGTCTCTATACCACCTATTATGATATTGACGGCTATGTGGATTATTACTACGGGAGTCTGTTGACAAATACCTCTCAGTTATATTTATTCGGACTGGAACCTTATTACGACGGGATGCTGTTGCGTATCCCCTCCGCACATGACCCCTCCCGGTTGGGTGAACTGGTCAGACAGGATAAGATGTTTGAGATATTCAAGGAACATCATCGTTGGCAGTCGATCCTCGGTCTGCGGACGGTGGGTGATCTGAACAGGGCCATCTTGGGAGGACACACGGCAGAACTCATTCAGGTGAGTGAGGCCTTGCAAGAGAAGAAAATCGCACAGATCGCAGATGAGATCGCTTCACGGAAAGGGGTGAAGATGGTGTTGATAGCAGGCCCGTCGAGCAGTGGTAAGACGACCACGTGCAAGCGTCTGTCCGTACAGTTGGCGGTCAACGGTCTGCAACCAGTGGGTATCTCCCTGGATGATTATTTCGTCAGTCGTAACGAGACACCTCGTGATGAGAAAGGGGATTATGACTATGAACACCTGCATGCCTTGAATATCCCGCTGTTGAACCAACAGATGAATGCCCTCCTTCGTGGGGAGGAGGTGGAACTACCTCGCTATGACTTTCAGAAGGGAGTCAGTGTAGCGAGTGGCAGGAAGTTGCAACTGAAGGGTAATGAGATTCTGGTGGTGGAGGGTATCCATGCCTTGAATCCGGAACTGACGGCACAGATTCCCGAGGAGCAGAAATACAGGGTCTATGCCTCAGCCCTGACTACTATCCTGTTGGATAACCATAACTATATCCCTACCACCGACAACCGACTGCTGCGCCGTATCATCCGTGACTATAAATATCGGGGTGTATCGGCGCAGGAGACCATCCGTCGCTGGCCTTCCGTTCGACGTGGCGAGAACCGTTGGATATTCCCCTATCAGGAGAATGCGGATGCGATGTTCAATTCTGCCATGCTTTTTGAACTGGCTGTCATCCGTGGGCAGGCCATCCCTATGCTGGAACAGGTTCCCGAGAGTTGTGTGGAGTATGCGGAGGCCTATCGCCTGTTGAAATTCCTGAGGTATATCCGACCGATTCCCGAAGACCAGATACCTCCCACCTCTTTATTAAGAGAGTTTCTGGGTGGCTCCTCCTTTGAATATTAACAATCATTATAAAAGAAGTGATATGAAAAAAGTATTGTTTGTATTAATAACCGTCCTACTGTGTTTGTTCACCACACTTGGCGTACAGGCACAGATTGCTGGCGGCAACTGGTATAACGGTTGGCTCGTGTATTCAGCAGACCAGCAGGCAGGCGGCAAGATAGTGATGAATGCCATGGCAGAGGGGGAGGAACATGAGTTCGTACTCGTACCTGTGGAAGGAAAGAAGGACACCTATCGGGTGACTGACGGCACTAACCATTATGTCAATGAGTATGGGAATATCAGTACGGTGCGCCATCTGAGACAAGGCAGGTTGGACGTGCTCTGCTTCTATAACCAGAAAAGCCAGTTGGAGGCTGTGATGTCGAAAGAGTCGGAATGGGATGCTGAGAAAATCAACAAGAAGCGTTGGCTAGGACATTTCTATGGCAATTACACCTCTGCAAAAGACGATCTGCAGATGTCGTGGGACGCTTATAACATCACTGCTGACGATGTAGCGTCAAGTTTTGAGGTTGTGACCTTCAACGGACTTGTAATGGGCTATGTGACCGTTGCTCCTGCCAAGGAGGGTACCCATAGACTGGAGGGAACGTGGGAAGTAGAACCCACCTTGGAGGGAATCACCCTCCATAGTGCTGCTTTCGACTCAGAAGCATTCATGTGGGTACGTGACGGTATTGATATCTCGCTCAAGAGAACCATTTATGATGACGGTCGCTTCCCCTTTACCAGTCAGATTCTGCTCAACACCCAGACACTCGGCAAGTATGATAAGAAGACCCTCCGCATCATGCGCAACGAGATTCTTGCCCGTCATGGCTACCGCTTCCAGTCGAAGGACTTGCAGGAGTATTTTGGAAAGCAGTCGTGGTACCATCCTGCGGCATCGAACGACCAAGTGAAACCCACCTTCTTGGAGCAACTGAATATTGATTTAATCAAAAGTGCGGAGAATTCGAAATAAATTTGGTACTTTGCTTATTAATTCGTAAATTTGCCACGAACTAAAAGTCTAAACAAAATAAGGAATGTTATGAGAAGGAGTATTATAGTGGTTTCCGCCTTGATGATGCTTATGGCATGCGGAAGCAAGAAGACCCAAGCGGAAAGTGCTGACGCAGCAGTTCTTGACTCGACGGTGATATTGGCACAGGAAGAAATGACTGGCGTTATCAAGGAACTGTATGCAGCAGAGGCTAAGAACGAAGGAGACGTTGACCAACTTTACGCATGTCATGTATGGCAGGAGACAGTGGCTGCTGTTGAAAAGAAGGACTCGCATGTGGCTGAGATCGGCTTTTTCAACGAAAACTATTGGACACAGATGCAGGACAGTAACCCGGCAGACCTGGAGGCTCGTGACATCAAGTTTGAGCAGGTGGACGTAGAGAAGGGTAGAGCAGTGGTCAGTTTCATTCTCCACAGTTCGGTACAGACTGTCCGTCAGAAGTTCGAATTCTGCCATGAGGATGGTAACTGGCGTGTACACAACATCATCGTGTACTTCAAAAACGCCGATGGGAAAGAAGAGGAATCCAACTTGCTGGAAGGCATGCGAAGTTATCTTGGTGAGCCGCTGGAGTAGTCAGAGGTTAAGTAGTGTACTACCTTTGCGGCGAATGATTATTCAGTTCCGGTCTGAAGCAAGGCCGGAACTGAATTTTTATGGAAAAATGTTTGGTATATTGCACACGAAATAGTAACTTTGCAGTCGTTTTAACGGAATCGATTTCATTAATATAGTTATGGCTGAATTAGAAGTAAAAGAACTCGAACAGGTTGTTGTTCGTTTCTCAGGTGACTCCGGCGATGGCATGCAACTTGCCGGTAACATCTTCTCCACAGTGAGTGCTACTGTGGGTAATAGTATTTCCACTTTTCCAGACTATCCCGCTGATATCCGTGCCCCGCAAGGATCACTGACGGGTGTGTCAGGCTTCCAGGTACATATCGGAGCAGGAAAGGTGTATACTCCTGGTGACTTATGTGATGTTCTGGTGGCGATGAATGCTGCTGCGTTGAAGACGCAATATCGCTATGCCAAACCTCAGGCTACCATCATCATTGACACTGACTCTTTCGGACCCAAAGACTTGGAGAAGGCTCAGTTCAAGAGCGAGGACTATCTGGGTGAGATGAATATCGACCCGGACCGTGTCATCCAGTGTCCGTTGACCACGATGGTAAAGGACTGTCTGGCAGAGTCGGGAATGGACAACAAGGCTATTCTTAAATGCCGCAATATGTTTGCGCTGGGTCTGGTGTGCTGGCTCTTCGATCGTGACTTGAACCTGGTGTTTAACTTCTTGAAAGACAAGTTTGCCAAGAAACCGGCTATTGCAGAGAATAATATCAAGGTCGTACAGGCCGGCTATGACTATGGTCATAATACCCACTCCAGTGCCGTGAACGTATATCGTATCGAGACCAAGGAGAAGGTGCCCGGACGTTATATGGATATCACTGGTAACAAGGCGACAGCCTATGGCTTTATCGCTGCGGCAGAAAAAGCGGGACTACGTCTCTATCTGGGTTCTTATCCGATCACTCCCGCTACCGATGTGCTGCATGAGTTGTCAAAGCATAAGTCACTGGGAGTGACTACCGTTCAGTGTGAGGATGAGATTTCCGGCTGTGCCTCAGCACTTGGTGCTTCGTTTGCAGGAGCACTGGGTGTGACCTCTACGTCAGGTCCCGGTATCTGTCTGAAGTCCGAGGCCATGAACCTCGCCGTCATCATGGAACTGCCGCTGGTGGTATTGGACGTACAGCGCGGTGGTCCTGCTACAGGTCTTCCCACGAAGTCTGAACAGACCGACTTGCTACAGGCTCTCTTCGGTCGTAATGGTGAGAGCCCTATGCCTGTCTTGGCAGCCCTCAGTCCTGCTGACTGTTTTGATGCCGCTTATCAGGCTTGTAAGATCGCTTTGGAGCATATGACACCAGTGGTATTGCTGACGGATGCCTATATCGCTAATGGCTCAGGGGCTTTCAAGTTGCCAGAGATCGCAAAACTCGATGCCATCAACCCACCATATGTTCCTGAGGAACTGAAGGGTAAATGGACACCTTATATGCGTGCCGAGAACGGTACCCGCTATTGGGCTGTACCCGGTCGTGAGGGCTTTACCCATATCCTTGGCGGATTGGAGAAAGACTCAGAGACAGGTGCTATCTCGACGAATCCGGAGAATCATGACCTGATGACGCGCCTGCGTCAACAGAAGATTGACAATATCCAGGTGCCTGATCTGGAAGTGGAAGGTGATGTGGACGATGCAGACCTGCTGGTTGTTGGTTTCGGGTCTACCTATGGTCATTTGCATGCTGCTATGGATGAGTTACGTGCGGCTGGTAAGAAGGTGGCTCAGGCACAGTTCAAATACTTGAATCCATTGCCCAAGAATACTGCCGATGTACTCAAGAGATACAAGAAGGTGGTAGTGGCTGAGCAGAATATGGGTCAACTTGCAGCCTATCTGCGTATGAAGGTCGACGGTTTTGTACCTTATCAGTTTAATCAAGTGAAAGGGCAGCCGTTTGTGGTAGAGGAGTTAGTCAACGCATTCGAGGATATTTTAAAGAAGTAAAGCAATGAGTTATACAGCACAAGATTATAAGAAAGGACAGCCACGTTGGTGTCCGGGTTGCGGTGATCACTTCTTCTTGGCATCGCTTCATAAAGCATTGGCAGAAATAGGGGTCGCTCCTTATGATACTGCGGTTATCAGTGGTATCGGATGCTCCAGTCGTCTGCCTCACTATATGGCGACCTATGGTATGAACACCATTCATGGTCGTGCCGCCGCTATTGCGACAGGCGCAAAGGTGGCTAATCCCAATCTGACAGTATGGCAGGTGTCTGGAGACGGTGACGGACTGGCTATTGGCGGTAACCACTTTATTCATGCCAATCGTCGTAATATCAACCTGAACATGATCCTGCTGAACAACCGTATCTATGGTTTGACGAAGGGTCAGTATTCTCCGACTTCGCCTCGTGGTTTCGTATCGAAGTCGTCACCCTATGGTACAGTAGAGGATCCTTTCCGCCCTGCAGAACTGTGCTTTGGTGCTCGTGGTCATTTCTTTGCCCGTTGCGTCGCTACTGATCAGAAAGGTACGGTGGAGGTTTTGAAGGCTACCTATGGACATAAGGGCACTGCTGTTACGGAAGTATTACAGAACTGTGTGATCTTCAACGACCACTGCCATGATGTTGTTTATAATAACGAGGGCAGAAAAAAGAATGCGATTTACGTTCGGCATGGGGAGAAACTCGTGTTTGGTGAGAACAATGAGTTCGGACTTGTGCAGCAGGGCTTCGGACTGAAGGTGGTGACCATCGGACAAGATGGTTATACCCTTGATGATGTCCTTGTGCATGATGCTCATTGCGAGGATAATACCTTGCAACTGAAGTTGGCCATGATGTCGCCGGAAGACGGATTCCCCATTGCCCTAGGTGTTATTCGTGATGTGGAGGCACCTACTTATGATGAGGCCGTCCACGCACAACTCGCAGAGGTTGGTGCACAGAAGAAATACCATAACTTCACGGAGTTGTTGGAAACCAACGATATCTGGGAAGTAAAGTAACGTTTAAAGTTGAGTGTATATTGCATAAAGAAAAGGCATCCACATCGGATGCCTTTTCTTATTCTATTTGTCTGCAATCTTACGGAAACTCTGTAGTTTCTCTCCATAACAGAGGTCACCACAGTCGCCAAAGCCAGGGACGATATACTTCTGTTCGTTCATACCTTCATCGATGGCGGCACACCAGATGGTAGAACCCTCAGGTAGGGCTGCCTTCACCACCTCAATACCCTCGGGGGCGGCAATAACGCAACAGAGGTGAATCTTCTTGGGTTTTCCTGCCTGCATCAATGACTCTATGGCTGCGGCAAGGCTACCGCCTGTAGCCAGCATGGGATCGACAATCAACAAGGTCTTGTTCTTGACACTCTGTGTAGCGATATATTCTGTATGTATACCTACCTCGGTATGTTCACGGTTGATATACATGCGGAAAGCAGAGACAAAACCGTTGTCTGCCTTGTCGAACACATTCAGGAATCCCTCATGGAAAGGCAGTCCTGCACGAAGTACGGTGGCAACCACGATATCGTCCTTCGGTAAGGGGATGTCAATCGTTCCCAGTGGGGTGGTGATGGTCTTGGGTTTATAATCCAGGGTCTTGGAAATCTCATAGGCCATCATCTCTCCGATGCGCTTGATGTTATGGCGGAACAGCAAACGGTTCTTTTGGAAATTCTTGTCACGTAACTCCGACATGTATTGGTTAATGATGGAGTTCGTCTTGCTGAAATCAATTACTTGCATAGTCTTGTATTTTTAGTTTGCTGCAAAGATAAACATTTTTGTCAACTCTGCGTTACAAAAGTATTGAGCACACACGGTTTTTTAAATACTTTAACTCAAAAACGTGAGCGGGAAAGTAAATAAATCTTAATTACGGACAAATTATTCTCATTTTCTTCGTACCTTTGCAGCGGTTTAGAAAATAGGTAATAGTAAATTCACAATAAAAAAGATTAGTATTATGGCAAATTTAGATTTGACTAAGTATGGTATCACCGGTTCTAAGGTGATTGCACACAATCCGTCGTATGAGTTCCTGTTTGAGGAGGAGACCAAGGCCGGTCTCGAGGGCTACGACAAGGGCGTAAACACGGAGTTGAACGCTGTTAATGTAATGACAGGTATCTATACCGGTCGTTCGCCTAAGGATAAGTATATCGTGAAGGATGCCCAGAGCGAGGATAAGGTATGGTGGACTACTGAGGAATATAAGAACGACAACCACCCCATGAGTGAAGAGGTATGGGGTAAGGTAAAGGATATTGCCATCAAAGAACTCTCTAACAAGGAGTTGTATGTTGTGGATGCTTTCTGTGGTGCCAATGAGGCTACCCGTCTGGCTGTCCGCTTCATTGTGGAGGTTGCTTGGCAGGCTCACTTCGTGAAGAACATGTTCATCCAGCCTACTGCTGAGGAGTTGGAGAAGTTCGAGCCGAACTTCGTCATCTATAACGCTTCTAAGGCTAAGGTTGAGGACTATAAGGAGTTAGGTCTGAACTCAGAGACCTGTGTCGCCTTCAATACTACCAGCCGTGAGCAGGTGATCATTAACACTTGGTATGGTGGTGAGATGAAGAAGGGTATGTTCTCTATGCAGAACTACTACCTGCCTCTGCAGGGTATCGCTTCCATGCACTGCTCTGCCAACACCGACATGGAGGGTAAGAATACCGCTATCTTCTTCGGTCTCTCTGGTACTGGTAAGACCACGTTGTCTACCGACCCGAAGCGTCTGCTGATTGGTGACGACGAGCACGGATGGGATGATGAGGGTGTATTCAACCTCGAGGGTGGCTGCTATGCTAAGGTAATCAACCTTGACAAGGAGAGCGAGCCTGACATCTACAATGCTATTCGTCGCGATGCCCTGTTGGAGAATGTTACAGTTGCTGCTGATGGTAAGATCGACTTCGCAGACAAGAGTGTTACTGAGAATACCCGTGTCAGTTATCCTATCGATCACATCGAGAAGATTGCCCAGAAGGTGAACGGTAAGAGTGCCGGTCCTGACGCTAAGAACGTCATCTTCCTGAGTGCAGACGCATTCGGTGTACTGCCTCCCGTCAGCATTCTGACTCCGGAGCAGACCAAGTACTACTTCCTCTCTGGTTTCACCGCTAAGTTGGCTGGTACAGAGCGTGGTATCACTGAGCCTACGCCTACATTCTCTGCTTGCTTCGGTCAGGCATTCCTCGAGTTGCATCCCACGAAGTATGCTGAGGAGTTGGTAAAGAAGATGGAGAAGAGCGGTGCCAAGGCTTACCTCGTAAATACTGGTTGGAACGGTACCGGCAAGCGTATCTCTATCAAGGATACACGTGGTATCATCGATGCCATCCTGGGCGGTGCTATCCTGAAGGCTCCTACCAAGAAGATTCCTTACTTCGACTTCGAGGTTCCCACAGAGTTGGAGGGCGTAGACACCAATATTCTTGATCCTCGTGACACCTATGCTGATGCAGCAGAGTGGAACAAGAAGGCTGAGGATCTGGCTGGTCGCTTCATTAAGAACTTCAAGAAATACGAGGGTAACGAGGCAGGTAAGGCACTCGTCGCTGCAGGACCGAAGTTGTAATCGTATTTGACTTACATCAAAAATAGGGGGCGGTTTCGAAGGAAATCGCCCTCCTTTTTTTGCTTGGCGAAAGAAATGCCTACCTTTGCATATGTAATCGGGTGCGATTACAATGTTTCATTAGGTTAGTAGTTAATAGATTTAAGGTAAAGATTATGTTATTAGATTTTCAAACTACGGCTATGTTGGTATCTGTCGCTATTGTGACAATTCTGAGTATTATTACATTGATGAATACCGACATCCGTTAGAAAGAGTGCGGAGTGAGTGATCATACCGCACTCTTTTTTTGTTTACAAAATCTAAAATATGACATTTTATCATATATTTTACTTAATAAAAAGGAGAAAAATGTCGGTATTTGCGGAAATGTGAGTAAATTTGCACCCAAAATTGAACGTAATCAGATGAAGAAACTAACGAAGGTCATGTTTGGACTGCTGGCAACAGTGTGTTTGCTGGCATCGTGCATGAAGTCAGATGATAGTACTATAACACTTTATAGTGATACTGCCATAACGGCATTCACCTTGGGTACCCTGAACAGATATGTACACACCACCTCCTCAACGGGAACGGACTCTGTCTATAAACAGACGATAACCGGCAGTAACTATAAGTTTAGTATTGATCAGGAGAATCATCGTATATTTAATGTTGACTCCCTGCCTGTCGGTACGGATGTAGAACATGTGATCTGTTCTGTCTCTGCACTGAATAACGGCAGTGTCTACATGGAGGATTTAGAGAGTGATGACTTGCTCTATATCTCTGACAGTATCGATTTCTCTACTCCCCGTGTGTTTCGTGTTTATGCCAGTGACGGTTCTGCCTATCAGTCTTATACCGTCAGTGTCAACGTACATCAGGAGGAGGGAAATCAGTTCAACTGGGCTCAGCATGAAAAGAATAGCGATATTGCCGCATTGGAAGGTATCAAGGCTGTTGTTTTGGATGCGAACCTCTGTGTCTATGGCGCTAAGGACGGTAAGACCCTTGGCTATATGACGACAGACGGCATATCCTGGACAACGCTTGCAGAAATAGATGATGCGAATGCCTACCAGAATATCCTGGTTAGCCAGGATCAACTCTATACCCTCGTGAATGGGACCTTACAGAAGTCTGCCGACGGAGAGACATGGACAGAACTTAATGCTACGGTGGATATTGTCAAACTGGTAGCAGCAAGTTATGATGAGTTATATGGTCTGACAGCCGATGGTACTTTATTGGTGTCTGAGGACGAAGGTCAGACATGGGAGGAAGATGCTTTGGATACGGACAAGACATGGTTACCACAGACGGATGTAGCCTATGTGTGCTACCCCGCAGAGATGACTGCCTATGCCGATTATGTACTGATGGCCGGTATGTCTGCCGGTGTGTCTGAGATATCCTCTGTATGGCGGAAAATAGTGGAATATGATCTTCAGGGTCTGGAAGACAAGTGGGTCTATATGGATCGTTCAGACAAGAATCGTTTTGCACTGCCACAGTTGGAGAATCTGGTGATGATGCGTTATGATGACGGTATCTTGGCATGGGGTATCAAGGATGGTGCCTTCTCACCCATTTACCAGAGTCGTGACAACGGACTGGTTTGGAAGACCAACTCACTTTATCCTCTGCCAGAGGATTTTGAGAATGGTACCGTCTCCCCGTTTGCGGCAACGACTGATGGAAAGGAGATATGGCTTATCAGTGGTCAAGGAGAAGTATGGCAAGGTCATCTGAATAGAATAGCCTGGGAAAAGTCAGAATAAGATTGATGTTGAGAAAGAACCTGTTTACCATCCTGCTGTTCTTCGTAACGGCATCACTCAGTGCTCAGGACGCTCCTGAATATCGTGCTGAGGTAGGAGGAGGACTAGGTCTCGTGTCCTACCAAGGAGACTTCAATGGAAATCTGTTTAAGAATATGCAGCCGATGTTTACGCTATTGGGACGTTATAAGTTCAATCCGCGTATGGCATTGGCTTTGAACATCAGTTACGGGAAGATCAAAGGATCGTCACAGAATGCCAAGACATTCTACCCAGACGTTCCTGTGACAGAGTTTAATCATGGGCTTGTGGACGTAGGTATAAGGTATGAGTATAACTTCTGGCCCTTTGGGACAGGAAGGGAATATCGTGGAGCACAGCGTCTGACACCGTATATCTTCTTAGGGTTGGGGGCCACCATTGCCAAGCCTGACAAGACAGAGGCTGCCCTAAACATACCGATTGGTGTGGGTGCGAAGTATAAGGTGGGTGAGCGTTGGAACCTGGCCTTGGAATGGGCCATGCATTTCACGACAACAGACATGTTGGATGGTGTGAAGGACCCCTATGGTATCCAGAGTAGCGGACTCTTCAAGAACACCGATTGCTATAGCCATCTGCGTTTGTCATTGACCTATGATATATGGGCAAAATGCAAAACCTGTCATAATGACAGGGAATGATAGGATAAAAGACGAGATATGAGTACAACAATAGATATGACACGGATACCACAGCACATTGCCATTATTATGGATGGCAACGGACGCTGGGCCATGGATCGTGGACTGGACCGTACATTTGGCCATAAAGCAGGACTTGATAATTTGGAGACTGTTACCACCCTATGCTCTAACCTGGGTGTGAAGTACTTGACCGTTTATGCCTTCTCTATTGAGAACTTCAACAGACCGGCCTATGAGGTGGAGGCACTGATGGGACTGGTGCTCAGTTTTATCAAGATGGATCTGTTCCACAATAATAACGTGAGTTTCCATGTGGTGGGTGATCGTGACAGGTTGCCACAGAGCGTACAGGATAAACTGCGTTCTATGGAGGAAGAGACGGCGCAATACGATGGCATGGCGCTGACCATCGCCATGAGTTATTCTTCCAAGCAGGAGATAGTACATGCTGCCAAGGTGATTGCACGGAAGGTACAAAATGGTGAGATGAGTGCTGACGATATTAATGAAGATACGATGAAGGAGAACCTGTGGACATCATGGATGCCGGATCCTGACCTGCTCATTCGTACGGGAGGTGAGATCCGTATTTCCAACTATCTGCTTTGGCAGTGTGCCTACTCAGAGTTCTATTTCTGCGATATCTATTGGCCCGACTTTGACGAGGAGACTCTTCATCAGGCGATAGCCAGTTATCAGCGTCGGCAGCGCCGTTTTGGAAAGACAGAAGAACAAGTAGAAAACGAAGAAAAGTTATGAAATATATCAATAAGGTAGCCCTGTTGTTGATGGTCATGCTCACGGTGGGCATGCAGATGAAGGCTCAAGATGTTATTGTCAATCCAGACATCTCCTATGCCGGAACGCCTAGGACTTGTGAGATCGCCGGTCTTGCCGTCAAGGGTGTTGAGGGATATGAGGACTATGTACTGACAGGTCTTTCCGGTCTTTCGGTGGGTCAGGTCATTACCATCCCCGGTTCTGAGATTACGGAAGCGGTGAAGCGTTACTGGAAGCATGGACTGTTTTCCAGAGTTTCGATTACTGCCGACTCTATCGTAGGTTCTAAGATATATCTGTGTATTCATCTGGCTACTCGTCCGCGAGTCAGTACCATTAATTATCATGGTATCAAGAAGTCGGAGCGTGAGGATATGGAGGCTAAACTCGGTATCATGCGCGGCAGTCAGATCACGCCTAATATGATCGACCGTGCCAAGATATTGGCTAAGCGTTACTTCGATGATAAAGGTTATAAGAATGCGGATATCCAGATTCTTCAGCGTGACGATGTGACGGATAAGGACATGGTTATCCTGGATGTTGTCATCGACAAGAAAGATAAGATGAAGGTGCGCCAGATTATCATTGACGGTAACCAGCAACTCTCTTCCAGGAAGATCAAAGGTTCGCTGTTTAAGAAGGGTGCTTTTGGCAAGATCAACGAAGCCGGTAAGTTGAGTAATATCTTCAAGGCCAAGAAGTTTACGCCGGAACGTTATGAGGAGGCTAAAAAGGCTTTGATTGACAAATATAATGAACTGGGTTTCCGTGATGCTGTCATAGAGGAGGATTCGGTATGGAACAATGATGAGAAACACGTCAATGTCTATGTGAAGATTGACGAGGGACAGAAATATTACCTCCGTAATATCACATGGGTCGGTAATACGGTGGTTACCACAGACTATCTGAATACCGTTCTGGGTATGAAGAAAGGGGATGTGTATAACCAGAAACTGATGAACAAACGACTGTCGGAGGACGAGGATGCTGTGGGTAACTACTATTGGAACAACGGTTACCTCTTCTATAACCTCCAACCTACTGAGGTGAATATCGTAGGTGACTCCATCGATCTGGAGATGCGTATCCAGGAGGGCACACAGGCACATATCAGTAATGTACGAATCTATGGTAATGACCGCCTCTACGAAGAGGTCGTACGCCGTGAACTCCGTACGAAGCCGGGTGACCTATTCTCGAAGGAAGCCATCCAGCGTTCCGCCCGTGAGATTGCCTCTATGGGTTATTTCGACCCAGAGAAGGTGAATCCTGATATCAAACCCAATTATGAGGATGGTACGGTGGATATCAACTGGGAACTGGAACAGAAGTCCAATGATCAGTTGGAGTTCTCGCTCGGTTGGGGACAGACGGGTGTGATTGGCCGTGTGGGAATCAAGTTGAATAACTTCTCCATGCGTAACCTCTTTGGTAAGAACAAAATGCACCGTGGTATCATGCCGATTGGTGATGGTGAGCAACTGTCACTCTCCGTACAGACCAACGGTCGCTATTATAGTTCTATCTCTACAGGATATAGCACCGGCTGGTTTGGTGGCAAGCGTCCGAATGCCCTGAACATCAGTGCCTTCTATTCCAAGCAGAGTGATATCTCCAGCAGTTATCGCAACAATAGTCTTTACAACAACTATTATAATTATATGTATGGCTATGGTTCTACGGGCTATGGCTATAACTATGATGCGATGCTGGATGACGACAAGTATATCAAGATGTTCGGACTGTCTATCGGATGGGGTAAACGTCTGCGCTGGCCTGATGACTACTTCCAGTTGTCCGTACAGTTATCATATACTCGCTATATGCTGCGTGACTGGAACTACTTCATCATCAGCAATGGTAATTGTAATAACATCAACCTGGGTGTGACCCTGTCACGTACCTCTACAGATAACCAACTGTTCCCGCGTCGCGGTTCTGAGTTCGTGGCTTCTGTGACGTTAACACCGCCTTGGTCGCTCTTCGATAAGAAGGATTATCAGAACCTGGCGAATGATCGTACCTCTGCCACCTTTGAGCAAGAGCAGCAGGACAAGTACCGTTGGATTGAGTATCATAAGTGGAAGTTTAAGTCACGTACCTTCACGTCTCTGACGAATGGTCAGAAGTGTCTGGTGCTGATGACGCGTGTGGAGTTTGGACTGTTGGGTTCCTACAACCAATATAAGAAATCACCGTTCGAGACCTTCTATGTGGGTGGTGACGGTATGAGTGGCTATTCTACCGGATATGCTGAGGAGACTATCGGACTGCGTGGTTATGACAATGGCTCTATCTCTAATACGGCAGCCTATCAGGCTGGAACGAGTGCCTATTATAATGCTTATGCCTATGACCGCTTCACACTCGAACTCCGGTATCCGTTTATGTTGGGTAATACCACCATCTATGGACTCGGATTCTTGGAAGGAGGTAATGCATGGGTGGATACCAAGAAGTTCAATCCGTTCGACATGAAGCGTTCTGCCGGTGTTGGTGTACGTATCTTCCTGCCGATGGTTGGTCTGATGGGTATTGACTGGGCCTATGGTTTCGATAAGGTATATACCGGTAACGGCTATAATAAAGGTGGTAGCCAGTTCCACTTTATCTTAGGTCAGGAGTTCTAGCAAAGGTAAAAAAGTAAAAAGGTAAAAATAGAAAAGCGAAAACCTTTAAACCTTGCTGAAGTTTTTACGTCATAGAGATGTAACATGAAAAAGAGTACGATTATGAAAAGTCAGAGTTTTAAAAATAAGGTAATGGGTATGGTGAAATGGGTTTTACCTTTTTACCTCTTTACCTTGTTACCTTTAAACGCTTCTGCACAGAAGTTTGCCCTGTTGGATATGGATTATATCCTGAAGAATATTCCGGCTTACGAACGTGCTAATGAGCAGTTGTCACAGGTCTCCAAGAAATGGCAGGCCGAGGTGGAGGCTCTTCAGACGGAGGCACAGACCATGTATAAAGACTACCAGAAAGAGGTGGTCTTCCTCTCTCAGGAGCAGAAAAAGGCCCGTCAGGATGCCATCATGGAGAAGGAGCGTGAGGCTTCTGAACTCAAGAAGAAGTACTTCGGTCCAGAAGGTGAACTGTTTAAGAAGCGTACGGCCTTGATCACACCTATCCAAGAGGAGATATATAATGCCGTGAGCGAACTGGCCGACCTGCGTGGTTATCAACTGGTGCTCGACCGTGCCAGTGACAGTGGTATCATCTTCGGCTCTCCCAAGGTGGATATCTCCAGCGAGGTATTGAGCCGCCTAGGCTACTCCAACTAATTCGGAATATCGCAACCTCGTAATCTCGTAATATCGATATATCGAATATCAAGATATCGAATAACAACAAAAATAAAAAAAAGAACAACAATGAAAAAAATGATTCTTTGCGCTATTTGCGCAATCTGCGGTTTCACTACCGCCAATGCACAGAAGTTTGGTCATGTCAATGCCCAAGAGATTATCCAGGCTATGCCCGAGTTCACCAAGGCTCGTGCAGACATCGAGGCACTGACGAAGACTTATGAGGCAGACCTGAAGAGCATGCAGGATGAACTGCAGAAGAAGGCTGAGGCTTATGAGAAGGAGCAGGCTACGCTGCCCGCAAATATCAAGGAGCGTCGTGAGAAGGAGTTGCAGGATATGTATCAGAAGATCCAGCAGACTTATCAGGACAACCAGCAGGCCCTTGCTAAGGAGCAGTCTGAGAAGATGCAGGTCATCCAGACCAAGGTAATCGATGCTATCAAACAGGTAGGACAGGCCGGTAATTATGTTTATATCATGGATATCGCAGGCGGTGTTCCTTATATCAGCACAACCCTCTCTACCGACGTTACCGCCGAAGTCAAGAAGAAACTTGGTTTGTAATAGTGGAACACATTGTTCCTACGAATAGGACAAAATGAAAGGTGGCACCTTCCAGATCAGGAGGTGCCACCTTTGTCTGTTTTAGTGGGAACTCATGATGATATTCACCATCATCACGATGTCCGTCACGTTGATTTCACCGTCACCGTTCACATCGGCCGCTGTCTCGTTGAACGACGCATCCGCCTGCCCCATGATCTTATTCACGGTAGCCACGATATCCGTCACGTTCACCTCACCGTCCGTATTGGCATCACCGGCGACAGCAGGCTTGAAGGTGAAGTAATAAGTGCTGAGATAAGCCGTGCTTGTACTTGTGAAGGTCGGGAAGTAATTCAGTAGGATACGGTAATCCCTTCCAGTCTCCAGTCCTTCATAGGTCACAGAAACCTCTTTGGTCTCTCCTGTCCCAATCTGCACTTTGGGTGTTGCCTGATAACTGTTGTATTGGTAAGAATCGTTTTCCTTGACATACAGCCACGAACGGATCTCACGATAGTTGGTAGTGCCACCAGTATTGTTGATAGCCATGGTATATGTCGCCTTATTGCCTGTACACTTGATATCACTGCTTGCCAGTTTCAGTGTGACCTCTCCTGTGGGAGGCTCTGTCACCGCTACCGTTGTCTGACCGATGACATTCTCTCCATTCTCGTCAGTCGCAATATAAATCGTCCAAGTTCCCGTCTCAGTAGGAGTGAAGTAGAAGGTGATATCCTCACTGCTTCCGCTCTTGATGGCAGCACCTGCTGCATAGGCAAAACTCTTGGAGCCGCTCTTACCCGCAAACAGGTAAAGTGGGGTGGCAAAGTCACCAGCATGATTCTCTACCGTAGCGTTCACCTTGATATCACTGTTGGTGAATCGGGGTTCTCCGATATCGAATTGCGTGGCACGCAAGTCTTGGGCGATGGTGATTTCTGTCTGAGCAAGAACTACATCCCCATTATAACTGTTCAGTAGTCGTATGGTATGATTTCCTGCCTCTTTGCCACTAATGGTGAAACGGTATTCCTTAGTATTGCCTGATGCAATACAGATCTGTCGGCCAGACGCATAAGAACCGATGTCTTCTGGCGTACCGATATACAGATAGAGGTATTTCTTCAGATGGTCACCCAGGTTGGTGATATTGAGAAGGATACTCTGATAGTTACCCGGAGTACCGCCAGTGACCATTTCAAACTTATTGACCTGAAGATTCTCTACAGGATGGGCAACGATAGACTTGGCTCCACTAGTGACATTCACCTCGAAGTAGATATCAGCCGGTTTACAGCGTCTCCACTCCGACTCGTCTCTGAGAAGACTGATAGGTACAAGGGTATGTTTGCCGTCGGAAAGATTGTAGGATGAGAAATCAAAGGTAATACTAGACCATCCGTAATTTTTTGGGAGATCTGTAGCCTTATAACCTTCTTTTGTATCGATAGGAGTGATTGTCCCGTCAGCGTTGAGTTCTCCGATACCGAATCCGAAACCGTAGGTTTCCTCATTGCCGTTGTACAAGCGCATCGTTACTTTCAGATCCTCCATTCTCACATTGCTGGCTGAGGCCACAATACCCTCAATAGTCGGTACGTCCCAAGTGTCATCGACATTCGGGTCTTCGATATTGGGCCAGGAAGAGGGTTGCAGCCCAATGATACAGTGGTTATCACGGATATATCCCATCTTGGAAGTGTTGTTCTCTCCATAAGGGTTGGTGGCCTGTAGTTTGAAGTATCCGTTGTAACTGCCACCCCATCCCCAGTTGAAGTGGTACATGCCGGCTCCGTCATAACCGTCGCAGATAAAGGCATGTCCTCCTGTATAGGATCCGCTATAGATAATCGGACGACCGTTGGCCAGTTCATTGTAGACCAGTTCATCCCATTCACTGATAGAATAGTTAGAGCGGGAAACATCCTTCCAGGTGTTGGGGTTATAGTCGAAATATTTACTCATGCCGTCAGCCAATGTACTTGTTGAGGCACCAGACTCGTTGACTCCATAGTTCATATGAGCCGCATAGCCGCAATACAGCATGAGGTCAGCCACGGCAGCCTCCTCCTCAGTCAAGGCAGTCCCATCCTCAATAGAACTATATACAGACTTCATCTTATCCCATTGGAAGGTGATGGAAGGGAGGTCTGCCTTCGTGTCGGCACTAGTGGCTTTGTCGTCATAGCCAGGTACTACTTGGGTAGGCTCTTTCGGCCAGCGATAGTAGTACATCACCTGCGCACCAGCCGTTGCCACACACCCAGTGACAGGCAGTTTTCCGTCAATTCGGGGCAGGTGGGCATTGAACACATTACTACTCTGGTTCCATTTCGTGATAATTAGCGGTGCGATGGCTCCATGGATGGCAGCCCGCTGTGCTGTGGGCTGTGGACCGGCAGCATTACCAGTCTGTTCTGGAGTGTTCTTGACGGCTTCTATCTCTGCCGCAGTCTGTTCCAGCCATGCACGGAAGTTTTCCGGAAGGTTACGATCCTCGAAGTTGCCTTGGGTGGTATATCCGATAATCGGTTCTACCCGGTCGTCTCCAGCCACGATGACGAACCCACCGTTGTTCTCGACATTAAAGACATAGTAGGCTTTGCCCTGGCCACTCTTTGAAGCAGCGCGCCGCAAGGTCTGTTGCTTGAACTGTTTACCCTGTAGAAACTGCTGGGCCTTCTGGAAAGCCATGGACTCTGAGATCTCTCCTGCGAACATCGTCAGGCAAGAGATGAAGGAAAGCAATAGTAAAACTTGTTTTTTCATACTTATCGTTTAGATTACTGATTATCTGTTCTATTGTGGTTTCTCCACCCAAATTGCAAAGATACTGTTTTATTTTCAAAGACAAAAGAGTTGATGAAGAATAATTCCTTTCTTTTTTGACTTTTAACCAAATGCGACTACTCGCCACCATATACAACAGACTGGACAGTGCTGTTGTTTGGGGCTTTATGGTCATTAAATGGCTTCTCTTTGCTCAATTCTCTAGAGAATTCATCCGAAAAGAGGCACCTTTCACCCCATCAGGTGCCTTCAAACGCTCCAATTCTCGAGAGAATTGAGTGACTATCCCGTCTCTGATGACAACGTTGTGCCAACCTTGACGACCTTGAAAAGGTTGCAAAGCCAGTGGTTATCGGTGTTTTGTCAACCTGACAACCTTTTTCTCGAAAATTACTACTATGATATTTCATGATAAAGGTCTCATCGAACTCATGTTACATGACGACAAAAGGGCAGTTTCCTTACGAGAAACTACCCTTTTGGTCACGAGTAAGTATTCAGATATCGTTCTACTTTTCTCCTTTGAAGATAAAGCCATACTCCTTGAGGATGGCCTTCACCTCCTGTTGGTCTTGTCTGGAACCGCCAGTCATGATGATATTCACCATCATCACGATGTCCGTCACGTTGATCTCACCGTCGTTGTTCACGTCAGCCGCCGTCTCGTTGAAGGAAGCATCCGCATGGCCCATGATCTTATTCACGGTAGCCACGATATCCGTCACGTTCACCTCACCGTCCTGGTTGGCATCACCCTTAACGACTTTTGTATCAACAATACCGCTTGCATTTGGCAACGCAATCTCTTTGCGATCGCTAGCCCTGGTAAACAAGATGTCCTTCACCTCGATGGTTGCCTCGCCGTCAAACGTAGGCTCCGAAACGATGTCTATGTAGAACAAGTCACCGGAATTACCCGTCAGACTTGTGTTGCCCATTGAATAGGACAGCAGTTTCAGACCACCGTCACTGACCTCGTTGGCAGTAATGGAATGGGTGGTTCCTCTAGAGGAGAGGGAGACGATATATTTACCTTCGCTGGTCTTGGCAGGCTTTATTCCCTCAGGGAAATAGAACTCCGCCTGAAAAGCGACATATGCCTCTTCGTTCACCAGTTGGACGGCCAACTGCTGGGTCGTACCCGGTTTGATATTCAATTTAGGAATCACCAGTTTGTCTTCTGCCATCGAGTAGGTGACAGCAAACAGTTGAAGTACGAAAAGCAGAACGGTAACCCGCAGACACCTTCCATATGAAGATGTCTGCAAGTTCCAGTTGTTATCTATTCTCATAGTCATCATTATTTAATCAGTACCTTCTTACCACAGATGATGTATACACCAGGCTGTTCGATATAGAGTCTGTTCTCACCGGTATGAACCTTGATGTTCTTGGTGATACCGCTCATAGAGACAACCTGTAGGTTGCCGTCCTCAGCAGCATTGATGATGAGGTAGTGTCCATCTGCTCTCAGTGCCATACCCTCAGCATTCAGGACATTGTCGATACCCGTTGCCCCCTTGAAGGTCATAGCGGTAGACTCATCAGGTGCCAGATACTCACTGTTGTCTGCTCTGACGAGACGGATGTCACGGATGTCAACCATCTCGCCCTCGGCCATACCATCAGTGGTAATTGCCAAGTTGATGATGTTGTTCTCTGCAACATTGAAATGCTCGTTCTGCGGAGAGAATACAATCACTCTCAGTGCTCCGTTATCGAGGAGACGGGAAGAGATAGAGTGCGTACCGTTGACACCACCAGCGAGACTTACTATCGGCTTGTCGTTCTCGTCGAGGGCTATCTTCATTGCCTCAGGCAGGTAGACATCGCACTGTAGGGCAATGAAGTTGGAAGCATTCTCCATCTTCATACTAATCGTCTGTTGGTCACCGCTTGTCGTCACTACCTGATTCATATAGAGTCGGCCTTGGGCATCGTTTGCGATGTTGCCGGTTGCTCTGCTGGCACTTGGACGCTCCAGAATGATGTCAACCGTTGCCGTCACGTCAGCCACTGTGATTTGGTTGTCCTTATTGACATCGGCAGCCTTCTTGATGAAGCGGTCTTGGTAGTACTGCAGGATATTGTCCACCGTATGGACGGCATCATTGATCGTAATATCACCATCACCATTACTGTCACCCAACGGATAGTCCTTCAGGTTGAAGTGGATGGTATGGTCAGGTGCTGCAAAGTCGAAGTTATTCGGACCAGAGATATGGATATTCTTGATGGTCACATCGAAACTACCCGTCTCCTCACCAGTGGTAAACGGCAGGAGAAGCAGGTCGCCATCAGTCTCTTGGAACTGACTTCCACCCAACGAATAGACGATGACACGTACACCACCATCCATCAGGCGGGCTGCCGATACCTGGTGTGCACTGGCACGTCCACTCAACTGAATGCCGAAGTCGCCATAAGCATCATTCATATTGATACCGTCAGGCATGTATACATCAAACTGGATGTCACGGGCCTCACCCTCGTTATGGAGTGCAAGAGGTATCTGGATGGTGTTCTCCACATATTCCTCTACCGTGTTCTCCATCACAATCCAGTAGTCGTTCGACATGACGACAATCTCACATTTCTGTTCGAGTTCGGGGTTGTCAACCGACTTGGCTGTGATCTCTGCACGACCGGGAGCCACACCGCTGATGATACCCTCGCTGTTTACTGTTGCCACGTCGTTGTTGCTGCTCGTCCACTCAATGCTCTTATTGGTGGCATTGGTGGGATAGACAGCAAATCTCAACTGACGGTTCTCACCCTTCTTCACAGCCACCTCGTCGTCAAGCATACGAAGTTCCTTCACGTGGATGTCGCCAACCACCTTCACCTGTACCTCAAATGAAGAGGCTTTAGTGACATTAGGTGTCTGGTAAGTACCGTCTACCATCTGAGCGGTCACATCTTCACCATTGTAGAGCACCTTCTCAATGACAACGTTCTCCTCAGGATTGACCTTGAAGGTTGCGGTCTCGTTCTCCTGTACATACAGGCTGGATCCGTCCTTCACCTTCGAACCCTGTTGCTCAGTGGCAGCGGCTCGGTTGGCACCACGGGCAGCATCTGCACCGTTATTGTAGAAGTAGAGGTTAGCACCCTCTCCGACAGTCACGTCAATGTTCTTACGCATGGAGACGAATGCACCCCATTGCGCTGCTGACAGGTAGTCTTCGAAGGTACCTGTAGGAATAGAGAGGACGCAGCGGTCGGTGTGTACATGGTGGAACACATACTCACCGAGGTCAGCAGGTGTAAGGGCCTCCACCGTGATGTTGGCCAGTTTGCGGCAATCACCGAATACGTAGTCACGGATCCAGTTCATACTCTTCGGCAGGTAGACTGTCTCCAGATTAGAGCAGTTATTGAAAGCATAACCCTCAAGGGTACCCAGGTTCTTACAGTCGCTCAGATCAATAGAACTCAGTGACGTACAGTTCTGGAAAGCGTAGTAGTTGATTACCTTCATCGAGGTGGGGAACTCGATGCCGTCCAGACTGGAGCAGTTAGCGAATGCTCCGTCGTCGATGCGCTCCAGGTAAGGAGGCAAGATGACCGTCTTCAGTGACGTACAGCCTGCAAAGGTATGGAAAGGAATCTCATCGAGGAAGTCGGGTTCCGACATGTCTATCTTCTCAATCTTCGAGCAGTTCTCGAAACTGGAGCCTGCTGAAGAGCCATAGCCCTCCGTTCCCATGAACATATCGAAGTCACGGTTGAACTTCACGGTACCATAGAGGCTGCTACAGTTAGCAAAGGCACTCTCACCCAGTGACTGGAAGTTACGAGGCAGGGTGATTTCCTGAGCCAGTGTAGAACATCCCTCGAAGGCATAGCCCTGGATGACCGTCAGATTCTCGTTGATCACCACCTCTTCCAGTGATGTACAGCCTTGGAAGGCTCCATATCCGATGAACTTCAGTCCTGTTGGCAAAGTCAGTTGCCCCTTCAGGGACGAACAGCCACGGAAGGCACCCTGCTCAATGCGTAACAGTGATTGAGGCAGTTTCACGTTCATCAGTACCTTCTTGTCGAGGAAGGCATTATCTGGAATAATAGTTACGTCTGCATCCTCCATGTCGAGGTCGTAAAGCAGTGTCATGTTCGAACGCATGATGGCGAAGTCCTGTACACCCAGTTTTCCGTTCACTTTCAGGTGAGTGATGGTAGCAGGAGCAATACCCACTTGCTCGTTGATGTCAACAGCGAGGTTGCCCTCTCTGGTGACCGTGACTTCAGCATGCAACTCCTTGTCGAGGATGACTTTGTCACCCCAGACGGCAGCATCCTTATAGGCGTTAGCGCATCCTTCAGGTACAAAGGCGGCTATCCAGGCATCAGACATCGTGTTTTCTTTTAGTGTAGGAGGCACCGTTGCCTCACTCTTGATAATGGAAATCTGCGTGCCGTTAAAGGCATACTCGCCCAAACTGGTAAAGCCGGCTCCCAATTCCAGGACACCACCCAATTTGTTGTTCCATGCAAAGGCATAACTGTCAATCGTCTCCAGGGTCTTCGGCAACTTAAAACTCTCCAAAGCCTCACAACTTCCGAATGCCCTTTCTGGAATCGTTGTCAGTTTGGTCTTCGACAGGTCGATAGAGGTCAGTTTGCGACAACTGCTGAAAGCGGAATTGCCTAACTGTTCCAATGAGGCTGGGATTAGTACCTCTGTCAGTTCCTGACAATTATTGAAGGCATACTCGCCAATACTCTGCAACTCGGTCAGACCACTCAAGTCCACTTTCTGAATCTTTGTATAAGCGAAAGCACTATACCCTATCATTTGCAGACTCTTTGGGAAGTTGAACGTCGTCAAAGCCTCGCAGTTTCCGAAAGCATTGCTGGTAATAGATGTCAGCCCTTCTGGTAAGGTCACTTTTACCAGGTTCTTACAATTGTAGAAGGTGCCATCCAATGTTTTCAGGTTGGTATATGCTGAGAGATCAATCTCTGATATCGTGCTTTGATAGAATACACCATACAATTTAGTAATTGTCTGTGGGAATTTGATATTCTCTAAGTTCTTTACGCCTCTGAATGCATCTCCCACTTCCGTCATCTTTGTCTGACTGAGGTCTATCACCTGCAAATTGGTATTCTCAAAAGCATTTGAATATATGTTCTCTAGGTTCTTCAATTCTGTGAAATTCACCTCTTTTAAGTTGGTACAACCTGCAAATGCAAAGTCGGAAATCCAGCGTGTCATCTCAGGAAGACGGACACTGGTCAGCGACTTCTTACCTACAGAAGTGCCACTCCAACTCGTAGAAGTACAGAAGGCCTGAGAGGGGAAATACTCGACCTGCGCTTTCCAGAGGTCAAGAACACTCAGTTGTGGCATCTCATCACGCATGGTGTAGAAGTCCTGTTCTGACAGAGGACCGCTGATGGTGAGTTTGGTCGCATTCTGCTTCTGAGTGGCTGACAGCATGTTCTTGAGGTTGCCGGCATCTTCCATGACTACTGTAAGTTCTGCATTCACACGGAAGGTGACCTCCAGGGTGGCATCGTCACTGACATTCTCAATGGTCAGTTGACCCGCGTCATCCAGTTGGGCAGTAACGGTATTGCCATTAAGTGTGACCGCATCCACTACATAATACTGGTCGGGTTTCATGGCTAATACGGCAGGCTGTCCTTTGGGTAACTGAATCGTGGTCTCAGGCAATAGGGTGGTGTTCTTATATTCCACCGTACCGCCTTCACTCGTTGTTACGGTATAAGTAGCCACATCACCACTTGCACCGGCCGTACCGAAGGTGATGGCCAGCGTAGAGTTGGCTGTGATGGCTGGTGTTACGTAGGTAGTTCCACCATTCTGCACCACACTCTCCTGACCGTTGAAGACGATGGCACTGACTACCTGACCTTCTGCTGGTTCCAAGGTGAAGTTCAGTGTGGAAAGATTATCAACGGTCAAAGTCTGATTAGTGGTATATTCTAAGGAACCGAGTTTCACCTTACCGTTGCCAGAAATCTGTAGGTCTAACTTATACTGATTGACGGCAAAGGTGACTGTCAGTTTTCCATTGAGTTGATTGCTGTTAAGCGTGAACTTGTTGTCGGCAAAAGGAATATCTACGCCATCCAATTTCACAGCATTAGCATGCCAACCCTCATTTGGAATAATCTCGAACAAAACTGTGCTTCCACTGGGGAAGAATGTGGTTGTTCCCATCAGGGTCTGTCCACTTACACGCACTTTACCTTCTTCGCCAATAGTAACCTGCAGGCCATATTCCTTTACTTTAGTGAAGTCTGACCATTTTGGTGCATCAGCATAGGCCTTCGTTGAACCAATAGGAACATACAGTGTACAATTGTCAAAATCAATATTACTAAAGGAAGAATTGTCGTTCACATCAAACGGTGTAGAACGGCTTACATATAAGCGCTCCAATGTGGTTGGAAGAACTTTCTCACCATAGATGGAGGAGAGGGCTGCAGGAAGCCGAAGTTCTGTCAGTTGTGCATCTTTTAATGCCTCATAGCCCATCTGGTAGTCTCCCTTTTCTGGTAGCAGCAGTGAAGTACAACTGCCAAAAGTGTTGTAGGCAAATCCTCCTGTCAGTGTACACTGGCTCAGGTCAAAACTGCGGACAGACGACTCAGTAAAGACATTAGACCAACCGAGTGTTGTCAAAGAAGCGGGCATCACCAACGAAGCAGGTAGAGAACTGCAACCGTTAAATGCGTCATAATCGATTTTCTGTATTTTATCACCAAAGGGGAAGACAGACAACTTGCTACAAGATCTGAAGGCAGAATATTCTATTTCCTTCACATTTTCACATCCGTCTATTGTTGTCAGTTTCTGACAATTGGAGTATGCATTGCTGCCGATAATGGTAACCGTTGACGGCAGATGGACGATGGTTATATTCTGATGATCCTGAAATGCCTGAGACGGAATCGTCTTTACATCCGTCTCACGGATGTCAAATTCCTTAAGCGCTGTCAGGCTGCCTCTTACGTAACTCCAGTCCTTGGCAGTCATCTTACCCGTTACTTTTAACACGTTGATGGAGTTGATACTTCTGCCTGATGCTGTAATCAGGTCTTTCAACTCACCACCATTGGGATTGGCAATCGTGAATGGGTTGGCAGTAAATGCTACGTTCAATGTTCCTACTGTGCTACCCGCAGGAATGGTAAAGTTTCCGTCAGCATCCACATCCAAGGTATTGTTATCGAGAGTTACGGAAATCAGTTCACATCCCGTCTCAGGTATGGCTGTCAATGTAGTTGCAGCACCCTGGTTAGCAAAGAAGACATCACCATTTCCATAGGTAATACTACCTTGTTGCACGGTTCCGTATCCACTGATGTCTACCTTGAACCCTGATTCCTTGATATTACTAAACCCTGACCAGCCTGTAGCATCCTCATAGGTTTCTTTAGATCCGATAGGCACATACAACGTACAATTGTCCAGATCAAGGTTGGTAAAGGATCTGCTTTCTGCACTGATAGGTTGTATGGTGCTAACATAAAGTCGCTCCAGTGTGGTGGGGAAAATACCATCGCCCCAAATAGATGAAACGACTGCTGGTAGGCGAAGTTCTGTCAGTTGTGCATCGCCCAGTGCATTCCAACTTAAAGTATAATTTCCTTTCTCCGGTAATAATAGATAGGTACATTTACCAAAGGCATTATAGGAAATATTAGTATCCTTAAACGTACACTGGCTCAAGTCGAAACTGCGGACGGAAGACCCGTTGAAAACATAGTTATTAATCGATGTTAGGGAGGCTGGCATCACCAAGGAAGCAGGCAACGAGGTACAGTTTTCAAATGCCGAACTGCCTATTTCCCAAATAGCA
Source organism: Prevotella sp. (assembly GCA_017449675.1). GTDB lineage: Bacteria > Bacteroidota > Bacteroidia > Bacteroidales > Bacteroidaceae > Prevotella. The sequence goes on from JAFTFG010000008.1 coordinate 31,964, forward strand.
TTGCCAAAAGGGAATACAGACAATGTCGAACAACTGGCGAAGGCGGAAGAACCTATCGTTGTGACATTGTCACATCCGTCAATTATGTTCAACTTCTCGCAATAATAGAATGCATTGCTTCCAATGATAGTCACAGTGGAAGGCAGATGCACAGTTGTCAAACTTCCTTTGTTGCTAAATACTTCTTCGGGAACACTCTTCACGTCCGTCTCACTGATATCGAACTCCTCCAATGCCGTCAGGTTGTTCTTGATGAAGTTCCAGTCTTTTGCCGCAAGTGTACCCGTCACCCTCAGTGTGGTGATGGAACTGGCACTTTTGCCAGAAGCAGCAATCAGGTCTCTTAATTCTCCGCCGTTGGGATTGTCGATGGTGAAGGCCTTGGAGGTGAAGACAATGTCCAATGTACCTGTCGTATTGCCGGCAGGAATGGTAAAGGTGCCGTCAGATGCCACATTCACGGCACTGCCGTTAAGGGTGACGGAAATCAGTTCATTGTCTCCTTCTGGTACGACTTTCAAGGTTGTAGCAGCATTCTGGTTGGCAAAAAATACATTGCCGTTTAAATAAGTTCTGTTTCCCAACTGCAATGCGCCGTAACCAGAGATGTTAACTTGGAAGCCCATCTCCTCCATATATTGATAGAGGCTGCCCCAGCCGTCGGCAATGGCATAACTACGCTTTGATCCCTTCGCAATGTAGACCTTGAGGGATAGGTTGTCTGTTTCTAAGATGTTCTTGAAGGTTTCCTCTTGACAAGTTGGAGGTGTAGCAGACTCCACATATAATGTTTTCAGCGTTCGTGGCAGACAATAGCCACTTAAATATGTCACGGCTTGTGTCAGTGTCAGATTCTCTAATCCCTTATAAATCCATTGCTGGGTAGTCTCGTCCCAACTCTGATCTACATTAAAGCATGACCATTCAAGACGCAGGTTACCCTGAGAAGGGAAGAGAACTTCTTGGAGGTTGAATAAGTTTGCAAATGCAGAACTACCCAAAGTCTCCAAACTGGTACATGCGGAAAAATCTAAATGAGTGAGTTTTTTACAATTATAAAAGGCATTAGTGTCCACAATGCGCAGACTGGCAGGAAAAACGATCTTCCCTGTCACTGCAGCCTTATTGCCAAATGTTACTGATTCCAACAGTTGACAACCGCTGAAGGCCTCATAATTGATGTTTGTGATTCCCTCTGGCAGTCTTACTGTCTTGAGTGTTTCCTTACCATAGAAAGCCCTGTTGGGAACCTTTGTGACATTGGTTCCCGAGACATCAAGAATTTCCAACTGTGACATCTGGTTCTTGATGAGTTGGAAATCACTATCTCCAATAACACCCGTCACTTTCAAGTTCTTGATGGCAGAGAAATTGGTGACACCCTGTGCTTCCAGCGCATCCCACAGACCACCTGCCGTGTTCACTTGTACAGTCACTGTCTGCGCCATCGCACGGATGACGAATACTGATGTCAATAGCATCAGCCATGCTGTAGTTAGTAATCGTTTTTTCATAATATCGTTCTTTTATAGTTTTTATTATTATTGCAAAATAGCATGTATGATCTGAACCACATCAGTAACGGTGATCCTTCCGTCCTGATTCATGTCTGCCTGCGACTTTGTGAACTCAGAAGAGTCTCTTTCCAAGATGTAATCGACGACACAGGAGATGTCCGTAACGGAAACGTGTCCGTCATTATTGGCATCACCCATGAGTCCGGACAGGCCACCCACTTGTAGCGTGGCGGTAGGTGACGATGCGCAGTCGCGTCCCTCAGCGGTACTCAGGATAATTTGATCGGCTAGGATGTTCGTCTTGTCGTAACTGGCCAGTCCTTCCACCTTATTATATATAAGGGTGATGACGGAACCGTCGCCCACAGTAATGGGTGTGTTATGCTCCGAATAGACATATACCCGGTAGCAGTCATCGGATTGCTTCGTGATTTCTACCTGATAGTCTGTTGCACGAGAGGAGAAAGTAAACTCCTCCTTTACAGGCACCATACCGGCTATCCAATGCAGGTCGAACTGCATGCCGGCAACGGGTAGGGTGTTCTTCATGGTGATTGTTATCGCATATTGACCAGGCTTTCCGCTCACAGGTTGTCCGCTCAACGCAATCTCGTTGACGGCGTATGTCGTACCGCTCAGTACAACGGTCTGCATCTTGTTTTCCGGGTCATTACTGTAGATATTCATGAAACCGTCAAAGGCCTCTTCACCGGCAGGATGATAGCAGACCTCTATCTCTGTGGTCTCCCCTGCTGCAATGGTTGGCAGGTTGGCAGCCTCCGTCAGTGTGAATGCCTCCTTGGAGAAGTCTACACGCTGTATGACGAGTGGTGCCTCACCCGTATTCTTGATAGCAAACTTCTTTTTGAGGATATCCTCCAGAGGTATTCTGCCAAACTCCAGTTCAGAGGCACATGTTATCTTGGGGGCAGCGATACGGATGGTGGTACCGTTGACCTCAGAGGTCATATCCTGTCCATCCGCATTGCTTAAGAGAACATCAATAGGGTCTAGACGGTAGTCGCCTCCCGTTCCGTTCAACAGGAGTTTGAATGTGAACAGTTCTCCCTCGTTGCCAGACAAAACGGCATTGGTAGAGGAATGGATATAGAACGACAGTTTATCGCCCAGCATCGTCCCGGATATCTCATGGGATCCATTTGTAGTCCTTCCCGACAGCGTCGCACTGCCTTCCACATATTTCAGTGCATCAGGCAAGGTGAAACAGCATTGTGTGGCGACAATCGGCTCCATATTCTGCATACTGACACGTACCGTCACTTCATCGCCTGATTGTCCGGAGGCTCCTGTGACAGATAACGTGTTCACGGAGAAGGGGGCAGCAGTGACGTGAATGGTTTGACGACCGTTTGACGCATCGGAAAGGAGTGTGATGTCCGTCTGGTCGCTTCCATATTGCGTCGGACTGTATTCTATGGTCAACGTCTTCTGCTGTCCGGCGGCGATGGTCATGGATGTCGGACTGACCTTGAACAATGCCGATGTACTTGTAATCTCAGAAACATTTAGAGGCTCATTGCCGATATTGTTGACAGACACCTCTTTTTTATGGGTGCTTCGAATAGGTACACTACCATAGTCAATCTCCGACATGCCAAGGGATATCTTCGGACAGAGGATCGTGACTGTGCCGCCCTGTGCACTGACGGACAGCGATTGTGCTGCTGCGTCGCTTAACATCGCCTCAGGACTGAGTGCATAGGTGCCCGGCTCATTCCCCAGTTTCAGACGGAAGGTCATCAAGGCTCCTTTGCCCTCTTTGAAGGTGTTGAGGGAGACATCGTAGACATACAGGTTCAGTTTGTTGTCCTCATCAGAGACAGAGAAGGTGTGGCTTTCAGAAACCCGTTGGGCGTTCAGTACAGCCGATCCCTCCACATAACTGACATAAGGAGTATGGGGAATATTGATCTGCAAGGCTGTTGCAGACTGTGCACCACTAAGCATCACACTCACTTCCACCTCCTCGCCCGGATGTCCGGATACCGAGGTGAGGGAAACGGCGCTTTGGGCGCTCATCGGCATTGCCGCCATCAGCGACAATGCCATGCACAGGATGAATACGTATGGTTGCAGACGTATCATAAGCAGGTCTTAATAGATCACTTTCTTTCCGTTGCTGATATAAACACCCTTAGAGGGTTTGGTGACACGACGACCATTCAGGTCGTACATACCCTTTGGCTCGGATGTCTGGTCTGGGGTAATCTTCTCGATACCGGTAGGCACCCTCAGGGTAACCTCCACTTCATTGCCCCATTTGTCACTCAGTACGATATTAATGAGGGAGGTATTACCTACATACATGATGGGATGGCGACCGGCAGGAATGGTGCGGCCTGCCATAGAGTAGGCCATCATCAGACTGGTGTCGCTATCCTTCTCTTTATAAGTCATATACTCCATACCCTCCAAGGCTTTGAGCGGGGTGAACTGAACTTGTTCAGGAGAGGTCAGGTGGAACTGGATACCACCCAGTTCTACAGGACTGTCGAGGTAGAGAATACCGTCTTCAACAATAAACTCAGCACTGTTCAGTGACTGTGCCATCTGTCTGGAACCTGTGTTGTTCAGAGCCAGATTGATGGTTCCTACCACATCCAGGATATTGATGTGTTCATCACCGTTGATATCCGCAGCCTCGAAGATAAACGGCTGTGGGTTCTGGTTGGTGAGGTAGTCAATCAAGGTAACCACGTCGCTGACGGTGATCTTGTTATCACCGTTGGGATCACCCTTGGCAGAAGTCAACGGAGTGGCTGCTACGGTAAGTGACGGCTCAGAAGAGTCGAGGTTCGAGCGCAGAGAGCGGTAGAAGTAATAATAGGTGGTGCCAGGAGTCACATCGTAATCGGTGAAGGTCATCTCTGTTCCTTCTCCTTCTTCGATAATACCTTGGTTCACAAGGGTGGTGTCAGATGACGTACCATCCTCTTTCAGGATGTAACGATACATGTTATAGCCCATCACATCCTCTACTTCCTCAGGATCAACAGCATCCCATGATAGTTTGACAAGTCCCATACCAGGTTCTGCCATGAAGCCTAAACTCTTGCTGCCTGCGGCACCGATAGGTACGTTGAAGCGGGCACGTTCTACAGGGATGACGAAGTGCTCCAAGTCCTGGGCATCGGCCACATAGAAGCGGTTGATTCCATCGAAGGCACTCTTTGCCGTGATAGTGATTTCTGCGGAGTAAACGGTACCTGCTTCATTCCAGGTGGGATTCTCGTTGATGAAGGTCTGTGTATAGGGAGGACGTACACCCATGGCCAGATAAGGCAGTATCGTCTTATCCATCGGACGGTTGAAGTAGACATCCACCTTATGCGTACCAACACCCAGTGGTGGTATCTCATCATAGTTGTCCTGTGCATCGATACCGTCAACCAGTATCTTCCAGACGATACCATGTGCCTGTTCATTGGGTTGGGTCAGCATGTTCGTTAGGTTTACGGCAGCAAAGGAGTGATAGAGAACATCATTCGCCTCATTGTTATAATCCATTACAGACAGACCTGCAATATCTTTTCTGGCAGTTCCTAGATAGGAGGGATAATCATAATACTCCACCTTCGGCTCTAAGTCTACGTTAGCGATATTGGCATAACAGTTCAGATAGTTGGAAGAGTTACCATAGACATTACATGCATTGAGGTTTGACCATTTTGTTGCGAAGTTATACCAGGGACCCATGTTGTGTGGGCAATATTCCTTATAACTTGTGGTCAGGTTACCTACGATATTGGTGTTCTTGTGAGTGTTGCCGAATTCGTAACCGACTTCACCTGTATTATTGATGATATTACATCTGGTAGTGGTGACACCCGTCATACCAAGGCAGCCCATGAAACAGTCTTGGAAGATGCAATCAGTGAATAATCCACCTGTGATGAGGTTGGGAGAATCTGTCGAGAGCATCTGGAACTGGCAGTATTCAAACCGACAATAACTGTTGAAAGCCATAGTGGGGACGATACCTTGACTGAGATCTCCTTTAGTAAAGATAATAGGTTGGTCTGGTGTACCGATGGCTCTGATGCGTCCTCGTTCTGAAACTTTGAGTAACGCATTGTCATGGAACTTGATGGTGGTACCAGCAGGAATCGTCAGGACAATACCATTAGGAATAGCCAGCGACTTGGTGACAATGTAATGCTTGCCTGCCACCAGTTCCTTACTCTCTCCCAGGATACCACCGAGTTCCTCACCATTCTCCACCGTAATCATAAAGTCTTGACCAATGGTCTCACCAGTTCCGTTCTCACAGGTCGAGTTAATCCTCAGGCGGATATGGCGACCATCCACACAATTCTCACTGATCTTGAAGCGGATGGGGTTCACGCTCTGTTCCTTGCCATAACTATGCAGGGTACGGCCGAAGTCCACATTATTCTCCAATACTTCGATAATCTCCGTATCTTCGTTCTCACTGGTGGTCAACGAGCACTTAATACCAACAGCCTCACCCCAAGAGTTGCGCATGATAGGGTAGAGTTCAATGATCTCACCTGCATCGAAGCGTCCGTCGCCATCACCGCCCTCTACGTCACTCATGACATAGTTTACCAGCATCAGTGAAGGCTTGCGGTCGGCATCCGTCAAATTATAGGCAGCCATCACGTCCATGACCCCTGACTCCGGATTGGCAGTGGCAATCAAATCACCAAAGAGCAGTTCCTTGCTGGAGTATTCTTTCGTCTCCAACAGGCGACTGATGGCTCCTGCTGCCAGAGGCGTGGCCATCGACGTACCATTCATGGACTTATAACGACCTCCTGGATAGGTACTCAGGATATTCGTACCGGGAACCATCAACTCGTAGTTGTAGAGTTTCTCCTCGTCGAAGATGGCCAAATCGGTATAGATGGGACCGTCATCGTCCAAGTTACTGAAACAGGCTCGCCAGGGATTGGCTCTATAGGGGTCTGTTCCTTTGCCGCAATTACTATAACATGTTCCGTAATAGTCCTTACTGGCCTCTACGCCCAGTACGAAGGTAAAGGCACCAGGGTACATGGGCTTTGAACAGCAAGAGTGTCCGGGGTAGAGGCAGAGCCCGTCATTACCGGCTGCCGCTACAATCACACTGTAATGGTAAGCCTTGCCCAGTGCCAGTTCCTCGGCCATGGAGTAGCCATAACTACCCAGACTCATGGAGATGACATCTACCTCGTGGCTCATGGCATATTCGATACCACGGATGATGGTACCTACATCGCCAGTACCATCACTCTGCAAGACGGTAACCGGCATGATAAGTGCATCGGGATTGGCTCCTACGACACCGATTCCATTACCTTGTACGGCGGCTGCAATACCGGCACAGTGGGTTCCATGTCCGTTCCAGTCACCCAGACGGCCTGTCTGGTTCACACAGTCCCATCCATGCAGGTCGTCCAGATAACCGTTCTGGTCATCGTCCGCACCTTCTACACCGTTGGCCTCTTTCTCATTGGTCCAGATATTGGCTTCCAGATCGGGGTGAGCGATATCAACACCGGTATCAAGGATCGCAATGACTGGACGATGGCCTAGTACATTCTGGGTCGAGGTGGCCCAGAATTCTGGCAGTTTGATGACTGCAGGTCCCCACTGCTGTGAATACATCGGATCGTTGGGAGTGAATGTTGCGGGAGGCGTTGCCGTCCTGCGGCTCTGCTGAACAGCCGGTGTGGGGGGGGGCAAGACTGCCTAAGGCATATACCACATAGTTGGGTTCTGCAAACTCCACCTCGTCCAGTTGCTTGAAAGCGTTTACAGCCTCACGGACACCAACGGCGTTCTCTGCGTCATATTCTACCAGATACAATTTCGACAGGTCACGATCCTCGATTGGTTTGCCATTGGCATAGCGTACACGAGAGGAATTCTGTACCTTGATCTTACCGGCTACAGGCATCAACTGTTCCATATTAGTGACTCCCAGTTGATTAATAATGCTCTGTACGCGTGAGGAACTGGCTCTCACTCGTCCGGAAGCACTCCGGAGGCTAATAGAACTGTCATCCTTGAACTTCACTAGAACCTGACCGGCACGGAAAGGTTTGTTGACGGTGTCCAGTTTGACGACATCGTAGTCCTCGGTGCCATGTGATACATGAGCGGACATGGACATAGTACCTGCAAACAGCAGTGCCATTGCCAATAGGTAATGATTTGCTTTCATAGCGATATTTCTTATTTGGTTAGTATCAATTTCACGCAGGGGCGAAGCCTTGCTGAGGGGAAGACATACTCTCCCCGTCTGCAAAGATATGCTTTTTATTTGAAATGACCAAGAAATTGTCCTATTTTCTTCTATCTCTGGTAATCGGCAATCAGTTTTGCAAACAATGGATTGGCAGAAAGCACTTGTACATTACCTGTCATGAGCAACTGTTTTCTCGCCCTCGTCATGGCGACATTCAGTTTACGGTCAATGGTCTTACCGTCTTCCTCAAAACAGTTGGCAGTCAGGAAATCGAGTTGATAGGGTTGTTGGATGGTGAAACTATAGATGATGACATCACGCTGAGAGCCTTGGTAGCGTTCCACCGTGTCGATAGAGATGTCCAGGAGAACGGGGATGTTTAATCGTTCTATCTCCCTGCGTATCATCGCAATCTGATTGCGATAAGGGACAATGACTCCCACCGTTTTGTCGGCATCAAAGCGGTCGCCATACTGTCGGTAGATACGGCGTAACAGGTCGGCAACGATGCCGGCCTCACTGCTGTTCACCTTGTCGCTGATGCCGATGGTGTGGCAGGGCTCTGAGGGAAAGAAGATGACCCGTCGCTGTTTCAATAGGTCGTCTAACGTATCCTCTGAGGGTTGTAGGTAGTTGAGTTGTTCTTCTTCCTGGTGGGGTAACGGAACCGGTTGTAACTGTTCATGGGCATAGAACATCCTATTGGGGAAGGCAGCGATGTCGGGGTGCATGCGTCCCTGTCGCTGAAGGATGGCGGTAAAAGTAGTGCGCTTTGCTTTTCGCTCGTTTTGTAACAGACGTTCAAACAACGAAAGTCTGCATTCGGAGAGCGACGGGATATCGTCAGGCTGTTGCACTACCGCAGGCAGTTGTTTATGGTCGCCAATCAAGATGAAACGGTCAATCTTAGAGGAGGCCAGTAGTCCGATGATATGGGGCTCCAGGATTTGTGAGGCCTCATCGATGACGCATAAAGAGAAATGTTGGAGTTCAAAGAGATAGGGGCGTGACTGCATCGTGGAGGTCGTACCTACCATCACCCTTGTGTTTTTCAATTGTTGGCGAACAGTTTCCAAACGGGGATGCCGACAGATTTCCTTGTCGGGGAGATGCGAGGTATAGCGGGGGGCACAGGAGGTCTCTGTCCCCAAACGGGTATAGTCAATACCTGCTTCCTCCAGCATCCCGCAAATCTCATCCACAGCACGGTTGGTATAGGCCATCAACAATACATGCGAGGTTGTCTCTTGTAGTTCCTCTTCCACTAGAAATCTTAAGGCCATGGATGTCTTACCTGTTCCTGGTGGACCTTGCAGCAGGAAATAGTCCCGTGCCTGTTTGGTCTTCAGAAGGATATCGTCATAGAAAGGATGATAACTTCGGGAGAGTTGGAGGGAAGTGTCACATCGAGGAACTCGTTGTCCCAGTAACAAGGCCCGACGGTCAGGGTCGGCGGCACAAAAAGCATGTATCGAACGGATGGCGGAGGTCGTACCCATATCAGAAGCGGAGGGCTCAACGGCATAAGTGGTATCCTCAAATACCTCAGGGTTCTGCTGTCCGTCATTCAGTCGGATGGTAATCTCGTGATCTGTCAGTCGTTCAATGACACCTTTGTATAAGATAGCCCCACAGATTGACGGCTCGTCCTCATAGGCATAGAGGTATACCATGTCATTCCGGCGGAAGTTAGGAAGGAAGTCATCTCCCCTATCGGGAATTGATAAGATCAAACGATCATAGCCACTATAGTCAGATGACTGTTCTTTATGAATGATACGCAGTCCTAAGAAGATACTGCCGGTATCACGCTTCTGCGTCAGCGGCATATTCCATAGGTTGGCCACAGCGCCACCCTGTCCTTCCTGTGTTCCTACTTTCTGTGCCAGTTGCTCACGATAGACAAATGTCAGCATTCGCTCCACATAGGTATGTTCCTTTTCTGACAGGTTGTTGAGAGGAGCCAGTATCTGTTCTGTCTGAGGCCGTATGAAACGTTCGAAGAGCGGTGACTGGACATGACGTTCGTTGAGACTGTCTGCTCTTAGTTGTTCTTTGATACTGTCGAAGCCATAGCGGGCAATCTGTATCTCCTGCGCCACGATACGGTTACGCAGTCGGATGGCCTCATGGAAAAGTTTTTGATAGTAGTTGACGACCAACAATCCTTGTTTGGCGGGATAGCGGGAATAGAGCAGACGGATATCCACACGGTCGACAGCAAGGTGGAAGTTATGGCGCAGGATACCGAAATAGAGTAGTAACTGCACATAATGGGACTCTGCATAGAGATGAGAGGCCTGTGGGGTAGGACAGGCAGAAGAGCGTTCGATACTCCAGTTCTTACCTGATTTCTGCTCCACCAGGAGTCTCTTGTCACTCGTCATCAGGTCGACACGTCCCTGTAGTCCCAGTGCCTCACATACGAAAGAAGGTTCGAGAAGAGGTTTGATGTCTGAGGTCTGACGACTGATGTCTAATAGTTGGACTACCGCTTCTTTGATATTTGCTACCTGTCGGTAGGCCTCCTCCTTGAATGCCTGTGGGTTGAATTCCGTGCAAGTACAGAACTGGAGTGCTTGTTCCCTAAAGGTGTTACGTATCGTCGTGATTGGTGTATAGTCCGACTGGTTGATAATATCGTCCAAGGCAGCACCTGCAAAGTTTCCCAATAAGATGGGTTGTGTGTTGGCTACGGGTTTCAGCCGCCCTAAGGTGTATGCTATCGGATGATGGCCGTAGTCAGAGAAACAAGCAGCCAGGGAGGAGATATCCAAAAGGAAGTCTGGTTCTACCACAACGAGTTTAGGACGGACGGTCTGTCCCTCACGATGGCAGTCAAGCAGATTGAGTTGCATCCCTTCTGTCAACAGGGGGCGCAGGGTCTCATCCTCTGTCTCGATGCACACGTTCCCCTCATCTGTCGTGGCGTAGATATACTCCTCGTCCCAATAGGCTACAACACAGTGGAGGTAACGCTGGTTGACAGGCAGGGTAAGACTGGTAGGTCGTCCAATGGTGGGGATGTGTGTGACCAGTTCATGGGGGATGTCTTCTTGGAAGACGGCAGAGATGAAAAGTGCTAAGGCACGTACATCATAACGTAGGTCCTGGCGTGTCAGTATGTGGTCTTTCCTATTAGAATGCCGTCGCATGGCCTGGATGGCGATACGGTCAGCCACCCCGATACCGGCCTGTTTACACAGATAGTCTGTCTGTGCCATGAGGTTGCCAAACCCTTGACCGCTTCCTTTTAGCGCTTCCGCACAGGCCAGTACCAGTGTTTCATGCATATAGCGTAGTACGGTCGGCGAAGGCTCTGCCTTCACCAGTTCCACGCAGCGGTCGAAGAGTTCATGAACCCTCATGAGCCCCTATTCTACTTTCGATTCCAGTTCGTTGCGGATCCCCTTCATACCTGTCAGATAACACTTGGCCGAGCCAAAGGAGAGGAAGAGGTCAAGACGGACAGGCAGGTGGTTTTTGTCGTCTGTAATAAAAAAGCGGATCAGTTCCTTGTTCTTTCCATCCTCACGTTCTATGAATGAGAAGACAAGACAGCGGAATTTCATATTACTGTTACGCATTTTGATCGTCGTCTTACCAGTATATTTCAACCAGGAGTTAGTGAGGTGGCGGGCATCACTGATAGGCATGGGGATATTCTCACCCACCTTCATCTTCGAGGCATCGAAGTTACGAGCACGGAGGAAGATACTCATCATGTCATAGATACAGTCTTTGTATTCCGCGTCTTTCCAGTGTACGTCACCGTCATGGTCGATACGATGCATCTTCAGATGACAGTTACCGTTAGGATAGGTATACCACAACTCATCCACATAGTAACGCTTACCTTCCCGGGCTCCCTTACGGAAATAGAGGGGGGCGATATTCAAGTCGGTATAGCATAACAGGGTGTCACGCATCACGAAATAGTTGTCAAGTTTGCTGTTACCACGGGTGATCAGACTACTGCGGAAAGCAGGTTTTCCGTTGCGGGTCGACTGAACGGTAGACATGGAGGCCGTACCCACCTTCATCCAGACAAACTTCCAGTTGAAATATAGGTCGTAGGAGAGATATTCCCCAGACTTGAATGCTGTATTCTCGATGCCGCACTGGGCATGGGCCGTCATCAGACTACATGAGGCGATGAGGATAAATAACAGTCGTTTCATCGTTCTATTCTATTTGATCACTGATTCTTTCTTAATATACTCAATACCCAATTGACGGGCTCGCTCCGCATTACGGTTGCGTAGTTTCTGTTGTTCCTTGTCAGGTTTCTGCTTCGTGATAGCATCCGGTTTCTGTTGGGTGCGTGGCATACCTGTCAGGCTCCAGGGGAGGGTAATGTCAAACTTGGCCTTACACTCAATACTTCTGGGATAGTAATATACCTCCTCAGCCTGTAGGTCATCGTCATAACTGCCGGTATCCCATTTCCCATTTCCGTTACGGTCGACAAAGGCACGTACATAATAGGTGCCTGGTGAGAGGTAGAAGAACTCGGCATTACCATTTTCCACCCTAACTTGTTTGATGGGGAGGTCACTCCTGTCCAACAGTTCCACGACCACTGTGGTGTCATTGATTCCGCTGAGTTGTAGGAGGAGGGTGGCATATTCGTCCATCGAACGCACCTTGATACCTTGTTTATACGACTTCGAGGCCAGTCCATAGATATCGACAAAAGCCGCCGAGTCGATTTCCAAACTATATTCTGTATCGGGCTGCCACTCTGCGATAAACTCATACGTTCGAAGCATCGAGTCTTTCTGATGGAAGTCGAAGGGGGTGTTATACCATAGGGAGTCGATCTTCGTATAGAGATGGATTGCTGTCGTATCACAGTGTGTCAAGGGCGACGGCATCACAAAGGTCGTCAGATAGTCGGGATCCATCTGTTGCTTGACATTATAGTTCACCTGTAGGGGTTTAGGTGGCATGATGCTGTCATACTCCTCTCCCTGTTTCTTTAGTTTTTCCTGTTTCTTCTCCCATTCCTCCATCTCCTTCTTCAGGTCCTTTTGCCGTTTCTCATAACTTCTCTTGGCCAGGACATCGACGGTATCCACTTGTGTATACAGGATTCCTGCTGTGTCCGTCATCAGGTAACTCAGTTCCATGCGCAACGTGTCCTGGTTGATGAGTGTCGTGTCACGTAACCAATAGGTCAGTGTGTCTTTCTTGGCACTGGCTTCCAGGATAAAGGCTTCCTCTTCATTGAAATTCAGTCCTCGTATTTGGGGCAGTTGCGGATGACCATAACTGAAATAGAGCGTAAAGCGGTTGGGCTCCGAGCGCTCCGGCTGCTTCAGCAGATAACGCTCTGTCTGTATCTCCTGGAAGGCCAACAGTACAATATCGTCAGGATAGAAATGGGTATAGGGTACCTGTATGATATTGTCAATATGCAGCGTGTCTTTCCAGATTGTATCTTGTCGGATATCGGGTTTTGAAGAGGGCTGATACGTCTGATGTGAGAAAGCGATCATCTCGCTCTTCTGGTTGAAGAGATAGTTGCCATCGACATCCTGAAGGGCATAGACACGATACTCACCGGGAGCAACGCCCTTGATGACGAAGCGGCCCCGTCCGTCCGTCCTTGACACACGGAGTAGCGGCTTCTTCCTGAATGCGGAGTCACTCAGGTCATCATACAGTCCTACTAAGATACCCTTGACGGGTTCTAGGTTAGAGGCATCCAGTACGTTACCGGCAACCTCGAAGGTGTCTATCTGCTCTCCTGTCGAGAAAGTAAAGGTGTAGTTGCCCAGGGGATTTCCTTCATTATTATCGCTGATGGCATCACTGAAGTCGATGGTATAGGTCATATTAGGCTTCAAACTATCTTTCAACTCCACCACGATCTTCTTACCAGCCTCCTTGATCTCAGGCATCTCCAATTGTGGCGGTGACACAATGACCTTCTGGGTGGCATCGGTCAATTTGATATACTCATCAAACTGAATGGTCACCTTCTTGGTCGTTACTCCGGTGGCACCATCCGCCGGGGTAGAGCCAAGGATTCGTGGCGGGTCGTCGTCATACCATCCTCCGTCAGGCTGTCCCATACGGGCACATCCTATAGCCAATAGCCAACAGCCAACAACCAACAGCCAAAAATACTTCCTCATACGTTTAGTTTCAGTAATTGTTCGATATGCTCACGGGTATTGCTGAGTCGCGGCACTTTGTGCTGACCACCCAGTTTCCCACGTAGTTTCAACCAGTCGGTAAAGAGTCCTTGACGGGCAGTAACAAGTTCCAATGGTTGCAAGGTGATATCCTTGAAGCGTTTGGCCTCATAATCGCTGTTAACTTCCTGTAGTTTCTGATCGAGTAAGGCGGCAAACTGTTGCAGGTCCTGGGGAGGCTTGGCAAACTCTATCAGCCATTGGTGGCGACATTTGGCATTGGCATCCATGAAAACAGGGGCTGCCGTGTATTCCAAGATCTCTGCACCAGTCTCCTGGCAAGCATAGGCGAGTCCTTGCTCGGCATTGTCCACGATCAGTTCTTCACCAAAGGCATTGATAAAACTCTTTGTTCGTCCTGAGATAACAAACTTATAGGGATTGGTAGAGGTGAATCGTACCGTATCGCCTATCCGATAACGCCACAGACCACACGATGTGGAGATCAGCATGGCATAGTTCTTGTCTTTCTCTACAGCCCAGAGAGGAACGACGGTGCCACCGTCCATCGGTTCGAACTCATAGAATACCCCATAGTCAAGCATCAACAGCATAGCCTTATCAGCAGGATCGTCTTGAAGGCCGAAGAAACCCTCCGATGCATTATAGGTCTCCATATAATGCATATTGGGTGAGGTGATCAGTTGCTCATACTGTTTCCGATAGGGCGTAAAGGCCACACCACCGTGAAAGAACACCTCAATATTGGGCCAGACCTCTTCCAGATAGGTCTTACCTGTCAGTTCCATCATACAGTTGAGGACAGACAGCATCCAGGAAGGAACTCCTGAGATGTTGGTCACATTCTTGTTCATGGCCTCCCGGGCGATACGTTCCCGTTTCACCTCAAAGTCAGAGAGTAAGGCTGTCGATTTCTTAGGTACACGTACCAGATTGGCTAGCGGATTGATATTTTCAATCAAGATGGCACTGAGATCGCCCACCAATGAACCAGGCAGATTGTAGTTGGGAGCATGACTGCCTCCCAAGATGAGAGCACGGCCGTCGAACAAGCGTGACTTGGGGTTGTTACGCAGATAGAGGGCTACAGAATCGAAACCACCGGCATAGTGGATTTTCTGCAAACCTTCCGGACTGACAGGGATGAATTTCGACTTGTCGTTAGTCGTCCCGCTAGACTTGGCATACCAGCCCACTCGTCCTTTCCATAAGATATCACGTTCTCCATGACGCATACGGTCTATCTGCTCTTTCAATTCCTCATAGGTATTGACAGGGCAATGTTTCACGAAGTCGTCATAACCTCTCATGGCGGCAAAAGCATATTTCCGCCCGTATTCCGTATCCTTAGCCGAATGCAGCAGATGTTGCAAGACCTGACGCTGTAATAGTTCTCCCTGCGTCTGATACTTCTCCAACGCTTTCATTCGAGGCTCGAAAATATATCTTACTAAACCTGTAATGCTCATTTTTTCTATTATACAACCTGCAAAAGTAATGTAATTTGTGGAAATCACCAAATTTATTTAAGCATTTTGAGAAATTCAGAAAACATGGACTCTTTTTCATAAATAATGTGTACCTTTGCACCGTCATACGAAAAAATGGTGTTATGAACACAACAAGAAAAGTCTTTTTACTGATTCTCGGAGTGGTTCTGTGCCTATTGCTGATGCACCATCTACCTACTTTTAGCATCAACGGCATGGAAAGTCGTCCTGTCGATCTGTTAAGTGATTTGCGTCCTACACCCAAGAAGACGGAGAAGAAAACACAATCCATAGGGCCGAAGAAGAAGGCTCCCGTTGCATTATATCGTCCTAAAGGGGTCGTACTCATTGAAGACTTCTCACACGGGAAGGCTGGTGGTATGAATCATTTCTATGAGCGGCTGCTTCATGCAAAGAACTCATCGAAACCCATCCGTATCGCCTATTTTGGTGACTCTTTTGTCGAAGGTGATATCCTGACTTGTGACCTGCGTGAGCAACTGCAGACGAAATATGGTGGAGAAGGCCCTGGATGGGCTGATGCCGGTGGAGGTACGGGAAGTAATCGCGGAACCCTGCTGACTCGTTTTCAGAATATCAAGGAGAATGTGGTTACCAAGAAGCCCTTTGACAACCAGTTGCAGGCGATTAATCAGCGTTACTACTATGCCACCGATGGAGCCTCTCTGAAACTAACGGGTACGAAGTTCCGTCCACATGCTGCCAACTGGCAGACGGCGACTCTCTTTTTCCGTACGGCAGGTGGACTGACCGTTGAGACGACTACCGATAATGGAACGACAGACCGTCAGATGGTTACGGGCAGTGATTCTGTACAGGTGGTCACAACGAAGGGTCCCATGACTCAGGTGTCCTATCGTTTCCCGCATATCAACAGGCAAACACAACTTTTCGGTGTTGCTCTTGATGGTACCCGAGGGGTCGCCTTGGATAATTTCAGTATGCGTGGTGTACCGGGTTTCTCTCTGGCTAACATTCCTGTCAGGACCCTTAAAGAGATAGGGACATGCCGTCCGTATGACCTCATTGTGCTGCATTTTGGCTTGAACGTGTGTACGGAAAAGACTACTGATGCGATGTGCCGTCATTATATCAACAGGATGAAAAATGTCATTGCAACCATGCGTGAGGCTTTCCCTGAGGCCAGTATTGTGGTGTTCAGTGTCCCTGACCGTGTACAACGCTCTGCCGACGGTTTTCATTCTATCAGTGGTGTCCTACGACTGGTGGAATATCAGCGTGTGCTCGCCTCCGAATGTGATGTGGCTTACTTGAATATCCATCAGATAATGGGAGGAAAAGACAGTATGAAAGGTTTCGTCGACAAAGGACTTGCCGCTAAGGACTATACCCATCTCAACTACAAGGGCGGCAAACTGATAGCCGGGCATATCTTCCAGTCAATCCTTGCCGGTGTGGAGAATTACCGTAGAGAACAGAACGCCAAATAAGTACAGATGAACGAACTCTTAGACAAGATACTCTATCAGTTGACCTATCATGCCAACGAACCGCTGATATTCAGTACGTCGTTGTTCTTGTTCCTGTTCCTGGGATTCACCCTTGTGTATTCTCTGCTGGAGCGTCGACTGATAGCCCGACTGTGTTTTGTCACGCTGTTCTCTTATTTCTTCTACTACAAGAGCAGTGGGTTCTATTTCTTCCTTTTGGCAGTAGTCACTGTCAGCGACTACCTGATAGCGGGAGTTATCTATCGACATAGTCAAAAGCATCCGGAGCGACTTACCCCTCGTAAGTGGCTGTTGTTACTCAGTCTGGTCATTGATCTTGGACTGTTGGGCTATTTTAAATACACTAATTTCTTTGCGAAGATGGTCGCTGACTGCTTGGGACATAACTTCCAACCGATGGATATCTTCCTGCCTGTAGGTATCAGTTTCTTCACGTTCCAGAGTCTGAGTTATACCATTGATATATACAGGGGACAGTTGAAACCGATGCACTCGTTACTCGACTATGCTTTCTACGTTTCTTTCTTCCCTCAGTTGGTGGCCGGCCCTATCGTTCGAGCCCGTGACTTCGCCCCGCAGATCCGTCGTGTCCCTGTCGTGACACGGGAGATGATGGGACAGGGGGTCTACTATATCGCTATCGGTCTCTTTAAAAAATGCGTGATCAGCGACTATATCAGTCTGAACTTCGTCGACCGTGTCTTCGATGACCCAAGCATCTATTCTGGTGTCGAGAACCTATTGGGAGCCTATGGCTATACCCTCCAGATATATTGTGACTTCAGTGGCTATAGTGATATGGCCATCGGTATGGCCCTGCTTTTGGGATTTCATTTCCCCAAGAACTTCAATTCTCCGTTTGTCAGTACTAGTGTGACTGAGTTTTGGCACCGTTGGCATATGTCCTTCTCCACATGGATACGAGACTATATCTATATCTCTATGGGAGGAAATAGGAAGGGAAAGGTCAGAACCTACGTCAACCTTATTGTCACCATGTTGATTGGTGGACTATGGCACGGGGCAAGCCTGAACTTTGTAGCGTGGGGTGGACTGCATGGTGTCGCTCTGGCTTGTCATAAGTTTTTCCGTACGAATATCCTCCATCATGACAAACAGTATGTCTCACACGGTATTCGCCGTATACTGGCGATGGTGGTTACTTTCCATTTCGTCTGTTTCTGTTTTATCTTCTTCCGTAATGTGTCCTTCGAGAAGAGTATCATCATGATACAGCAGATCGGTACCAACTTCCATCCGGAACTCTTCGGAGAAGTGATGAGCGGCTACCGGTATGTGATGCTTGTGATGCTGTTGGGCTTTATCAGTCACTTCCTACCGGTAAACTGGAAAAACGGAGCCGTCAAGGTGCTTACCAAGGGAGGTGTCCTCATCGACTGCCTCGTTCTGGTGGCTGCCATCTACCTAGTGATACAGGTGAAGAGCAGTACCATACAGCCATTTATCTATTTCCAATTCTGACCCATTTCATATAAATGCCTATGCAACGATTAAAAACAACATTGATAGCCCTGTTGATGGCACTGCCCATCATGGCACAGCAAGACTCCACAGCAGCGGCTGGTGATTTTGACTGGACTCCGGTCATCGACGCGATAATATGGCATGAAAGCAAGGGGCGTGCCAATGCCGTCAACGGTCCTTATGTCGGTGTCCTGCAGATATCTCCTATCCTTGTAAGGGAGTGTAATAACATCCTCAAGCAACGTGGTGAGAAAAAGCGTTTCCATCTCAATGACCGTAGAAGTCCTGAAAAGTCTAAGGAGATGTTCTTAGTGATTATGTCCAAATATAACCCGGAACATGACATTGACAAGGCTTGCCGTATCTGGCAAGGCGGTACGCACTATAGTGTCAAAAGGACCCAGCGTTTCGTCAATGAGATACACGTGATTATGAAACAACAAGCGAATGACAAGAAGAAAAAGAATTAGTAATATCCTCCTATGGCTCCTGTTGGCACTATGGAATAGTCCCGTTATGGCACAAGGACAACTGTTGTTTACCCGTCATTACAACGACCGTTATGCCCAGTTTGAATTCTCTTATGATCTGGACAGTACGAAGATTGTCATGCTGGGTAATAGTCTCACGGAGAATGCCGGTGACTGGAATGCCTTGTTGGAAACCAATAATGTAGTCAATAGGGGTATCTCGGGCGACGATGCCAGAGGTATCCTTCACCGTCTCCATCAGATTCTCCCGAAGAAGCCTAAGGCTATTTTCCTGATGTGTGGCATCAACGACCTCAGTCACAACCTCTCTGCCGGTCAGGTGTTCTTGAAGTGTAAGGAGGTGATAGATAGTATCCGTAGCGGAGCACCGGAGACTACGTTATATGTACAGAGCCTGCTACCCTTCAATGAGTCGTTCGGGCGCTGGAAGACATTGGCTGGGCGTACGGACGATGTTCCTGTTATCAACCAGATGCTCTGCGACTATTGTGACATCATTGGTGTCACCTATATCAATCTCTTTCCTCGCTTCACACGGGGTGACTCTAATATCCTGATGCCTTCCCTGACCGTTGACGGGTTACATCTCTCAAAGACGGGATATAAGATATGGGCACACCTCCTGAATCGGTATGTGTCGGAGATTAACTGGGAGATTCCCCGGCAATAGACAATACGCTGTCATCGTTCACTGTCCAGTTCACGCTCCAACTGATCGGTACGGCGTTGGAACTCACGATAGGCATTGGAGAGGTCACTCTTGGTGATATCTATCGTCGTATTGACCGGTCGCCAAGGATCGTAAAGCGTATGTTGAAAGAGCCATTCGTAAGTCTTACTGGTATAGAAGAAACGGGCCAAGGCACCATGGGAGGCTCCTGGTAGCCAGTCGTAACGTAACCTACTGGTAATACCTAAGGTCTTCATACCTGTCACTACTTTCTGTGACTCCTTGACAGAGACGGCCCGGTCTGCCGTACCATGTACAATCCACAGAGGCAACTCTCCCAAACCTCGATAATCTTTCAGCGTGCTACCGCCGCAGAGGGCAATAGCCGCTGCGATCTTCTCCGGATAGGTCCCTGCGAAATCGAGTGTCCCATAGCCTCCCAGACTCATCCCTAACACATAGACCCTCGATGCATCAAAGACATAGTGTTGCTTCATCCATTCCAAGATCTCATTCAGTTTATGGGGATTCCACCATCCGCCCGGATTCTGGGGGGCGACAATCAAAGCAGGTATCATCAGGCCCATCTTCGCTGCGTCAATGGAACCATAGCGTAACACTCGGTTGAGGTCACGGCCACACAGACTGGCACCGTGCAGGAAAATAATCAGGGGAGTTGTCTCCTGCGTGTAATAGTATTCCTCCGGCGTATATACCCAGAAGTTATAATTGTCCTTAATCACGTTCCGTTTCGCTGACAACAAGTCATACTGGGCGAAAGAGGGAAGATGGATAAAGGATAATGTAAGAAGTATTAATAGGAGAAATTTTTTCATTTGATGACGAATTTATAGATTTTATTACCACGACAGCCCACGACAGCCGTGTTACCGATGGCGATAGGTGATGACTCGAAGTTGTAACCTACTACTTTCTGGCAGACTACCTCACCTGTCTTACCACGAATGATACGGATGATACCTGAGGCATCGCCAGCAAAGATGAAAAGTTCGTTTTTCTCATTATAAAATGGGATAGGTGATGACCATGCGAACTGCCCGTAGGGAACGGTATAGAGGATTTTTCCGTCTTTCGTGCTGAAGGCTGTCAGTTCACCTGCCGACTTAGCGGCTCCATTGCGACAGATATTGGCAAAGATCATCTCTGAACAGTCGCCGCCACCTATCAGAGGACTGGCATACATACCTCCGTCAAGTGTCTTCCCGGGTAGATTGATGCGTCTGCATGGAATCTGCTGTTCCCAGATACGTTCTCCGTTCAGACCATTCAGTTTGATAAAGTGACAGAGTCCGCTATCTCCCTGTTTGTCTACCTCACAGGCAGTATATAAATAAGGTGTACCACCCTCCTCACGACATACCATCGTACCGTCTGAGTCATCATGATTATTGTAATACCATACAGGTCTCATGGTATTCAGGTTGAGACAGATGACGTTACCCTTGTTGTCGGAGAAATAGCCGTAGTTACGATAGACGCACAAACTAGACTCGATACCGGGAGCCATTCCTCCCACACGGTAGCGCATCACGCTGACTCTGCGTAATGAGCCTTGACGACGCTCGTATTTATATACACTGCCGTTCTCACCACACCAGAATAGGTAACCACCTGCCACGATGGCGTTAGAATCAAAGGCGTTCCATCCTCGCCATGCCTTTGGATCAGGCCCGAAGAAGAAGGTGCGCTCGTGTTTCAACAGGTCGAAGGCCTGGTGTCCGAAAGGACCGGCCTGCCGGGGTACCCCCTGTCCGACATAGAGATTATAATATTCTGGATCAAGAGAGACGGTACCCTTGATGACATTCCCCAAGTCCAGCGGTTCACGTGATGCCTTACCTGTCTGGTAGTTGATAAAATAGCCCTTGCCACAGAGCGATCCCACGATGATCTCCTCTTCCCCGAAGTCGGGAGTAAGACCTGGTGACTGTTTCTTGAACTGTGCCATCTGCTCATCCGTCCAATGGGCATACAGGGGTTGGCCGGTCCATCCAGAACCGCCTCCCCATGTTCCAAAACGGGTATGTGAGGTGTCATAGGCTGTCGTAAACTCCCATGCAATCTCTACCTCACTGGGCGTTCCTTTAACACGACCTCCAAAACTGGCATCACGACGAAGGTTCTTACGGAATACGAAGATACCATTGACATGCTCATAGCGGTCATCCAGATCTCTCAGGGGACAAGCCACAGAATCCTCATCCTCTACGATAAATTTGACAGCCTCCACAGAAGCATAGGCGGTATCAGGTAGAAACAACTGTTCGATGGGAATCTCCTCTTTTGTCTCTGTTGAGTCTTGGGAATCTGCTTGTGGGGCTTTATGACCATTACATCCTATCATGGCGACAGCCAACAAGACAGGAAAAAACTTCTTTAACATAGGTTTATTATTTGGTTTGTCCGCAAAGGTACGAATTATTTGATAAAACACCTTGCTATTTTGCAAATTAGCGCAAATGTTAGAGATTTTTTAATATTCATTCGATACGTAGTTCTTGCTTTCTCTTTTTGATCTTCTGGTAGGCTCCCGCTTTCTCCTCTGCTGTGATCTGAAAAGAAGTATCCACAGGGCGTTGCGGTTCTATGAGTGTGTGTTGGAACAGCCAGTCATACGTACTGGTCAGGTAGAAATAGCGGGCCAGATCACCATGTGAGGCTCCTTTGATCCATTCATAGCGAAGACGCTGGTCGCCATGAAGAGACCGCATGCCGTCCACCACTTTTTTCGACTCCTCCACCTTCACGGCACGGTCGGCGGTACCATGAATAATCCACAAGGGCAAATGGCTCAGTCCTTCGTAGTTGCGAAGTGTACTACCGCCACAGAGGGCGATAGCGGCGGCTATCTGATGAGGATAGGTCCCTGCGAAATCGAGGGTGCCATAACCTCCCAGGCTCATACCGATCACATAGACACGTTGGGGGTTGAAAACATAGTGCTTGGTCATCCACTCCAAGATATCATGTAATTTCTGAGGGCTCCAATGTCCTTTGGGATTTTGGGGTGCTACGATCAAGGCAGGTATCTCCAGACCTTTCTTGACGGCATCTAGCGGACCGTATCGCAGGACTCGCTGAAGGTCTGTCCCACAGAGACTGGCTCCATGGAGGAAAATGATCAGTGGGGTCGTTTCCCGATACTGTAAGTAATCTTGGGGGGTATATACCCAGAAAGGGTAACCGCCTGAGGTGATGGCCTTCTTGGATGTGAGAAGATCATCTTGAGCCTGTAGTGGTAACAGGAACAGCCAGCACAGTACACTGATCAGTATTCGTTTTTGCATGGGGCAAAGATACAAAATTACAAAAGAAATGCCAAATTTAACGTAAAAAAGGTGGTGAATCCAAGAGAAATGCGTAAATTTGCGACATGAAGCGCATCATACTCAGAATAGTCACCGTCATAGGGGTGCTCATCATTACCTTATTGTTAATGATGGTCTGTGGTGTGGCACTTCTTAACACAGACGCTATTCAGAATAAGTTGTTAAAGCGTACCACCAGAATGCTTTCGGAGAAACTGAATACGAAGGTGGACATAGATAGTATCCATATCGGTTTGTTCGAGGACGACATCCGTCTCTTCGGCCTGGAGATAGAGGACTTGCAGCATCAGAAGATGTTACAAGTCGGTCAGGTGGGAGTGGAGGTCAGACTATTTGACCTTCTTCGTCGGGAAGTGAATATCGACGAGATAACTGTCAGGGGTGTGAAGGTGAATATCTATCAATCCGGACCTGACAGTACAGCCAACTACCAGTTTGTCTTGGAGGCTTTCAAGAAAGAGAAGACCGACTCGACGGCAGAGGCAGAGGAACAACAAAAGAAAGCAACATTGGCGGTAGACCTTCGACGTTTACAAATGGACGAGGTGGAGGTAAGGTATAATGATCACCGTTTTTCCTTTGGTCAACTCCTGTATAAGAAAGGTCTGCTGGGCGGTAAGGAGGGAACGCTCCGGGACGTACAGACCTCGTGGGTACATGTGAAGAAAAAGGATTCTACCCGTGTTGACAATGTGTTGACGGTGGATGCCATCCGTTATGAGGAGAAAGACAACAGCCATTTAGTGGCGATTGACAGTCTTCGTTGGAAGACAGACAATCATCTGCCCCATAAACGCGAGGGGAAACCAAAACGGGGCTGGTTTGACGATGGTCATCTGGATGTTCTCGCTCGGCTGGAATGTACCGTCAGCCATCTTGGTAAAGACAGTATTTGCGGCTCGTTGAAAACTTGTGAGGCGAATGATCTTACATCTGGTTTCCATATCACGGATCTTCACTGTCTGTTTAAACATCAGGATGGTCATGTCTTGTTGCGTGATGCGACAGTCAGTATGCAGAATACCACCCTGGCGTTTCCCAAAGGGGAGATACAGTTGCCCAGTAAGAAGAAAAGTATCCCTTTGCGTTTCAGTATTTCCGATATCTCAGGGACAGTCCTGTTGACTGACATCTCACGTCCTTTTGCACCTGTCCTCAAGGACTTCAAGATGCCGCTATGGTTGAGTACGAAGTTCAGTGGCTCTGACAGCAACTTCGTATTCAAGGATGTCGTGGTGAGAACACCGGATCACAAACTGGATATCAAAGCGTCCGGAGGGATCGAGGGACTGAAAGACAAATATCAACTCAATGTCCATTTCGATGTCCAGCAGGCAGTGATCAAAGGGAACTCCAAGGAACGCATCATCAGTCAGTTTCCTGTGAAGAAGTTTATGATGAAACAACTTCATGCACTGGGAACGCTCCACTATACCGGTTCTTTCGGGGTCAAATGGAAAAAGGAAGAGTTTCGTGGCAGACTGGGTACGGCATGTGGCCATCTGCAATTCTATTTTGCGCTTGACGAACTCCATAAATATCTCACGGGTAATGTAAAGAGTCAGGGCTTCGAATTAGGTAAGGCAATGGACTATCCAGATTTGGGTAAGACAACTTGTAGCGCAGGCTTCCGTTTTGACATATCCAAACCTCGTACGGCACAGATGCGTCGACAGAAGGGTGGGAAACTACCTATCGGTAAAGTAGATGCCCTCATTGATGAAACGAAACTCAAAGGGGTGAAGTTCACAAATGTCGCTGCCCATATTGTCAGTGACGGTGCAGTTGCTGAGGGGGAGATCAATATGAAGGGTAAACTGGCTGATATCCTCTGCTCTTTCTCTTTTACGAATACAGACGAGATGAGAAAGACGAAAATCAAACCGGGTATCCGTTTCCATCTCTTCGAGAAAAAGAACAAGAAAGACAAATCTAAATAGACAATCATAATGGAACAGTATCAGTATCACATTTTCTCGCCCTACCGGGTATGTCCCTTGGGGGCTCATGTAGACCACCAGCATGGACTGGTGACTGGTTTTGCCATTGACAAAGGTGTTGACCTGTGGTTTAATGTCAGGGAAGACGGTCTTGTCAAATTATCGTCACGGTCGTTTGAGGGGGACGTGGAATTTCATATTGACAGACCGACGCAGGTGAGGGAACACCACTGGGGTGACTACGCTCGTGGAGCGAAGTACGCACTCAAGAAACGCTTTGAGGTGAAACGGGGTATTGAGGGTGTCCTCCAAGGCTCACTTCCCGTGGGTGGCCTGTCATCATCGGCTGCCGTACTGATTGCCTATGTGATGGCTTTTGCCAAGGCGAACGACATCACCCTGAAACCGTTTGAGATCGTGAAGATCGCTTCCGAGGCCGAACGGGAGTATATCGGGCTGAATAACGGTCTGCTGGACCAGGCATGTATTGCCCTTGGCAAAAAAGATGGGTTGTTGTTTCTGGACTGTGACTCTAATGACTATCGCCTCATTAAGCGTAATCCGGAAATGCCCGATTTTGAGATAGGTATCTTCTTCTCGGGTCTGACCCGCAGTCTGGTGAACTCCGACTATAACCTTCGTGTGTATGAGTGTAAGACGGCAGCCTGGAATATGCTGGCTTATACCGACCAGCCCTTGAAGACGTTCGACAAGACGTTCCTGCGGGATATCCCCAAGGCCACTTTTGATAAGACGAAGATAGCGATGCCTAGTCGTTTCGCCCGTCGTGCGGAGCATTTCTATACGGAGTACCGACGGGTACGCCAGGGCGTGACAGCCTGGGAGACAGGTAATCTGAAACTCTTCGGGAAACTGTCTTTCGACTCCTGTGAGTCTAGTATTCATAACTATGAGTGTGGAAGTCCTGAGTTGATAGCGATCTATGAGATTATGCGCAGCCTGCCTGGTATCTATGGTGGCCGTTTCAGCGGTGCCGGTTTCAAAGGGGCATGTATCGCTTTGGTAGATCCTGTCAGGAAAGAGGAGATAGAGAAGGAACTGACGCGGCGTTATCTGGAGCAGTTCCCTGAATACGAGAAGACCTTCCAGGTATTTTGGGTAAGACCCGATGATGGAGCCCGGTTTGTTTAGTTCAAAGTTCATAGTATGAAGAATATCGTTATTGCGGCAGGTTATGCCACCAGATTGGGGGAACTGACCAAAAATTTCCCAAAGCCCTTGTTGAAGATGGGGAACAGTACGATCTTAGGTAGAATGCTGGATGATATTGACACGATTCCAGAGGTGACGGAGCATATCATAGTGACAAACCATAAGTTTGCGCCTGTTTTCGAGGAATGGGCCGCCCGACAGCAGTATCGTAAACCCCTGACTATCGTTGATGACGGCACGGAGACAAATGAGACCCGTTTGGGAGCCGTCTGTGACTTGTTATTGGCACTGGAAGAGAGACAGGTGGACGACGACCTGTTGGTGGTTGCTGCTGATAATCTCCTTTTCTTCTCCTTTCAGGAGTTTGTCGACTTTGCCAAAGCCAAGCAAACCTCCTGTATCATGTGCCATGAGCAACCCAGTATCGAGAAACTGCAACGCACAGGGGTTATCGTGGTAGACGAGCAGATGAAGGTGCTGAACATGGAGGAGAAACCACAACAGCCAAAGAGTCATTGGGCGGTGCCACCTTTTTATATCTATCTGAGACACGACCTTGATCTGGTACGTCATGCCGTAGAGAACGGGTGTGGCAAGGATGCTCCCGGCAACCTCGCTCACTATATGGTAGAACATACTACGATACATGCTTGGCCTATGTCTGCCGGTCGTTTTGACATTGGAAGTCTCGATACCTATTATGAGGCCGTAGAGAAATTCGGATGAGAAATAGGAACCCTTCCCTTTATTTGGCGGTTTCAGAAAAAATGCGTACCTTCGCAGCCAGAAAGTAAAACAGAGTAATTATGGACACGATCAAGAAACTTTTCGCAAAGAAACTGATGGATATCAAAGCCATCAAATTACAGCCTAACGAGCCTTTTACCTGGGCCAGCGGCTGGAAGTCCCCTATCTATACTGACAACCGTAAGACATTAGGTTTTGCGGACGTTCGTTCATTTGTTAAACTGGAATTATGTCACCTCATTCAGGAGAACTTTCCGGAGGCTGAGGCCGTCGCCGGTGTGGCCACCGGTGCTATTGCGCAAGGTGCCTTGGTGGCTGATGAGTTGGGACTGCCCTATGCCTATGTGCGTCCGAAACCCAAAGATCACGGCATGGGAAACCAGGTAGAGGGTGAACTGGAGAAGGGGACTAAGGTGATTGTCGTCGAAGACCTGATTAGTACGGGAGGCTCTTCCCTGAAGGCTGTTGAGGCCTTGCGCCAGTATGGTGTTGAGGTGATTGGTATGGTGGCATCCTTCACCTACGGGTTCCCTGTGGCTGAGGAGGCTTTTCGTGGGGCTGGTGTAAGGCTCATCACCCTCAGCGACTATTCCGCTGTGTTGGAACAGGCTGCCGAGACAGGATATATCAAACCAGAGGAAATCGAAGTGTTGAACGAGTGGCGTAAGTCACCAAGCACCTGGAAACAGAATGACTAAGTTTGAGAGTAGTGTCAAGCAGATAGCCTATCCTGTAGAGGATGTCTATCGGAATATCAGTGATCTGAGTAATCTGGAGCGTGTCCGTGACCGTGTTCCAGAGGATAAATTGTCTGATTTCGCCTTCGACAAGGATACCGTTCAGGTGAACGTAGCCCCTGTAGGACTCTTGAAACTGCGGATCATCGAGCGGGAGGAGAACAAGTGTGTGAAATTCGAGACTGAGCAGTCGCCGATGCCTTTCAACCTATGGATTCAGGTGCTGCCCGTCACTTCGACGGAGAGTAAGATGAGGATCACCGTCAAGGCCGATATCCCGTTTATGTTAAAGGGGATGGTCAGTGGTCCCTTGCAGGATGGTGTTGAGAAGATCGCTGATGCTCTGGCTCAGATTCCTTATAAATAACGATATACCGAGATCTCGATATATCGATATATCGAAATAATACAACAATGAACAAACTTTGGGAAAAAAACTTCGAGGTCAATGCGGAGATTGAGCGCTTCACTGTGGGGCGTGACCGTGAGATGGACCTCTATCTGGCTCGTTACGACGTACTGGGTTCTATGGCTCATATCACCATGTTGGAGTCAATCGGTCTTATCGGCAAGGATGAGTTGCCGCTACTGCTGACCGAACTGAAGAATATCTATCAGATTTGTGAGCGTGGTGAGTTTGTCATAGAGGAGGGGGTCGAGGATGTCCACTCACAGGTGGAACTGATGCTGACCCGTAAGTTGGGGGATATCGGTAAGAAGATACATTCCGGCCGCTCTCGTAATGACCAGGTACTTGTTGATCTGAAGTTGTTTACCCGTCATGAACTGATGGAGGTGGCTGATGCGGTCAACATACTGTTTGATGAACTCATCCAGAAGAGTGAGCAGTATAAGGGTGTCCTGATGCCGGGTTATACCCATCTGCAAGTGGCTATGCCATCCTCGTTCGGTCTGTGGTTCGGGGCCTATGCAGAGAGTCTGACCGATGACATGCTGTTCCTGCAAGCGGCTTATAAGATGACTAATCGCAATCCGTTGGGCTCTGCTGCTGGCTATGGGAGTTCGTTCCCTCTGAACCGTCAGATGACCACTGACTTATTGGGCTTTGACTCGATGGACTATAATGTGGTCTATGCGCAGATGGGACGCGGTAAGATGGAGCGTAACGTGGGCTTTGCTATTGCCACCATTGCGGGTACGTTGGCGAAACTGGCTTTTGATGCCTGCTTGTTCAATTCCCAGAATTTCTCCTTTGTACGGTTGCCGAAAGAGTGCACCACAGGAAGCAGTATCATGCCGCATAAGAAGAACCCTGATGTCTTCGAACTGATCCGTGCCAAGTGTAATAAACTACAGGCCCTGCCGCAGCAGGTGACCCTGATTATGAATAACCTGCCTGTCGGCTATTTCCGTGACCTGCAGATTATTAAGGAAGTCTTCCTGCCTGCTTTCGACGAGTTGAAAGACTGTCTCGGAATGGCCGCCTATATCATTAATAAGATAGAGGTACGTGAGGACATTCTTGACAATCCGATGTACGACCCGATGTTCTCTGTGGAGGAGGTCAACCGCCTGGCAACGGAGGGGATGCCTTTCCGTGATGCTTATAAGAAGGTGGGGCTTGACATCGAGGCAGGAACCTTCCGTCCTAACAAGAATATCCGCCATACGCATGAGGGTTCTATCGGTAATCTCTGTAACGACCGTATCCGGGCGTTGATGCAACAGACTCTTGATGGCTTTGGATTCAACCGTGTCCTTGAGGCAGAAAAGAAATTACTGGCATGAAGAAACATCTTACATCATCCCTCTTCCTTCTTACATCATCCCTCTTCCTTCTTGTAAGTTGTGGAGCAGAGCAGGCCTATTCGTCATGGTCGTGCCGTTTTATCTTCAATAACGCCAATTACCTCGACCAGACCTTGGCGGCGGCCATCAACCCCATCATCCCGGGAATATTCTGTAAGGTTACCAGTGAGTCACGGGGCGGTACACAGTATCTCATCTTCGAGAACAACCAGGGAGCCACGTCACGCCACCAGATGATGGCCGAGGAGTTGCGGCAGAACCTGCGTATCGGTCAGAATAACGGTATCATTGTGGGGGTACAGTCGCTGGGAGATCAGACGTTTACAGCCTATGACCTCCAGTGTCCTAACTGTGCCCGCAGAGAGGGTAATATGACCACGCCCCACTATCCTGTCACGCTTGATACGAAAGGATCGGCTATCGTGACCTGTAACAAATGTGGTGACCGTTATGACCTCAACAATGGAGGCTTGCTCATTGAGGGGCAGGAGGGTGACAAGGCTTTGGAGCGTTACCGTCATGCCACGACAGAAGGTCCTAATGGTAGAGTGGTTGTCCTTTCGCAATAGTGATAGCGAAAAGAAAAAATAACGAATTTATTTTGTTCTTTGCTCACTTCTTTGTATCTTTGCACCCGCAAAGACAGCATGTCTGCCGCCGCGATGGTGGAATGGTAGACACGAGGGACTTAAAATCCCTTGGCCAGTGATGGCTGTGCGGGTTCGAGTCCCGCTCGCGGCACAGAGAGTCTGACAGTTCCTGTCAGGCTTTCTTGTTTTTCAGGATCTCCATGATCTCTCCGAAATGAGTGATTTTATAAAGATGGTCGTGCGAAAACTCCTCTGACTTCTCCAGTGCCCATACCACATGATAGGGAATATGGGCAGCCCAGGCACCGGCGGCCAGGGCAGGGGCGATGTCACTGCGGAACGAGTTACCCACCATCAGGGTCTCCTCTGGGGCCACGCCCAGGTTCTCACACAATTGTCGGTATTCCGCCTCTGTCTTGTTGGATACCGTCTCCATATACGAGAAATAGCCCTCCAGTCCCGACCGTCTCAGTTTGTCCTCTTGGTCCATCAACTCCCCTTTGGTAAAGACCACCAACCGGTAACGGCGACTCTCAGAGAGAGCGGCCAGTGTCTCTTGAACCTCCGGTAATGGGGTCGTCGGGAAACGTAACAGTTCCTTTCCCATATCGATGAGTTGCATCACCTGTTCCCCGCTGATTTTTCCTCCACTGACCCGGATGGCATTCTCGATGAGCGACAAGGTGAAAGCCTTCGTACCATAGCCCGTCAAGGGCAGGTTACGATGCTCTGTGGCAAATAACCCCTCGCTTACTTCACGGGCTGTCGCCCAAGGCTTCAGTAGTTCACAGCACCGCTGTTCCACCTCGTCAAACCATGACTGGCAGTCCCATAGCGTATCATCCGCATCGAAAGCAATAACCCTTATCTCTTCCATCTCACATCATCCCTTATACCTCTTCAACTCAATCGAGTTGATAATATTCTGCCATAGCACATAACACCCGGCCCCAATTGAAGCCACAGGGTGCAGATACATATACGCTACCCAGATACTCAGTGCCGTATTCTTCTGGAAGAGCGCCTGACCACTATTGATCTCCTCTCCCAGCCA
Organism: Prevotella sp.; assembly: GCA_017449675.1. Lineage (GTDB taxonomy): Bacteria > Bacteroidota > Bacteroidia > Bacteroidales > Bacteroidaceae > Prevotella. Next base: position 62,849 of record JAFTFG010000008.1, read on the forward strand.
ATGACCCGTCAACCGTCCGATACCGAACTGTACCCAACAGAGCAGGAAACTGGCCATGGCTATCCATAACAGCAAATCAGGGGTGGCCTCGCTATGCATGATATTCTTGACCGTGATACCCGTCGTGATGGATAAGGAGATCGCCCAACAATAGAAACTCAGGTTCGGCATAGCGGCGATACGTCGGCACAGTCCCTTCACATGATGCTGCATAATCCACCCCAATACCAAGGGGAGGAGGAGTACATACGACACCTTCTCCAGGATAATCAGCGAGGCCTCCACAAACCCTACGCCTGCCGCAGGCTCCAGCATGGGGAATACGAGGGGTATCAGGAGTGATGACACCAGTGACGAAATCAGTACATACGTCGTCATAGTAGAGATATTACCTCCTAGTTTTCCCACCACCACCGGTGATGCCGAGGCCGCAGGCCCGATGATACACGTCAGTAGTGACTCCCACAGCAGTTTCTGGTTATTGGTCATCGGATCCTGACTGTCTGTCACATGGAAGATGATAGCGATATTTACGGCTATCAACAGCAGTTGCGCCACCAGGATACCCAGATGCCACCGATGTGGTCTCATCTGATGGAAGTCCACCTTACAGAATGTCACGAAGAGGGTCAGGAAGACGAACAACGGGAATATCACATCGAATACAGGACTCAACCTGTCTCCTGCCTCATCCAGTTGCGGCACGTAGTAGAAGGTCAGATAACACACCGTTCCCGTAGCGATAGCCACAGGTAGTGTCCAGTCCTTTAAGAAACGTATCAGGCGCATAAAATTGAAATTCTGGTGCAAAGTTACGGATTTTTTCAAACTTTTTATTACCTTTGCAGCATATAATTGTCACATCAATTATTCATTTGATATGTTGGTAAATACTTTTTGCGCTGCGGTCAACGGACTGGATGTCAATGTTGTCAAGGTAGAAGTGAGCATGACACGGGGTGTACAGTTTCACCTGACAGGGTTGGCGGATACTGCTGTTAGGGAAAGCCATGACCGTATCAAGGCCGCCTTACAGAATAATGGGTATAAGATACCCGTTATGGATATCACCATCAACCTGTCGCCTGCTGATTTGAAAAAGGAAGGCAGTAGTTATGACCTTCCTTTGGCTATCGGATTATTGGCGGCAAATGGAAAAGTGGAAATGGACAACCTTGATAAATTCATGCTCATAGGAGAATTGGGTCTTGATGGAATGCTACAACCAGTACGAGGAATCTTGCCTATTGCAATTAAAGCACGTGCGGAGCATTTCAAGGGATTGATTGTTCCTAGGCAGAATGTCCGTGAGGCCGCTGTAGTCAATCATCTCGATGTCTATGGTATGGATTCTCTGTCTGAGGTGATTAGATTTCTGAATGGCTCATTAGAAATAAGTCCGATGGTGGTTGATACTCGTAAGGAATTTTATGAGCGACAGGAAATCTTCGAACTTGATTTTGCGGATGTACGAGGCCAGGAGAGTGTCAAACGCGCTTTAGAGGTCGCTGCGGCAGGGGGGCATAACCTGATTATGATTGGCCCTCCGGGATCTGGTAAGTCAATGATGGCTAAGCGATTGCCAGGCATACTTCCCCCTCTTTCTTTGAGTGAGAGTTTGGAAACTACTCAGATTCATAGTGTGGCTGGAAAACTATCCCGTGATACAAGTCTGATCTATCAGCGACCTTTCCGGGCTCCCCACCACACCATTTCTCAAGTGGCACTCGTCGGTGGTGGAAATAATCCACAGCCTGGTGAAATTAGTCTGGCTCACAATGGTGTGCTCTTCCTGGACGAGATGCCGGAACTTTCACGTTCAGTACTTGAGGTGCTCAGACAGCCATTGGAAGACCGAAAGATTACAGTTAGTCGTGCAAAATACAATGTGGAATACCCTTGCTCGTTCATGCTCATCGCTAGCATGAATCCTTGTCCCTGCGGCTACTATGGCGACCCTACCCATCACTGTGCCTGTACTCCCGGTCAGATACAGCACTATATGAACAAGATCAGCGGCCCGCTGCTCGACCGTATCGATATCCATTGTGAGTTGCAAGCAGTTCCATTCGCTGATTTAAGCAAGATGGCTCTTGGTGAACCTAGCGAAAAGATACGTGAGAGGGTGATGAAGGCAAGGCAAATCCAAGAGGCCCGCTTCAAGGATGTAAAGGGTATTCACTGCAACGCCCAGATGACAGAGCGGATGCTTCATCAGTTTGCGGAACCTGATGCTGCATCAATGGACATGTTGCGAATGGCGATGGAAAGACTTAAACTTTCTGCAAGAGCATATAGCCGAATCTTGAAAGTCGCAAGAACGATTGCCGACCTTGACGGCTCAGAGGAAGTTCAATCACAACATATCGCCGAGGCTATCGGTTATAGAAACCTGGATAGAGGAGATTGGGCAGAAAGAGGGATATAATGACAACAAAGACTTTTGCACAGAATGCTAAGTCCAAAATTCTTTTTCTCCAGTTTCTTCCATTTCTCCCTGACACTTTGGACAAGTATGCTTATCCCATATCCTGATATTGTCGCTGCCGCATTGAAGACACAAACGGCCCACCTCGCTTCGATAGGAAGGGGCTACGTCAGCAATGATACCTCCCACGACGATGTTCTGAATGGTCTTGCAGTCGGGACAGGACATAGGTGTTATCTGCTGACGGAACAAACCACGTCCCTCATACACCTCAGCCTCGTAGCCACAAGTCTTGCAGCGATATTTCAGTTTCCAAGCCATCCCGTCAGCCTTTCTTCCGTTTAATCCAACTCTTCAACCGATTATAGCCCTCGACTCCAAGGATAGTCAAGCCTCCATACTGACAGGTCTTAGCCAATCCGAAGAGGATAGTCCAGAGTACCCCTTTGGCAGCAGCACTTATAGGCAGCAGCATTTGGGCAAAGGACAGGATATAGAAAGGTATGCAGCATAGCAGGACTATTACGCCTGTTCTGAAAGATAGCGACTGAAGCCACCTTTTGATCTTCTCCAAGACATGGATGATAGCGTCTTTCATTTTTCGGACTGTTTGCTTTTCACGTTCTATTCTGGTCATTAAATCACAACGGCAGTACCACTGGTTGCTACCATCAGCATTGAATTGGACTCTCCTATAGTCTCATCGTCGATGTCAATGCCCACGATGCCAGCAAAAAGGTCTTTCACGAAGTTTGCACCGATGATGGTTTCACCAGTTACTACGTCTTTATATTCTCTGATTTTGTAACCCTCAATCCGGGGTGTTGTTATTAATATCATAATCGTATGTTATCTTGATTATTTTGTATATTCTATGATTGCACTAACCTCATTCCCGATTGATAGTGAGACAACGATGCCTCCCTCTGTCTGATATATCGTAGGAACAAGAATATCGCCTAACTTAGCAGCAACACGATACTCAACTCTCAGCCCTTTTACCTCAAAGTCCTCCGGCAACAATTCCATAGCCATCCTGATATAGTTGGCGTTATTCAGATGTTTGTTGTAATCGATGTCGGCACGCAGCACTTTGATAGGTTCAAGCACATGATCACCCTCTTTCGGTAAAATGATACGGCGGTCTTTGTAATTCATTTCCAACTGAGGCTCCAGAGACATTGAGGCAATCGTCTCGTCATCGACTCGTTTCAATTTCCCATTTGATTTGTCTACAAATGCCCCCATGCTCCATGTCTTGTAGCAAGGTCTCCCTTCTGCATCATAGATGAAAGTGTTGCGGAAACCGAACATGGGCTTCATGCCATAGACAGAAGTGGTAACGGTCAGTTCCTCTTTGTATTTAGGTACTCGTATCACCTCCACTTGACGGGATGCCAGTAGTTGAGCCATATTCTGCTCTGTGAAATACTGCTTCACACCTGGCTCTGAGTCAATCCACATTTCAGAGCAGTCCTGCATCATCTGGAGGGCAGAATATAGTTTCAGCCGTCCTTCGCTGTCACATGTGCTTGTTGTTACTTTATAATTCAGACTATACATATTCATTCGTTAGAGGTTCTTTGCCAATCTCCACGTCGTACATCACCAAAAAGACATTTGGGGAGTGCTTTGGTACGATCAGTTCATCTTAGTCATCTGGCTGTTGTCCATCGTGAGCCTTCCATGCACACTCTGTAATCTTCATGTCAGAGAAAACTGCCGTGAAGGATGATTCCTCTGGAGAACAAGCATAAATACCAAAACTGATTTCTTCCTCACCTTTATACATGTGACAAATCCGCATCTGGGTAAAAACTGTTCCGTTTGAAGAACATTCTATGCAATAGTCATTATCTCTTCTGGAAAAGCGATACCACATTGTTTTAACATTAGCAGGAATGGCAGTCGTGGCCCAATCGGAATAACCGTTATTAGTGACCACACTTCCAAGATGTTGGAACTCTTTATTTTCATATTCCACAGAGCCTTTCAGCCAGGTCTCACTATCAAGATACATCACAATGCCACACTGGTCGAAGCGGTGATGACTCCCACTGAAATCGGTCTTGACTACGAAGCTGAAAAACTTCTCACGAGTTTTCATCTGCAATACGGGAGCATTGTCGTTTTGGAAGTGATAGTATGTCCGCTGCCAAAGATCGGTAAGGGGAGCTGTTGTAATATGGATGGTGTCTTTATTAACAACATATCCTTTCGGTTCCCTCGTCCACTGAAGGGTACTCAGGTCTATTCGTCCACCGTTTGCAAGAGCATCCTTTACGTTATCAACGAAATCTTTTGTCTGGGTTTCACCACTTCTGTTGATGCAACCAGACAGAATTGTTGTTGCTACTGCTGCCATAAGCAAAATATTTTTTGTCTTCATAGTTTGATTATATTCTCAATATTATAGCATTTCTTCTAATCGCTCAACTGCAAATGTTATATCTTCTTGAAACATCTTATGGTCTCTGAGGAAATCAGCCCTGCCATCGGATATTGCTTCATACAGTTCATGGCTCATGTCATCTACATAAGATGCAATGGCATACTCTATATCATCCTTCTGCCAGTCGAGAGTAGAATGAATATAGACGTTCCGCTTCTGATGCAGAAAGCTATATGCGGTCTCTATGCTGTCCTTCGTTATCATTCGTCGTAGCCTATAGGTCTGAACTGTTTCTGATGCTCACTCCAGACAAATCCGTATTTCAACAGATAGTCTTTTATCTCTTTTGGTTCTCTGCTGAAGGCATAGCATAGTGATTCAAGGCTGTCAAACTCTTCATCCCTCAGAAGCATGTTAACGCTCGAAACCAGTATTGCAGGGTCTTTTGGCAGATATTCCATAAAACTTAGTCCTTTATTTCTTCCAACTCTCCCGTTTCAGAATCGATGATAAATCCACGAACCACAATGTCCTTTGGAACAAGTGGATGGGTCTTGATGGTCTC
>JAFTFG010000009.1 GCA_017449675.1 Prevotella sp.
CATTAAATATTAAACATTAAAAATTAATGAGTCGTTTTCGTCGCCGCAATCATGATGTGCCGGGATTGAATCTCGCTTCGATGCCAGATTTGATCTTTACCGTCTTGTTCTTTTTTATGATTGTCACCCATATGCGACAGACCGAACTGAAGGTTCGTTATGTGGTGCCGCAAGGAACGGAATTAGAGAAGACAGGGTATAAGGGTAGTGTGGTGTATCTGTATATCGGTCGACCTGTTGATGAGCAGGGAAAGGTGATGGATGCTCCACCACGTATCCAACTCAACGACCGTATCGTCAGTGTCCAAGAGATTCCTGGGGCTGTTGCTGAGGCCCGTGAGCAGATGGCATCCGAAGACCGTATGCGGATGACGGTCAGTATTCATGCCGACCGTGACGTGGATATGGGACTGATGAATGATGTGAAACAGGCACTTCGTCAGGCCGGTGCCTTACGTATCAACTATTCGGCGACCAACCAAGAGGAAACGGTTGACTAACGGATATAGTCGACGAAAGCGTATTCGAAGGCATGTTTCTCGTCCTTCGGATGTTCTTCTCTCGTCTCTACTCGCCAGTCGCTATAGTCGGGGAAGAATGCATCAGCCTCCTCGGGAGTGTCTGCTATCTCTGTCAGACAGAGACGGTCGGCCACGGCCATCGCCTGTTGGTAGACACTCGCTCCACCTATGATATAGATGTCTTCATCTGACCTACAACTCTTCAGTGCCTGCTCTAAGGAGGGGAATACCTCACAGCCGGGGAAGTCCTTGGTACTACGGCTCAATACAACATTCCTGCGGTTGGGCAGGGCTCCCTTGGGTAACGACAGGTAGGTGTTACGTCCCATGATGATGGTATGCCCTGTGGTCAATGCCTTGAAACGTTTCAAGTCGTTGGGCAACCAATACAACAGTTTGTTCTTATATCCGATGGCGCGATTCTTGGCCACGGCAGCGATAATTGAAATCATAACTATGAACTATGCACTAATGAACTAAACGGACACTTCGGCTTTGATATGTGGGTGTGGGTCGTAGCCTACCAGTTCGAAGTCCTCATACTTAAAGTCGAAGATGCTTTTCACGTCAGGATTGATTTTCATGACGGGTAGTGGGCGAGGCTCACGGGTGAGTTGCAACTTAGCCTGTTCGATATGGTTCAGGTAGAGATGTGTGTCACCAGTAGTATGGATGAACTCACCAGGCTTGTAGCCCGTCACCTGTGCCATCATCTGGAGCAGTAAGGCGTACGAGGCGATATTGAACGGTACCCCCAGGAAGGTATCTGCCGAGCGTTGGTAGAGTTGGAGGCTAAGACGGTCGCCAGCCACATAAAACTGGAAGATGGTATGGCAGGGAGGCAATGCCATCTTATTGACCTCCGCCACATTCCACGCCGATACGATCATACGACGGGAGTTGGGGTTGGTCTTCAACTGGTCGACGACGTATTGTATCTGGTCAATGACACCGCCGTCGTAGTCGGGCCATGAGCGCCATTGGTGTCCGTAGACAGGTCCTAACTCCCCGTTCTCATCCGCCCATTCGTTCCAGATGCGTACCCCGTTCTCCTGCAACCAGTGTACGTTGGTGTCGCCTTTGAGGAACCAGAGCAGTTCGTAGATGATAGACTTCAAATGTAGTTTCTTGGTGGTCAGCACGGGAAAACCGTCGTCAAGGTTATAGCGCGACTGTGTTCCGAAGATGCTGATGGTACCTGTGCCAGTACGGTCGCCCTTCTGGGTACCCTCTGTCAGGATGCGGTTCAGTATGTCTAAGTATTGTTTCATATCTCTTTTAATATAGGTTCGTAATCGTTGGGAATATGAGTGGTCTTGATCTTCCACTCCTTGGGGTAGAGGTTGTTGGCACGATTGCCGATGTTCTTCACCAGTCCGAGGGGATGACCTTGGAAGCATACCTCCACCAGACCACGGGGTGTGTCGACAGGCAATACGATAGCCTCATGTCTCAGGTACGCCATTGCCTGGGAGTAGGTTATCTCTGTCTGGTAAGGAGATGCCTGTTTAGGGGTAGTTCCCATGCTGGAAACTGTCAGTTCCCTAAGGGGAACCTGGGAGTTTGCACGGCGGAAACTGTCAGTTACCTTAGGGGAGACTGTTCGGGAACCGCCTTTCCTCAAGACGCACATAAAGAGTCCTTCCCCCCTTGTGATGCCGGGGATGAAGCGATAGACGGGTTTGTGGAAGCCATTGAGCAGTGATCCCGTGATGTTCCATTCGGGTTTTGTCTCTACCGTCAGTACCTCCGCATCGTATTCCTCCAGTATCCAGCGGATATTCTCCTCGTTCTCCTTCGTATTAAAGGTACAGGTACTATATATGAATAGACCGCCCTCGTTGAGGCATTGCCAGGCATCACTCACAATGTCACGCTGCAGTCGCCAGCATTTCTCCACGTTCTGCGGACTCCATTCACGGATGGTCGCCTCGTCTTTGCGGAACATGCCCTCGCCAGAGCAAGGCACGTCACAGAGGATGATATCGAAATGGAGTTTCGACCTATTGTAGTCCTTGGGGTAGGCATTCGTCACATGGCAGTTGGGATAGCCCCATTTCTGGATGTTCTCTGCGAGAATGCTGGCACGGTTGCGGATAGGCTCATTACTAAAGAGCACACAGTCCTCTGGCAGTGCGGAGCGCAATAACGTCGACTTTCCGCCAGGAGCGGCACACATATCAAGGGCTGTTAGCGATTGACTGTTGGCGATTGCCGGTTGGTGTTGGCGTAATACCTCATCGAGAAACATGGAGGCAGCCTCTTGCACATAATAGCAGCCGGCATGGAAGAGGGGATCGAACGTGAAGTTCGGACGACTCTTCAGGTAATAGGCATTGCGGCACCAAGGTACTTGTTCGCCCTCTATCACCGCTAACCTCTTACCGCTACCCTCTGTCTTCTTGGGGTTCAGACGGATACTCACAGGAATATCCTCCTCGAACGATTGAAGATATCGCTCGAAGCGCTCATCGCCCATCAGTTGGCGAGTGTAGGTGGTAAACGCAACAGGTAATTCCATTATTTATCGGCAAAGTTACAAATTATTTTCGTATTTTTGCAACTAATTTGAAGAATATAACGTCTAACGGATGAACAAACAATAAAAAACAGATGGACATGAAAAAAGGAATATTCGTTTTAACGCTCTTGCTCACGCTGGGAATGACAGTTCCCACGATGGCACAAAAGCACCGTCATACCCCAAGGGGGACGGAACTGGTGGACACTACCAAGCAGAGTTCTGCCGTGGATGCCTTCTCGGATACGACATCAGTAGATAGCTTATATGATAATGGTGCGTCTCACCATAGTCATTCCGTCAGTATCGACTGGGATGGTGACGAGGATGTAGAGGAGGCTCTCACAAAGGTGTTTGAGTCCATCGGTGAGGACTCCAAACTGGCCACAGGTTTGATTATCGCTGTCGTCGCTATCGTGGTTATCTTCCTCTTGGCACCCGTCCTGATTCTCCTGCTGATCTTCTATTTCGTCAATAAGAACCGCAAGCAGAAGATGAAGTTGGCACAGATGGCGATGGAGAAGGGACAACCGATTCCAGAGCAGTTGTTGGAGAAGCCTCAAGAGGAGGTTGGCGACGAGTATCAGAAGGGACTTCGCCAGTGCTTTGTGGGCATCGGACTTGCCATCTTCCTGGGCTATGCCGCTGGTGAGATAGGTTTCGGCATCGGTGCCTTGGTGTTCTTCATCGGTCTGGGTAAGGTGGTCGCCGCCAAGACAGCCGCTAAGAAAAATGATTTAAATGATAATAACGACTTAATTCGACAAGATTATGACTAAAAGACTTTATCGCTCAGACGACCGTGTGATAGCCGGTGTCTGCTCTGGTTTCGCAGAGTATATGGACTTCGACCCCGTAGCCGTTCGCTTAGGCTATGCAGCCTTGACGCTCTTTACGGCATTCGCAGGCATCCCATTCTATATCGTGGCATGGATCGTGATGCCAGCAAAAAGTAAGGTGATTTAGTCGAAATATCGAGATCTCGATATATCGATATATCGAAAAAAGAACGATAGTATGACAACTGACATCTCTCTTGTAGTACAGGTGGCGGTATTAGGCAACCGACGGGCTTTTGATGAACTCGTGCGCCGATACCAGTCACCCGTGCGCCGTTTCTTCTTGCATCAGACGCTGGGAGATGAGCAGTTGAGTGACGACCTCGCACAGGACACGTTTATCAAGGCATACACCAGTATCAGTAAGTTCAAGGGCCTCGCCTCCTTCCAGACATGGCTGATGCGCATCGCCTATAATGTGTTCTACGACTATACGAGGGCTTATCGGCAGACAACGGACATGGACAATATCCCAGAGCGTACCGGTTCACAGGTGAGTCCTACGTTGAAGATGGACCTTTATCATGCCCTCGCCTTGTTGAAGCCTGACGAACGAACCTGTGTGACGCTGCAACTGATTGACGGCTATGATATCAAGAAGATCAGTGAGATTACTCAGATGAAGGAGGGAACGGTGAAGTCGCACCTCTCCCGAGGAAAAGAGAAACTAGCAAACTATTTAAAACAGAATGGCTATGGATGAACAGAATGAGAAGTTGCTGCGACAGTTCTTTAGTGAGGCTGCCATGCGGCAGATTGAGGATAAGGGCTTCACAGAGCAGGTGATGCGCCGGCTACCGGTACGTATGAAACTTTTCACACGGATATGGACGGCGTGTTGTATCCTTATTGCGGCCATCCTTTTCACCGTCTTTCATGGTTGGGAACTGTTGCTGGTGCAGATGGAGGTGTTCCTGCGCACCACTATAGCAGAACCGCCACAGGTGAATCCCGTGATGGTGGTCTTCGTACTCTTCAGCCTGTTGTTGATCGGGGCCTATGAGATACTTAGTTACGAGCGGGTGATTCGATGAGGCGACCTTCCTTGTCGAACATACCGTAGGTGGTACTCGTCACCCTGAACTCGGTACGACGGTTGAGTTGGTTGCAAATCTCCTGCTCTTCTGGTGTGAACGTTCTGACATAGTCTTCTGTCAGGATGTCGTTTTCTTTTAGGAAGGTGTATTTCTCTGTCAACTTCTTACGAATCTTCTTAGGACTACCCTTGCCATAGCCTTTGGGGGTGAGGCGCTCCTTGGCGATACCCTTTTGAATGAGGTAGTTGATGACGGACTCCGCACGACGCTGGGAGAGGCGTATGTTATATTCCTCACTACCTTTGTAGTCACAATGGGCGGCAAGTTCGATGGCGACATGCGGGTTCTCGTTCAGCAATACCACTAACTTGTCTAATGCCTCTGTCGACTCAGGACGCAGGGTGGCACGGTCGAAGTCATAGAAGATATTATCGATGAGGACGGGAGCGGTGATACTTGCTAAAGGAAACTGTAAGACGTATTCCTCAGAGTCAGTGACGGGTTCGACACGTAGTTCCTCCTTGTGGTTCAGATAACCGGCACAGGTACCTAGCAGCACATAGTCGACGTTTGGTTTGATCTGTTGGGTAAACGAACCGTCACCCTTCACGCTGAGTTTCAGATTGGTGCCGTCATTACCTACGAGATAGACGACGGCCTGTGGCAACTCATACCCCTCCTGTTCATAGACCCAGCCCTTGACGGTCTGGATGATCTCGGGATTCTCAAACGAGTAGATATGGTCCCAGCCGTGAGCATCACCACGGTTGGAGGAGAAGAATCCCTTGTTGAGCATCCCCTCGAAGGTCATGCCGAAGTCATCACCCTGTGAGTTCAAGGGGAAACCGGGATGCTCCAACTGCCAGCCGAAAGCGTTAGGCTTGGCGATGAAGATATCCAGTCCACCCATGCCCTCATGACCGTTACTGGAGAAATAGAGGTCACCATTTGGGCGGAAAGTGGGGAAGAGTTCATCACCAGGGGTGTTGATGGGAGCCCCGAGGTTTTCTACACCTCCCATCGAGGTCTCGGAGATACGGACACGCCAGATATCCTTGCCACCCATACCTCCCGGCATGTCACTGACGAAATAGAGCCATTTGCCATCGGGACTAATGGCTGGATGAGCAAAGAGGGAGAGGGTGTCACGGGTGAGTTCCACCACCTGTGACTTACTCCATGCGGCATCGGAGCGTCGTGAGGTGGCTATCTGTGCATAGCGTGGATAGTTGTTGTCTGTCTTACAGACCGTCAGGTACATCGAATGCCCGTCAGGGGTCAGACAACAGGCTCCCTCGTCATCTGCAGAGTTGAGTTCGGAGTCGATCACCTGTGGGCGTTGCCATTTACCTTGTTCGTCTTTCTGTGACATGAAGATATCCCCGTTCTTCGTTCCTGTGATACCGCTCAACTCATCACCAGTAGCCTCGTTGCGGGTGGAGGTGAAATACAGGCGGTCGTTATTGTCGCCTCCCAGACAGGGGGAGTAGTCGGAACGACGGGAATTGAAGATGTTCTCTCGCTTTACTGTGTAGCGAGAACCCTCTTGTTTCCATATTGGAGCCTGCTGTGCGGAACGTAGTCCATTCTGTGCGAGAATCTTGGCAAAGGCAGGACTTTGGGCGGCAACAGAATCAACAAGTATGTCGCCATACACCTTTATCGCCTCCTTATAACTGCCAGCCTTCAATAACTGCTGACCTAAATACAATTGTGCAAGAGAGTCTTGTTGCCCATAGCGCAAGGCATTACGGTAGGCACCAATGGCCCTTTGGGTGTAGTTGATGCGTCGATAGCAGTCGGCCATCTTCAGTGCTCGCTGTCCTCGGAGTTTCTTCTCCTTCACAGGGGTCATCGCATAGGCTCTCTTGTATTGGGTCGCCGCATCAAAATACTCGCCCAAGGCATAATACTTATCGCCTTTCTTCATCACATGGTCGACACCACATCCCGTAAGGAGGAATGTGATGGCTACTATATAGATAAGGTGTAATGTCTTACGTGTCATACCTCAAATAAAACGGAAGGAAGGCTTTTTTATTGCCTGCCTTCTGCTTTTCTTCTACAAATGGCTTGTCATTACGGGAACAGGATGTTGGGGAGCATTTCCTCTTCGTTGTCGAAGCCGAACATGCGTACTCCGGGAGGGGCATTGTCTTCACCCGGGGTGATGACATCGTTGCCTGCCAACAGGGACGTGCCGGTATGGAGGACGATTATACTCATCCATGGAGTCTCATATGTTTTCTTGCTCATAGTCCGCCCCTCCTTTACTTCATGACAACCTTACGGCCATTGATGATATACAATCCCTTCGCGGGCTGTGTCACACGGCGACCCTGCAGGTCGTAGATGTCACCACTGAACTCAGTCGTCTTGTTTCTTATATCATTGATGCCTGTCGTCTCACTGCTGTCTTCGATGATGGTCAACTGTCGCGCATAGTTGACACCGTCCTTGTTGGTGGTGCGTAGTATCCAGCGGTAAGGGCTTACTGTGACCTCTGTACCGTAGCAGATGTGTCCGTCTGCACTGATATAGTAGAACGGACTTCCTGCCGTGGCGGTCACATTGTCGTAGGTGCCGTAGAAGTCATAGGTTGTCTTCGTCGTCGCTGTCGACAGCCGGATGCTGGCGTTCTTGGCAAGCAGGGTTGCGTTTTCTGTGGTGAACTCATAGTCGGTCACAGCCTCCTTCGGGCGATAGATATACGGCATGTTGCCTTTCAGCACTGCACCTGCGCTGATGGGGTTCAGGAAGACATACACGTTCTCGCTTTCTGGATTCTCGCCAGGCTCTTGTGCATTGGCAATCATGTTGACCTTGAAGAAGTCGAACTTCTCCAGGTCAGTAGCACTGACAGTATAGTCAAACGGTACGTACCACGCCTGGAACTTACCCACACGCTCGCTGTCAAAGGTCCGCTTGTAGGTCACTTTCTCAACATCCTTGTTGATGGTCTTGCTGTATGCCTGACCTTCCGTCAGTTCCACTTCTTTAGGGGTGTATTCCATCTAGAATTTTGCACTGGGTCTATATGGTGATGTGTAATAACTATAAGAGGTGTTTGAAACCACAGCATAACTTGAAGAACCATCACTTCCACGATAGAGTGCATAGCCTGACTTTGACGTGTAATAATACTTCAAGGTACCGTTATAACTGGATGCTGATTTGCATATTACCACTACCAAATTGTCTGTGCCGTTGTATTCGAATACTCCGCCATTCTGATTGAACTCCAGTTTCTCCCAGCCCGTTGCGCTTCCTAACGTGGGACTCCCAGCATAGACTAATGTCAAGTTACCGCTTGGGACATAGTCGGATGAACTGGAAAAAGTTCCGGACTTATGACCCAAATAGATCTTAACATCAGATGTGGAGAAAGAACTAGAGGTGGCAACCTTAAAGGCAATGGCACGGATGTCTCCTGCTGGTCCTATTTCTGCTGGGGTGTATAGTTGTTGGGTCGTGGAGTATATGGAATAGTTCCGGTAGGGAGTGTCATAACTGCTGTAAGAGGTATTGTTGCCGATGGTGATCTCACCGTTGTCCGAATAGGTGATATCTATCGTTGCCGTCTTGCTGGGGTCGTCATCAGCCGTAGCGGTAATGGTTGTCGTACCCGGACCTACGTAGGTGATGTCTCCGTTCTGTGCGACAGTAGCGACTTTCGTCTTGCTGCTGGTGAGTGTATAATCGGCAAAAACAGGAGTGATGCTAACAGTTACTTTTCCTGTCTCATTTGGGGAGAGGGTAGTCTTAGAAGCAGTGATGCCAATGCTACTTATATTGAGTGTTCCGCTAATGGTCACATCAGCGTCGTCAGTAATAACAGTCTCTGCGGTAAAAGGATTGCCTCCATAGGTGAAAGCCGCATCTTGGATGCCATAAGTAGACAGCATCTCTTCGGTCGTGGGGAGACCGTCAACGACTCCCCCCTCGCCTGGGGCATAAAGCGTAAAAAGCAGATGACTATTATAATAGAAATTGGCCTTGAGGAGTTGGATGACCTCGAACTTACCTGTAACATCAGCACGGAAACCCGATTCGTTTCCTATCCCGATGCCATTCGCTCCAGAGCCGGTACCGTATGATATGGTGGCACTCGAGATTTTTATCTGGCAGTTGCTATAGTACTTGTTGTTACTGACAGTCACATTGCTGGAAGAATAAGTACCTGCAAGAACACCGACCTTGTAATAAGAATTCTTGTTGATCCTACAGTTCTTGACCGTATTCCCAATTAGTGTTCCATAGTAAGCCTGACCAACAAGTGCTCCTACATATTGGGCGCTTCCGCCATTGATGGTGCTGTTGGAAAGGGGCAGGTTTTTGACATAACTATCCGTGTTGTCGGTATAGCCCATACAGTTAAATAAACCACAGCATTCATCTCCCTCAATATTGTCCACCACGATATTGCTGATAGTCTTTCCGTTTCCGTTATAATGACCACCCCAATAGAAGCCAAAATTAGCACCGTATGTTGTCTTGGAATAGCCTATAGGAACGATATGCGCCCCATCGCCGTCTATATCGTTTGTTTGTTGATAATAGAATGTGCTTCTGAAATAGTTATAGTATTTGGAGGTCGATTCTGACAAGTCTTGCAGGTCTTGCAGGTTTGTTATCTTATAAGGATTCGATGAGGTCCCGGCACCATCGCCGCGGGTGGCAAACGCAGGAGCCTTCACAAAGACAATACTCTTAAGATATACGGTATTTGCGGCTTAGCCCTGTCAATCGACAGAGTTGGTCACGTCCGAAATCGGGGTCTGTAAAAAGATGATGCTGATTGATGTGCCGGTCCATTTTGAGGAAAAGGTCAGATTCGACCGTCTGGTCTTCATGCTGAACAGGTGGTTGCTCCGTTTCATCGTTCACCATATCCCCTGCAGGAGCAATACGTTCTACCAATTCGTAATAGGTGTAATAGACGGCAAAGAGTGTCGGGAAGAGGTTGTGGAATATCTGGGCGGGCATCCACATGGTGAGTACCCATGTGAAGAATCCGATGCCGATGGCAACGGTGAAACAGACGTAGGTGACAATCCATCGACGGTCAGCACTCGACTTGCGCCATTGATAGGGCATCTGGAGCAGTATCAAAACAATAAAACTAGTCATGGTGATAAAGACCAGTCGGAGGATAACATTGGCTTCGCCGATATGGGCTAGTAGATCGTCAGCACTGTGGAGAGGAAAGAACCATTCTTTGAAGACGGTCGGGAAGGCAAAACTGAAGACAAATAGTACAATAAGCGTTGTTATCCGCAGGGATGACTTAATCCATCCCGGCCGTATCACCTCGATGGCGTAAAACAGCATCAGCACGATGGTCAGAACGGAACCGAAGACTGCCGGAGGAGCCAGTACCTCGATGAACCGATTGCCTAAACCGCTGGTCATGAGTGACTGTACTTTGACAGAGAAAGGTATGACTGTCAACAGAAACAGCGTTCCTAAGATATAGCGGGAGCGGTCGGTCACATCTTTGCGGAATCTCCACATCAGATAGGCACAAACAGCATTGGTCAAGACGGCAATGGTGTCGACCTGTATCAATATCTGGGTTTGTATATCCGGTGTCATTTCTTCTTTTTCTTCTTCTCTTCCTCAGGAGGCATAACAGTGATGCGGCGGTTGGAGGGATCACTCATCACATCATTGACGATAGCGGTGACCTGGTCTTTCAATTCTTGAATAAACTGGCCTGCGTCATATTTCTTGGCTTCGATATCACGGAGTTTCTTTTCCCAGATACCCGTGAGTTCACAACTTTTGAGGAGTTCCTCACGGATGAGGTCGATGAGTTCAATACCTGTCGGGGTGGCTACCAGACGCTTACGTTCCCGTTTGATATAATGGCGCTTGAAAAGGGTCTCTATGATACTGGCCCGACTGGAGGGTCGTCCGATACCGTTCTCTTTCATGGCGGCACGCAACGTCTCGTCCTCCACAAATTTCCCAGCAGTCTCCATGGCACGTAGCAAGGATGCCTCATTATAATAAGGTGGGGGCGTCGTCCATTTCTCCGTCAGGGTGGGCTGATGGTCGCCCGACTCTCCCTTGACGAAGGTGGGTAGGGTGCGCTCCTCTTTCTCGGAGTTTTCGGAGTTCTCTGAATACTCGGGGCTTTCGGAGATTTTATCTCTCACAACGCGCCACCCCGGGTCGAGTATCTCTTTACCAGTCACCTTGAACTCGATGCCGTCGACCTCACCCAGTACCGTTGTTGTAGAGAACTTACAGTCGGGCAGGAAGACACCGATGAACCGGCGGGCCACTAGGTCGTAGACTTTCTGCTCGGCATCACTCAGTCCCTGAGGGATGACTCCCGTAGGGATGATGGCATGGTGGTCGGTGACCTTCGAGGTATCGAAGACACGTTTAGACTTCTTCAATGCCTTGCCGCCAATGGGTTTGATAAGTTCCGCATAGGGAGCCACGCCTCCGAACTTCGTCTGGTATAGTCCGTTAAGGGTCTGCGGACACTTGGGATAGATGTCGTCGGAGAGGTATTGCGTGTCGACACGGGGATAGGTGGTGTATTTCTTCTCGTAGAGTGCTTGGATGAGGTTGAGGGTCATCTCGGCAGAATAGCCGAACTTGCGGTTGCAGTCTACCTGTAGGGAGGTGAGGTCATAGAGTTGGGGAGGCTGTTCCTTGCCTTCCTTCTTTTCCACCTTCGTGACGGTGAAGGGCTTACCCTCGATGGTGGCGAACGCCTCTTCTCCCTCTTCTCCCTCTTCTTTACTGGTGAATTTCCCCTTTGTCGCTGTAAAGGTAGTGTCCCGATAAACGGTGGCAAGAACCCAGTAGGGTTCTGGTTTGAAATTCTCGATCTCTTTTTGTCGGTTGACAATCAAGGCGAGGGTGGGGGTTTGTACCCGTCCGATACTGAGCACCTGACGGTTCTGGCCGTATTTCAGGGTATAGAGACGGGTGGCATTCATGCCTAGCAGCCAGTCACCGATGGCACGGCTGAGGCCCGCCATATAAAGCGGTTGATAGTCGTCTTGGTCTTTGAGTTGTGAGAAACCCTCACTGATGGCCTCATCGGTCATGGAGGATATCCACAGGCGACTGACAGGACATTTGGCTCCAGCCTTCTGCATCACCCAGCGTTGGATGAGTTCTCCTTCCTGTCCGGCATCACCGCAGTTGACAATACGGTCGGCTTTCTGCATGAGACTCTCGATGATTGAGAACTGTTTCTTGATACTGGGCTGGTCGATGAGTTTAATCCCAAAACGCTCAGGTATCATAGGCAGGGCCGTCAGACTCCATGACTTCCACATAGGGGTATAGTCATGGGGCTCCTTCAGCGTACACAGATGGCCAAATGTCCAGGTCACCTGATAACCGTTACCTTCCATATAACCGTCGTGGGCACTCGTCGCTCCAATGATGCGGGCGATGTCCTTGGCCACACTGGGTTTCTCTGCGATACATACTATCATAACAAGGGACAAAGGTACAAATAAAAAATGAGTCAACCAAACAGGAAGACTCATTTTGTTGGATATATACCTAAGTTAATAGGCGTGGTCGTCGATGATCTCCTGGCGGTCGAGTTTTTTCTTGTCGATAGCCCGCCAAGCATAGACGATATAGGCCAGTACGAAGGGCACGAGTAGCGACACCCAGAACATGGTGCGCAACGTGAACTCACTGCTACATGAGTTGGCAAGGGTCAGTGATGACTGTAAGTCGGCAGTGGAGGGATAGTAGGCCGTGTGGTTCCAGGCTGAGCAGAGCAACAGGGCCAGTACCGTGAGTACGGTACCGATACCAGTCGGCCAGATGCCACCGATATAGTGATCGGAGAAGATGGTCTTTCCGATGCCGAAGAGTACGAGTACCACACCTATTAATAATAGGATGGTCAGGTACCACATGTCAAGGAGATTGTGCAGGTACTTATACGGCTCTATAAAGATGACTCCCGTCTCTGGGTCCCAGGCATAGCCGTCCTTCAACAACAGGTGGATGAGGTAGGCCACGAAGAGGATGAGGAAGGGAATGGTGTTGCCGAGGAGACGAACCCTGCCGCGACTGCGGATTTCCTCATCATTGACATTGTTGATGACATAGAGGATACCCAATACACGGGCCAGGAAGACCACGGCGAAACCGAATACCAGCACCCAAGGGTTGAGCAGGGCATCCAGCCCGTGTGAGGCATTGGCCCAGCGGCTGATGATGGGGGTAAACGCCCCCGCATCAATCATATTGTCCTTGGCGATGAGGAAATTGCTGCCCTCGAAGAAGGTGGCAACGGCTCCTCCCAAGAGCAAGGGACCTAGGATGCCGTTTAATGTCAAGAAGAACTGGAACGTCTTGGGACCGAGGAAATTGCCCAATTTGTTCTGGAACTCATAACTGACGGCCTGTAGGACGAAGGTGAAGAGGATAATCATCCACAACCAGTAGGCACCGCCAAATGAGGTGGAGTAGAACAAAGGGAACGATGCGAAGAAAGCACCGCCGAAGGTAACGAGGGTCGTGAAAGTGAACTCCCACTTACGACCTGTGGAATTGTATACCAGCCTGCGGCCTTCTTCTGTGTAGCCGAGGCTGCCAGCCAGTGAATTGGCTCCCTGTACGAAAAGCAGGAATACTAATAACGCCCCCAATAGTGCTACGATAAAGCACCAGTAATGCTGTAAGAATTCGTATGTCATAGTTTTGTTGTTTTTTTGTTATGTCGATATATCGATATTCCGATATCTCGATTCATGCTGAGTATTCCGGTCCTTTCTTGATTTGCTTCAGGAGGATGCTGATCTCCACACCGAGCATGAGGGTGAAGAGGATTAAGAAGAGGAAGAACGTAAGGGCAACGGCAGAGCCGCTGATATCACTGACACCTACCCATGTGGGCAGCATATCCTGAATGGTCCAGGGTTGACGACCGAATTCTGCCACGAGCCATCCGCTCTCGGAGGCGATATAGGCCAGTGGGACGAGAATGATAGCCACCCAATAGTGCCAGGCGGGTAACCCTGCGATCTCATTCATGTCTGCCTGTGTCTCTGGGATGATTCCAATAGCCGCCAGCAGACGTCGTGTGACAATAGATGCCAACGGTATCTTGAAGGCGAGGATAGTTATCAGGGCGAAGAACACGATGAAGACACACCCTAGTCCTACCATGATACGGAAGGCCCAGAAATTGACGGGAATATAAGGTACGACATCATGTTTGTCCTTCACGTAGCCATAGCCGAAATACGGCATGTTCTCCTTGAGTGTGGCCAACTCATTGGCAGCACTACGCTCATTACCTGCTTTCTTGGCCTGTCGGTAGGCAGCCAGGGCTTCAATGGCTTTCTTCCCTCGTTCAATCTTCTCGTCTACGGAAGGCTCTACGGTTCCATCGGGTTTGGTATAGCCGTTGAGGATGTCATTGATGCCGGGAACATAGCCGTGTGGGTCGTTGGTGGCCATGATAGAGAGTGCGTAGGGCATATCAATCTTCAACGGGGCGGCCTCCTGCTGCTCATAGTCTGGCTGGGCGATGGGATTCACCCAGGCAATGGCCGTCAGTCCTTGGTCGGTACCACCATTGTATAGGGCCTCCATAGCGGCAAGTTTCATGGGTTGTACCTGGGCGACCTGCTGGCCACTGATATGACCTGTCATCGCAGCACCCAGAGAGGCAATCAGTCCCACAACAGCACCTATCTTGATACTCTCCTTGGCCAATTGTATCTCCCGTTTCTTCATCAGATACCAACAGGAGACGGCTACCACGAAGACTGCTCCGATGATCCAGGCGGAGATCACGGTATGACAGAACTTCCCGATGGCGAAGGGAGAAAGGGCCACCTCCAGGAATGATACCATCTCGTTACGCATGGTATCGGGGTTGAACTCACAACCGACGGGGTACTGCATCCAAGCGTTGGCCACCAGAATCCACCAAGCGGAGATGGTGGCTCCCAGTCCTGTCAGCCAGGTGGAGGCTAGGTGGAATCCCTTCGATACCTTGTTCCATCCAAAGAACATGACAGCGACGAAGGTCGACTCCATAAAGAAGGCCACGATACCTTCCACGGCAAGTGGTGCTCCGAAGATGTCCCCCACGAACCAGGAGTAGTTCGACCAGTTGGTACCGAATTCAAATTCGAGGATGATACCTGTGGCGACACCCATGGCGAAATTGATGCCGAAGAGTTTCTGCCAGAACTTGGCAGTGTCTTTCCAGAAAGGCTTCTGGGTACGGTAGTAGCAGGTCTCTGCAATACCCATGATGACGGCAAGTCCCAAGGTAAGGGGTACGAACAGCCAGTGATAGATGGCTGTCAGTGCAAACTGTGCTCTGGCCCAGTTGATGGAGCCGGCATCGATGTTTAGTAATAGGTCATTCATAATTTATTAGGTTTGTTAGGTTTGTTAGGGGAGGTAGGTTTGTTAGGGGGCACGGTCTATCATCTCCGTCGCCACGAAGTCGGACTCACCGCCTTCCTCTGCATGGGTCTTCAGGAAATCAGGAAAGAAGAATACCTTGAGGATGGCGAACATGATAAACAGTTTGATGAGGATGATAGCCCATAAGGTACGCCCCAGGGTCATCTGCCGGAATCCATCGTAGTAGAGGTGGAATGCCCGATACCAGAAACTGTTTTTGTTCATAATTGTCCCTTTTAACGTTAATATTGATGCAAATATAGTAAATTAAATCAAATCCTCCAACAAATCTTTGTGGTTTTCTGGGAAAAAAAGTATCTTTGCACGTTAAAAAATGCATTATGGACAAGAAAATCGTCACTATTCTCTCCGTTGTCATCGGTGTCTTGGTCATCGGAATGGGTATCATGGCCTATTATCTGAACCAACAGGCACAGACGAATCGGGACATGGAGGAGTTGGCCACACTCGACAAACAGGAGATGGAAGGTGAATACCGCCAGTTTGCCGACCAGTATAGCGAGATGAAGACCCGTATCAACAACGACTCCATCATCGCCCAATTGACCCGTGAACAGGAACGTACCGAGCAGTTGTTGCAGGAACTGAAGCACACGAAGGCTACGGATGCGGCGGAGATTACGCGTCTGAAGAAGGAACTCGCTTCTATCCGGGCCGTCCTTCGCAGTTATGTGTTGGAAATCGACTCGCTCAACCGTCTGAATCAGGCCTTGCAGGATGAGAATACACGGGTACGCAGTGAACTGGAGGAGAGTAACCAGCAGAATCAGGCTTTGACCTCTGATAATGCGACACTCTCAGAGAAAGTAGCCATCGCGGCTCAGTTGAATGCGGTCAATATCGATATCATGATGATGTCGAAAAACAAGGAGCGTGTGAAGCATCCTCATAAGATAGGTGGCTCCTCCAACGATATGAAGGTACGTTTTGTACTTTCCCGTAATGTGACAGCCTCCAACGGTATGCGTACCATCTATGTACGTGTCCTCACCCCGACGGGTAATGTCCTGAATACCGCAGGGCGGTGTTCCTTTGAGGACAAGGAGGTGGCCTATACGGTGATGAAGACCATTGAGTATACGGGTGAGGAGACCCCGATGGATCTCTATATCTCCAAGAAAGAAACATTGATACCGGGAACCTATCGAGTCCAGGTGATAGCCGACGGACATGAGATCGGTTCTCGCTCGATAGAACTTGAAAAATAGGCAATGAACAAGAAATTAGTGATTTTTCTGATGGCATGGGCGACCCTACCTGTTGGTGCGCAAGAACTCCAGGTAGGCGACGATACGTCGGGGATGAGACTGACACTCGACAGTTGTCGCGCCATGGCTTTGCGCAACAACAAACAGTTGAGTATCTCCCGTGTCAAACAGGATGTAGCCGCCAACATGCGCAAGTCGGCAAGAACGAAGTACCTGCCGCATGTCAGTGCACTGGGCGGTTATGAGTGGACCAGCAAAGAGTTGTCGCTGCTCAATAACGACCAGAAGTCCTTCCTGTCGAACCTAGGGACTAATACGACAACAGCCATCGGTAGTGGTATCGGTGAGGTGATGGGAAAGATTCCCCAGAATGTGTGGCAGGCCCTGGGACAGATAGGGGTTACTCCGGAACTGCTCCAGCAGCGGTTATCAGAGAGACTGGAGTCTGCTGGTCAACTGCTGAATACGGGTGGACAGCGTGTTGTCGATGCCTTCCGTACTGATACGCGTAATATCTTTGCGGGGGCTATCATGGTGACACAACCTGTCTTCATGGGTGGTGCCATCGTTGCCATGAATAAGATGGCGGATATCGGAGAACAGTTGGCTGCCAACTCTACGGAGACCAAACGTCAGCAGACACTCTATCAGATTGATCAGGCATACTGGCAGGTGGTGTCGCTGAAACATAAACAGCAACTGGCACAGGGCTATCTTGACCTGGTGAAGAAGTTAGACCATGACGTGCAGAAGATGATTGAAGAAGGTGTGGCCACCCGTTCCGAAGGACTGAGCGTCAGTGTGAAGGTGAATGAGGCGGAGATGACATTGACGCAGGTGAATGACGGACTGGTACTCTCGAAGATGCTGCTCTGTCAACTCTGTGGCCTGCCGATGAACGAACAGATCCTGCTGGCTGATGAGGACAAGGAAGACCTGTCTGCTCCCGTACTGGCTCCGAAGGTGGATGCCGCACAGGCTGTCGACAACCGTCCGGAGGTCAGACAGTTGCAGAATATGGTGGATATGAGTCGTCAGTTGACTCGGGTGCTCAAGGCTGCCAATCTGCCGCAGGTGGCTCTTACTGGCGGGTATGCGATTTCTAATCCGAATGTGTTCAACGGGTTTGAGCGTAAGTTCGCTGGTGTTTGGAATATCGGCGTACTGGTACGCATCCCTGTATGGAACTGGGGTGATGTGGCTTATAAGGTACGTGCCTCGAAAGGGGCCACGACCATTGCCAACCTAGAACTGGATGAGGCTCGTGAGAAGATAGAACTGCAGGTCAACCAGAGTCTCTTCCATGTCGATGAGGCCAATAAGAAGTTGGAGATGGCGAAGGCCAGTACCCGTAAGGCTGATGAGAACTTGCGTACGGCTAACCTCGGATTCCGTGAGGGAGTGATTTCCTCCACTACCGTGATGGAGGCGCAGACCGCCTGGCTACAGGCTCAGTCGCAGAAGATTGATGCGGAGATAGATGTCAAACTCAGTCAAGTGAACTTGCAGAAAGCACTTGGTACCTTGCAATAACCCCCCTATCGTATATCGTTATATCGTCATATCGCAATATCGCAATATCGCAAAAATAACTAAAATAGTATGTCAGCAAAAACACAACATAATAACATCCTGCTTGCGATTCTGGGATTCGCGGCAGCAGTAGCCATCGTAGCCTTGATAGGATTCTTTGCCTTGGGACGTGATCCCGAGTTGATCCAAGGTCAGGTGGAAGTGAGTGAGTATCGTGTGTCTAGTAAGGTCCCCGGCCGTATTCTGGAGATCCGTGTCAAGGAAGGTGACTACGTGAAGGTAGGGGATACCTTGGCTATCCTTGATGCTCCTGAGGTGCGGGCCAAGATGGAACAGGCGCAGAGTGCCGAGAATGCGGCAGCCGCTCAGGAAGAGATGGCCCGTAATGGTGCTCGCCAGGAACAGATACAGGGTGCCTACCAGTTGATGCAGCAGGCCAAGGCGGGTCTGGAGATCGCCGAGAAGTCGTATAAGCGTGTGCAGCGTCTGTTCGACGAGGGCGTGATGAGTGCACAGAAACGGGATGAGGCTTATGCCAACTTTAAAGCGATGGAGGCCCAGGCAAAGGCTGCCGAGAGCCAGTATCAGATGGCCCGTAATGGTGCCCGCCGTGAGGAGAAGATGGCCGCTGCCGCTATGGTCGGTCGGGCTAAGGGTGCTGTTCAGGAGGTCAACTCCTATATCAACGAGACCGTGCAGATCGCCCAGATGGAGGGTGAGGTCAGCGATGTCTTCCCGAAGGTCGGTGAACTGGTGGGTACGGGTTCTCCGATTATGAATATCTCCGTGATGAAGGATATGTGGGGAACTTTTAATGTGCGTGAGGACCAACTCAACGGACTTGCCGTCGGTAAGACCTTTGAGGCTTTTGTACCGGCTTTCAATAAGACGATTCAGATGAAGGTCTACTATTTGAAGGACCAGGGTTCGTATGCGGTATGGAAGGCTACGAAGGCTAACGGCCAGTATGACTTGAAAACCTTCGAGGTGAAAGCCCGTCCGGTAGAGAAGATGGAGGGCTTGCGTCCGGGGATGTCGCTGATAATAAGATAATAGATAAGGGATGAGGTATCTCAGGCAGATATATGAGATCATGCTGCGGGAGTTGTCGATTCTGCGTCAGAATCACATCTACCTGTTCTGTATGGTATTGTTTCCTCTACTGATGATCTTCTTTTTCACCTCACTGATGGATGAGGGCCTGCCTACCAATATGCCGGTGGGTGTTGTGGATCTGGATAATACCTCTACCTCCCGGTCACTGGCCCGTCGACTGGATGGCTTCCAGATGTCGAAGGTGGTGGCTCATTATCCCAGTGTCACGGAGGCCCGGCGGGCTATCCAACGTAATGAGATATATGGTTTCCTCTATATCCCCAAAGGGACGACAGAGAAATTGCTGTCCAGTCGTCAACCTAAGATATCCTATTATTATTCGTATACGACACTGGCCGCCGGTGCGCTGTTGATGAAGGACTTCAAGACGATCTCCACTCTCGGCTCTGCTGCTGTAGGACAGGCGACGATGCGGGCCAGGGGATATACTGATCGGCAGATACAGGCCGCCCTGTTGCCTATTAAGGTCGACCTGCACCAGATTGCTAATCCATGGACAAACTATAACATCTATATCTCGACCATGATCGTGCCGGGAATGATCATGCTCTTTATCTTCTTGATATCCGCATACTCGTTGGGTACGGAACTCAAGTTCGTCACAGCAAAGAAATGGATGGAGATGGCAGATGGCAACATCCTGGTGGCTCTGTTAGGCAAGTATCTGCCCCAGACGATGATCTGGCTGGCTATCGTCTTCGGCTATGAATATTATGTGTTCTATCATCTGCAGTTCCCCCATTTGGGGAGTCCCTGGCTGTTGGTCCTCTTAGGACTGATGCAGGTGCTGGCAGCACAGGGCTTTGGTATCTTTGCCTTCGGACTGATGCCCTCCCTGCGTCTGTCGATGAGTGTCTGCTCACTATGGGCGGTACTCAGTTTCTCTATGGCAGGTTCTGCCTTCCCTGTGATGGGTATGGATGCTCCGTTACAGTCATTGTCATGGCTGTTCCCGTTGCGTCATTACTATATGATCTACCAGATATGTATCTTCAACGGTTATCCGCTGATAGAGGCGTGGTTCCACTTTGCGGCTTTGGCGGCCTTCATGCTGCTGCCTTGGCTTGTTGTCAAGAAGATTAAGAATGCGATGCTGACCTATGTCTATATTCCGTAACCTATACGAGAAACTGTTGGATGCCTGTTATATCTGGCATAAGGAGATGGAACAGGTGGTCAAGGATGAGGGAGTACTGATCTTCTTCATCATCGTTCCATTGGTCTATCCGCTACTCTATTCCTGGATATATAATAATGAGACAGTCCATGAGGTGCCTGTCTGTGTCGTCGACCAGTCGCATAGTCAGTTGTCACGACGGTTTATCAGGATGTGTGATGCCACTGCTGATGTCCGTGTGAAATATTATGCACAGGACTTGGATGAGGCGAAGTCTCTGGTGAGTCGTCAACTGGTCAAGGGTATCTATCTCATCCCCAGTTCCTTCGAGGCGGATGTCTATGGCATGAGACAAGGGACTGTCAGTGTGTATTGTGACATGAGTCTGATGCTGACCTATAAGGCTGTGTTCCAGACGGCCCAGTTGGTGACGATGCAGATGGGAACGGACTTGCAGAAGAAGGTGGGCGGTTATTATACCCACCGTGAGGAAGTCATTGCCGCACGTCCTCTGGATTATGCGGATGTACCAATCTTCAGTCCGGCCGGTGGCTATGGCTCTTTTATCCTGCCTGGTGTGTTGATGCTGATTCTGCAACAGACCTTGGTGCTGGGTATCGGTCTGTCGGCAGGTACGGCACGTGACGAGCATCCTTATCGCAACCTGATACCGTTGGGTGATATCCGCTATAACGCCACTTTCCCTATCGTACTGGGAAAGTTCATGTGCTATCTTATGATTTATATGGTGATGGGGGCTTGGCTGGTAGCCGGTGTACCTCATCTGTTCCATTTCCCGCAACTGGCCACGTGGCAGTCGTTGGTGGTACTGATGCTACCATATACCATCGCTTGTATCTTCTTTGGCATGATGGTATCGTGTACCGTGAAGTATCGTGAGAATGTGATGCTGCTGGTGGTCTTCGTCTCTGTACCGCTACTCTTCCTGACGGGTATCTCATGGCCCCAGTCGAATATACCGGGCTACTGGCAGGGAGTGTCATGGCTGTTCCCCTCTACCTTCGGGGCCCGTGCCTTTGTCCGTCTGAACTCGATGGGGGCCGATATCAGTGACGTGATGCCGGAGTTACGCATCCTGTGGATACAGGCCGTCTGCTATTTTGTACTGACGATGTGTGTCTACCGCTTCCAGTTCTATCAGGCTCGTGTCTATGCTATGGAGCGTCTCAGGTACTTGAAGCACAAGCGGGAGGCAAAGATGGAGGGATAGTCGTGCTTATAACTAAAAGAATACTAAGGGTAGGGAGTTCCTACGTTTTTGATTCAATTCACCTTTCATGTGATTGATGGCAGTCATAAAGAAGAAAGCGACCAAGTGCTCATCGGTGCCTTCTTCACGAATCTGCTTCAAAGCGGCGATATAAGCAGCACGATCTTTCAGTTCGATAATGAGCAAGGGATAACCCTCACGAAGAAGAATGAAGTTGGAGAGCAGTCGCCCTGTCCGTCCATTACCATCACGGAATGGGTGAAGATATTCATAATAGCCATGCCATTTGGCTGCAACCACCATAGGATGCTGTCCGTCGGCAAGAGCACGTTGCGTAGAGGCCATTAAGGCGGGTACTCGTGCTATCAACGACTCATGGTCGCCAAAAATGGTATCACCAGCAGCCATGTCTTCTGTGGTATATTCTCCTGCGGCAGCCCCTGGGACTCGATAGCCCAAAGTATGTTCCGTAACCAAGCGGTTTATCTCTTTCAATAAAGTCTCATCGAAAGGACTATTTAGATGACTCACCATATAGTCAAAGGCCCTAAAATGATCTGCCATCTCCGTACACTCTAACAGCGAGCGTCCTATAGGTATCATTGCCATTCCTTGCTCGCGGAGAATTCGAGTGTCATCGACAGTAAACGTATTGCCTTCAATAGCGCAGGAATGAGCCGAGAACAGAATCTCGTTGTATTCCATCCACTGCTGCACCCCCATCCTATCAGCAATCTCTTGCTGATAGTCCTGTCGGATACGTTCGTACTCCTCTATCTCTTTTTCGAACATCGCTGCAAAGGTAGTGTAAATCGAGTGAAATACCAAATTTCTTCGCTCATTTTTCATATCAAAGAAAATTGGATGAACTCCTTTCAAGGTCGCAATTTACGGCCATAAACAAACGTCGTCCCATCGGATTTGTACAGCCAAAAAGGAGGATTAGGAATCATCACCCCTTCCTTGTCACGGCCCGTACCTCCTGCCCTCGAAGGCGGCACCTCCTGCCCTCGAAGGCGGCACCTCCTGCCCTCGAAGGCGGCACCTCCTGCCCTCGGATGCGGCACCTCCTGCCCCCGGAGGCGGCACCTCTATCGTTTTTCGAGACCTTTTGCCCCCATTTTTGCTCCTATCTTACTCATCTGCCACCCATCTGCAACACGTAAACACCTGATTTTCAAGAAGTGTTGCAGAATGGCAGATGTTGCAGAGGATAAACATTTTTGGTAGGGATTCAATGGTTCATGATGATATTCACCATCATGACGATGTCCGTCACATCTCTGTGCCATCAAATGTAAAGGATGGCATTTACATTGCCCCGATATAGGTTAGTTGAGGAGTATCACTTTTGCTGTCTGATTATCCATACCGGGCATTGACATACCGACTGATGCGTTAATATAGGTAGGATCGCAGACTACATACATAGCCCAACGGGTCATGAAATTATCCCATATCGATGATGAAGGATACTCATCATAAAACGCTATAAGATTCTTGTTGACACACGAAGTAATATCCATATCAGGGTATCTGTCTGACTTCAAGCGTCTCTCGTCTGAGGCAACAAAATCAAACAACTGTACGCTACAATCGCTCAGAGAAAAGCGCTGTTCTTTATTGAAGCGCACTTTCATCTTTGTGCCATATACTGAAAAAAGAACCGTCTCTTTCTTGGTCGTCAACTGCTCCTCTATAGGAGCCACAGGAACTGGTTGAGGCTTTGGGGCTGGCAGTGTTATGACATCCTTTTCTATGCTCAGAAGATTATCCTTTACCGGTTTCCGCTTCTCATCATTATTTATTACGATGGGAGGGATACCCTTCTCTTCTGGCATGGGAACAGCCGGTTGGGCATCAAATAACTGCCATGACTGCTTTACATATTCCGCATACTCCCGATTGGCATGATCTCGGAAATTCCGATAATCGTTTTCTGCCTGTAACTTAAACTTCTCATAGGCGGCATGTATGGAGTCTGCCGCCTTTTGATGAAAGATATCTCTATTCTGTGCACATAGTCTTTCATCCACAAAGAACAACGAGAGGAAAAGAATAACAACAATCTGAAGCCGCATAACAGTCTTTACTTTAATCTCATTTCTTTCCACTGACTTGCAATAGTGGTAGATACATTAATCGTAGGAGTCTGAGGTTTACCATTAACGATAATAGCACGACGAGATACTTGTGTCTTCACAAAGTTCGCAAGGTCTTCCATATTACAATTACCTTTTGATTCCTGCAACTTCTTAAGTAAAAAGTATGTAAAGAGTCCATGTCCCTTCTCTTTATAAGGATAAGCAGTTTCATCACCCTGGGCAGCCGACATGACAACCATAGGACCATGAGGTGCTGACGGTTTTACTTTAATTGCAATACCTCGGGCAGATGCCAACATTCCGTTTCCACGCTGTGCGCCGGAAAAGCAAGCATCCATAAAGATAGACACATTCTTTGTTTTCATTTTACCTAATGTATCATAAAGGCTGGACATCTTATAACCTGTAGCCACATTAGATCCGAGTCCGTCAACTGGTAGAAGATAAGCATCTCTATTCGACTCATCAGGTACACCGTGACCGGCATAGTAGAAAATAACTCTTGCTTCGCCGTCAAAGACCATTGCGACCTTATTTAACCAGTCAACCTCTGCAATGATATTATTAAGTGTCGCATTCTCCTTATAATGAATATTCTCTTGAGGAACTCCCAACGTTTTCTCACAGTATTCTTTGAAAATCCTACCGTCATTAAGAGCATATTGAACATCTACTTCATTTTGGTAATTCTCATTCGCAATAATGATGGCAAAAGTATTCTCACTAACCTCTTGCGATTGCGGGATATTTATGTCAACATCAGAAAACTGGCGGGGGGAAGGAGCGGTATTTGGAACATTATTCACCTCTTTCTGCATTGGACTCTGCTGGGGTATCACTTGATTCTGGTGCTGTTGGACATAGACATCTCGGGGCTGCTCAGACACTTGTTGAACATTAGAATCTGGAACTGACTGTGTAGCGACATCCCTATTGGACTGTATTGGGGAATTGTTTCGTAATTGACTTATATCTGGCAACGTTCCTGCGTTCTTACGAGAGATATAATAGTTATAAGAATCTTTATGTATACCCAATTTCCCTGCCATATCCGCTGTCACCCAGTCAGGGAGGGACATCACCTCCATTTTTGAGGTTGTCCATACGCCTACACCATTTCTAAATGTATTAAAAGCATGGTCTCCTATCTGCACTACGGTACGAGGAACATATAACGTTTTTATTTTGGTACTGGGAATAATCACATTCGTGATAGGCGACAACAGTCTGATTCCTGAAAGGAAGGCATCATGGTAGAAGAAAGCCCGCTCACCAATCACTTGTAAAGAATGGGGAAGTATCACCTCCTGAACAGGTGATTCAGAAAAGGCCTCTTCCCCTATTCTCTGCAGACCTTCTGAGAAAAACACGTTGACAAGATTCTTACAATCATTAAACGCTTTCTCTCCAATCTCTATAACCGAAGAAGGGATATATACCTCCACGAGATATTTGTTGTTCTTAAAAGTTTTTTCCGCTATCTTGGTTACTGTATATTGCACCCCTTTATTAGTAACAGTTGAAGGTATCTTACATACAGAAGACTTGAACTTTGCCTTTTTGTTGTATGACAATGCTACTGTATTATTACCAGAAGGTTCTGCTTTAAAATAAAATATCTGTCCTTCATATGTAGAGAAAAACTCTTGGGCTTGCATCTGAATAACAATCAAAAGCAAGTAACCGCACATTAATAGAGCTCTTTTCATAATTTAATCGTTATTGGTATTATCCTTATATTCATTTTTTGATCATACTTTCTGCATTTAGTCAACCATTTCTGGAAATCAGAGAAAGGCAGTTCTCGTGGAAGACGTTCATTCATATTCATATCCTTTGCTTTCACAAATTCATTCGGAGAGAAAATAACATATAATTGATTATGCTCTACTTCTTGAGAACATGTCATATAGTACTCATCAACATCCATCATTCTGTCTTTCTCTGCTTCCTGAGTATTAAAGAAGATATACTGTTGATTGGCCTTTATTGGATATATACCCTCATCCTGTACACGATATGGGAGTAAACAGAATACATGATTATCAGAATCAACAAGATAGGCGGCAAGAAAGCCTTTTACAGGTGACAAGAAAGACAAGAAAAACTCATCGCCATTCATGAAGGTGTCACTCTCATTTTTACTATCAATCCCGTTCTTTAATATTTTAACTGAAATATCTATCTGAGCAGTAACTAGTTCGCGCGCCTTTCCTTTGACCGTGCAAGTCACTACGAGCATATCATCATCGTATCTGACATCAAACTTAGGTTCATCTGTCGTCTCAATCCATTCACCCTTCACTTCAGAACCGCCTACACTGAAAAAGTTAGATGCGGAAGAGTTCTTACTATTCTCAATCCGGGTAGTATTACTTTGAGTAACTATTGTTCCAAACTCATCAGCAAGTGCTTGGATCTTTGCCCGTTCTAATGCCGTACGCTTAGCGTCATCTAAACTGACATTCACTGGCACATGGTAAGTATAGGCACCTTCGACTTTCTTTATCTTTTGCGCTGACGAGAACAGAAAAGAAAAAGAGAATAATAAAATCAAAAAGATTCTTGTTACCATCCCAGGATATCATCTAATTTCTTATGCAGTTCCTCACCTTTGTTTTCCAAATCGTCTCTAATTGCTTTTTTTACTGCACTTTTGGCCATCTTTGCATTATATGCGATACGTACTAGAACTTCTTTATTCTTATTAGAAAGTGTACGATACACTTCCACTACAGTAATCGTTCGTCCAATACTTTGGGATATCAAGTTCTTAGCGGCCATTACACTTTTTGTCACCGTTTCGGCCTGTTCTGCTTCCAACTGACTATTTGCAACTGTGTTTTCTATTAATGCAGTTATCTCTGTCTGAATAGAACCCGCAAGATTCTGTTTTGCCAACTCCATTGCCTGCATTTTCGCACCATCATAATTCTGGCCAACACTCATGCCTTCACCCATCATATATTTAGGAAACAAATCGTCATCATATTCCATCTGCATCAAGTACGACTTGTCAAGTTGTTTTTCTATAGGTAGAGCACCCGGAGCAGTCTGCCATCCTTCCTTGACTAACTTCTTTGCCTCCTTATGAGCAGTTCTTGTCGCCTTCTCATTCAATTCGCTTTTTGAAAGTTTCTGATTCTCCTTCCTTTCTTTACGCAGTTCTTTCTGGCTTTGTGCATATCCCCCATAAGTTACTACCAGACATGACAATAAAACAAATAGAAACTTTTTCATAATCATTAATTCCAACAACCTATAAACACCCCTAATTCAGTAACATCAATTAGTTTTAGGTTAACTTATGATACAAAAAAGGCGTAGGTGTCTGTTTCTTTGCCCATCCTGGCTCTACAGGCTCTCGCATTGCCTCGCCACACAGGATAGACAACGCAGTTAGCCCACGCCAGTACGAACTATATATTATATATAAGGTATATAGAAACGCACCACGTGACGCTTCGTTGTCATCTGTCTGCTGTGGCATCGGAATTTGCGAGATTCGTAGAGCACAACGACAGACGTTCGAAAACGTCTTTCTCATATATAAGACCGCCCGCTTTACCCACAATGGGCTAACAAGCGATGTTGCAAAGATACGAATAAGCGAGTAAAGTACAAAATAAAAGAGGAACTTTTTTATTTTTACTTTCGAGCGGGAGTATCTTCAAGGCGTTGAAGAAAACTTAAAGATAGCGATTATTTCTGAAACAAAAAAGAAAAAGGCAAGGATTCTGTGTGAAATCCTTGCCTGAATGTATGAGATGATGTCTTGGTTAGGGTATGAAGGGAGATAGTTCTCACTTCACCCCTACAATCTGAGTCTTGGGCAGTTCACGGTTACGCTTGTTCACTACGGTGACGACCGACTGGGCGAGGTTGATGAAGGCGATACCTGTTGCCGTGTCACTGTTGAGGGCGGCAGGAGTACCTTGATCACCACTGTCACAGATGCCTTGAACCAACGGAATCTGGGCGAGTAGGGGAACCTTCATCTCCTCAGCGAGTTGCTTACAGCCCTCCTTCCCGAAGATATAATAACGGTTGTCGGGTAGTTCCGCAGGTGTGAACCATGCCATGTTCTCCACCAGTCCGAGGATGGGAACGTTGACCTTCTCATTGCGATACATATCGATTCCCTTGCGGGCATCGGCGAGAGCCACCTGCTGGGGGGTCGATACGATGATGGCTCCAGTGATGGCAAGGGTCTGCAAGAGGGTCAGATGGATATCGGAGGTACCAGGAGGTGTGTCGAGGATCAGGTAGTCGAGTTCGCCCCAGTCAGCATCGGCGATAAGTTGTTTGAGTGCATTCGATGCCATGCCTCCACGCCAGAGTGTCGCCGTCTCAGGACTTACGAAGAAGCCGATGGAGAGGAGTTTGACACCATACGCTTCGATAGGTTCTATGAGGTCACGACCCTCCACATTGACAGCATAGGGACGGGCATCCTCCACCTTGAACATCTTCGGCATGGAAGGTCCGAAAATATCGGCATCGAGCAACCCCACCTTGTAACCCAGACGAGCCAAGGCAATGGCGAGATTGGCAGAGACCGTGCTCTTGCCCACGCCTCCCTTGCCGCTGCTGACGGCCACGATGTTCTTCACCTGCGGCAGGAGTTTGCCCACCTCAGGGCGGGGCTTCGACTTGAACTCCGTCTGGATAGTCACTTCGATGTCGGCTGTTAGTTGTTTGCAATGGTATTTGATGGCTGCCTCGGCAGCCTTGACTGTGGATTTCAGGAAGGGATCCGTATCACGAGGAAACTCCAGGATGACCCCCACCTTCCATGGGTCACCCTCTTTCTGGGGTGCAGCGACAGTAGGCTGGTCGACCACCATGCCACTCTCTACCACGTTTTTCTTCGTTCCTGCATACGTCACTGTCTGCAGGGCCTCTATGATTATCTGGGGATATAATTTAGAGTTCATAGTTTACAGTTAGAAATTAATACCGAGACTGATAAACAAACTACGGGTATGGGCTGTATCGAAATCATCCTTGGTGATATTGGCCAGTCCGAGGTCGTAGCCCAGTTCTATATACATCATCTTATACTCTGCTCCGCAACCGGCCCGCAGTCCTCCGTCGAAGCGGTTCATGGTGTCGAAGACACTCAACGACTCCTTGGTGCCATAGTTCTTGATCTTACCACCGAGTCCAAGCGACAGGTAGCCGCCGAAGAAGGGC
Organism: Prevotella sp.; assembly: GCA_017449675.1. Lineage (GTDB taxonomy): Bacteria > Bacteroidota > Bacteroidia > Bacteroidales > Bacteroidaceae > Prevotella. Next base: position 28,865 of record JAFTFG010000009.1, read on the forward strand.
TGTACGAAAAAGTCATCATCGACATTGATGCTGTATTTGACGACAATAGGTAGTTGGAGATAACTCATGCGATAGGTTACCTTGTCATTGTTCAAGTGTGTCTTACCCCCCTTTTCTGAGTAAGCCAGTCCGAGTTCCAACCAAAGAGGTGTATTCCTGGACAGTTGGATACCATAGACACCGCCGATGATCAGACCGGTACGTGGGTTGGTACTGAATTCGGTGGCATCACTACTGGTACTGGCAATATTCATACCCAGACGCAGTCCATAGTAGCGCTCTGTATCATCGCGGTTATAACGGCTTCTGTTCCTGTTGGTTTCAAATTGAGCAAATGCAGATATCGTGAAAGTTATCACCATCATGCATGTAATGATTCTTTTCATGTTCGTTTGTTTTTATGGTTTGATATGACGTAGACCGGCATCTAACCAGTCGATATATTCCTGGATATCCTCATTGTAGGAACGGGAGGGACCTAACAGTCTCCCATCCTCGTCAAGGAGTACGTAGAAGGGTTGGGTATTGGCACCAAACTTGACGGCTTGCAGATGGCTCCATTTATCTCCGACAGTAAGGAGCGTATGCTTCTGACCATTCACCTCCACCTCAATAGGCTGGGGGAGTGGTGTCTTGTCATCTACATAGAGGGAGATCAGGATATAGTCGTTGGTCAGCCGTTGAGCCACTGCCTCGTCGGTCCATACCGCTGCTTCCATCTTTCGACAGTTGACGCATCCGAATCCCGTGAAGTCTATCATGACAGGTTTGTGCTGCTCCTTGGCAGCAGTCATGCCCTGCTCATAATCCTTGAACTGGGCTTCCACCACCGTCGTCTGTACAATCTTATAGTCCTGGGTATACATAGGTGGTGTGAAAGCACTGATGGCTTTGAGAGGGGCTCCCCATAATCCAGGTATCATATAGATGGTGAAGGCGAAGGAGAGGAGTCCGAGGAAGAACCGAGGAAGGGCTATTGGCTGTTGGCCATTGACTGTTGGCTCTTCATCGTGAGGAAAATGAATCCATCCCATCAGGTAGGCACCTAACAATCCGAAGAGGGTAATCCATATAGCCAGGAATACCTCACGGTCAAGTAATCGCCATCCGTATGCCAGATCGGCGATACTCAGAAACTTCAGGGCAAAGGCCAGTTCGATAAACCCCAACACAACCTTGATGGTGTTCATCCACCCTCCGGACTTAGGTACTGATTTAAGCCAGGAGGGGAAGAGGGCAAACAAGGCAAAGGGAATCGCCAGTCCGATGGCGAAGCCCAGCATACCGAGGGTTGGTCCAAGGATATTCCCCTGTGCCGAGAGTGCTACCAATAGGAATCCGATAATCGGTCCTGTACAGGAGAACGATACCAATACTAATGTAAAGGCCATCAGGAAAATACTGAGCAGGCCGGTAGTACGCTCTGATTGACGGTCTATCTTATTCGACCATGAGGCAGGGAGTGTCAGTTCGAAGGCTCCCATGAAAGAGGCTGCGAAGACAATCAGTAGGAGGGCAAAGAAGATATTAAACCACGCATTGGTCGACATGGCGTTGAGGGCATTAGCACCCATCAAGGCCGTGACCAACAGGCCCAGGGCAACATAAATGACGATAATGCTCAACCCATAGGTGAAAGCCTCCCGAACCGCATTGGCCCGTTCTTTGTTCCGTTTCAGGAAGAACGACACCGTCATGGGGATGATCGGCCACACGCAAGGTGTCAGCAGAGCCAGAAAACCTCCTAGTAGTCCTGCCAGGAAGATATACCATAGGGAATGGTCTTGTGGGTTGTCGCTGAAGGTGTCCAACTCTTTCGTGACAGGTTGCCACAGGTCATCATTCACGGTCTGTGGGGAAACGTCGACTCCTGCGGAATCCGAAGACTCCTCCACGACTTCCGTCACGTCCTTCACTTCCTTTTCTTCCTGACGCTCATCAATACGTTCTTCAGGAGGGATAGTGACTATTCCGGATTTCTTAAACTCAGCCGTTGAAGGAGGCATACACATCTCATCATTACAGCAACCGTATTCCAGATAGCAGTCGATGACGTATCTCGGTTGGGTAAACCTGATCTTCTGTACGAAGGTGGCCGTCCCCTCAAAGAAACGCACCTCCATACCAAACAACTTATCGAATGTCTTCTGTTCGTTACCGCGAGGCTTTAACTTCCCTACGGTCTCTACTCCCTCCATTTTCACCTTATTGAAGGTTGCAGGAATGGGACCACCGCTCAAATCTGTGGAATAGACATGCCATCCGGCATCGATCTTTCCTGTAAAGATAATCTCCGCCTCATGATTGGTGAGTTCCTTCAATTGTGTCGTAAAATGCACAGGGTCTACCATCTGTGCACAGACAGGGAGCACAGCCAACCATAATATAAATAAGGTGTATAATCTTCTCATCAAGGTGCAAAGATACGAATAAGCGAGCAAAGCGCCAAATTAATTTGGCACTTTGGTTACTTGCCAAGAAATTTTGTGTCAAGATAACTTTGGAAGGCTTCTTTATACATATCTCCGATGGGAAGATAGGTGTCTTCGTCCATGATGATGCGGTTCTTGTTGACCTCCTGAATCTTGTTGAGGTTGACGATATAGGAGCGGTGGATGCGCATGAAATAGTCAGGCAGCCTGTCTTCCATCTTCTTCATCGACAACAAGGTGATGATGGGTTTGTCCTCTCCTTCCAGATAAATCTTCAGGTATTCACTCATGGCCTCAATATAACGGATGTCAGCAATGGTGATCTTGACAATACGGTATTCGGTCTTGACGAAGATGGTGTCGGACCCGCCCCCGTCCCCTCCCTGCTGAGGGAGGGAAGTTGTTGTAGTTGCCTCTAGCCGCTCCTTGATACGATTGGCGGCACGACGGAAGTCGTCCAGACCAAAGGGCTTCAGGAGATAGTCGACGGCATTGACCTTAAAGCCCTCGATGGCATATTCGCTATAGGCCGTCGTGAAGACAATCAACGGTGGAGCCTGTAGCGACTTCACAAAGTCCATACCGTTGAGGTCGGGCATGTTGATATCGCAGAAGATGGCATCGACCGTCTCTTCTTCCAGGAACTTACGTGCTTCGAGTGCACTCTGGCATTGTGCTGCCAGTTCGAGAAATGGTACTTTCCCGATATATACTGCCAACTGCTGGAGGGCAAGCGGCTCGTCGTCAATGGCTAATACTCTTATCATCACAAATCTATTTGTCGGCAAAGTTACTGAAAAACGAGAGAAAAGCCAAATATATTTGGACTTTTCCGAGTGCTGAGTAAGTTCGGCGAAGCCAAAGTTACGAAAAGTCGAGCGCAAAACAAAAAAACTTATTTCTTTTTTTGCCGAGACAGAGTAACTTGCGGCGATTATTGGGAATCTCCCATGTGATGCACTGCCCCAAGGCGACGTTCAGACGGAACTTGGTGGACATAAACTCGTAGTATTTGTCTGGATAGCGGTTGGGCTGGCTCTTCCAGAACTCATGGCCATAGACGGTGCTTACATAGAGATTGGCAGTTAGCCGGCTTAGCGTCCAGCCGCGTTCTCCATTTCATGGCTCGCTGTTCATCTGTTTGTTTCTGTACTCCATGGGTGTGCAGCCGAAGTGCTGCTTGACAAACTTGCCGAAGAACGACGAGTTGGGCATGTCCACCCGATGGGCAATCTCCTTGGCTGACAGCGACGTGTTGAGCAGATAGTAGCGTATTTTCTCTATCAGCCGCTCGCGAATCCAGGCCGATGGGGTCTTTCCCGTTTCCTGCTTGCAGATGACGGAGAGATACTTGGGCGTGACACACAGCCTGCTGGCAAAGTATTCCACGGTGTGATGACGGCTGTCGTCCTCGGCCAGCAACATCAGGAAACGTTTCACCTTGTCGCTCTTCACCGAGGGGTACATCTCCTCATCGTGTGTGTTTGTCGCCTCCGCGGTTTCGTGTTTCCGCTTGTCGATGACGGCAAGGATGTCATATAGTATCGCCTTGTGAAGGCCGCTCATCGACTGCTCCGAATACCTCGACGCACCTTCCTCCAGTTTCTTGCCTATCAGTATCTTGTATGTCCGGAAGAGTCCACGCTGTTCCTCCGTCAGGTGTATCACGGGGTTGTCGTTGGCAAAGAAGAAATCTCGCAGCACTTTCTCGTTGACG
>JAFTFG010000010.1 GCA_017449675.1 Prevotella sp.
GGAAATGGCCACCTATCAGCAACTGAAGAAGAAAAGCCCGCGCAACGTGATGTGGATAGAGACCAACCCATGCACGGAGTTCTGGTTTCTGCTTCACTTTCTGCCACAAATCACCACCAAGCACTATGAGACCTACGAGGACGTGTTGCCCGACTTGCAGCGCTATATGCCAGGGTATGAGAAGACGACCCGCTATTTCAAGAAGAACAATCTGTATAAGTATCTGACGGAGCATGGCGACCTGCAGCGGGCCATCGGTTATGCCGAGGAACTAAGTCATCTGAGTGAGGCATCTCCTGAAGATAAAATGGCATACAGTCAGATGCATTTGGTGTTTGAGTTGATAGCGTCGATGAATGAAGAAGAAGCGGATAAAAATGACCAAAAATCGGAAAAACAAAATCGAAACAACGAAAATCGGCGGAAAATTATTGATTTTATCGCCGACAAAGAAATTTCAGATTCAAAATCCGTCTCAAAAGCCATCGGACTCAAGCCGTCAAGAACCCGCGACTATCTGAAGCAACTCGTGGACGAGGGCATCCTTGAGATAGAAGGAGAGTATAAGAATAGGAAGTATAGGATAAAGAAAAAATGAACGTTGGCTCGGTTTTCTGCTATTTCCCGTTCATCCATGCTATCAGTTCATTGGTGCCCCATATCACGATCACGATAAGGACGGGCATGCCAGCCACCAACCAGAGGAAGGTCAGGTCATCATCCAAGAGGTGCTTCCCTGTATAATAGCCGAAGACGGTGAAAACAACCAACGCCACCTGTCATCATCGCCTTGTCAACCTCTGATAGTTACCATTTCTCACGGTCTTTTTTCGTCATCTATAAGAGGAAAGCATGCCACTTTAAGGGGTAAAGGATACCCCCTAAAGGGGTAAAAGAAGGCACCTTTCTGGGTGAAAGTGCCCTACTTTTCGGTTGTCAGGCGCTCGGTGCTATTATTAGCAGCGGCCGCTGCTAATATTGGTAGCGATCGCTGCTATTATCGGTAGCGGGCACTGCTAACCCTATCGCCTTTGAAAATAAAGCCATAGTCCTTCAGCATGGCCTTCGCCTCCCGCTCGTCCATCCGAGAACCGCTGGACATGATGATATTCACCATCATCACAATATCCGTCACATTGATCTCGCCATCCTTATTCACATCAGCCGCCGTCATGTTGAACGACGCATCCTCATGACCCATGATCTTATTCACCGTAGCCACGATATCCGTCACATTCACCTCGCCGTCGGCATTGGCATCACCAGTGACTATAGGATCGATGCCGTCTGTGATGGTCAATTCCAATGTTGGCATATTCAGACCTTCCAACTGATTGGCATTCTCATTCACCATCGTTACATTGGTTGCGACAGTATGTGTTCCATTTGTAGTAATCGGTGGCAATTCAATTGAGATGACTTCTGTTTCATTGGGTGCGAGTAAAGTATTGTATGTTTTGCTTTGCTTTTCACCTCCATCTACAGACCACTCTACCGTATAGGAAGTAACGGTTTCTAAAGAACGGTTTCTTATAACTCCATTGATAATGATTCCGTTATCATTCGCTCTTTGTGAGCAAGCCGCAGAATTTCTTGCTTTGTTATTTGCCGATTCTAACTCACGTATAACAATACCCTCTGGTACATGATCTCCATCTATGGCAAAACGAAGGGGAAGAGGATGTGCAAATATCGTTGAAGGCCCCTCTTTATATGGACATTCTTTCACATAATCCCATTGGCCTGGAGTGGTATTCGTAACAGTGGGATCATTGCCCATCCAACGTCCCCATACTGCATCAGGAACAAAAGTCATGTCAGCGTACGTGGCCCCAATGGCCCCCTTACGACCTACACCCACAAAAAGTTCCTCCCCTGTAATGGTGTATGGTTCATCAAACTTAACAGTATTCCACGCTCCACGAACCACATCAAATGGTTGTTTTACTAAATAATCAGTTCCACGTTTTGTAATGAAAACATACTCATAACTGTCATCTCCACTATCATTGGTAGCCCGTGAAGGAGAATACACTTCAATAGACGTGATTTTACATCCTTTATAAGCCACTAAATCTTCTGGAGTAATACGCATAGCAAACTCACTGTCCAAGTTACCGCGTTCACCTCTTGCGAATCCGTAACTTTCTGTTTTGTCACCATGACAGTATCCCCATTTTACGAATGAAGCACTTTGATTATCGTCAGTGAGATTCCACTGCTTCCACGAAGAATTCTGATATAGCGGCAAGCAACCTTTAGGAACGTGGATGTTCACCTTAGGATTATTGGGAATCGGGGAATCAGCAGTATACCCTGCCACTTTGGGGGGCATAGACGTAGCAAAATAGACATCCGTCAATAATGGGAAATTATATTCATCGAAGCCACGGATATTAAAGTTCGGGACAATATTGGTAAATTTTATTGTTTTCAGACTCTTACAATAGGACAATGTGGGAGAGTAAGTAGCAACAGGGAACTCAATGCTTTCCAGTTTTGGACAATTCATGACAGTTATATAGTGCCCAGATTTCAAGTCAAGTTTTGTGAGATTAGGACAATCAATGACCTCAATAGCATTGTCGATAGCAGCAGAAAGAGTATGCAGGTCCTCGCATCCTACGAAAGGTGACAAACGTTCTTCCATTACCAAAAACTTTTTACCCTCATAATCAACAGTAAAAGGAATGACAATGTCACCACTGTATTTTTCTGTTAACTGATGTGGCAAAACATAGGCATAATTGTTACTAAACTGATAAACTAAGCCATAAGTGACTCCATTGATTTCCTGATAGCCATAATCCATATATTCACCATCCCAGTTATCAATAAAGTGTTCAAGGTAAAAGTTCTTTTCACCCACATGGGCAATTAAGTGGTTGGGGTTGGAGCCTGCAACCTTATGCCACTCTTCAGTTTCGTTATGGCGATATACAGGACAAACATAATACTCTCCCTTTGAAATGTTTCCAATAGAGACACTGTTAAAGTACAAAAAACCGTTATTAACCGGGAATTGTACCAACTGGGGGTCTACGACCTTCACCAGTTCGCTTTCACGATAAAATCCAATACCAACGTAGCAAGACGCATCATAATCACAGAAGAATTCTCCATTGAATGAGATTGGAACTAAAAAATCTTCTGTTTCATTTGTGCGATAGGAACTTCTTTGCCATGATTCAAGCGAGTAGGCAATCACTATAGCGTCATCTTTTCTTGATGGGGCAGGCTCTATGTCGAAGAGCATTTCAGAGCCCCACGTTGGGAGAAATGGCATTACATCTTCTGTGGCTCCAGTAATCATGAAATAGCCATCGGCATCACCATCCCATCCCCAATTGATATGAAACATACCGTCTTGGTATCCGTCAACGATAAAAGCATGACCTGCGTTCATCGATTCGCTGTAGCCCGTATAGAATACTGGGCGGTTCTCTGCCAATTCTGAATAGACGGCTTCTTCCAGATGCTCGGCTTCAAATAACTTGATAAGCCAACTCTTGGTACTCTTACTATATCCGAAAACAGTTTTTAACGCCTCACTTGGTTCTCCTGCACCAGAGCCGTCCAACGTATAATTCATTTTTGAAGATTGTCCACAATAAAGCATCAATCGTGCAATATCGTCATCAGACATATTCTCCCAGTTAAAAGATGTCGATTCCAATGCCGGCATGCTGATACCATTTTCTGTAGTATAGGCCTCTACGCTCGTTGTCTGTCCCTGCGGCCACTTCTTGTAGTTGATAATCTGGGCCATTGCTGTTGCCACACAACCTGTAGGACATTTTTCCCCATTTATTTCTGGACAGTAATTATTGTATGGAGCATGTTGTCCCCAATGGGTTGTTATCAGCGGCTCAATTTTAACAAAGTTGTTGGCACGACGCGGACTCCACCTTTTATTGACACCATAAACGTTCAAACTATCGATCATGTTGACGTAGCAACTCATGAGCCACTCCATATTGCATGGGATATTACGCATGTCAACATTTCCTTTATCCGAATAGCCCAATATCTCAGGCATACGGTCATCACCGGATACAATGACGAAGCCACCGTTATTCTCAACATTAAACACATAGTATGCTTTGGTTTGAGTTTCTGCAGCAGGTGCTCGACGCAAGTTCTTCTGTTTGAATTGCTTGCCTTGCATAAATTGTTGTGCTTTCTGTAATGCCTGTTCTTCTGTCACTTCCCCAGCATTTATAACTAGGCTAGAGAAAAGACTAATTAGTAATAAGGTTAATTGTTTCATATCCATTATAGATTTTAGTTGTTTTATTACTCACTCCGATGACAAATTTATATAGATGCCCATGCGCTGCGCCGTTGCACCGATGGTCAGCGTTGCAAACTGAATCTGTGGAATGGTCGTTGTCGTCATGCAATCTAATATTTATGCTGCAAAGATAATAATTTTTAATTATTCATCGAATAAAACTAAGTAAAATCTTCACCTTATTATATATCTGCCACCATCTCCCTCATCCGTTCTTTCAGGTCTCGCACATCCTCCAGTAGGTTCCAGACGGCATCCTCGGAGAGAACACCACGCTTCAGGTCTTGCGGGAGTCGACCTTCTGAATCGGTGGTGAAGTCCTGCCTCCATGCATCACTACCGTAGTAGTCGCTCAACTGGCGGAGGGCATCCTGTGCCTCGGCATACTCGTCGAGGGCTGCCGAGAGACGCATTACAGCCTGTGACGCACGGTCGAGGCAACACTCCATCTGTTTGATTCGTTCTATCTGCTCCATACTAATCATCTTCAACAATGCTTCAGCCTCGGTTTGGCCTACTCTAATTTAACTTAACTGAAGACAAAGATACGAAATTATTTCCAATAATGTCGATATTTCAAAAGTTTTTCGTAATTTTGCTACTGGTTAATAAGACGATAAAAGAAGACAAGATGAAAGCAATTAAAACAGAGAAGGCTCCTGCGGCTATCGGACCGTACAGCCAAGCGATTGAGACCAGCGGACTGGTGTTCGCCAGTGGACAACTGCCTATTGACCCTGCAACAGGGACTTTTCCCGAGGGGATCAAGGCACAGACGAGACAGGCGTTGACCAATGCAAAGGCAATTCTGCAAGCGGCCGGACTCGACATGAAGAATGTAGTAAAGACCACTGTCTTACTGGCCGACATTGCAGACTTTGCCGAAATGAACGAGGTGTATGCGGAGTTTTTCACAGAGCCCTACCCTGCCCGTAGCGCCTTTGCCGTCAAGGCCGTGCCCAAGGGTGCCCTGGTAGAGATTGAGTGCATCGCTAGTAAGGAATAAGTGATTACAATAGTAAGGAATGATGCGAGCACTATTAATACTTACCGCTTGTTGGTTGACAATACCGACAACGGCACAAGAGCATTTACAAAGACAGGCGAGCGAGTCGAATGCAGGAAAGACGTTCACGACAGTGAGGGAGAACCCGATCACAAGTGTGAAGAACCAGTTCCGCAGCGGTACATGCTGGGACTATGCGACGCTGGGGTACTTTGAGAGTGAGATCCTGCGGAAGACAGGACGGACATACGACCTCTGCGAGATGTTTGTGGTGAATAAGGATTACATGGACTGTGCCAAGCACTATGTACGGATGCACGGGTATAGTCAGATCTCGGAAGGCGGGTCGTGCGATGATGTACTGGAGGTCATCCGTCAGCATGGTATCTGTCCCGAACAGGCAATGCCGGCACCAGGTTCGCTGACAGGTGACTCGCTGGCGAACTTCAAGGTATTCTTCCCGTTATTGGAGCAAACGGTGAGGAATGCCGTGAGAAAAAACGCCAAAGAACCCCTATCCCACTGGCAGGACTCGGTACAGACGGTGATCGAGCGATTTGTCGGACGCTGTCCAGATACTTTTGTCTATGAGGGAAAGACCTATACGCCCCAGTCGTTCGCAGAAAGCCTGGGTCTGGACTTTGACGACTATGTGAGTCTGACGAGTTATCTGCATCATCCCTTTGGTAAGTGGTTCATCATCGAAGCACCATATAAATGGCGGTTGAAACCGAGTTACAACATCCCCATCGAGCAATTGATGGAGGTTTTGGACAAAGCACTGGACGAGGGCTATACAGTGGCATGGGGCGGTGATGTAACAGGCAATTTCACACGGACCGGACTAGCGATGCTACCAGACAGTGTGATACCCACACAAGAACTGCGTCAGGAACAATGGGACAACTGGCGGTTCACGTATGACCACGTGATGCTGATTTACGGCAAGGCAGTCGATGAGCATGGCAAGCCATACTATATGGTGAAGAATTCGTGGGGTGAGTGCGGACTGTACAAGGGTATCTGGTATATGTCACGCGACTATATTCAACTAAACACAACCTACCTGTTCCTAAACCGTCATGCGTTGCCGAGGGAGTTGCATCAAGCACTGTCCGACCACACGATCCATGACTGACAGTTAACGGGTAAAATGTTGAGCAACAACACAGTGACACCTATAGAATATCATCCGCTGGAACCATTCCTACCAGAGAATGCACACGTGCTGTTCCTTGGTAGTTTTCCACCCCAGAAGAAACGATGGTGTATGGAATTCTACTACCCCAATTTCATCAATGACCACTGGAGAATTGAGGGTGAGGTGTTTTATGGCGACCGCAACCATTTTGTACTTATCGACCAAAAGGTGTTCGACCGCAAGGCTATCATGACGTTTTGTAAGGAGAAAGGCATCGCATTCTACGACACGGCCACAGCCATACGTCGACTGAAAGACAATGCGTCAGATGAGTTCCTGGAGGTAGTGGAACCGACGGATATCCGTGCTCTCCTAAGACAACTGCCCCACTGCGAGGCTATTGTCACTACAGGACAGAAGGCTACAGACACACTCTGCCAGTATTTCAATATCGAGGAAGGCCCGAGGGTGGGATCATCTATCACCATTCCAGAGATCAGCAATCATGACGGCCATGAGGTGCGACTTTATCGCCTACCCTCCTCTTCCCGTGCTTATCCGTTAGCATTCGACAAGAAAGTGGCTGCCTATCGCAATATGTTTGAGTTGGTAGGACTATTGTAAAGAAGTCGGTAATGGCCATTCAAGTGACATACAGGAGGACACGACGGCTGTCAATGCGCATCGTAAAAAATGGCGATGTACACGTGTCGGCACCTATCGGGATACCGAAGACCGAGGTGGAGCGATTCATCGAGGAACACCGTGAGTGGATAGTCAAGGCTCGGAAGAAAACACAAGAGTACCATGCAAAGCGGGAGGCATTCTACCATCAATTGCCACTACAGACCCGCATTCAGGTTGACGAGGCTAGTCAACGACTCGAAGCACTGATAGAGCCAATGGTTGAGAACCATTCACGACTGATGGGTGTCTATCCCTCACATATCTCTTATAAAGCCATGATCTCCCGTTGGGGGGTATGCAACGTCAAGGACAAATCCATCTGTTTCTCCATCTACCTCCTTCTCCTGCCAGAATGGTGCATCGAGCATGTTGTCGTCCACGAACTCTGCCACCTGCTGGAACCCAGCCACAACACCCGCTTCCACCTCCTCATGGACCGATACTTCCCCCGTTGGCGCGAGGCCCGGCGAGAGACAAAAATATTACACGCTAAATGAAGAAAAAGTATGTTTTGCCGATTTTTTGCGAAATATTTACTAACTTTGTCGGCATAATCACAAATAAACGAAGGTATGAAAAAGTATGAGTTAATGGCACTGCCGTATGCAGCGGATGCGCTGGAGCCGGTAATAAGCAAAGAGACGATAGGCTTTCACCACGGGAAACACCTGCTGGCATATGTGAATAATCTCAATGGACTGCTTGAAAGGCTACGGGCAGGCGAGTTTGACTCGGGAATGGAGAGTTCTATGGCTGATTTGCCGTTGGAGGAAATTGTCAAGAAGGCAGATGGTGGCATACTGAATAATGCCGGGCAGATTCTGAACCACGAGATGTATTTCCAGCAGTTTACTGCGCCGAAAGCCGACAACAAACCTATCGGAAAGATTGCCGAGGCTATCGCGAGAGACTTCGGCTCATTCGAAGCCTTCAGAGAAGAGTTCCTGAAGAAGGGAAGCACGCTGTTCGGCTCCGGCTGGGTATGGCTGTCGGCGGATAAAGACGGTAAGTTGGTTATCACCCAAGAGACGAATGCCGCCAATCCCGTACAACGTGGACTGAAGCCCCTGCTGACCTTCGATGTCTGGGAGCACGCCTACTATCTCGACTATCAGAACCGCCGTCCAGACCACCTCGCAGCCCTCTGGCAGATTGTCAACTGGGAAGTCGTAGAAAGCAGACTCTAAGAAATGAAGAATACAGGGAATGACAAGGGCTTCGGAGATTATCGAATACATGGAGTCGCTGCAAGACGGAGAGCAGCGGATTCACCTAATGCGGTTCTTCAAAACCGGGCCTGGTGAATATGGTGAAGGCGACGAGTTCTTAGGCATCAAAGTGCCACAGACACGAGAAGTGGTTAAACATGTGGCTCAGGGTTTTGCCTTGAAAGAAATTCCAGAACTGCTGATGTCCCAATGGCATGAAGTACGGCTTTGCGGCTTCCTCATCCTTGTTGACCAGTTTGAGCGACTGGCCACAAAACGACTCGAACATGACGGGCAAGCCATCAAGAAACGCGACGAGATTGTCACACTATACCTGCAATATGCTGAGCAGGCTGACAACTGGGACTTGGTGGACTTATCGGTATATAAGATTTTAGGACACTGGCTGTTGCTGCCAACATACCTAGGAGGTGACGAGGCTAACATCTATACAGACTACAAGAGACAAGTTCTTGACGAACTCGCTGCCAGCAATTGTCTGTGGAAACAGCGCATGAGTATGGTCTGTACGTGGTACCCCTCCCACCACAACGATCCTTCATGGTGCCTGCGCTATGCAGAGATTCACCTACACCATCCTCACGACCTGATGCACAAGGCCGTTGGATGGATGTTGCGGGAAATGGGTAAAAATCATGCGGATCTGCATCATGATTTCCTCCATCAGTATGCCTATAAGATGCCTCGCACCATGCTTCGCTATGCCATCGAGAAAATGACTGACGAGGAACGGAAATATTGGATGAATTTAAAACCAACGACTATCACATCAGAAGATGATTAATATACTCAACCAAGTCAACGATGCACTGTGGGGCTACGTTATTATAGCAGCACTGATAGGTTGTGGACTATGGTTTACGTGGCGTACACGCTTCGTACAGTTCCGGATGGTGGGCGAGATGTTGCGTCTACTGACAGACTCCTCTGTAAAACCGCAAGGCAGTGAGAAACACATCTCATCGTTTCAGGCCTTCGCCGTATCACTGGCCTCACGAGTGGGAACAGGTAATCTGGCCGGTGTGGCAACTGCTATCGCCGTAGGCGGTCCTGGAGCCGTTTTCTGGATGTGGGTGATGGCACTGGTAGGCTCAGCAACAGCCTTTGTGGAGTCGACGCTGGGGCAACTGTTCAAGCAGCATCACAAAGACTCGTTTATCGGCGGACCGGCCTATTACATCCAGCGCGGACTGCACTGCCGATGGATGGCAGTGCTCTTTGCCGTACTTATCACGGTGTCGTTCGGACTGGCAAATAATTCTGTACAGACCAATACAATCTGTGGTGCGATGGAAGGTGCCTTTGGATGGGATCCGATGATAACCGGTGTGGTACTTGCTGTGCTGACCCTCATCATTGTCTTTGGCGGCATTCAGCGCATCGCAAAGGTCAGTTCGGTACTGGTTCCCATCATGGCGGTAGGCTACTTCGTTTTGGCTGTGGTGGTCATCGTGATGAACATTCAGTTTATCCCCCATGTGTTGACAGTCATTGTGAAAAGTGCCTTCGGCCTGGAACAGGCGGTGGGTGGTACGTTGGGGGCAGCCATCATGAACGGTGTGAAACGTGGTCTGTTCAGTAATGAGGCCGGCGAAGGAAGTGCTCCCAATGCAGCGGCTACGGCAGCCGTCTCCCACCCTGTCAAGCAAGGTCTTATCCAAGCCCTGGGCGTGTTTACCGATACATTAGTCGTCTGCTCCTGTACAGCCTTCATCATCCTCATCAGCGGTCTCTATACCTCACCAGAACTCAACGGCATCATGCTGACACAGGCCGCGCTGGAGTCGGAAGTCGGTTCATGGGGTCCCACTTTCGTCGCTGTCGCCATTTTTCTCTTCGCTTACTCATCGATGATTGGCAACTACTACTATGGCGAGGCTAACGTACGCTTTATGACAGAAAACAGTATGATGATGACCACCTATCGACTGCTATCGGGCGGTGTCATGGTACTATTCGGTGCATGGACCACCTTAGAAGTGGTGTGGAGCATGATAGACCTCTGCATGGCTCTGCTGACGGCCTGCAATCTCGTAGCCATAGCACTGTTAGGCAAGTATGTCTTCCGTCTGCTCGACGACTATCGTAGCCAGAAACGACAGGGTATCAAAGAGCCTACGTTCCAGCGCAGCAAGTTACCGGAAATCGAACAAGACATCGAATGTTGGGAATAAAAACACTAATTCAAATAATAGAACTATGGACTGGATTCATATCATGGCTGTAGCAGTACTGATCATTCTAGGAGTGATTATCTACAGGAACAAAACGAACGGATAAACAGTATGTTTCTTTTGACACATAAAATGTCCGTTTTTGTATAAAGCATAAAAAACTGCACAAAAAGTTTGCAAATGTGCAGAGAAAGAGTTACCTTTGCACAAAATTTTGAAAATTGTGCAATGAACGACATACCAAGTTTCAACTCCTATATCGTCAAGACGATTAAGGAGAACTGGCTGCTCGACGCGCTAACGGACTATAAGGGTTCAACGTTACAGTATCACGACGTTGCCCGCAAGATAGAGAAACTGCATATCATGATGAAGGCTGCCGGCATCGGGAAAGGTGACCGCATAGCAGTATGTGGGCGTAATTCGGCTCACTGGGCTGTAGCCTACTTGGCCACACTAACCTATGGAGCCGTCATCGTCCCTATCCTCCATGAATTCAATGGAGAGCAGATACACAATATTGTCAACCATTCAGAGTCCAAGTTGCTGTTTGTGGGAGATTATGTAGTTAATATCATAGATCCGAAGGAGATGCCCCACCTGGAAGGTATCTTTAACTTACCCGATTTCTCACTGCATACCTGCAGGAATGATGAGTTGATGAATGCCCGTGAGCACTTGAACCAATTGTTTGGCGAGAAATATCCGATGGCATTCCGTGCTAATCATATCGACTGGTACATAGATGATCCAGAAGAGTTATGTATGCTCAACTATACTTCTGGAACAACAGGATTCTCAAAGGGCGTGATGCTGCCTTATCGTGCCTTATGGGGTAATGTAGACTTCTGTATCAATAAGGTGGCCCCCCATATGCCTAAGTTCAGTCGGATGCTGAGTATCCTGCCTATGGCCCACATGTACGGACAGTCTATCGAGTTCCTGTTTGCCTTCTGTGCCGGATATCACTTGTTCTTCCTGAACCGTCTGCCCTCCCCTGCCATTATTGCGGAGGCTTTCAAGGAAGTAAGGCCCCATCTGGTTGTTGCCGTTCCCCTGATTATCGAGAAGATTATCCGTAAGCGTGTCTTCCCTAAGATACAGAGCAATGCATTTAAGATATTATTACAGATGCCTGTCGTCTCTAAGAAGGTCAAGGAACGCATCTGTCAGGAGGTATATGCAGCCTTTGGCGGTGAGGCCTATGAGGTCATCGTAGGCGGTGCGCCCCTGAATCAAGAGATAGAGAAATTCCTGAAGGATATAGAATTCCCTATTACCGTAGGCTATGGAACCACAGAATGTGCTCCCCTGATCACATATAGCGATTATCATGACTTTGAATCTGGCTCATGCGGAATGGCAGTAGATCACATGGAGGTAAAGATTCTATCGAATGCTCCGCAGGAGATAGCCGGTGAGATTGTCACCCGTGGCACCAATGTCATGCTTGGCTACTATAAGAATGAGGAAGAGACACGAAAAGTACTGGACAGTGACGGATGGTATCATACCGGTGACCTCGCCACCATGTCAGTCGACGGACATGTGTTTATCCGCGGTCGGTCGAAGAACATGCTCTTAGGAGCCAACGGACAGAATGTCTATCCTGAGGAGATAGAAGACAAACTAGGTTCGATGACGATGGTCAACGAATGTATCATCGTACAACGAGGCGACCATCTGGTGGCTCTGGTATTCCCCGACATGGACGAAGTCAGGGAGATGGGATTCACAGATGAAGACCTACAAGGTATTATGGAGCAGAACCGTCAGCAACTAAACGATATGCTTCCGCCTTATAGCCGTATTCACTCTTTAGAAATCCGAGAAGAGGAATTCGAGAAGACCCCCAAAAAGAGTATTAAACGTTATTTATATAAATGATTGAAGTATATGGAAAACGTTCCAAGTTTTAACCAGATTATTCAGCAGAGTATCATAGAGCACTGGGATATGGATGCTTTGACAGACTACAAAGGTGCCACCCTGCAATTCCATGATGTAGCACGTAAGATTGAAAAGTTGCATATCCTGTTTGAGAACTGTGGTGTAGAGAAAGGCGACAAGATAGCACTCTGCGGACGTAATTCCAGCCAATGGGCCGTAGCCTTCCTGGCCACACTGACCTATGGGGCTGTTGCCGTTCCGATCCTTCATGAGTTCATGGCGGACCAGATCCATAATATCGTCAACCACTCCGATGCCAAGTTGCTCTTTGTGGGCGACCATGTAGCCACACAGATAGACCCCACGCAGATGCCTCATCTGGAAGGTATCATTAACAACCCAGACTACTCGCTGATGCTGTCACGTACGGATAAACTGACCTTTGCCCGGGAGCATCTGAACGAACTTTACGGTAAGAAATTCCCTAAATATTTCCGTAAGGAACACGTACATTATTATATAGAGGAGAGTGGCGAGGAACTGGCGATGATCAATTACACTTCAGGAACAACGGGTTTCTCGAAGGGCGTGATGGTACCCTACCGTGCCTTATGGTCGAACTATGATTTTGCGGAACATGTGTTGGGTGAGATTATCAAGACCGGCGACCGTATCATCTCCATCCTTCCGATGGCACATATGTACGGTATGGCATTCGAGTTTATCTTCGAGTTTATGCACGGATGCCATGTCTATTACCTCAACCGCATCCCCTCACCAGCCATTATCGCACAGGCATTTGCGGAGATCAAACCAAAAATCATCATTGCCGTGCCTTTGGTCATCGAGAAGATTATCCGTAAGAAAGTATTCCCCAAGATACAGAACAACCGCATGCGCCTGTTGCTGTCGATGCCCGTCATCTCGAAGAAAGTACGTCAGATGATTTGTAACGAGGTGGTGAAGGCTTTCGGTGGCGAACTCTACGAGGTGATTATCGGTGGAGCGGCCTTCAATCAGGAGGTAGAGTCATTCCTGAAGAAAATCGAATTCCCCTATACCGTCGGCTATGGGGCTACGGAATGTGCGCCGATTATCTGTTATCGTGACTGGCATACCTTTGCGCAGGGCTCTTGCGGACAGGCAGCCTACCATATGGAGGTGAAGATCAATTCCGAAGACCCAGCCAACCGTCCGGGTGAGATTCTCGCACGTGGATTAAACGTGATGCTGGGATACTACAAGAACGAGGAGGCGACCAAGGAGACACTGGACGACGAAGGCTGGTATCATACCGGCGACCTGGGTACGATGGACTACGATGGTAACGTCTATATCAACGGACGAAGTAAGAACATGCTATTAGGTCCTAACGGTCAGAATATCTACCCGGAGGAAATTGAGGACAAACTGAACTCTATGACTCTGGTGGTAGAAAGTGTTGTCGTACAGCGTGACAACAAACTCGTAGGACTGGTATATCCTGACTATGACGAGGCGAAGAACATGAACTTCAATGAGAATGACATCAAGAATGTCATGGAACAGAACCGCCAACAACTCAACGAGCAGTTGCCCGGTTATGAGAAGATAACAGAAATCGAGATAAGGACAGAGGAGTTTGCCAAGACACCTAAGCGTAGTATCAAACGATTCCTTTATACCTAAATACAATGAGCGAGGAAAATTTCCTCGCTTTTTCTTTGTGCTTTCCGCTTTTTATGTTAATTTTGCAACGCCAATGGATGCAGCCCTGCTTGTCAAAGGGTACCATCTGGTAATATAAATTGCATAGAGATATGAAAGTAATGAAATTCGGCGGAACGTCCGTAGGTTCCGTAAAAAGCATTTTAAGCTTGAAAGAAATTGTGGAGGCAGAGGCTCGGACGCAACCTGTCGTAGTAGTAGTTAGTGCACTAAACGGTATCACTGATGCGTTGATAGCCACCTCGCAATTGGCGCTCAAGGGTGATGAACGGTGGAGAGAGGAATTCGATGCGATGGTGAACCGCCATCATCAGATGATTGACACCGTTATCCTTGACAATCAGAAACGCGTAGACTTATTCAATACAGTAGACCAACTCTTCGAACAGTTGAAGAGTATCTACTATGGTGTGTTCCTCATTCATGACCTCAGCGGCAAGACACTCGATGCCATTGTCAGTTATGGTGAGCGCTTAAGTTCCAACATCGTGGCTGCTCTCGTCAAGAATGGTATGCGCATGAATGCCCGTGACTTCATCCGTACGGAGAATAAGAACGGCATCCATACCCTTGACTCAGAATTGACCGCAAAACTGGTAAAAGAGGCTTTCGGCCCAATATGTTGCTGCGGCACAGCAACCAACAAAACCATAGCCGTCGTACCCGGTTTCATTGCCCGTGACCGTGACACCCACGAGACGACCAATCTCGGACGAGGCGGTAGTGACTATACAGCCGCTATCATCGCCGCTGCACTCGATGCGGAGATTCTGGAGATCTGGACGGATGTGGACGGTTTCATGACTGCTGACCCGAAAGTCATCAAGACCGCTTATACGATCAACGAACTATCCTATATAGAGGCCATGGAACTTTGTAACTTCGGGGCCAAGGTCATCTATCCGCCAACGATATATCCCGTTTGTATCAAGAATATCCCCATCAGGGTGAAGAACACCTTCAACCCTGAGCATCCTGGTACCCTCATCAAAGATAAAATCGAGGACGACATGAAACCCATCAAGGGTATCTCCAGCATCAAAGGGACAACGTTGATTACAGTCACCGGTCTGTCGATGGTCGGTGTGATTGGTGTCAACCGCCGTATCTTCACCACCCTCGCTAATAAGGGAATCTCTGTCTTCATGGTATCACAGGCTTCTTCCGAGAACTCCACCAGTATTGGTGTACGTGACGAGGATGCAGAGGCTGCCGCCGAGGTACTGAACGCCGAGTTTGCCAAGGAGATCGAGACGGGTGCCATGTTCCCCATGCAGGTAGAGAGCGGTCTTGCCACTATCGCTATTGTGGGTGAGAACATGAAACAGACACCGGGTATTGCCGGAAAGTTATTTGGTACCCTAGGACGTTCAGGTATCTCTGTAATCGCATGTGCCCAAGGTGCATCAGAGACAAATATCTCCTTTGTGGTTGACGGTCGCTTCCTCCGTAAGTCACTCAACGTACTGCATGACTCCTTCTTCCTGTCGGAATACAAGGTGCTCAACATCTTCATCTGCGGTATCGGTACCGTAGGCGGTATGCTGCTGGAGCAGATCCGTACACAGCAGCAGTTCCTGATGCAGTCAAGACGTTTGAAACTGAATGTCGTAGGTATTTCCGATGTCGAGAACTTTGTCCTCGACCGTGACGGTATTGACTTGGATTATTACGAGAAAACATTACGTGCCGGCTATCCCGCTAATACAGAGCATATGCGTGATGAGATCGTGAAGATGAATATCTTCAACTCTGTCTTCGTTGACTGTACGGCAAGCAAGCAAATCGCATCACTCTACCAGACATTCCTAGAGCATAACATCTCCGTGGTGGCAGCCAACAAGATTGCGGCTTCCAGTGATTACGAGAGTTATATCAAACTCAAGCAGACGGCACGTGACCGTGGCGTGTGGTTCCGTTATGAGACAAACGTAGGAGCCGGTCTGCCAATCATTGGCACGATCAACGACCTTTGTAACTCCGGTGATAAGATTCTGAAGATTGAGGCTATCCTGTCAGGAACCCTGAACTTTATCTTCAACGAGATAGCCGCTGATGTACCCTTCTCAGAGACTGTTCGTCGTGCTAAGGAACAGCGTTATTCTGAACCTGACCCACGTATCGACCTCTCTGGTACGGATGTGATTCGCAAACTGGTCATCCTGACTCGTGAGGCAGGCTATCAGGTAGAGCAGGCTGATGTGGAGAAACACCTCTTTGTTCCTGATGACTACTTTGAGGGAAGTCTTGAGGACTTCTGGAAACGACTGCCCGAACTGGATGCCGACTTCGAGGCTCGCCGTAAGGTACTGGAAGCAGAAGGCAAACGCTGGCGTTTTGTGGCAACGATGGAAGCCGATGAGAACAATCCATCGTCGTTCAAGACCAGTGTGGCACTGAAGGAAGTACCGTCCGACCATCCGTTCTATCCCTTGGAAGGCTCTAATAATATCGTGCTATTGACCACAGAACGCTATAAGGAATATCCCATGCTCATTCAAGGATATGGTGCCGGTGCTGCCGTGACTGCTGCCGGTGTGTTTGCCAACATCATGAGTATTGCTAATATATAGTTCCTATAGTTTCTATTGCTCCTATTGTTCAATGAAGCACATTATTATATTAGGCGATGGCATGGCAGACCATCATGTCGCCAGACTGGGTAATAAGACATTGCTGCAGTATGCCCGTCCCGAATATATGGAAAGACTGGCTAAGGAGGGACGTACTGGACGACTCATCACTGTTCCTGAGGGATTTCCCCCGGGCTCGGAAGTTGCCAATACGGCAATCCTCGGCTATGATCTGAATAAGGTATATGAAGGGCGTGGCCCCTTGGAAGCCGCCAGTATCGGCTATGAGATGGCTGACGACGACTTTGCCATCCGTTGTAATATCATCACACTGGAAGACGGGAAGATTATCACCCACAATGGCGGGAATCTGGAAACCGCTGATGCTGATGTGCTCATCAAATACCTGAATGAGCACTTAGGTAATGACCGTGTGAAGTTCATCACGGGTATTCAGTATCGGCATTTACTTGTCATCAAGGGTGGCAACAAGCATATTATCTGCAATCCGCCCCATGACCATCCCAACGAGGAGTGGCGACCATTGTTGGTGAAAGCGGAAATTCCTGAGGCACAGGAGACTGCCGACCTTATCAATGACCTGATATTAAAATCACAGGAGTTACTTGCCAAGCATCCCTATAATATCGCCAAAGCAGCAAAGGGGGAGCGACAGGCAAACAGTATCTGGCCTTGGAGCGGAGGCTATCGCCCGTCTATGCAGACACTGATGGCACAGTACCCGCAGGTCAAGAGCGGTGCCGTCATATCTGCCGTCGACCTAATTCAAGGTATCGGACGCTATGCGGGACTACGCATCATCAAAGTACCTGGTGCCACCGGTCTTGCCAACACCAACTACGAGGGCAAGGCTCAGGCTGCTATCGAGGCACTGAAGAAGGATGATTTCGTCTTCGTACATGTGGAGGCGACTGACGAGGCAGGTCATGACGGTGACCTGGACTTGAAACTGAAAGCGATTGACTACTTGGATAAGCGACTCATCAAGCCCATCCTTGAGGCTATTGAGCAAATGGACGAGGACGTGTGTGTCGCTGTCCTCCCTGACCACCCCACTCCCGTCGAACTCCGCATCCACGTCAACGAGCCTGTGCCGTTTATCATCTGGCACAAGGGAATCACACCTGACGAGGTGCAGCACTATGACGAGGAGAGTTGTGTGAGTGGCGGATACGGATTGCTCCGACTGAATGAATTTATGAACGAACTGATGAAGATATGAAATACTACAGTACAAACGGAAAGGCCCCCATAGCCGACCTGCAAAAAGCAGTAGTGAAAGGACTTGCCGAGGATCGTGGTCTCTATATGCCGGAGCGCATCAAACCACTGCCCAAAGAGTTCTTCGACACTATTGAGACCAAGAGTTTCCAAGAGATTGCCTATACTGTCGCCGACGCTTTCTTCGGTGAGGATGTGGAGGCGGAGGCACTGAAGAGCATCGTGTATGACACCCTGTCATTCGACTGCCCTGTGGTAAAGGTCAAGGACAACATCTACACCTTGGAACTCTTCCATGGCCCTACCCTCGCCTTTAAAGACGTGGGGGCTCGTTTCATGGCAAGGCTGCTACAGTATTTTATCCGTCGCAGTTCTACTGGTTGCTGTACCACAGCAACAAACCAGCAGGTCAACGTCCTCGTAGCCACTAGTGGCGATACGGGCAGTGCCGTTGCCAATGGTTTCCTCGGCGTGGAGGGCATCCACGTCTACGTACTTTATCCCAAAGGAAAGGTGAGTAAGATACAGGAGAGTCAGTTTACGACACTCGGTAAGAATATCACCGCCATTGAGGTGGATGGTGTCTTCGACGACTGTCAGGCGCTCGTGAAGTCGGCTTTCATGGACGAGGAACTGAACCGTCACATGAAACTGACCTCTGCTAACAGTATCAATGTAGCCCGCTTCCTGCCACAGGCTTTCTACTATTTCAATGCCTATGCACGGATGAAGGCTATGGGCAAGGCAGACCATCTGGTGATGTGCGTACCCAGTGGTAACTTCGGTAATATCTGCTCCGCTTTGTTCGGACATGAGATGGGACTGCCTATCAAGCGTTTCATCGCCGCCAATAATGCCAACGACATCTTCTATAAATACCTGCAGACGGGTAAGTATGAGCCCAAGGCCTCCGTACAGACACTCGCCAATGCCATGGACGTAGGCGATCCCTCTAACTTCGCCCGTATCTATGACCTTTACGATAAGAGTCATGAGCGCATCACGGCACTGATTAGTGGTGCGACCTATAACGATGAGCAGATACGCGAGACGATGCGCCAGTGCTATGCCGAGACAGGATACATCCTCGATCCGCATGGTGCCTGCGGCTATCGTGCCCTGCAAGAAGGTCTCAAAGACGGAGAGGTCGGCGTGTTCTGTGAGACAGCACATCCCGCTAAGTTCAAAGAGACGGTAGACAGTATCATCGATGGTAATGTAGAGATACCCGAACGCCTTGCCGCCTTCATGAGAGGACAGAAGCAAAGCGTGGAGATGACCAAGGAGTTTGAGGACTTCAAGCGCTTCCTGATGAGCCGTTAGCGGACGGTCATGTGGAAGCAACCTTGCTTCACCTCATACTTGATATAACAGCGTCCCTGTTCCCGCATATCACGCAGGACCTCGCACAATACCCACTTGAGCGTATCGTCACGAACTGGCTGGGTGACAGGGTGATACCGATTATAGCAAATGTCAAAAGTCGTGCCGAAGAGATGGCAACTGCGCTCCGTCGCATTACCATTTCTTCGGCGCAGTTTTTCCACATCCGACTCAGAGCGCAGCACACTGGTGACAATCAATTGGTTCAAGGGAACGCCCTTCACGTACAGACTGTCATAGAACGCCTTACCGATATCCTCCAAAAGGACAGCGGCACGAGGCACCAGATACGGGATGGAACTATATAGCGGGTCTACGTGATAATAGGGACTTGCTCCCACATACACCAGTTCCTTCTTGCGCATCTCCGCATCCTCACGGTTCTTCACAGGGCGCACTCCCCACTTCTCCGCCGCTACGATCTGCACCGCCTGACTGTCAGGAAATGACTCCTTATAATTACGAACACCCCAGATACGGTGCTTCTTGCCATTGAATATTGGCTTTTGGCTATTTGCCATTAGTGCTTGACAGTTATCGACTATCAACTGTGAACGATTCTCACTCCCCCCATTCACCCCAGGAAAAATCGCCCTCACTATTGCGAGTATTACTACCACAGTAGCGAATCCTAACAGATATTTATTCTTCGTTATCTTCATTTTGGTTGCGAAGGTACACATTTTCTTTGTAAAAAGCGAAGGATTTAGGAATAAAAACAACAAAGAAATATCTGTGGGACAATAAAACGAGGGGGCAGATTTTGCATTTCTGCCTGCGAAGTCGCTCACGCTCAGCCGACTGAAAGCGAATTTTCGTCGGCATTCTCTTAATCGAGACTTTCAAAATCTGCAAAACGAGTTTCAAAATTAGCAAAATCTTTCGTATCGGGCTGATTTTCTTTTGTCGTTTGTAGAATTTTATTACCTTTGTGCCCAATAACGTAATCAAATATTAAAGACGCAAATACAATGAAACGTAAAAACTATGAGAAACCGACGATGAATATCGTCATGTTTCAACAGCAAGCGCAACTGCTGGCTGGTTCTGAGGTCGGCATGAGTGGCGGCTGAACACTCGGCGGTGGCTGGACCGACATTGTCGGCGATGCCTGGGGCGACAGCATCTATATGGTCATCTACACGAAGACAGGCGTTGAACCCAGTCTCTCGCACTATTACCGTGCCGATACTTCCAGTGCTGCCACCAAAGAGCACTACAGGCAACTATCCATAGAATACCACGCCAAGTTTGAACACATAAAAGACTGACTAAAAATAATCGCATACAATTATGAAAATCCAATAATTTCTGTACCTTTGCAGAAAAACTATTAAACATGTACGATCAGATTCGGGAAGCCCCCCTTTATATTATTCTTTACGCAATAGTGACTGCTATGGCCATGATGGCCAGTTGTTATCTGCTGTTCCGCCGGGCCAATGCCATCGCCCCTGATGTCACATCGCCAGCACGTCTGCGCCGCTGGACAGGACTGTTCTTTGCAGCCACCGCATTGAATCATGTGTGGTATATGCCGATATTCTTCCTGTCCTCCAGCGAGGACATTATGATGGCCGATTTTATTGGCGGGGTGCTTGACTCCTTGACGGTTTTTCCTTTGGCAATTATCGTATTGTTCGTCATGCTGCAAGACCGCAGGCGACCATTGTGGCCTGTTGCCGTAATGATGGCTCCGTTCGTTGTAGGAAAAGCGTGGTGTGTTGCCAGCCGTAGCTATGCCATCCTGCCGATAATATTGGGCTATGTCCTGTTGGTGGGCGCTGGATTAACTATATATTTTGTACGCGCATTGAGGCAGTACGGCCGTTGGCTGCGCGACAACTATGCCGACCTGGAGCACAAGGAGGTATGGGAGAGTTTCGCAGTGCTGGGCATCATGCTGCTGGTGTTCGTTATCTATGCATATACCAATGATGGCCCGGTTTACCAATACGCCATGCTGATGATCGATGTCTTACTGATCGGCTATCTCCTCTGGCGAGTGGAAACATTAAGCGACCTGAGCAACTCCCTTTCGCAGGATGTTCAAGTAGAATCAGATGATTCGTTGCTCATCCACACAGGTACCACAGAGAACGATGAAGATAACGCCCTCTCACTATCTATTCGCAATAACATCGAGCCATTATTAAAGCTGTATTGTGAGGAACCGCATCTCTACCTGCAACATGACATTAATATTTCCCGACTCTCCAGAGAGATCGGTGTTAATCGTTTCTATCTCAGCCAGTATTTCTCCAGTCAGGGCATGACTTACAATGACTATATCAACGATTTGCGAATCAATCATTTCATCAGCCTCTATCTCGAGGCTGTTGCTGCACATCGTATCTTCAATGTCCGGCAGTTAGCCCAGGAGAGTGGTTACCGCAGTTACAGTACTTTTAATAGTGTTATTAAACGCAAGACAGGAAAGTCGGTGACAGCTTGGATGAAAACGCTAAATGAAGACCTTGGAGAATCCTAAAGTTACGAAATAAGCAAAAAAGTTATGTAATCAGCAAAAATCACGACTCAGGACATGGGTCGTGATGCTATATTTAGGGAATTTTACTAATTTTGTAACACTTTTGTAATATAAACCCTAAAATTGTAATTATGAGTAAAATGAAAAAGTGTATGATGGCTGCCACCCTCGTTTGCGGCACCACAATGGCGGTCTCTTCATGTAGTGACAAAAACGACAACCCTGTTCCTACAGAACCTGAGACTGAGTATCCTAACAAGAAGATTACTGACGGCAATTATGACAAGTCATTAGCCGTCAAGTGCATTAACGGAACGTTTGTCGGCAAGAAGGCCGAAAACAATGTCGTTGTTTACAAGGGCATACCGTACGTCGGCCAGCAGCCTGTAGGCAACCTACGCTGGAAAGCACCTGTGGACGTTGTTCCAGATGACAATGTCTATGAGGCTTACAACTATAGTAAAACGCCCGTTCAGTCGCCTGGCGATCCCGCTGTAGAATATGGTACGAGTGAGGAATGCCTCTATCTGAACGTATGGAAGTCAGCCGAGGATACTACGGTGAAGAAGCCTGTCATTGTATGGATTTACGGTGGTGGTTTCGAGGGAGGCGGAACGGCTGACCCACAGTATGATTGCTGCAACCTTGTGAAAGAGAACCCGGATGTCATTTTCGTCACCATCAATTACAGGGTCAGTTTCCTCGGCTTCCTGCACTTGTCCCATCTGCCTGACGGCAAAGATTACCAGGACGCATCGAATCTGGGACTCATGGATCAGATGATGGCATTGAAGTGGGTAAACAAGAACATTGCAGCCTTTGGCGGCGACCCTGACAACGTGACCATCTGGGGCGAGTCGGCCGGCGCCGCAAGCTGTACTTTGCTTCCGCTGATCAAAGGCTCACATCAGTATTTCCATCGCATCATCGCACAAAGCGGTGCTCCCGGCCAGACGCGAAGCACGGAGCAGGCCATTGCCGTCACGGACAATTTCATGAAGGAGCTCGGCTGCAAGACCGTCGCCGACCTGCTGAAAGTCAGCGCCAAGGATCTCACCGATGTATGGACAAAACTATACGGGTTCTACCAAGTGTACGGCATTCGCACTTTCCCGGAGAGAGACGGAAAATACCTGCCGCTGAACACGTGGGAGGCATATGCCAACGGAGCGGCGAAGGACATCGAGATGCTTCAGGGCTGCAACAGGGATGAGATGAACACCTTCTTGG
Source organism: Prevotella sp. (assembly GCA_017449675.1). GTDB lineage: Bacteria > Bacteroidota > Bacteroidia > Bacteroidales > Bacteroidaceae > Prevotella. Next base: position 23,048 of record JAFTFG010000010.1, read on the forward strand.
GTGGAATGGGCGTAGACACCTGGAACAAGTGGGCCAAAGGGCGCATCGAGGAGAAGTTGGCTTTGCTGACAGACCATGAGAAGGAACTGGTGGAGAGCTACTGCAACGACATCAAGGGAGAAAGTTACGAGGCTTCCGTCCGTCTCTGCAGCCAGTACATGTTCATCGCACCGCAAATCAGACTTTCGGAGGAGCAGACCAAGGCTGGCGGCAAGTCATATACCTATTTCTACACGCCCGAGTCAGCTATTCCATTGATGAAAGCCGGACATGCGACAGAACTGCAGATTGTATTCGACCATCCGGAGTTGAACAGTCTTACGGGAAGGACCTACGATGAAAATTTCTGCAAGGCTATTCGAAAGATGTGGATTCAGTTCGCCAAGACTGGCAACCCGTCGCTCACAGCAGAGCAGTCGCCCACGGGCAAAGCCATCGAGTGGCCGCTCTACGACACGAGCGAAAAGCCAGTGATGGTGCTCGATGAGCAAAACATTCATCTGGGCAAGGAGTCTGAGTTGAAGATTGTGGATTGGGAGAGAACCTACTTCCTGACCAACTATTATTTCTAATCGTCAAGAACTATAAAATGAAAGAGTAAGAAATAAACTTCATTTTATCGACGATCAGTGCAATGCTCATCAACAGTATCGCGCACAGGGCTACTCCGTCCGTGCGGTCGCCGAAGAATAATTTCTCAAATCTTCAAGAATGATATAATAGGGTGGCACTTACGTGGATGCCACCCTATTATACATTAGTAAAATGGCACTGCTCCCAGTTAATTCCCCGTCAACTCCCATATACAAAGACACAACTGGGAATCAACTGGGAGTCTGCTAGGAATTGACTGGGAGTTTCATGACGGCTGTCATATCTGCTATATCTGTGGGACATTAAACGAGGGAGAACTTGCAATATTCGCAAAATTTCTCACATCGACAAAAGAAATTCATTCCTTTTGTTCTCGTTTCATCGAAATTTTCGTAACTTTGCAATCTCATTAAGAAATAACGTTATTTTGATAGAGAAGCATATTGTATTAGAGGATATAGACCCCGTTGTTTTCTATGGAACGGGGAATGCCCATTTGCAGATGATGCGTGCCTTGTATCCCAAACTGAGGATTGTGGCTCGTGACAATGTCATCCGCATCCTAGGCGATGAGGAGCAGATGGCAGCCTTCGAGGAGAGTGCCGAGAAGATGCGCCAGCATGTGCTGCGCTTCAACTCGCTGAAGGAGGAGGACATTCTGGATATCATCAAAGGACACCGCACAAAAGACGAGGTGCCAGAGGGAGTTGTATGCTACTCCATGTCAGGACGTGCCATCAAGGCACGGTCGGAGAACCAACAGAGACTGATTGACGCCTACGAGCAGAATGACATGGTGTTCGCCGTCGGTCCTGCGGGAACAGGAAAGACCTATCTCTCTATCGCTCTTGCCGTGAAGGCTCTGAAGGACAAGACAGCGAAGAAGATCATCCTCTCCCGTCCTGCTGTGGAGGCTGGAGAGAAACTGGGATTCCTGCCTGGTGACATGAAGGACAAGATTGATCCGTATCTGCAGCCACTGTATGACGCACTGGAAGACATGCTGCCACAAGTGAAACTACAGGACATGATGGAGAAACATGTCATCCAGATTGCCCCACTCGCCTTTATGCGAGGCAGAACACTGAGCGACGCTGTCGTCATCCTCGACGAGGCACAGAACACTACTCCCCAGCAGATCCGTATGTTCCTGACCCGTATGGGATGGAACACGAAGATGATTATCACGGGAGACATGACACAGATAGACCTGCCCCGTGAGCAGAAGAGTGGACTGGTGGAGGCATTACGCATATTAAAGGATATTGAGGGTATCGGTGTGGTGGAACTGGATCGTAAGGACATCGTACGCCACAAACTGGTGACTCGTATCGTCAATGCCTACGAACGATTTGACAAAGAGAAACAAAACAAAGATAACAATGAAAGCATTAACAAAGACTGACTTCAATTTCGAAGGACAAAAGAGCGTTTACCACGGAAAAGTCCGTGACGTGTATAACATCAACGACGACCTGATGGTGATGGTGGCCACCGACCGTATCTCGGCATTCGATGTCATTCTGCCAAAAGGTATTCCTTTCAAGGGACAGGTCCTCAACCAGATTGCTGCCAAGTTCCTGGATGCTACCAGCGACATCTGCCCGAACTGGAAACTTGCCACTCCCGACCCCATGGTGACTGTTGGTCTGAAATGTGAGGGTTTCCGTGTGGAGATGATTATCCGCAGCATTCTGACAGGTAGTGCCTGGCGTGAGTATAAGAATGGATGCCGTGAGTTATGTGGTGTGAAACTGCCTGAGGGCATGAAGGAGAATGAGCGTTTCCCCGAACCTATCATCACTCCTACGACAAAGGCTGACGAGGGTCATGACCTGAATATCTCCAAAGAGGAGATCATCGCACAGGGCATTGTCAGTGCTGAGGACTATGCCGTGATGGAAGACTACACCCGTAAACTCTTTGCCCGTGGTCAGGAGATTGCCAAGAAACAAGGACTCATCCTCGTAGACACCAAGTATGAGTTTGGCAAGCGTAACGGCAAGGTTTATCTCATTGACGAGATCCACACCCCCGACTCCAGCCGCTATTTCTATGCTGACGGCTATGAGGAGAAACTCGCCAAGGGTGAGCCTCAAAAACAACTCTCCAAGGAGTTCGTACGCCAATGGCTTATCGAGCATAACTTCATGAACGAGCCAGGACAGGTGATGCCCGAGATCACGGACGAGTATGCGGAGAGTGTATCTGACCGCTATATCGAACTCTATGAGCACATCATCGGTGAGAAATTCGAGAAGGCAAGTGACAACGACGATATCGCTGCCCGTATCGAGAAGAACGTAAGTGATTATCTAAAATCCAGGAAATCCTAGGACAACCTAGGAAATCCTAGGACAACCTAGGAATATGTACCAGCAAGAGACGATCAAACCCTATCACAACGGAGAGAAAACCTCACAGGTGGAGCAGATGTTCGACAACATCGCCCCTACCTATGACACGCTCAACCATCGTCTCTCATGGAATATCGACCGAGGATGGCGGAAGAAGGCGATACGTCAGTTACTGTCTTTCAAGCCACAAACCATCCTCGATATTGCGACAGGGACGGGGGATTTCGCCATCCTTGCGGCAGAGATGCTACACCCCAACCGACTTGTGGGAGCAGATATCAGTGAGGGCATGATTGAGATTGGATGCCAGAAAGTCGTACAGAAAGGTCTGCAAGAAGTTATTACCTTCGAGAAGGAAGACTGTCTGCACCTCTCATACGCTGACGAGACTTATGACGCTGTGACAGCAGCCTTCGGCATTCGTAATTTCTCTGACCTTGACAAAGGACTAAAAGAGATGTGCAGAGTGCTGAAAACCGGAGGGCATCTGAGCATTGTCGAACTGACAACACCTGTCAAGTTTCCCATGAGACAACTCTTTCACATCTACTCCCATACGGTACTGCCTGTCTATGGCAGACTTATCTCCAGAGATACTGCCGCCTACTCCTATCTGACAAAGACCATTGAGGCCTTTCCTCAAGGAGAACAGATGGTCGGTATCTTGAAACAAGCCGGATTCAGGGAGGCTTCATTCAAGCGGCTGACTTTTGGTATCTGCACAATGTATTTTGCAACTAAATAAAGGAAAAGAAATTATGGACAAGTACGGACTTATTGGCTACCCGCTCGGGCACTCGTTCTCCATCAGTTATTTCAATCAGAAATTTCAGGACGAGAACATAGATGCTGTGTATGAGAATTTTGAGATTCCCAGTATTGACGCACTACCGGAAATACTAGGTTCCAATCCGGAACTGAAAGGACTCAATGTGACCATCCCCTACAAGGAGAAAGTGCTTCCTTTCCTCGACAGTATCTCTCCTGAGGCACGTGCCATCGGTGCTGTCAATGTGATCAGAGTCACACACAAGGGCAATAAGACCGAACTGAAGGGGTATAACTCGGATGTGATCGGTTTCACTAAGAGTATCGAACCCATGCTCGACAAGAAATGGCATCAGAAAGCACTGATCCTCGGAACGGGTGGAGCATCCAAGGCTATAGACTATGGTTTGCGCAACCTCGGATTGGAGACAATCTTCGTCAGTCGCTACGAGCGTCCTGACACCATCCAGTATTGCAGTATCACTCCTGAGGTCATCAAAGAATATAATGTGATTGTCAACTGCACACCGGTGGGTATGTATCCCAAGACGGAAGAATGCCCTGACCTGCCCTATGAGGCAATGGATAGTCATACTATTCTTTATGACTTGATATACAATCCTGATGAGACACTCTTCATGAAGCGTGGAAAACAATATGGTGCCAATATCAAGAATGGTCTGGAGATGTTACTCCTGCAGGCTTTCTCTTCTTGGGAGTTCTGGCACGAGAAATAAACAGACGATATGACGACGACTTTCATCTTTTTCCTCGGCTATATCGTCCTCCTATTGGGAGGAGGTTATGTCGTGACCCGAAAGTGGGACTATACCCCCACTACGGCATTGACCAAGAAGGCGTCGGACATTAACAGACTAACAAACCAATACAACGATGTCATTCATGCCTTAGAGGATGCCTTTGAAATGGATAAGGCGCAACAAGGCTGGTCCCTCTCCCGCTCCAGTATCAAACGAAAGTATTCCAAACGATATACCGCATTAGAGCGCGAGTACCAAAGGAAACGGCGTGCGATGCTATATGCCTGGGAACAGATGAACCCTGCTTGGTGTAAGGCACGAAAGGCATGGGGTTGGGTCTATGTAATCGGTGTTATCAGTGCGATGGTATGTTGCTCGAGTTCCCTCCATTTCGAGAGAGAGTCCTCTCCGACAACTGTCATGAGTAGCACGGAGGAACGCTACTGGAATGCGGACAACATCCCCATTCCCCATTTGCAGGATGCCAGTCAATATGTGTCTAATCCTGATAAGGTATTATCCCAAAGCACGGTAGATGAAATGAACCACACCTTACAACGACTGGACAAAGAGTTAAACATCGAGTCGGTCGTCATCGTTGTCAACCATATAGAGAACGATGACCCATTCCGTTTTGCCCAAGATGTGGGTAATAAATATGGTGTCGGCAGAAACGACCGTGGACTGATAGTTGTCGTCGGCTATCAAGACCACAGCATCAATATCTCACCGGGCAGAAGTCTGGAAGGCGATTTGACAGATGCCGAATGTTACCGTTTGCAACAGCGGTATGTCGTGCCGGCAATGCGTACGGAAATGCCTGACAGTGCGATGCTCTACCTAACGGAGGCGATCTTTGCGACCATGCAGAAGAAGGATCTTCCAGAGATGTCGTCCTTAACCAGTCAGCAAGACGAGATTGATGATGAGACGGCGATAATGATTGGGCTATATCTGTTTTTCCTTATTGTATGGAGCATCATCTTTATACGCCTTAACCAGAAATATCACTGGTTGGGTATTACTGGTGCCACTAGCACGCTCCTTTCCAATCCTTTCTATGAGGCGGAATCCTCTGGTGGAGGATATGGCGGAGGCTTTGGTGGGAGTGGCTTCAGCAGTGGTAGCAGCGGAGGCAGTTTCGGCGGAGGAAGTTTTGGTGGCGGTGGTGCCACCTCACGATGGTAATGGAAATATTAAACAACTAAAATAATAGGATTATGAAAATCAGCAAATCACTTATCGCAATCATCGTAGTCGTTGTCGTTATCGGTGCTTGGGCTGCCAGTGCCTACAACGGGATGGTATCAGAACAGGAGAAGGCCACTACTGCATTGGCCAATGTACAGTCTACCTATCAGCGTCGTGCCGACCTGATACCTAACCTGGTAGAGACCGTCAAAGGCTATGCCGCTCATGAGAAGCAGACCTTGGAGGATGTTGTCAATGCCCGCACGAAGGCTACCTCTATCAACCTTGACGCAGAAAACCTGACTCCTGAGAAACTGAAGGAGTTCCAGCAGGCACAGGGAGAACTGGGCAGTGCCCTCGGTCGACTGATTGCCATTCAGGAGAACTATCCTGACCTGAAGGCTAATGAGAACTTCAAGGACCTGCAGGTACAGTTGGAAGGTACGGAGAATCGTATCAATGAGGCTCGCAATAGTTATAACTTGGCCGTACAGAACTATAATGTCGTGATTCGCTCATTCCCCAAAAACATCTTCGCCGGTATCTTCGGCTTTGACAAGATGAGCAAGTTTGAGGCAGAGGCCGGAGCCGAGAAAGCACCACAAGTAAAATTCTAAACGATATGACAGACAACAGGTATATGATGCGTGGGGTCTCTGCCGCCAAGGAGGACGTACACGCCGCTATTAAGAATATCGACAAGGGAATCTTCCCACAGGCTTTCTGTAAGATTATCCCCGACATCCTGGGTGGTGACCCTGAGTATTGCAATATCATGCATGCAGACGGTGCAGGCACTAAATCCAGTCTGGCCTACATGTATTGGAAAGAGACGGGCGACCTCTCCGTATGGAAAGGTATTGCACAGGATGCTATCGTGATGAATACCGACGACCTGCTCTGTGTGGGCGCTGTGGACAATATCCTTGTCAGTTCGACCATCGGACGTAATAAGATGCTCGTTCCTGGGGAGGTCATCTCTGTTATCATCAACGGCACCGACGAACTGCTTGCCGAACTGCGTGAGATGGGAATAGGCATCTATCCCACCGGCGGTGAGACGGCCGATGTGGGCGACCTCGTCCGCACCATCATTGTCGACTCTACCGTTACCTGTCGCATGAAACGCAGTGATGTCATCAACAATGCCAATATCCGCCCCGGTGATGTCATCGTCGGGCTTTCCTCTACAGGACAGGCAACTTACGAGAAGCGTTATAACGGCGGTATGGGAAGCAATGGCCTGACCTCCGCCCGCCATGATGTCTTCGCCAAATATCTTGCCGAGAAATTCCCAGAGAGTTACGATCATGCCGTACCCAATGAGTTGGTATATAGTGGTAAATACAAACTGACGGATGCGGTTCCACATGTTGATGTGGCACATCAACAAGCAAAACTGCCGGACATGGGGCAACTCGTGCTCTCTCCTACCCGCACCTATGCTCCCGTCATCAAGAAACTGTTGGATGAGTTGCGTCCAGAGATTCATGGCATGGTACACTGCACTGGCGGAGCCCAGACCAAGGTACTGCATTTCGTGAACGACAATTGTCGTGTCATCAAGGACAACATGTTCCCCGTCCCCCCACTCTTCCACGCTATCCATGAGTGCTCCGGTACTGACTGGAAAGAGATGTATCAGGTATTCAATATGGGCCATCGCATGGAGATCTATATCCGTCCGGAGATGGCAGATCAGGTCATCGCCCTCTCTAAGTTCTTCAACATCGATGCGCAGGTCATCGGACATATCGAGGAAGGACCGAAGAGTCTGACCATCCAAAGCGAATTCGGAGAATTCAATTATTAATCTTCAATTTTAAATTCAGTAAGTGGACAATAACAGTATATTACAAAAACTCGACGGACTGGAGGCTCGTTTTGAGGAGGTATCAACATTGATTACCGACCCTAGCGTGATTGCTGACCAAAACCGTTTCGTGAAACTCACGAAGGAATATAAAGACTTGGGCGATATCATGGATGCTCGCAAAAGGTATATCGCCTGTCTGAACAGTATCAAGGAGGCTAAGGACATTCTTGCCAACGAGGACGATGCCGAGATGAAGGAGATGGCACGTGAGGAACTTGCCGAGAACGAGGCGTTGCAGCCTAAACTGGAGGAAGAGATCAAAATCGCCCTCATCCCGAAGGATCCTGAGGATGCGAAGAACGTACAGATGGAGATTCGTGCCGGGACTGGTGGCGATGAGGCTTGTCTTTTTGCCGGTGACCTGTTTAAGATGTACAAAAGTTTCTGCGACTCAAAGGGATGGCAACTCGCTATCACCAGCGTCTCTGAGGGCGCTGTGGGTGGCTATAAAGAAATCGACTTTGCCGTCAGTGGCGCAGATGTCTACGGTACGTTGAAATACGAGTCGGGCGTTCACCGTGTACAGCGAGTTCCTGCCACCGAGACCCAGGGGCGCATGCACACCTCTGCCGCGACTGTTGCCGTACTGCCCGAGGCAGACAAGTTTGAGGTGCATATCAACGAAGGAGAAATCAAATGGGACACTTTCCGAAGCAGTGGCGCTGGTGGTCAGAATGTGAACAAGGTAGAGTCTGGTGTCCGTCTACGCTATATGTGGAAGAACCCAAATACAGGCGAGACAGAAGAAATACTCATCGAATGTACAGAGACACGCGACCAACCCAAAAACAAAGAGCGTGCTCTCTCGCGCCTGTATACCTTTATATATGATAAAGAGCATCAGAAATACATGGATGATATTGCCTCACGTCGTAAGACGCTTGTATCTACAGGTGACCGCTCTGCAAAGATTCGCACCTATAACTTCCCACAGGGGCGTGTGACGGATCACCGCATCGGCTACACCACTCATGACCTGCAAGGTTTCCTAGGTGGTGACATCCAGTCAATGATAGACGCACTCACTGTTGCAGAGAACGCTGAACGGATGAAAGAATCAGAATTATAGTATATTGCTGTGTCACAGCAACCAATTAAACGAAGAATATGAACAGACAAGAACTGATACAACAGATAAAGGAAAAACAGAGTTTCCTATGTGTGGGTCTTGATACTGACCTGACGAAGATTCCACAGTGCATCATCGATGAGGCTAAGGCAAAGGACGGAGAGGAGTATATCTTCCGGGCTCTTTGTGAGTTCAACGCCCTTATCATTGATGCCACAGCACCCTATTGTGTCGCTTACAAGCCCAACCTTGCCTTCTATGAGGCTTATGGTACAGACGGGCTTTTGGCTTTCGAGGCAACCATTGACTACCTGAAAGAAGAGTATCCCAACCACTTCATCATTGCTGATGCCAAACGTGGAGATATTGGCAACACCTCAAAGATGTATGCCAAGACCTTCTTCGAGGAGTATGACGTCGACGCACTGACCGTTGCCCCTTATATGGGTGAGGACAGTGTGACCCCCTTCCTCGGCTATGAGGACAAATGGGTTATCTTGCTCGCTTTAACGAGCAACAAAGGCTCATACGACTTCCAGTTGACGGAGGACAAAGACGGTGAGCGACTGTTTGAGAAAGTACTGAAAAAGAGTCAGCAATGGGGCAACGACGAGAATATGATGTACGTCGTCGGAGCCACCCAAGGCAAGATGTTCGAGGATATCCGCAAGGTAGCCCCCAACCACTTCCTACTCGTACCTGGTGTTGGCGCACAGGGTGGCAGTCTACAAGAGGTATGCAAATATGGAATGACGAAAGACTGTGGACTATTGGTAAACTCCTCCCGTGGAATCATCTACGCCAGCAATGGCGAGGACTTCGCTGAGGTTGCCGCACAGAAGGCAAAAGAACTGCAAGAGCAGATGGCGGAGGAAATAAGAAGAAAGATGTAAGAAGGATGATTCTTACGGTAATGGTTTGACATAGCGCATCTCACGAAGGATGCGCTTTTGTCTTTTCAAGACATAAGCACTCGGACGGACAGAGTTATAACGGCGAGGATTAGGCAAGGTAGCGGCTATCAAGGCACACTCCTCTTTCGTCAACTGGGCCGCCGTCTTATGAAAATGCCACTCTGCCACCGCATCGGCACCATAGATACCCTCCCCCATCTCTATCGAGTTCAGGTAAACCTCCATGATACGCTGTTTTGACCAACAAAACTCTATCAAAACAGTGAAATACACCTCGAAACCCTTGCGAAGCCACGAACGACCAGGCCATAAGAATACATTCTTGGCGGTCTGTTGGGAGATGGTAGAAGCACCGAGTTTCCGCTTCTCCGGATGCTTCAGGTTACGAATGGCCGCATGCTCGATGGCCTTATAGTCGAACCCATGATGATCCAGGAAACGGGCATCCTCACTGCCCATCACAGCCAATGACAAGGAGGGAGATATCTCCTCTAACGGTACCCAGTGATGATGTAATGTCAACTCCTGACCGGCAGATGCCTGTTGTGCCACACGGATGAACATCAAAGGTGTAAACCATACAGGCATCCAACGTAACACAATAACAGAAAGGATAGTAGAAGCGAAAAACGCAACTACTATCCACATGAAAAATCGTTTAATCCTTTTCCAGAAAGCCTTCATTACTGGAGAGTACCGGCCTCAGCCTTCTGAATCATCTCCTGGCTGGCATACATATAAACCTCCACGCGGCGGTTTTGTTGACGACCTGCTGCTGTAGAGTTGTCAGCAACGGGGTTGGTAGAACCCTGACCCTCTACACTCTTGATCTGCTTGCTCTGTACACCGCAAGAACGCAGATAACTGCTCACACTATTGGCACGGTTGACAGACAACGGCTGATTAACTGCATCCGAGCCTACATTGTCAGTATGACCGATAATAGCCACATCACAATCCGTGTTAGAGTTCAATACACGAGCGAACTCAGCCAGCGAGTTCTTGGCCGATGTGCTCAGGTCATACTTACCAGTGGCAAAGAGAATACCTGAATCAAAAGTCACCTTCACTGCATCCAGACCATTGGTGTCCTTCACGGTCTCCACCTGTGCGTTCTGCACCTGCTGAGCCTGTGCCTTGGCCTTATCCATCTTCTTACCAATGATAGCACCTGCACCAGCACCAACAGCACCGCCTACAGCCACACCGACTGCCGTATTACCGGCTATAGCACCGATGATACCACCCAACAAAGCACCACCACCGGCACCAATACCTGCACCCTTCTGAGTGTTGTTACATGCGAAAAGCATACCTACGCAGAGTAACAAAGAAACAATTTTAATCTTCATAGAACATTTTCGTTTAAATGGTTACAAATTTGTCGCAAAGATACAAATTAATTCATAATATCGTACCTCTAATTGATAATTATTTCGTAATTTTGCACCAAATTTTGAAAAATAAAGAAATTTATGGCTAAAGAACTCAAAGATTTAACAAAGAGAGCAGACAATTATAGTCAATGGTACAACGACCTGGTGGTCAAGGCTGATCTCGCCGAACAGTCAGCCGTACGCGGCTGTATGGTCATCAAGCCCTATGGCTATGCCATCTGGGAGAAGATGCAACAGCAGTTGGACAAGATGTTCAAGGCAGAGGATGTGCAGAACGCCTATTTCCCCCTGCTCATCCCCAAGTCGTTCCTCAGTCGTGAAGCCGAACACGTAGAGGGCTTTGCCAAAGAAGCCGCTGTAGTCACGCACTATCGACTGAAGGCTGCCGACGGCGGCGTAGTGGTAGACCCTGCTGCCAAACTGGAGGAGGAACTCATTATCCGTCCTACGTCAGAGACGATTATCTGGAACACCTATAAGAACTGGATTCACTCCTGGCGCGACCTGCCCTTGAAGTGTAATCAGTGGTGTAACGTGATGCGCTGGGAGATGCGCACCCGTCCTTTCCTACGTACCTCAGAGTTTTTGTGGCAGGAAGGCCATACGGCTCATGCCACCCGCGAGGAGGCCGAGGCTGACGCTCAGAAGATGGTGAAGGTCTATGCCAAGTTTGTTGAGGAATGGATGGCCGTTCCCGTGCTACAGGGTGTGAAGAGTGAGACAGAGCGTTTCGCCGGTGCCCTCGATACCTATACCATCGAGGCCATGATGCAGGACGGTAAGGCTCTGCAGAGCGGTACGTCCCACTTCCTCGGCCAGAACTTTGCCAAGGCTTTTGATGTCACCTATTTAAATAAGGAGAACAAACCGGAATATGTATGGGCCGCATCATGGGGTGTCTCTACCCGACTGATTGGCGCACTCATCATGACCCATTCCGATGACAACGGTCTGGTATTACCTCCACGTCTGGCTCCTATCCAGGTGGTCATCATCCCCATCGCTACCAAGCCAGAGCAGATGGAACTTGTCAACAAAGAGGTACAACCCATCATAAAGGAACTGCGCTCAAAGGGTATCAGTGTAAAGTTCGACGATGCCGACAACAAGCGTCCTGGTTTCAAGTTTGCCGACTACGAGTTGAAAGGTGTACCCGTTCGTCTGGTACTCGGTGCCCGTGATTGGGAGAACGGTACCATTGAGGTGATGCGTCGTGACACACTGGAGAAAGAGACCCGTCCTATCGAGGGCATTGCACAGTATGTGGAGCAATTGTTGGAGGACATTCAGAAGAACATCTTCGAGAAGGCCCGTAAATATCGTGATGAGCATGTCTATGAATGCGACAACTACGAAGAGTTCAAGGAGAAAATCAAAGACGGTGGTTTCTTCCTCTGCCACTGGGACGGCACTGCTGAGACCGAGGCTCAGATCAAGGATGAGACACAGGCCACGATCCGTTGCGTCCCCTTTGCCTATGAACAGACACCTGGCACGGATATGGTCAGCGGCAAACCCTCCAAGCACCGTGTCATCATCGCACGCAGTTATTAGTATTTTACAAAAATTCAGTCATTTACGAAACTTCTGGTCAAAACATTTGGTAATGACCGGAAGTTTTTGTAATTTTGCAGCCGTTTATGCCCCAAAAGGGGGCAGTAGGTGCCAGAACAGGCGCTGACACCTATACATTATTAACCCATTAAACATGGTCTGATAAACGTCTGTTCAGATCTCGCCCCGACACATATAGGAAGGGCAACAAATCAATTTTATGTCAGAATTAACAAAGAACGTCCAGCCATTGAACGACTTCAACTGGGAAGAGTTCGAGAATGGAAGGGTAGCAAACGTCAGCAAGGAAGAACTTGACAAGGCTTATGATGAGACACTGAACAAAGTCAGTGAGCATCAGGTTGTCGACGGTACTGTGATCAGTGTTGACAAGAAAGAGGTAGTCGTTAACATCGGCTACAAGAGCGACGGTATCATCCCCGCTTCTGAGTTCCGTTACAACCCCGACCTGAAGGTAGGCGACACTGTAGAAGTGTATGTAGAGAACGCAGAAGACAAGAAGGGACAACTTGTACTGTCACACAAGAAGGCTCGCCTCTCTAAGAGTTGGGATCGTGTTAACGCTGCTCTTGACAATGAGGAAATCGTTCAGGGTTACATCAAGTGCCGTACGAAGGGCGGTATGATTGTTGACGTATTTGGTATCGAGGCATTCCTGCCCGGTAGCCAAATTGACGTTCACCCCATACGCGACTACGACCAGTTCGTAGGAACCACGATGGACTTCAAGATTGTCAAGATCAATCAGGAGTTCCGCAACGTCGTTGTTTCTCACAAGGCTCTTATCGAGGCTGAGTTGGAGGCACAGAAGAAAGAAATCATCGGCAAACTGGAGAAGGGTCAGATTCTCGAAGGTACCGTTAAGAACATCACGTCTTACGGTGTATTCGTTGACCTCGGCGGTGTTGACGGACTCATCCACATCACCGATCTCTCTTGGGGCCGCGTAGACGATCCTCATAAGGTAGTAGAACTTGACCAGAAGATCAATGTCGTTATCCTCGACTTTGATGACGAGAAGAAGCGCATTGCTCTGGGTCTGAAGCAACTCACCCCACATCCTTGGGATGCTCTGGATGCCGACCTCAAGGTGGGTGACCACGTAAAGGGTAAGGTAGTCGTTATTGCCGACTACGGTGCATTTGTTGAGATTCAGCCTGGTGTAGAGGGTCTGATCCACGTATCAGAGATGTCATGGAGCCAGCACCTGCGTTCCGCTCAGGAATTTATGAAGGTGGGTGACGACGTAGAGGCAGTAATCCTGACCCTCGACCGTGACGAGCGTAAGATGTCTCTCGGTATCAAACAGTTAAAGGAAGACCCATGGGAGGCTATCGACGTGAAGTATCCTATTGGCAGCAAGCACACCGCACGTGTTCGCAACTTCACCAATTTCGGTGTATTCGTAGAACTCGAGGAAGGCGTGGATGGTCTGATTCACATCAGCGATCTCTCTTGGACCAAGAAGGTAAAGCATCCTTCAGAGTTCACACAGGTTGGTGCAGACATCGATGTCATCGTACTTGATATTGATAAGGAGAACCGCCGTCTCTCTCTCGGCCACAAGCAGTTGGAAGACAATCCTTGGGATGTCTTCGAGGGTAAGTACACCGTAGGTTCTATCCACGAGGGTAAGATTACCGAACTGTTGGAGAAGGGTGCTGTAGTATCTCTCGACAAGGACGTTGAAGGATTCGCTACTCCTAAGCACCTCGTCAAGGAAGACGGTTCACAGGCTCAGCAGGGTGAGGTTCTGCCCTTCAAGGTAATTGAGTTCAACAAGGACTCCAAGCGTATCATCCTGTCTCACAGCCGTACCTTCGAGGATCCTCAGCGTGAGGAGAAGAAGGCTGCCGCTAAGAAGACACGCGCTGCCAAGAAGGACGAGGCTCCAAAGATTGAGAACGTCGCAGCAAGCACCACACTCGGTGACCTTGACGTGCTGGCTAATCTGAAGGCACAGATGGAGAAGAGTGAGTAATCCCCCACTCTCCTGACAGAATAAGAATGGGCTGCATCATTTGGATGCAGCCCATATTATTTTATACCTCTAGAACTTAATCCTAAAAGGGCAGGTCATCAGCACTTCCCTCTCCTGCGGATTCCTGTGCCGGAGGAAATGGTGTGGCGGATTGCGGAGCGTCAGCCTGTGGAGCAGCATATGGAGCGGCGGCTGGAGCAGCACCACGAGCCACGTTATAAGCACGAATCTCATTGAACCAACGACCATTGTACTCATGGGCATCAATATCGAAACTAACCGTTACTTCCTCTCCGTTCTGGATATTGAACTGCTTGATACGATCTTCTCCGAAGATACGGAAGACACACTTACGAGGATACTGACCGGGAACCTCTATCACATATTCCTGTGACATCCAAGGATTACCCGTACGTGAGGACACTCCACTATTTGCTGGGAGTACAGCAATAATCTTACCTGTTAAATCCATAATAATTTATTCGTTATTAGTTGTTGATTTTACGTTTCAGATTGCGAAATTACGAAAAATACTTTTAATTTGAGAATATTTTACGGAATATTTTTGCATTTGAATAAGTAATTTTGTATTTTTGTAGTCAATTTGAATGACTTAAAACAAATAAACGAAATACTCATGAGATTTACAGTATCCAGCACTGCGCTCAGCAGCAAACTCAACGCTCTTTCGAGAGTGATCAACAGCAAGAACTCCTTGCCTATCTTAGCAGACTTTTTGTTCGACATCCAGGACAACGTGCTTCATCTGACTGCCTCTGACAGTGAGAATGTGATGAACACGCAATTAGAACTGACCGACTGTGACGGGAATGCCCGTTTCGCTATTGGTAACCACGACCTGTTGGAGGCCGTCAAGGGATTTTCCGAGCAGCCGATTACCTTTGATGTCAATCTGCAAGAGAATATGGCCAAGATCAGTTACCAAAACGGCCTATTCTCCCTACCTATTGAGAGTGCTGATGAATACCCACAGTCACAGGCTGTCGGCGAGAGTGCTCATGTAATCACGATCTCCAGCGATCTCCTGGCCGAAAACATCAACCGTTCATTATTCGCAACAGCTCAAGATGAGTTGCGTCCTGTCATGAACGGTATCTACTTCGACCTGACTCCTGAGTGTCTGGCCTTGGTAGCCTCCGATGGTCACAAATTGGTCCGCAATAAGATATTCGCCATTCAGAGTGAGCAGCCTGCCTCATTCATCCTTCCCAAGAAACCGGCTTCTCTATTGAAGAACCTGTTACAGAAGGACGGAGGGGACGTGGAGATTCGCTTTGACGAGCGTAATGCACAGATACGTTATGCTGACGGACAGATTATCTGTCGACTGATAGAGGGACGCTATCCGAACTACAACTCTGTGATACCTCAAGGTAATCCCAATGTACTGACGGTCGACCGTCTGGCACTGTTGGCAGCCCTACGCCGTGTACAGCCATTCTCCAATGACTCTAGCAACTTAATCCGTTTCCACGTGGAAGGCGGAACCCTTCAGTTGGACGCAGAGGACTATGACTTCTCCAAGACAGCCACAGAACGGATGTCATGCGACTACAACGGACAGCCTATGAGTATCGGTTTCAAGGGAGCATCTTTCATTGAGATACTCAGTAACTTCGATTGTCAGGAGGTCATTATTCAATTGGCTGATCCTAGCCGCGCCGGTCTGGTCGTTCCCTCTGAACAGCCAGAAAACCAAGACGTACTGATGCTGATGATGCCTATGCTCATCAATGACTAATCTCTTAGCGAATGAAACTCAATTTACAGAAACCACTTGTCATATTTGATTTGGAGACCACGGGCCTTGACCTTGTCAAGGACCGTGTCATTCAAATATCCTATATCAAAGTCTATCCCGACGGGAAGGAAGAGCGAGGCAACCATCTCATCAATCCGGAGAAACCCATCCCTGAGGTGGTGGAAGCACTTACCGGTATTAAGAACACTGATGTCAAGGACAAGCCCACCTTCAAGCAGATGGCCCAACAGTTATATCAGGTTTTTAGCGGTAGTGATATTGCCGGTTATAACTCCAATCACTTTGATGTCCCCCTATTAGCAGAGGAATTCCTTCGTGCCGGTATTGACTTCGACTTCACAAAATGTCGTCTGATAGACGTTCAGACCATCTATCATAAGATGGAGCGCCGTAATCTGGCCGCTGCCTATAAGTTCTATTGCGGCAGGAAGATGGAAGAAGACTTCACGGCCCATCGCGCTGATGAGGATACGGAGGCCACCTATCGGGTACTTCAAGGACAGTTGGAGATGTATACCGCAGAGAAACAGGAAGACCCGGAGCGTGTCTTGCAGAATGACATGCAGTATCTCGCAGACTTCTCAAGGGCCAATAACAACATCGATTTTGCCGGGCGTATCGTATGGGGTGAACTCAAAGACCGGATGGGAAAGACAGTTGTCGACAAGGACGGCAATCCTGTCATGACAGAAGTGTTCAATTTCGGTAAGCATAAAGGTGAACCAGTGACACAGGTATTACGCTATGACCCTGGTTATTACAGTTGGATATTGGCAGGTGACTTTACCTATAATACCAAACAAGTTCTCACACGAATCCGTTTGCGTGAGAGTCAAATGAATGGATAAGACATGCTGAAAGGGAAAAAGATCGTACTGGGAATTACGGGTTCCATAGCAGCATATAAGGCTTGCTATATCATTCGCGGACTCATCAAGGCCGGTGCTGAGGTACAGGTGGTTATCACTCCCGCTGGTAAGGAGTTCATCACCCCCATCACACTCTCTGCCTTGACGCAGAAACCTGTCATTAGCGATTTCTTCTCCCAGCGTGACGGTACATGGCACTCCCATGTGGCACTGGGGCTCTGGGCTGATGCCATGCTGATAGCACCCTGTACGGCCTCCACCTTAGGGAAGATGGCGCATGGTGTTGCAGACAATATGCTCATCACCACCTATCTCTCGATGAAGGCTCCTGTATTCATTGCTCCGGCTATGGATCTGGACATGTATCAGCATCCCACCACCCAAGAGAACCTCCGCAAACTACAGTCATTCGGTAATCAGGTGATAGAGCCGCAAAGCGGTTTTCTGGCCTCTGGACTGGAAGGCAAAGGACGTATGGAGGAACCAGAACAGATTGTAGCCTATCTGGACCGTGCCCTGTCTGCCACGACCCCGCTCACCGGTAAGAAGATTATGATTACGGCAGGTCCTACTTATGAGAAGATCGACCCTGTGCGTTTCATCGGCAACTACTCTAGCGGGAAGATGGGCTTTGCCCTCGCAGAGGAATGTGCGGCAAGAGGTGCCGAAGTCACCCTCGTCGCCGGTCCCGTATCCCTGAAGACCGAACATCCTAACATCCGTCGCATTGACGTGGAGAGTTGCGAGGAGATGTATCAGGCGGCCACCCAGTCATTTACAGACAGTGATGCAGCCATTCTGTGTGCAGCCGTTGCTGACTTCCGGCCAGAGACCGTGGCTGAAGAGAAAATCAAACGGGAGCATGACGACCTCGTCATCCGTCTGAAGCCCACCCACGATATTGCCGCAGAACTGGGTCGTCGGAAACGTCCCGACCAGGTATTGGTAGGTTTCGCCCTGGAGACCAACAACGAGGAAGTCAACGCCCATCACAAACTGGAGAAGAAGAATCTCGACTTCATCGTCCTGAACTCTCTCCGCCATGAAGGGACGTGTTTTCAATCTGACGAGAATCAGATCAGTATCATCTCCCCTACAGGACAGAAAGACTATGAGCGCAAGCCGAAGGATCTAGTAGCGGCAGACATCATCAACGAACTATCGGCAATCCTATGAGAAAGTGTATCTGGCTATTCCTCTTCATATGCTGTTCGTTCAGTCTTCAAGCACAGGAACTGAATGCTAAGGTCACCATCAACCATGCCCAGATACAAGGTACGGATGCCAGTATCTTCGAAACGTTACAACAGTCGTTGGAGCAGTTTGTCAACGAACGGCAATGGACTGATTATCAGTTTCAAAAACATGAGCGCATCAACTGCAACTTCAATATCACCATTACCAAATACGACAAGGATGCCAATCGTTTCGAGGCCTCGGCAATGATACAGGCTAACCGTCCTGTCTATCACTCTACCTATACCTCCACCTTATATAATAATAAGGATGACGATTTCCATTTCGAGTATGCCCAGTTCGACCAACTGAATTTCCAAGAGGAGATGATTGACAACCAGTTGACGGCTCTCTTCGCCTATTACGCCTACCTCATCATAGGCCTCAACCTTGACAGTTTCTCACCCATGGGTGGCACCGATGTATTACAGCGTTGCCTGAATCTGGTCAACAACACCCAGAACCTGGGTTATACCGGATGGAAAGCCTTTGAGACCAGCCGTAACCGTTTTGCCATCATCAATGATTATCTTGACGAGGGTATGAAACCTATACGCCAGTTACAGTATGACTACTACCGTACAGGACTTGACGAGATGGCGAATAATGCGGAACGAGGGAGAACCAATATCACTACGGCTCTCGAGAACCTCAAGCAAGCCCATGAGAACAAACCGTTGAGTCTGCTTCCGCAGATATGGACAGACTACAAACGGGATGAACTCGCCTCCATCTATCACGGAAAAGGAACCCAGAAAGAGAAGGAACAGGTCTATGATCTGCTCTTCTCTATCAATGCATCACAGAGTAATGCATGGGACAAAATTAAGAATTAAGGATGCTTAGACAACTATACATTAAGAACTTCACACTCATTGATGAGTTGGATATAGAGTTACGTCCCGGTTTCTCCGTCATCACGGGTGAGACGGGAGCCGGTAAGAGTATCATCCTCGGAGCCATCGGTCTGCTGCTTGGTCAACGGGCTGACTCCAAGACAGTCAAGCAAGGTGCGGACCGTTGTGTGATAGAGGCCCATTTCGACCTGAGCAAGTATCAGTTAGAGGCATTCTTTACAGAGAATGACATCGACTATGATGCCACCGACTGTATCATCCGTCGTGAACTCACAGCAGCAGGAAAGAGCCGTGCGTTCATCAACGACTCACCGGTAGCACTCTCACAACTGAAAGAGTTGGGCGATATGCTGGTGGATGTCCACTCACAGCATCAGAACCTGCTACTGGGTAAACAGGACTTCCAGTTGGAGGTGGTTGATATCCTGGCCAAAGATCAGGAACTGTTGGCAGCATATCACTCCCTATACAGCGACTACCACGAGAAACAACGACAGTTGGAGGAGTTACGGGAGGAAACGGAACGCAACCGACAGCACTTGGATTTCATACAGTTCCAATATGAAGAACTCGTCAATGCCCATCTGGAGGAAGAAGAACAAGACGAGTTGGAGCAGTTACGGGAGACGATGACCCATAGCGAGGATATCAAGACGGCACTCTATGAGGCACAGACCCATCTCTCTGCCGACGAGCAAGGTATCCTCTCCTTATTGCGTAAGTCACTGGCAGCCCTCCGGTCGATAGCAACAGTCTATCCTGTCACACAAGAATGGACTGAGCGTATGGACAACTGTCAGATAGAACTCAAAGACATCGCTGAGGATGTGGCTGCACAGTTGGAGACCGTTGATTTCGACCCCAGTGAGTTGGAGCGTATCAACCAGCGTCTCGACCTCTTATATGATCTCCAGAAGAAATACCATGCAGAGGATGTGGCTGCACTCATCCGACAGTGCGAGGAACTGAAACGCCAGTTGAGCATAATAGAGAACAGTGATGAGACACTGGCTGCTCTGGAAACAGAGATAGCGACATTACAAGAGAAATGTCAACGCCAAGCCGACAAGATCACCAAACAGCGTCAACAGGCTGCCAAAGAGATTGAGAGACAGATGCTTGAGCGATTGGTCACCCTGGGGATGCCGCACGTCCGTTTTGAGGTGACACTACAGAAGAAGACACTGCGGAAGGACGGACAAGACGATATCTCCTTCCTGTTCAGTGCCAATACCTCCAGTCCACTGCAACCCATCTCGCAGGTGGCTTCCGGTGGTGAGATCGCACGTGTCATGCTCTCCTTGAAAGCGATGATTAGCGGTGCCGTCAAACTCCCCACCATCATCTTTGACGAGATAGACACTGGTGTCAGCGGGAAGATCGCTGAGAGGATGGCAGAGATCATGCAGGAGATGGGTGCTCACGATCGACAAGTCATCTCTATCACCCACCTTCCACAGATTGCGGCTCTCGGAAGTACCCACTATCACGTATCTAAACAAGAGACCCCGTCAGGTACCACCACACAGATGCAACTCCTTAACATGGAGCAACGTGTCCGGGAGGTGGCCCAGATGCTGAGTGGCAGTGATATCACACCCGCTGCTATAGAAAATGCTAAAGAACTATTAAAAATAGAGAACTGAAATGATGAAAAGAATACTGTTCCTTGTACCCTTTTACCTCTTTACCTTTATACCTCTGTTGGCCCAGAGTCCTTCCTGGACATCCAAAGCCGTGAAGTCATTACTGACGGTGAAGACATTCTCCGCAGACGGTACACTCCTGGCCAGCAGTACTGGTTTCTTTATCGGTACAGACGGTGAGGCTATCAGCAGTTGTGCCCCCTTTATCGGGGCTCAGCGAGCCATCGTCATTGATGCCCAAGGCAAGGAATTCCCTGTCGAACAGATGCTCGGTGCCAATGAAACCTACGATGTCGCTAAGTTTCAGGTAGCCGCCCGCAAGACCCCACCCCTTCCGATTGCCGACCATACGACAACAGGAAGCACGGTCTGGCTACTGCCCTATGCGGTCAAGAAGACACCATTATGTGTACAGGGTTCCGTCAGTCATGCAGAGGTTTTCAAGGACAACTACCAGTACTACACCCTACTGTTGAATGCGGAGGAGAGTCATATCAGCAGTCCTATCCTCAACCAGAACGGAGAGGTCGTGGGAATCCTCCAACCTGCTGCCGGTGAACAGAAGGGAACATCCTATGCCATCAGTGCCCGCTTTGCCGCTGACATGGCCGTCAACGGACTGAGTATCAACGATCCGGTATTGCGACAGATCGGTATTCCCATCGCTCTTCCTGACAATGCGAAGGATGCCCAACTAGCCCTCTTCCTGGCATCTTCTTCCATGAAAGAAGACCAATATGTGAATATGGTAGATCGTTTCATCCAGAAATTCCCTAACGAGACAGACGGATATGTCTACCGTGCCCGTTTTCAGGCTGCCAAGGGAAACTTCGACAAGGCAGAGGAGGATATGCGACAAGCCCTGAAGGTGGGCGGTAAACTGGATGATGTCCATTATCAATATGCGGATATCATCTATCAGAAGGAGGTGTACCAGAGCGACAAGCCCTATGGTGAATGGACCCTCGACAAAGCATATAGTGAGTCGCAGGAGGCCTATCGCATCAACCCGATGGCCATCTACCTACAGCAACAGGCACAGATACGGTATGCACAGCAACAGTATGCGGAGGCCTACCGTCTCTATGAGCAACTGACTCATACAGACCTGCGCAGTGCCGATATTTTCTATGCGGCCTCACAGTGCAAGGCACAGTTGGGTGAGACAGACCAGCAACTGGCTCTCCTCGATAGTGCCGTCAACCAGTTTACTAAGCCATACGTCAAGACTGCGGCCCCCTATCTGCTGGCCCGTGCCCAGACGTTACTGGGTATGGAGAAATTCCGTCCTGCCGTCAGCGACTTCAACGACTATGCCTCACTGATGGGATCACAACTTGGTCCTCAGTTCTATTACAACCGTTTTCTCGCTGAGTCAGGTGGTCATCTCTATCAACAGGCACTGGATGATATCAAGAAAGCCATAGAACTGGCACCTACTGATCCGATGTGTCGAGCAGAACGGGCATCGCTGGAAGTACGTGTCGGCATGTACAAAGAAGCCATCGAGACCGCCCAGCAACTAGTCCGCTTGTCACCCGAGATGGCAGACGGCTACCTCTTCCTGGGTCTTGCCCAGTGCCTCACCAACCAAAAGGCCGAGGGAGCCAAGAACCTCAACAAGGCGAAGGAACTCGGCAACGACCAAGCACAATCTCTGATTGACAAGTATGCGAAATGAAGGGTTCAAACGGGACGTTTGAACCCTTCATTCACCTCGAATGTAAGCCACATTTGAAACAAAAAAAGGTTACCCCTAGTAAAGGATATAGTTAATCACTCATTCCAATATAGTTTATCACTTGTTCCGATAATCCTTATACCCCTACTCTGATATTGGTTATACCCCCTAAATCCATATCGGAGTAAGTCATTAACTATATCGGAGTAATATCGAGACCTCTTTGGAACACAATCACATGCCGACTGAAAGCCACTCAGTCGGTAACTGATTGCCTTTCAGTTGCCGACAGATTTTGGAACGAATTGCGAAAAACCTTTTTTATGCACCATTTTATGCAGGTGCCTCCTCCTTGCCACGAAGCCCGTACCTTCGAGGGCAGGATGTGCCGCCTTCGAGGGTCGAAGGTACGGCCTCCGAAGGGAGGATGTAGGGGCTTCTTCCGTGAGGAGGCTCCTCACGGAAATTAGCAACCTTATGACAACCTTGACGACCTCAAAAAGGTTGCAAAGCCAGTAGTTATCAGTGTTTTGTCAACCAGAATACCTTTTTCTTGAAAATATCTAGTAAGGTTTTATTCTTATCCCTTCGACCAAAAACTGAAAGTTCGTGTCCTAAAGTGAATCACCAATCATCGACGAAGTCGCTTGCAAGACAAGAACCGTCATCCATTTTTCTATCCTGTTACTTTGAAGTAAAACACCTCATCCTCCTGCAAATCTGGACGATGGATCACGGCTCTCACATAGTCGTCCACCAAATGTCGCCAATCGTTGGGCTTCATGCTGTTGTATCGCTCTTGGAACATGCTGATACATACCGAGAGGATGTTCTTCATCATCGTACCGCCATCCATCTCCATCATATTGTGAATCAGTTTGCGAACCTCGGGATCATCGTTAACGTCCCGCAGTATGGCAGCCTCAGCCACAAATCTTATCTCCGTAGCCTTCTTCGACGATCTCTTTTTAGCAGGAGTGGCAACCTTTTGCAGTTCCTCCTTAAGTTCTTCAATTGTATAGGGAGGAGTCTTCCTATGTATCATATAGTGGCAATTAGGACAGACAGGAACCAAATCTTTTTCTACATCCAGTTGATATTCTTTTCCTATTGAAGAGATTGGTGTCAAGTGATGAACATGGATAAACCGCTTACCAATCTCTCCGTAGGTCGCTTCAAAGTCACAACCACAAACCAAGCACTTGTATCCTTTCTGCGCTACACACTCCCTACGTGCCTTTTGGTTGCGCTCATACTTATTGGCTTTTACTGTTATCAGTGCACCCTCATAGAGTTTCTCATCATCCTCTGGGTAGTCCACATCATAGACATCATCATTTACGATTTGCTTCGGATGGAGCAGGAACTCCAGCAATCCTTCGTCCTTACACTGCTGAACCCCTTGCAGATTCCCCAGTAGCCCATGTTCATGCAGATGATGCAGAGAGAGAATGTCATCCGTATATTCCTCAATCAGTTTTAGTCTGGCATAGAACGATGTGATACCGTGATAATATAGATCCTTGTCCGTCCAGAAATTCTCCTGCTCGAGTGCCTCGTCAAAGATTATCTTGGCCTTCACTACCTCCATCTTGTAGCGAATGCACTGCTCTGGCTTGGTCTTATAGATAAATACAATATCGCCTACCGCAAACTTATCCGTTCGCCAGTCTGCCATTCCGTGTTGAGCCTTAATCGCATCTCCGATACGGAACGTGCTGTCCTTACTTGGGGCTATCCAGTACTTCATACAGCCTA
Source organism: Prevotella sp. (assembly GCA_017449675.1). Lineage (GTDB taxonomy): Bacteria > Bacteroidota > Bacteroidia > Bacteroidales > Bacteroidaceae > Prevotella. The sequence continues at coordinate 47,361 of JAFTFG010000010.1, forward strand.
CATTTCAAGCACCTTTGTACTCTCTTCCCCAAACTGCGAGACCACACGGACAGCGATCTTCTTGCCCTGTTCATATGGTATGGGTTCGCTCTTAAAGTCATAGAGCGTATCCCATATCTCATCGTTGAATTCCAATCGAAGGGTACGTTCAGCCTTCTTTTTGGCCAAGTCGCGGGCAACCGTGTCGAGACCTTTTCGCCAGGCTGCAAAGTCTTTCTTGTCGCCACCGCAGAAGTGTATGCTGCGCACCTTGAACAGACCACCCGTATAGTTGTCGTCCATCTCCCAATAGGCGATATCGTTCACGTTGCGGGCTTTTACCTCGTCCTGTATTGGGTCGTACATATCCATACCGTTTATTTCCACATGACAGGTGCCATTGCCATCATTCACAAGACTGACGTCAGGCTCTCCGATGATGATAAACGAACCTGCCTTCTTATCCTTCTTCAACAGACCGTCTTGCAGCAGATCGTCACTCATACGCACCTTCGACACTTGGAACGTTCCAAAGTTATAGTCCTTATTCTCTCCAGACTCGATGGTATCTTCGAAAGAGAAGCCAAGAATCACGAGCCAGTTGGACTCATCCAAGTGCTGACGGAATGCACGAACGGCCTCATTCACGGCGTGCTTACTGACGGTTCCAAACTTGGGGCCTATCATAAAATAGACACAATGCTCCTTTTCATCTTCTGCCTTATAATAGCCTTTGGCATTCAGATAAGGTTCGTCGAGATGTTCCATTGAGTGCATCACCGCTTGTTGCTGCTTCACGCCATTACGAATACCGTTCGCCTTCAGATTATTAAAGATACGGTCAGTAAAGGCAGCATACTCATCGTAGTCGTTTTGCTTGTCATTTAAACTCTCTGGCGAACTAACATCCAGGCTTTGCAAAGTCTCCACCGTAAATGGCCCACTCACACGGATACGCTTCTTGTCTTCTTCTGGCTGGTCGTAGAGCGTTTCTGGTTCTGAATCTGAACGTCCATTTGCCAAATCTTGCAGTTTTATATGTGGGATGCTTTTATATTTAAATCCTTGCCTAATATTTGCTTGATTATCATCATGGAGTTTATAATAGGGTAGCAACGCAGTAATTAACCTTATTTTGGCAATGTTTAGCGCAATTCTACTGGTGTCAATTGTTATCCATCTTCGTCCCCATTGTTCTGCTACATAGGCCGTCGTGCCACTTCCACAAGTAGGGTCGAGAACTAAGTCGCCAGGATCTGTAGCCATTAATACGCATCTTTGAACTGGTTTTATAGCAGATTGGACTACGTATAGTTTTTCTCCTCCCATTTGATTTTGCCCAACTGTATCTGTCCATAGATTGTTCAGAGGTTGAGCTGGAAAGTCATCGAAATAACGAACATATCCTAATCCTCCTTTTGATGAAACGTCAATCCTACGAAGCCTCTTTAGTCTTTTTATTCCTTCTTCATTAGTCTTCCATACATTCCCACCTGGAACTTTATAGGTATTTCCTTCGAATTCTATGTCAAACCTGCCAATATCTCCTCCAGATTGAGAGGTAAGGTTATCCAACCCATATATTCTTGAATTATTAGGTCTTTGGTTGTAATCAAAAGATTTCCCTGTTTGTTTTTCCCAATCGGAAATGGACATTCTAGTTCCATCTTCTAATTCTATCTTTTTATAAGCAGAACTGCCTTCTCCACCAAATACTTTTTTAACAAAGAGGCCCCTGAATTTAAGATTGGGCTTGTCCTTTGCATACCATAATATATAATCGCATACCGATGCTGGAGCTTTCAGTTCATTGGGGCTACCTGCTCCTGTAGTCTTTTGATAAATAAGTTGGTCTACGAAGTTTTCGCTACCAAACACTTCATCCATCACGGAGCGTACTAGATGGACATTCGAATCCGAGATTTGCACAAAGCACGAGCCACTTTCTTTAAGCAACTCTCTTGCCATCACCAATCTATCTCGCAAATAAGTCAGATAACTGTGTATCCCCAATTCCCATGTATCACGATAAGCCTTTATCATCTCTGGCTCATTGGATAGTTCAGCATCTCTTGACTCATGAGCCATCTTTGGCTTGTTTATCATGATTTGCCAGTTTCCACCATAACGAATACCATACGGCGGATCAAAATAAATGCATTGTACCTGCCCCTTCATCCCCTCGCGATTCAGCAGGGAGTTCATGACGAGCAGGCTGTCACCCTGTATCAGTCTGTTCTGCCAGTTGTCGCTATGTTTATAGTAGCCAGCCAAACGTTCCAACTCATCATCCTCTTTGTCTTCCAAATCGCCAAAGAGGTCTAGTTGCAACTTGGCACTCTCGCTCTTATGCTCATGCAGTTCGTAGAGGTTGTCAATGATGGCCTCCGGGCGAATGTCCTCATGTTTATACAGGCTGCGGATGTCAGTCCGCAACTGGGGCATATAGTCAGGGGTATCCTCATCATCGTTCTTATACTTATTGAGCCAGTAGAGTTCCGGATCACGTCCGCGCTGGAACTCATGGCGGAAAACCTGATACTCACTCCACTCTGGCTTACCGCTAATAGCCATTTGCTCCTCTCCCTGGTGGGCACTGTCGGGAATGGCTGCACGCTTATCGTCGTGCTTGATACTGGTAACGGGTCTATCGTATTTACTCATTTTATATTGTTTTTATTTATTTATTCAGAAAATTGTCGTATCTTTGCAGCAGAAAAAAATAAAAGAAGTCATGACAGCAATACAGATGAATGCCGAGATTCTCCGCAATATGAGTATCATTGCAGAGGACGAGAACCTACTGAAGCGAGCAGCAAAATATCTGCGCAAACTTGTAGCAGAAAAGGAAGACCCTACTCTCTTCACAAAAGAAGAGTTCTTTGCCCGCATAGACAAGGCAAGGAAACAGCCTGGTAAACAATTTGTCAGCGTAGAGGAACTTGACCAATACATTCGCAACCTATGAGCCGCTATAGTGTTGAGATCAAGCCTCAGGCTCAAGAAGATCTTAAAGTGCTGAGCAAGAGCGAGCCCAAAGCCTATCGGAAGGCTCTTACACTTATAGCAGAACTTTATGAACACCCTCAGACTGGTACAGGCAAACCTGAACAACTTAAGGGAGGCGGAGGTACATTGTGGAGTCGCCGTATCACTCAGAAGCACCGTCTGATTTACGAGATTATTGAAACAGTGGTGCATGTTGACGTACTGTCCGCTTACGGGCACTATGATGACAAGTAGCCTATTCATTGACTGATTGCTTTTAGAATCTCACTTTTCAACTGATCAATATCCTTGATCTCCAACAAATCCCAACGCCCGTAGGTCTTGAGATTGTTGGCTGCTGGAATCCAGTAGTCTTTCAGATAGTGGCGCTTTGCCTCTTTGTTACCTGAACCGTCGGCATCGAAGTCCTGACATTCTATGATCAGGTTTACGTCTTTGGTCTTAACAATAAACGTTGGCAGATACTCCTTGTTCTCATCACCGACCACGTATGGGATACGGAAACCAAGATAGGTGTTCTTTACCCACGACTCTACACAGTCCATCTGGTCGAGCGTCTTGGCTGCTATCTGCTGCCAGGAGTTATCTTCTGCGATAATCAGGTTGACATGACTCTTCTGTGTAGGCCATACAGTCTTGTTCGTAGGACGATAGACATGGGTGGTACTACCCTCTGGGTTATAGTAGTTGAGCACGGCGGATATTTCCTCATGGTCGGCGTTAGCCTGATGAACACCCTCCATAATACTGGCCAGCACGACCTTATAGTTCCAAAGCATCACCAGTCTTTTTTGTTCTGTGCTGCCATCACCGCCCACAATTTCTAACTGCTCATTATACCATGTCTCAACAATCTTCTTGATATCAGGGAATTTCTGGAATTGCTGCCCATGCTCACGACTGGTGTAGTATTCACGTATCATCAGATGGGCAAAGTAGTAGACCACCTGACTGTCGCGCAACTCCAAGTAGTCGGTCTTTAGCAACTTCTGATCACCATTGACAATAGTCTGCAAGACAGTTTCCGTAGGTATCTGATGGAAGTTGAGTTTGAACTTGGGCAGTCCTGTGAAGTCTGCCGTCAGCGTTCCTTCCACATTATCTGAGCGATACCCAGTAATCACAGGGAAGCGGATCTCCATCTTCTGGCGCTCAGGCAGGGCACGGATGATGGCCTTGGGCTTCTGAAGCTTTGTCACCACCGTCTTACCACCCTTGAAGGTGTTGAACGGCACACCGATGATACGGGCATATTCCGGTGGGAACTTATAGGTGACGTTCTCTGCGTTATATCTCTTCAAGTCTTTACGGTCAATCTCTTGCCCCAACTTATCGTAAGGTATCAGGTCATAACTCTGACGACGCAAGGCACGACCTACCACCTGTTCGCACAGCAACTGACTGCCAAAGGCACGGATGCCACAGACATGGGTAACAGTATTGGCATCCCAGCCTTCCGTCAGCATCGATACACTGACCACGCACTTGATATCGCCACCCAACTTGCCAGGCTTACCAACAGTATTGACTACTTCACGCAGGATATCAGCATCCGTCAGGTTGTCGGCTGAGCCAGCACCGTGCTGATTGGCATATTCGTGTTTGAAGTCTTCGATCTCCTTGGCGTATGCTTTTTTGAAGGCATCGTCGATACGTGTGGAGGCTTCATCGAGTGCTGAAGAGTCAATCAGTAAGGTGGGGAACTTCTCTTTGGGTAGGCCCATTGTGTCGTAGTTGGAGAACACGTCGAAGCGTCCATGCCGATAGCGAGGTTCACCATCCTCATTGACACCATCCTGATAGCCCGCAATGTCACGATAGACTTCATGGGAGACGGTAGTATTGTTGCAGACCACGATTAAGACAGGAGGAGCCGTATAGAGCGTACCCATCGCTTCGTATGCCTGACGCAAGCCGCGATCATAGTCCTCATAGTCTTTCACAAACTGTTCTAAGGCTGTATTCAGAAGCGTCGGCAAGTTGGGAGCCTGAACTGCCAACTGACTGGTATCTACTTTGTCTTCCTTATCCTTTTTCTTCTGGGCACGGATGCCACGCTTAGGCAGTTTGTCTTTTATACTGTCGTAGATATTGCGCAGTTTAGGTTCATCCAAATCGGGTGTATTGTCGTAGGCTGGCAGATAGGGAATCTTTACCAATCCACTCTCAATGGCATCTACCAGACCGAAGTCGCTCACTACCCAGGGGAACAACGAATATTCAGGATAACCAGAACCTTTCAGGTAATAAGGCGTAGCCGAGAGGTCATAGACATGCTGGAGTTTATAGCCCAAGAGTTTCATCTGGCGCAGACCTTCGTACCAGACCATAGCCGTCTCGTTTTCCTGCTTGAGTTCAGAACGCTCGTCATCGTCCAGTTTGTCCTTTGTATTTCGTGGCAGGTAGCAATGGTGTGCCTCGTCGTTGATGACGATGATGCGTTTGCCTTTGACGCCCTTTTCCAAGACACGACTGAGCAATACGCTGTAGTCTTCAGTTTCTTTCTGCTGTACCATCTCACCATCCTTCCAGACGATCTTTCCATCCATGGGTGAGGCATGTTTGCCTGAGAATACACGTGGCAGGAACTGCTGGTAGTTCACGATGGTGATGCTGGAATTCAAACCACCCAATTCCTTTTCAAACTGTGGAGGTATCAATCCACGCTGATGGTAATAGTCTGTACGTTCAAAGTTGTTGCTGCGCTGACTGAAGTCGAGTTGCAGTACGGCCAGACGGTCGCGGATCGTAATGCCTGGCGCACAGAGCAGGAAGTGGTCGGCATAGTGGGTATCCATCGGATTTGCCCGTTTGTTCAGGTAGTTATAGAGTATCAGCATGGCCATCACCACCGTCTTGCCTGTACCTGTCGCCATTTTGAAGGCAGTGCGGGGCAGCACATAGGCATCATCCTGTGACACCGTATGGCGACGCTCCAAGAGTTGGTTGATGATGTAGTTGCCGATGTTGGGGTCACGCTCTGCTATCTCGTTCAGCCACACAGCCGTTTCTACAGCCTCTCGCTGACAGAAGAACAGACGGAGGTTTGCCCGTCGATCTTTGTTGTTAAACCAGAAATCGAGCAACTCCTTTGTGATGCGTGAAGCCTTGGGATAGCCAGCCTCTCGCCACTGTTTCACCTGACTGCGGATTTCGTTGACAAACTCCGCATTGGGGTCAACGGAGGAGAATGCCTCTTGGGAAAACATACTCTTCTGTCCACGTTTCGGCACTATATTCACGTCATAGCCAAATGGACGTCGTCCGTTGATGACGGTTTCATAATCTATGTTACCGTTCATATCGGTGTCGTAGTAATACATAGGTTCCTCGTACGGATTGTTCAGTACGGGATTGTCATTGGATACCTGCATAAGCGCTTATCGTTTATGCGCTGCTCTCTAAAAAACAAAAGCCTGACCTATAAACACAGAAACGTGGACGAAGTTCGCCCGCATTCCAGGTGTTTGGTCAGACCTTACAGGAAACAAATCAACGTCCACGCATATCGTGAACGTCTGCTTGTTTTACCTGTATTCTTCTGCGACCAAACTTCGGAATGTCTAATAAACAGCAAACGCTTTAATTTTACCCACAAAAATACATCACCCACTTTCGCTAAAGCATTCGGGCAATGCATTGGCAAATTTACAACTTATTTCTGAAACAAAAAAGAAAAAGACAAGGATTTTGAATAAAATCCTTGCCTAGAATGTATGAAGGGAGACGGTGTGTCAGAAAGGAAGGGGACCACTGTTATCGTAGTTATCAAAGGGTGACTGGTCGGCAGGATCATTCGGTTGTCCATTGACCCTGCTGGCAACAATCTCCCCTTCGTTCTCATTCCCCGTCGAGCGTTTATGACTACCCAGACGACTGTCCTCCGGATTCTCGAAACGTGTGAACTCACCACGGAAGGTCAGGAGGACATCACCTGTAGCACCCTTACGATGCTTGGCGATGATAATCTGTGCCATACCGTGCAGGTCACGACCATTGTCATCCTGATAGATATGGTAATACTCAGGACGGTGGACAAAGAGTACCATATCCGCATCCTGCTCGATGGCTCCCGACTCACGCAAGTCTGACAGTTGCGGACGCTTACCCTCCAGTCCCTCACGGCTCTCCACACCACGATTCAACTGTGAGAGGGCAATGATAGGGATGTTCAACTCCTTGGCCAAGCCCTTCAGTGAACGACTGATTGTCGACACCTCTTCCTGACGACTGGAGAAACGCATACCATTGGCATTCATCAACTGTAAGTAGTCTATCATTATGATCTGTACGCCATGCTCACGTACCAGTCGGCGGGCCTTCGTCCGCAGTTCGAAGACGGAAAGGCCGGGAGTATCATCAATATACAGTGGTGCCCCCAACAGGTTCGTCACATTCTTATCCAGACGATCCCATTCGTCAGGATGCAACTGTCCGTTCAGAATCTTTGAACCCTGTATCTCACAGACATTGGATATCAGACGGTTGACCAACTGGGTGTTACTCATCTCAAGCGAGAAGAACGCCATCGGCACCTGATAGTCGGCAGCAATATTCTTGGCCATCGAGAGGGCGAAAGAGGTCTTACCCATCGCAGGACGACCGGCAACAATCACCAAGTCAGACGGTTGCCATCCACTGGTAAGATCATCCAGTTTATGATAACCAGTGGGCACACCCGTCAGTCCGTCTTTGTTAGCGGAGGCTTTCTGGATGACATCAATAGCATTCTTGATGACTGGGTCTATCTGCGTATAGTCCTTCTTCATATTCTTCTGCGAGAGTTCGAAGAGGGAACCTTCGGCCTCCTGCATCAGGTCATCGATATCAATGGTCTCATCGAAAGCCTTTGTCTCTATAAAACTCGCATAGGAGATCAACTGACGCGCCAGAAACTTCTGGGCGATGATACGGGCATGATACTCAACATTGGCAGATGATGCCACCCGTGAGGAGATTTCCGTCACATAGGCCGGTCCACCCACATCCTCCAAGTCACCCTGCTTGGCCAACTGCTCTGTGACCGTCCATACGTCAACAGGCTGTTCTTTCATTTCCAATTCACGGATGGCCTCATACACCTTCTGGTTACGAGGCTCATAGAAACTCTCCGGATAGAGCATCTCACAGACAACGGTATAGGCATCCTTGTCAATCATCAAGGCACCCAGTACGGCCCGTTCTATCTCCGTAGCCTGCGGTTGTACATGGGCATAAGTGTTGTCTGTCTGCTGCGTTCTACGTGTTCTGCGCTGATTATTCTGTTCTGGCATTAAACGTTATACATTAAACGTTAAACATTTTACATTTATTCTTATAGTGCTTCGCACTCTTTCAACCAAAGTGCACTGGAGGCATCACTCGGCATGCGCCAGTCACCACGAGGAGAGAGGCTCACGCTACCCACCTTCGGACCGTCAGGCAGACAAGAACGCTTGAACTGCTGGTTGAAGAAACGGCGGAAGAAGGTGGTCAACCATTTCTTGATCACTTCTTTCTCATATTTCTCCTTGAAGGCATTCGTAGCCAGGAAGAAGATCTTGGCAGGACGGAATCCGAAACGGAGGAAGTAATAGAGGAAGAAGTCATGCAACTCATAAGGTCCTACCAGATCCTCCGTCTTCTGTTTGATATTCCCCTCTGCATCAGCAGGAGTCAACTCTGGCGAGATCGGGGTATCGATAATATCCAGCAAGGTATCCTTCTGGGCTTTGAACGATGGCTGGCCGGCAATATACTTGATCAGGTATTGGATGAGTGTCTTGGGGATACTGGCATTGACACCATACATCGACATGTGGTCACCATTATAGGTAGCCCATCCGAGAGCCAGTTCCGAGAGGTCACCCGTACCCACCACCATCGCATTGAGTTGGTTGGCCAGGTCCATCAGTATCTGCGTTCGCTCACGAGCCTGTGAGTTCTCATAGGTCGTATCATGCTTCTTAATATCATGGCCGATATCCTCAAAATGCTGCTTCACGGCCTTGGCAATGGAAATCTCCATCTGTGAGATATTGAGGGTCTGCATGAGGGATGTCGCATTATCATGGGTGCGGTCTGTAGTACCAAAACCGGGCATCGTCACCCCAATGATTCCCTTACGGTCGAGTCCCAGTTTATCAAAGGTACGCACACATACCAATAAAGCCAGGGTAGAGTCCAGACCTCCACTGATTCCTAACACCACATGCTCACAATTCGTATGGACCAACCGCTTGGCCAGTCCTGCCGTCTGGATATTGAGAATCTCCTCGCAGGTCTCTTGCATCTCCTCTTCCTGGGGAATGAAGGGATGAGGATTGACTGGTCGCAACAACTGGAAGTCAGGCAGTTCCACCGCTTTACACTCCACCACATGAGCAATGGCATTCCGCTGGGCATTGATAAAGGTGGAATTGGTATGACGCTCTGTACGTAACCTGTCGACATCAATCTGCGTCACCTGCAACTGTGGCTGGAAGGAATAACGCTCCCCTTCCACCAACAGACGACCGTTCTCAAAGATCATGGCATTACCACCATAGACGACATCCTGCGTCGACTCGCCAAAGCCACAGGAGGAATAGACATAACCACTGATTGTACGGGCACTCTGCTGAGCAATGAGGGAACGCAGATAACGATGCTTCCCGATCAACTCATCGCTCGCCGAACAGTTGAGGATGATATCTGCTCCTGCCATCGTCAGGTTATTACTGGGCGGTACGGGGGCCCATACATCCTCACAGATCTCCACGCCGAACTTCACTCCGCTATCCGTCTGGAAGATCATGGGCTCTGCGGATATCCTGACAGGAGTACCTGCCAGATAGAGATCCGTAGGATTCAGGTCTTGAGCCGAAGCGAACCAACGCTTCTCGTAGAACTCATTATAGTTAGGAAGGTAGGTCTTTGGCACCAAACCTAACAAGAGACCGCTCTGAATAACGGCAGCACAGTTGAGCAAGAGACCGCCTACCTGTACGGGAAGGCCCACCACACAGATCACATTCAACTTATGGGTGAAGTCCAACAGGTTCATCAGTCCTTCCTCAGCCTTGGCCAGCAACAGTTGTTCCTTGAAGAGGTCCTGACAACTATATCCTGTGATGGCGAGTTCCGGGAAGCAGAGCAGTTCTACACCCTGCCCTTCCGCATTGGCAATCAGTTTCTCAATCTCGAGTACGTTAAACTCGACATCGGCCACTTTAACGGCAGGCACGGCTGCTGCCACAGTAATCAGTCCATGTTTCATATCTTTAATCTTTTAAGGTATCAATAGGGATGAATCACCATAACTCAGAAAACGGAAGTCGTGAGCCAAGGCGTAGTCGTAGATGCGCCGCCAGTCACCATTGACAAAAGCACTGACCAGCAGCAAGAGGGTACTCTGCGGCTGATGGAAATTGGTGACGAGCATCTTGACAATATGATAACGATAACCAGGGGCTATGATAATCTGGGTGGAGGAATGGAGCGTGGTGAGCGCATGACGGTCCATCCAGTCTATCAAAGCCTGAAGGACAACTCTTACATCTTCCTTTTCACCTCTTCCATCATACGGCTCCCACTGGTTGACATGCAACTCCTCTTCTGTGATATCGGGGTTGACCATCACTTTGAGACCCATATAATACAGGCTCTCCAATGTACGCACACTCGTCGTTCCTACGGCGATGGCCCGGGCATCATGGGCTATCAGGCGCTCCAGCGTATGACGACGCACGGCAATATATTCCGTATGCATCTCATGACCTGCTATCGCCTCACTCTTCACGGGGCGGAACGTACCAGCCCCCACGTGGAGGGTCAGTTCCTCCCGCTCAATACCATGTGCATCAAGATCGGCAAGGACCCGTTCCGTGAAATGCAGTCCGGCCGTCGGAGCAGCCACACTACCCTTGATCTTGGAGTACACCGTCTGGTAGGTCGTCTTGTCACTTTCCTGTGTCTCACGATTCAGATAGGGAGGAATAGGCAGTTCACCTATCACATCAATGATATCGGCAAAGGGCACGTCACCGTTCCACTCGAAATGGATCATCTGACTCGTTCCTTGTTCCCCAAGTCGTGATGCTTTAATTTCTAATTCCTCATTCCTAATTTCTAATTTGCGTATGAGTGCACCTTCCTTCCATTTCTTCAGGTTGCCCACCAGACAGAGCCATGTACACTCCCCTCGGGTCTGAAACATCTGCTCATAATCCGCAGGGACTGCGGGCTCTAATAGGAATACCTCAATCAAAGCACCTGTGTCTTTATGGAAATGCAGACGGGCCTGGATCACCTTCGTATTGTTAAATACCATCAGGGCTTTGGACGGAAGATACTGGGGAAGGTTGTAGAACACATCCTCTCCTACCTCACCGCTCTTATATATCAGTAACTTCGAGTGATCACGCTCCGCCATGGGAAACTTCGCAATGCGCTCATCGGGCAATGCGTAGTTGTAATCACGTATCTGTATCTCTTTTGTATTCATAAAGCAGGGACAAAGGTAGCATTATTCTCCTAAATTATCAAGAATTTAAGGAAAAAGTTACGGAGAAAATTGAAATTCTCTTCAACTCTTTCAGTAGTTTCTATTGCGGATGACTCGGCAAGGATTGCCTACTGCCACAGAATCGGAGGGAATGTCTTTTACCACCACACTTCCTGCACCAATGACACAACGGTCGCCTATCGTTACTCCAGGACAGACCGTCACACCGCCCCCCAGCCAGCAGTCTTCACCAACAGTTATCGGAGAGCATCGCTCTATGGGCTTTCGGCGCTCGACGTAATCCATAGGATGATTCGGAGTCAGGAACTGGCAGTTCGGACCAATCTGGGTATTGGAACCTATGGTGATAATACCTCCGTCGAGCATGGTGCCGTTGTAGTTGATAAATACATTCTCACCCAGTTTGATGCCATGTCCGTGGTCGCAATGGAATGGTGGCGCTACCGTGGATGATTCAGGAATACCGGGAATCAAATCTTCTATCGTCTTCCTGTAGTCATCATCCTCTACAGTCATGGTTTGCAGTTTCGCACAAAGATGCTTGGCTTTGTAGTAACTCGCCAGACATTCTTCGCTTGTAAAGTCGTAGAACTCTTCGCTGCGCATCTTTTCAAATTCTGTCATAGTCATGTCATTTACATAAATTCACTTAAAACTGAGCACAAAGATGGTGCAAATCGAATGCAAAGAACTTGTTTTTGCTGAGATGCAGCCCATTTTCGCAACTTTTATTGCAAAAGTAATCATAAATGCCGTAAATTCGCTATTTTTGCAAAAAAAATGAGAATTATTAGGATATGAAGAAGATATTGACCTGTTTATTGGCTGTGCTAGGGCTGAATACTGCCTGTGGCCAACAGAACTTTGAGAACACCGATGTTCAGGGATTTGCAGAACTTATTGCAGATTCCAGTGTAGTTATCCTTGACGTAAGAACCGCTGCCGAATATGCGGAAGGGCATATTCAAGGGGCGATCCTCATTGACCAGGGACAGAGTGATTTTGTAGAGAAGGCAAAGGCAACACTCCCTACCGATAAGACTATTGCTGTGTATTGCCGTAGTGGTCGCCGTTCAGCCAATGCTGCCGGAAGACTGGCAGATGTCGGCTACAAGTGCGTAAATCTCAAAGGTGGTATCATGGCTTGGCAAGAAGCCAATATGCCTGTAACGATCAAATAGAAGACTATAATCGAAAGACCAGTATCTTATGGTAGCCGTCACGGGTCAGCGTCAGCATTGACAGGGCGATTTCCTTCATGTTGTTGGCCTGTCCCAGCAGACGAATAAGGGTCATCCTCGCCCTACGAAAGGTGAGGACGAGAAACCGCTGCTCTATGTGCGCCCAGCCAAGGGACGCAAGAGGAGTTTGCAGGCACCTTTCTCCCACTTTGCAGGCATCTTTCTCCACCTACACATGGGAGGGGAGGTAAATTTGAATTTATGCTTGTCTACGTCGTGTTACTCTCCCCAATAAAATAATTTCATGAGTTTCTTCATGAACACAGTGAATGTGCCTTCTCGGGTGCCGTCAACATTCAAGATGATGCTCATTTCTTCTCCTTTGCTTGTCTTGCAAACTCAAAGAGCGACTCTGGCAGGTGACAGTAGCCGGTAGGATTCTTGTCGAGATAGTTCTGATGATACTCTTCGGCTGAATAGTAATTCTGCAAAGGCTGTTTCTCTACAGCCAAAGACTCCTGATACTCTTTCTGTACCTCACTAAAAACCTTTTCGATAACAGGCAAATCTTCGTCGTTGGTATAATAGATGCCAGTACGATAACGTGTTCCTTCGTCATGTCCCTGTTTGTTGAGACTGGTGGGGTCGATGGCCTTAAAGAACATCTGCAACAGAAATTCCAGACTGACCACATCGGGATTATACTTCACATGCACCGTCTCGGCATATCCTGTGGAGTCTGTATATACCTCTTTATACGATGGATCTGTCGTGTGTCCGTTGGCAAAACCAACAGACGTTTGCACAACACCCTCAATCTGTTTGAAGTAATGCTCTGTCCCCCAGAAACAGCCTCCTGCCAGATAGATGTCCTTGCCTTCCTTTATCTCCAAGATACCATCCACCTCATGCTCTACAAATGGGCCTGCCTTACATTCGAGAAGTACACTGGGTTCAATGCACTCCAAACCATGCCATACATTCTTTGGAATATCCACCCCGTATGTGCCGTTATCCGGACTGATGACGCAAGAAGCGATAACCTCTCCTTGGTCATTGTAGGTTGACACTCTGACCTTTCCTTTCAGTATCACGAAAGTCTCGTCCTTGTCTGGATGGTGATGCACAGGGATGTATGTGCCTGGTTCTAGGGCATTGAGAAAACGGTGGCACTTGTCCAGAAGGCTCTGGTGGAAGTTGTAGTTCATCCTTAGTCGTGGCGACTGCTTCGCCTGTTCCACTACACCGTTAATCAGTTGGTCATTTATTATCTTCATGTTATTCCATTTTACTGTTACAGGGAGTCAGATTTGTTTGAGTTTGCGGGTGTAAAGGTACTAAAATTCTGCCTCATTTCGGTAAACACGGCAGAAGATTTCAGGATTATTAGCGAAAAACGAGAAGATTACTTCTGAATCGGCAAAGAAAAAGAGGAGTAAATTTGGGAGTTTGAGAAATTAAAGTTATCTTTGCAAGGATGAAACGAAAAGAACGATATGAGTACATCCTGAGATACTTCAGGGAGCAGATGCCTGAGGTACAAACGGAACTGGAATTCGGTAATGTATTCCAGTTACTGGTGGCTGTGATTCTGAGTGCACAATGTACGGACAAGCGTATCAATCAGGTGACTCCTGACCTGTTTCACCGTTTTCCTGATGCCAAGGCCATGGCACAGGCAGAGGCGGAAGACGTGTTGGAGTATATCAAGAGTGTCTCCTACCCCAATGCCAAGGCAGACCATCTGGTAAAGATGGCACGGATGCTGGTGGAGAGGTATGACGGGGAGGTTCCGACAGACATGAATGCCTTGCTTGACCTGCCCGGAGTAGGTAGGAAGACGGCCAATGTGGTACAGAGCGTTGCTTTCGGGAAGTCAACGATGGCGGTAGACACCCATGTATTCAGGGTGAGTCATCGTTTAGGGCTGGTGGGTAAGAAAGACGACACCCCCTATAAGGTGGAGCAGATGCTAGTCAAAAACATACCCGAGGAAGATATCCCTCGGGCACATCATTGGTTATTGCTACACGGACGCTATGTCTGTACCTCTCGCAGTCCGCACTGTAGTAAATGTGATCTTAGTGGCGTTTGCCCATCGGCTTCCCTTTAGAAGCCTGCCATCCTTTCATCATCTTACGGTGGAAGCGGTTCTCCGCATTGATAGCCTGATAGACCTTAGAAGCAGGTATCTCCTTGATCATCTTGTTATGATATTTCTGCTCCAACTGTTTGGCTTCAATAGTTAACTTATCACACAGTACAATGGTCTCGGCAGCAGCCTTGTCATCCGCAGGCTTACTCTTACCAGCCTGCCGCATACGGCGATAGATATCACGTTGTTTCTGATGCAGTTCCCTGAAGAGCGGGAAGAACTTCTTAGCCTCCTCGTCAGTCAACTTAGCCTCCTTCGTGACAAAAGCCTCCAAATCAGCCTCGAACTTCTCAGGAGAGAATTTCTTTTCCTGTGCCATCGTGATGGTCGTTACCATCAGAAGAGTCCATAAAACAAATACCTTCTTCATATACCTTCTTTTTAGTTATCAGCCAGACATGCATAGATCTCAGCATTGTCAAGCATCGCATAATCGGCAGCCTCATCCATATAAGTCTCCGATACGGCAGCAATCTGTGGTGTCTCGACAGGCTCATCGGCTGTCATTCTGGAGAAATAGACTGTCACGCAGAAGACTGCCACCAAAAGACATGCAGCAGCATACATCCAGGGACGAAGCAGTACACGCTTGGCCACCGGCTTCTGCTCACGTTCCGGCAACATAGCCATCACCTGATTGGCAAAGTCATCGAAATAACCCTCCGGAACACGGAAAGGATTCTCTTTCGACATCCGTTCTCTGAGTATATTCTCCTCATTCATCATCTTTCTGCTTTTGTTTCTTTGACGTTACTGATGTAAAATAGTTTAATCACGTTGCTTAAAAAAATCGGAGATCTTCTTCACGGCAAAATGGTAGGATGCTTTCAAGGAACCCTCGGAGGTATTGAGGATCTTACTCATCTCGCTATATTTCATCTCCTCGTAATAACGGAGGGTGAATACGGTACGCTGTACTTCCGGCAACTGTGCGACGGCTTCCTGTAACTGAGCCTCTGTCTCATCTCCATCAAAATACTGATCAGCCATCAGTGTGCCAGCAACTCCTTTCATATCATCCACGCTCATATCAGAGAGGTGTTTCTGACGACGCACAAAGTCAAGACTCTCGTTGACAGCGATACGGTAAAGCCAAGTAGATATCTTGGCATCTTTGCGAAAAGAATCGATATTCGCCCAGGCCTTCAACATCACATTCTGCATCACGTCATTGGCATCCTCGTGAGTGAGAACGATACGGCGAACATGCCAATACAGTTGTTCACTATACTGGCGTACCACCTGCTCAAAAGCCTTCCGCTGCGTGGCAGGGTCAGAGAGCATCTCTATCAATTGCTTCTCGTCAACAGGGGTCATCAGATAAACTTCTTGAGATGATTCCAGACAGACTGGTCATATCCATAGACATCCGGATAGGTCTGAATCTGTCCGTTCTGGTCAGGATAAAGCGTATAATATATAATATAAAGAGGTACGTGAGGCTTCACCGGCATATAACTCACTAACTTACGAGGCAACTTACGGCCGTTCTCATCCTCATCAAGAGCATGAGAGCGTACATAGTCCCTACCCTTTTCCGTCACTGGCGGAATATCCATAGAGATGCGGATCTGATCCAACGTCCAGGCATCGATATCTCCCAAGAGGAAATGAGCAAGATCAAAAGGACGCTGTACACGGACACAGCCATGAGACACCCCACGCCATGCGTTTTGGAAAAATGCCGGAGTGGACGTGTCATGCAGGTATACTGAGAAATTATTCTTGAATCGGAACACGATACGTCCCAATGAATTGCCTCGTCCACCATTCTGCGACACACGATACTTACCACTTGCCAGCATCGCACGTGACACACTTTGGATAGCGACTTTCTTGCCTGTGGCACGCTCAGCGATATAATAGCGATGACGAGCAAAATAACTGCTATCGCCTGCATGATGCAACACATCATTATTGATAATACTCTGCGGGATATTCCATTCCGGATTAATCTGCATGAACTCAATGGCACTGCTCAACAGAGGAGTCTTTGTCTTTGTAGTGCCACATCCTATCTTCATCGACATCACAGAATCCGGTCCATAGGCATACAGCATAAAGGCAGGAACATTCACGATGATACGCTTGCCCGTAGTCGGTATAGGTGTTTGCTCACGCCAACGGCACCGCTCCATATTAATCAGGATACGCTTGCGATCCTCTTCAGTAGCAGAAGACAAGCGTTGGCGTAACTGTCCGTATAGTCTGGACTGCGGTTCCGCCTCCTTCATCATCTCTCCCACACTGTCATTCTCTATCTTCCGTATCGCTTGCTGATAAAAAGCGACTGTAGGCTGTTCGATAGCCATATCAAAGAGGTTCACATAACGCACCTTCACGTTCCCCAGACTATCCGGTGTCGACTCCACCCTGTTTATCGCCTTCTTGGGATTGACGAAACCATATCGCTGACCTGACACATAGGTTAGATAAGCATGCGTCAGACGATATTCCAGACGAGCAATCACGTCATTGACGGAATGCTGCTTGTCAAAGTCTAAAGACCTGAATCTCTGTAGGTCATCCTCCAGATCCTTCACTTTGAAATAGGCGTCAGAAAAGCCCATTGTCCCTACTTGAGACAAATGCTGTATCAAGGTATCGGCCTTATCGGAAATACCTTGGCGGCCAAACCACAACATCCTACCATTCTCTTGATAGTAGAGGGCCGTACGACTGTCAGGAGTGAGGGAATCCTTACCCACCTGTCCCATTCTCTTCAGTGCCGACTGGATCTCAGATGGTGTAATTTCAAAAACAGGCGTCTTCAAAGATGAAAACGCCTCAAGTGTCAAATCGCCTTTCTGAGTGGAACCATTGCTACAACCAGCCAATATCCATGATACCATCAGAAATAAAAGAATCGTCAGATGAGAATCTTTCTGACAACCTTTCCAACTTTGATAATGTAGCAACCTTTAGGTATGTTTGTTAATTCTATTCTCTGAGCAGGACTATCAATACGGACAGACATCACATGGCGACCTGTCAAGGAGATAACCTCCATCACCTGTCCCTCTGCACCAATAATATGAACGACAGACTTCGATACACTAATCTGCACATCATTCTTATCGTCCATCTGCTCTACTCCCAACTGCTCAGACGGCAATGCCTGAGTGATGGTCGGAAGCATGAACAAACATGCAACGAGAAGGGTTAAAGCAAGTAATCGTTTCGTCATAAACTTACATATTATATTGCAAAGGTAAGCATAATATTTAGAATTACCAAATTTTAACGCAAAAAAAATGAACCTACAACTCAAAAATCATCTGTTCGTCACATAAGAAACTGTTTTCAAAGACCTCTCTGGCTTCCTCCAACAAGACATTCTCATCCAAATAGCGGGAGGAATAATGGCCTAACAGTAATCTGCCTACCCGAGCGTCTCTGGCAACCATTGCTGCCTGACGAGCCGTTGAATGGAAATACTTCTCTGCGCTCTGTATCTTGTCTTCGGCATAAGTACTCTCATGATACAGTACCGTTACTCCCTGAATACGCTCATGCAATGTCGGAATATAACGGGTATCACTACAATAGGCATAACTACGGGACTGATCGGCAGGCTCTACCAGACAGCTATTGGGAATGACCTCTCCCTCTTCCGTTGTCCAATCGGCTCCGGCCTTTATGTTTTGTATCTGACTGACAGGGATTCGATAAAAGTCAATCATATCCCGTTTGATGTGGGGCTGGGTCTCCTTTTCCCTAAACAGATATCCGCAACAGGGAACACGATGTTCCAAAGGAATCGTCTCTACCGTCAGACTACGATCCTCATAAACCACTTGCTGACAGGTTGTGTCAACAGCATGAAAGACCACCTCATACTCCAGTCCGTTGCAAAACAGTCGCATCTGTTCCTGAAGCATCTTCTCCAAGGCTACAGGTGCATAGACATCCAACTTTGCCGTCCGTCCCAACAGACCAAAAGTACTAATCATACCTATCAGTCCGAAACAATGGTCTCCATGCAGATGAGTGATAAAGACTGCGGAGAGTTTGGAGAAATGGATATGAGACCGACGCAGTTGCATCTGGGTCCCCTCTCCGCAGTCTATCATAAACAGTTTACCCCGCAGTTCCACCACTTGTGCGGAAGAGTTATGATGGAGTGTGGGTAATGCACTCCCACAACCTAATATATGAACTTTAAACGGTTCCAATATCTTTCATCAAATCTTAAAGTCCTCTTCCGAGGCCTCTTCCAATTTAATATCAGAGTCGGGCTTCTTCAGTTGTTGGCGTCCATACTCATAGATATCCTCACTATCCTTGACGATCAAAGAGTCCGGGGTCACCTTCACGATGTCGTAAAGGCCAATCTCCTCCTCGTCACCAGCACCCTCACGTACGGCTACTATCTCAAGTTTACCGCGCACCAGTCTCCAGGTCTTATAGGTCAGACTGCTCTGCTCTATACCCTCGACGATACCGCCTTCCTTGATACGAAAACCGACCTCATCACTGCCGTCAAGAGGATTAGGCATCACCCAGTTACCTAAGAGAGCGGCCTGGTTGATGACGATCAGTGCCTCAGTCTTTTCAGCATTGGGAACTACTGCCATCCGATCACCGACCTGCAGACCTCCGAATACTTGGTTATTATCACGGGCATAAGTGATATCCAGTTGGATGGTATCACCCAAGTCCATCACAATCTGCAAGGTATTCATGGCAGTACCCTCTCCACAGACACCATAGATCGTCGGATCCTGCAGTGCACTCATGTCTGTTGAATCACCATTATCAAACGGGACAGGTTGTGTTTTACCACCACAGCCGCTCATGGTCATGACCACAGCGGCGATCAACATCATTACAATTGCAATTTTCTTCATAATTATTTCATTGATTGTTTCTCTTTACTCTTTGCCTCATTCCATAGTGCATCCATCTCCGCAAGAGTCATCTCCGTCAAAGGTTTCCCCGCCTTGATACTATGCTGTTCAATATAATTAAAGCGTCGGATGAATTTCTGATTCGTCATTTCCAGTGCATTATCCGGATTCAGATGGTAAAGACGTGCCGCATTGATCACCGCAAAGAGGAAATCGCCAAGTTCTCTTTCTGAGCAAACCTTGTCTTCACGTCTCAGTTCTTCTTCCAGTTCATCGATTTCCTCACGTACCTTGGCCCAGACATCCTGTTTGTCCTCCCAATCGAAGCCCACATGACGGGCTTTGTCTTGAATACGATAGGCTTTGATTAATGAAGGCAGTGAGTTGGGAACACCGCTTAGAACGGTCTTATTCCCATCCTTCTCCTTTTGTTTGATTTGCTCCCAGTTATCCAAGACCTCTTCTGCACTCTTGGCAACGACCTCGCCATAGACATGCGGATGACGAAAGATCATCTTATCACATAACTTATTACAAACATCAGCAATATCAAACTGACCTTTCTCCTCACCGATACGACTATAAAAGACGATATGCAATAACACGTCACCCAGTTCTTTGCAAATTTCATGTTGGTCATCCTTGATGAGGGCATCACACAACTCGTAGACCTCCTCAATAGAATTGGGACGTAACGACTCGTTGGTTTGTTTGCGGTCCCAAGGACACTCCACACGTAGTCGGTCCATCACATCCAACAATCGCCCGAAGGCTTCCATCTTCTCTTCTCTTGTATGCATCTGTTCCATATCAGATGCAAAAGTAAATAAAAATTCTGAAACCACCAAAAAATTTGGTAGTATCAGAAAAAAGTGTTACTTTTGCACACCTTTTATATATAAGTATGGAATTAGCAAGCAAATACGACCCCAAAGAGGTCGAATCAAAATGGTATCAGTATTGGCTGGATAACAAGTTGTTCAGTAGTAAACCCGATGGCCGTGAGCCCTACACCATCGTTATTCCGCCGCCTAACGTGACTGGTGTGTTACACATGGGACACATGCTCAATAACACCATTCAGGACATATTAGTGCGTCGTGCCCGAATGGAGGGGAAGAACGCCTGCTGGGTGCCGGGCACAGACCATGCCTCTATAGCCACGGAAGCGAAAGTAGTGAAAAAACTCTCTGAGCAAGGTATCAAGAAACACGACTTGACACGTGACCAGTTCTTGGAGCATGCATGGGACTGGACACATGAGCACGGAGGTATTATCCTCAAACAGTTACGCCGTCTGGGTGCCTCATGTGACTGGGACCGTACAGCCTTTACGATGGATGAGAAACGCAGTGAGAGTGTTATTAAAGTATTCGTTGACCTATACAAGAAAGGACTCATCTATCGTGGTTTGCGGATGGTCAACTGGGACCCGAAGGCACTGACAGCCCTCTCAACCGAGGAAGTTATCTACCGTGAGGAGAAGAGCCATCTCTTCCACCTGAAATACTACGTAGACGGCCTAGACAATCTGGAGAATCAAGAGAATCTAGAAAAAGAGGGCAACATCATCCACAAGGACGCCAAAGGCTATTATGCGGTCGTAGCGACTACACGTCCTGAGACCATTATGGGTGATACGGCGATGTGTATCAATCCGAAAGACCCAAAGAACCAGTGGTTGAAAGGTCGTAAGGTCATTGTCCCGCTGGTAAACCGTGTCATCCCGGTCATTGAAGACCGCTATGTCGACATTGAGTTCGGTACGGGTTGTTTGAAGGTGACACCGGCCCATGACACTAACGACTACATGTTGGGTAAAACCCATCATTTGGAGACCATTGACATCTTCAATGCCGACGGTACCATCTCTGAGCAGTCTCCCATCTATGTAGGTATGGACCGTTTTGAGTGCCGCAAACAGATTGCCAAAGACTTACAGGAAGCCGGTCTGATGGAGAAGATTGAAGACTATACGAATAAGGTAGGTTACTCTGAGCGTAATCCTGATACTGCCATCGAGCCACGTCTCTCCATGCAATGGTTCCTCTCCATGCAACACTTTGCTGATATCGCACTGCCACCAGTGCTTAACGGAGAGATGAAGTTCTATCCTCAGAAATATGTCAACACCTATAAAAACTGGTTAGAGAATATTCAGGACTGGTGTATCTCCCGACAATTATGGTGGGGACACCGCATACCGGCCTACTACTATGGCGAGGGTGAGAATGATTTCGTTGTTGCCGAGACTCGTGAGGAGGCCCTGAAGTTGGCTCAGCAGAAGAATCCTGCTATCACCGATGCCAACCTGAGACAGGATGAGGATGCTCTTGACACCTGGTTCAGTTCATGGCTCTGGCCCATCTCCCTTTTCGATGGTATCAATAACCCCGGTAATGAAGAGATTAACTATTATTATCCCACTTCCGACTTGGTAACGGCTCCAGATATCATCTTCTTCTGGGTAGCCCGTATGATTATGGCCGGTGAGGAGTACATGGGCAAGTTCCCGTTCAAGAACGTCTACTTCACGGGTATCGTCCGCGACAAACTGGGCCGTAAGATGTCCAAGTCGCTGGGCAACAGTCCAGACCCCATTGAACTCATTGAGAAATTCGGAGCCGACGGTGTGCGCATGGGCATGATGCTCTCCGCTCCTGCCGGTAATGACATCCTCTTCGATGAGAGCCTATGCGAGCAAGGACGTAACTTCAACAATAAGATATGGAATGCCTTCCGTCTCGTCAAGGGTTGGAAGGTAAGTGCTGACACCCCACAGGAAGATGCCAGCAAGTTGGCTGTAGCATGGTTTGAGGCGAAACTCAAGGAGGCTAATGCTGAACTCAGCGACCACTTCTCGAAGTATCGCATCAGCGATGCTCTGATGGTTGTCTATAAACTCTTCTGGGACGAGTTCTCCAGTTGGTATCTGGAGATGGTGAAGCCTGCCTATATCAATGGTGAGGCACAACCTATCGACAAGACCACCTATGAGGCAACCCTTCGCTTCTTCGATATCCTGCTGAAGATGCTACATCCCTTCATGCCGTTTATCACGGAGGAATTATGGCAGGCACTCTATGAGCGTCAGCCTGGCGAGAGCATCATGCGTGAGAGTTTGAAACTCGAGGCACCCAATGAGGACGAGAAGGTTGTTCTTCAGAATGTGGAGGACATCAAACTTGTCATCAGCGGTATCCGTACCGTGCGCAACCAAAAGAATATCGCCCCCAAGGAAAAACTCTCCCTGCAGGTGGTAGGTGCTACTATTAAAGGTACTTATGGTGCTGCTGTCATGAAAATGGCAAACTTGGAGGCAATCACTGAGGTAACCGAAAAAGACAGTACTGCCAGTGCCTTCATGGTAGGCACACGAGAGTATGCCGTTCCTCTTGGTAACATGATTGACATCGATGCTGAGATTGAGAAGCAGGAGGCACAGTTGAAACACCTTGAGGGTTTCCTTGCCGGTGTCATGAAGAAACTCTCCAACGAGCGTTTCGTGCAAAACGCCCCAGAACAGGTTGTCGCCCTTGAGCGTAAAAAGCAAAGTGACTCAGAAGAAAAGATTGCAGCACTCAAAGAATCCATTGCTGCACTCAGAACTCAGAAATAGATGTAATATTCATCCATAGAAAAGCGGGGAAGTTTTGATCTTCCCCGCTTTTCTTATATAGTGGATACTTTATCAATTACCGAATCCTGTCTGCTGCCCTTACCAACTTCTCGTCTGCAAGAACACCTTTACGTGCCATCATATTCAAGATAGCAACTACAGCAGGGAATGCCGAAGTTATCTCCAAACGGAAATTCATAGCATCAGGGGCCAGTTGCTTGCTAACTGCAATCATTGCGACATACCAAAGAATCATTATGAAAATGTTGACCATACACAGACGAGCCTGTAGAAGACGACGACTATATATAAATATGGTGCACACACTCAATGTTGTCGATAAAAGCATCAATATAAACAAAGGACAAGGAACAAAGGTTGTACCAGATGGTCCTTTTGCCCATAGACTGAATATCCGATATACCGGTAATCCTTCTACTGAAACCGTTGCCAGTTGCATACAAAGAGCCAACAAGCCAAAAACAGCAGCAAGAAAGAGGAATACAGTTTGTTTTCGCTGAATCATAGATTAAAACATATCATCCTGCGACATGGCCTGTTCACGAGCGGGATCACGCCAATACACCTTGTCCTCGATAAACTCCTGAGTAGCCAACAATGAGGGCTTGGGGAGTTTCTCATAATAACGGGATATCTCGATTTGCTCACGATTCTCAAAGACCTCCTCCAGAGAGTCATTATACGAAGCAAATTCTGCCAACTTCTTACTCAAGTCTTCCTTAATCTGAACACTAATCTGATTGGCGCGCTTGGAAATGATCGCTACACTCTCATAGATGTTACCAGTCTCCTCACAGAGATCCATGATATTACGGGTCACTGTATTAGCCGGTGCTTTTGATTTCTTGTAATCCATATTTTAATTGTTTGTTACTTTTTTACACTTTGCAATAAATTTCTCCGCCGTAGTACACTCTTCCGACTCAGGATATTCATTCAGGAAGCCATAACATTCGTCTTCGGCATCACGATAACGGTCTAGACGTTTTTCCTCAGAACTGTTCTCTGCCAGATAAAACTTACTCTTCATTATCAAGACGGAGAATTTCTCACGCATCCTAGAATAAGGATAAGTCTTTAAAGCATTCTGAGCAGTAATGATACATGCCTCATAATTACTCTCCGTATTGGCATTGATATTGCCGAAATAACCGCCAAGGTTATAATAAAGTTCTGCTGAAAGATATTCTTTCTGTACCAGATTATCCTGCAAGTCAAATAGACGCTGCTGGGCTACAGGACGCAATTCCGAATCAGGATAAATATCCAAAAACTGTTGATAAGCATTGATAGCGCCTACTGTCGGGGTTTGATCCAAACGAGGTTCCGGAGCACTGCGATAGAGTGACTGACCTACATAGAAACAGGCCTGTTCTGCAAAATAACCCTTGGGATAAGTAGTATAATACTTTTTGAACGTAGCACTGGCAGACTCGTAATCCCGGTTACAGTATTGAGCCATCCCCAAAAGGTAAAGACTCTCCTGAGCATTATCCCTACCCTTCTGGAGCATCACAAGGTCCTGAAGCAACGAACCTGCCTGCTGAAACTTGCCATTGGCAAAGCATTGCTTGGCATATTCATACTTATAGTCGTTATCCGCAGACTTATAGACTTTATTGAACTCAGTGGCGCAACTGCTCATCAGAAATGCTACACAGAGCATAAAGATATTGCTTTTATTCATCCTAATTATCAAATTTGACGTGCAAAATTAGTTATTTTTCCGCTAATTCCAAAGGAAAACGAACTATTTTTAGCAAATATCACAGGATTATAACAATTCTTTTGTTTATTTGCCGGTTTATTCGTAACTTTGTCACTTATGAACTTCGAATTAATATCAAAATACAAACCGACAGGTGATCAGCCTGAGGCTATTCGCCAATTGACAGACGGTCTTAACAGAGGCGACAAGGCACAAGTGCTATTAGGCGTAACAGGATCCGGTAAGACATTCACAATGGCAAATGTCATTGCCAACATCAACCGTCCCACCCTCATTCTCTCACACAACAAGACACTAGCGGCCCAATTGTATGAGGAGATGAGAGGTTTCTTTCCCCATAATGCAGTAGAGTATTATGTCAGTTATTATGACTACTACCAACCAGAGGCTTACCTTCCCTCAACAGATACCTATATCGAGAAGGACCTCGCCATTAACGAAGAGATTGACCGGCTAAGACTTCGTTCGGTAAGCGCCTTATTATCAGGTAGAAAAGATGTCGTTGTTGTATCTTCAGTTAGTTGTATCTATGGTATGGGAAGTCCTGTTGCCTTGCATGAGAATGTCATTGAATTACACAAAGGACAGATTCTAGACCGCAACGCTCTGTTAAGAAAATTAGTAGCAGCCCTTTATGTCAGGAACGACATCGAACTCAAGCGTGGTTGCTTCAGGGTGAAGGGAGACACCATAGATATTGCAATGGCTTATAACGAGACGATCCTCCGCATTACCTTCTGGGATGACGAGATTGATGCCATTGAGGAACTGGATGCCGTCACGATGGATCGTCTTTCCTCTTTTGAGGAATACAAACTCTACCCTGCCAATCTCTTTATGACCACACAGGAACAGACAAATATCGCCATCAGACAAATACAGGACGACCTGGTTAAACAGGTAGCGTTCTTTGAGGAAACGGGAGATACTATCAAAGCACAGCGCATCAAGGAACGTGTAGAGTACGATATGGAAATGATCAAAGAACTCGGACATTGTTCTGGCATAGAGAACTATTCTCGCTATTTCGATGGCAGACAGGCGGGAGAACGCCCTTATTGCCTACTCGATTTCTTCCCCGAAGACTATCTGTTATTGATAGACGAAAGTCATGTCAGTGTTCCACAAATTGGTGCTATGTACGGAGGTGACAGAGCCCGTAAGACCAATCTGGTGGAATTCGGTTTCCGACTGCCGGCAGCCTTTGACAACAGACCATTGACCTTTGAGGAATTCAAGCAAATGACCCATCAGGTCATTTACGTCAGTGCGACTCCGGCAGACTACGAGTTAAACGAGGCAGAAGGTGTCGTTGTAGAACAACTCATCCGCCCCACCGGTCTGTTGGATCCAGAGATAGAAGTCCGTCCGACAGAGAATCAGATTGACGATTTGATGGACGAGATCCAGACCCGTATTCATCGCAAGGAACGCGTACTGGTGACTACACTGACCAAACGTATGGCAGAAGAACTGAGTGAGTATCTACTCAACAACGGTATACAAACCGCCTATATCCATAGTGAGGTAACGACCCTTGACCGTGTGAAAATCCTAGAGAACCTGCGAAACGGAACTTATGATGTTCTGGTGGGTGTCAACCTGCTACGTGAAGGCCTTGACCTGCCAGAAGTATCTCTCGTCGCTATATTGGATGCCGACAAGGAAGGGTTTCTCCGTTCTCATCGCAGTCTCACACAGACCGCCGGTCGTGCCGCCCGTAATGTCAATGGCAAAGTCATCATGTACGCTGATACCATTACTGCCTCCATGCAACTCACGATTGACGAGACAGCACGCCGTCGCATGAAACAGATGCGGTATAACGAGGAGCACGGTATTACTCCCCAACAGATTGAAAAGGCACTTCGACAAAGTGACCTGCGGCAGTTGACGGAAGACGAGACGACAGGAAAGCAGGCACAGACAGCATATATCAGTCCTATGGAGCATGGAGCCTTCGCCGCAGATCCCATCGTACAACGGATGACTCGTCCACAACTGGAAAAGAGTATTGCAGAGACCACCCGTCTGATGAAAGAAGCAGCCAAGAGACTCGATTTCCTACAAGCCGCCCAATACCGTGACGAAATCATTCGTCTGCAGAAAGAACTCGAATTAAAATAAATTATCATAATTTATTAGGCTTTTCTATTGATAATTATTATTTTTGCATCCAAATTAGAAGAACAAACAAATAAGAACTATGAAACAATTTGCATGGATGATGCTGCTTGCCAGCATACCAATGACAGGCATTGCCCAGAATACATGGGAACAACCTGAGAAGAAAGAAGAAGTTGCAAAGGTTGAGGTGGTAAAACCAAATCCTGACCAGAAATATCTGAATGGTGCCGTTCCCGAAGTAAACGGGAAGGTGGTCTTCAGCAAGACATTTGAGGCTCCCGGTAAAACTGCTTTCGATATTTACAATATCCTCGGCAAGTTCTTTCAAGACATGACACATGAGTCGAATCAACTCAATAGTATGCTGGTAAAAGCCGATACGACAGACTATGAATTAGGGGCCAGTTATGAGGAATGGTTGGTATTCCGCAAGAATGCCATCTCCCTTGACCGCACCCGTTTGTACTATGTCTTAAAGGCTGCCTGCCAGAATGGGAAAGTCATTGTCGAGATGTCACATATTAAATACCTTTATGAGGAAGAACGTACTCCCCAACGCTATAAGGCAGAAGAATGGATTACCGACAAGGAGGCTGTCAATAAGAAAAACACCAAGTTACTTCCCATTACAGGAAAATTCCGTCGTAAGACCATTGACCGCAAGGACTACCTATTCAATAAAATTGAGGAATTGTTGAAATGAGACTGTTACGCAATATCCTCAATACGATTTTCATTATTGGTGCACTGATCGGTATGGCACTGTTTTATATGGGGCATAAAGAAACAGGCACCTATATTATCATTGCGGCGATGGCTTTCAAGTTTGTTGAGGTTGTCGTACGCCTGCTAAAACTCGAAGAGAAAAATTGAAGAAACGACTTTACACATTGTCTCTGTTGGTATATATAACCTCAGCGATACAGGCTCAGGTATATAATCAGATAGACGAGGAAGGCATGATTACCCAGCGTGATGAGCGTGATGGTAATTTCAACCCTAATCGCCACGATTCCATACCCAACAAGGAGATTCCACGTGGTGTTCGGGTGTGGACTGTTGACCGTCGCTTTGGCGATGTGCACCCCGCCCAACTTGACACGATGCCGCATCTATACCCCAATACGATATTCAATACGGGAGTTTATGGGGACTATAACTCTACTGGAAATAACTATTCGCCTCGTTTGAGCCGTATATTCATTGATCGACCGATGACCAGTAACTTTTTCTTTACCCAACCCTACGACTATACGGTAAAGGAACCGGACGAGTTCCTATATGTCAACACCCTCTCACCCTATACCAATATCAGTTACGATAACTGTGGCAACAAGCAGAATGGAGAAGACCATATAGACGCTAAATTTGGAGTGAATGCCAACAAACGGTTGGGATTTGGTTTCGACTTGGACTATCATTATGCCAGAGGTTATTATCAAAACCAGAGCAACTCGAATTTCAGAGCGACCTTGTATTCCACCTATATCGGTGATCGCTACCAGATGCATGCCATGTTCTCCACTTACCATCGTAAACTGACAGAGAATGGCGGTATCACGGACGACAACTTTATTGTGCATCCAGAGACCAAGGAGACATCTTTTACAGAAGAAGAGATTCCCACAGTCCTCTCACAGAACTGGAACCGTAACAATTCCGTGCATTTCTTCCTCTCCCACCGATACAATCTGGGATTCTATCGCAAGGTAAAGATGACGGACGAGGAGATCAAGGCACGACAGTTTGCCGCTGCCTCTGCCAAGGAGAAAAAGGTCAGAGAAGAGAAAGGTAAAATTGGTGAAGACAGTAAACTGGGACGTAAAGGAGAAAAGATTGCAGGAGATGCTCCGAAAGGGAGACCAGAGAACGCACGTATAGCAGGTGACCTTCCAAAAGACGGTACCAAACCCATCAACACGACAGACTCCACCCGCATTCAGGTTGACTCCCAGGAAAAAATGGATAGTCTGATGGCTGCTCAAGTTCTTCAAGACTCCATCGAAGCGACAATGAAACGTGAGTATGTCCCTGTCACCAGTTTCATTCACACACTCGACCTCAACAGCCATAACCGTATCTATCAGGCCTACACCTCACCAGACGGTTATTACATGGATACCTTCTATAATTATAATAATGAGGGGGAATACAGCAACGACTCCATCTACGACCAGTTCAAATACCTGTCGGTGAAGAACACCTTTGCCGTAGCGTTGCTCGAAGGTTTCAACAAATATGCCAAGGCCGGACTAAAAGGTTTCGTCAGTTATGAATACCGTCGATTCAAGATGCCTGACCTACAGGAAGGTAGTGATGCCTATTTTCTCAATTCATGGACAGGACATTGTCTGAGTGTAGGAGGACAGTTGTCGAAAACGCAGGGAAAGACCCTCCATTATAATGTGACGGCAGAGACTTGTCTGACAGGTATGGATGCCGGCTCTCTGAATATCGACGCTAATGCCGACCTCAATTTCCGACTCTTCGGAGATACGGTACAGTTGGCGGCAAGAGCATATTTCCTACGGAAGGCACCCGGTTTCCTTCAGGAGAACTATCACTCGAAGCACCTCTGGTGGGATAATGACCTCTCTGCAGAAACGAGAACGCATATCGAGGGGCGTTTCTCCCTTGCCAAGACCCATACTCAACTACGTGTGGCCATTGATGAGATACAGAACTATACCTACTTCGGTATGAACTATGCGGTCACTGATTCTTACGGACGCTCAGGTCTCACCGCAGGAGTCTATCAGGAGAGCGGTAATATCAATGTCATCACAGCACAGTTGCGTCAGGATTTCCGTTTGGGTATCCTTAACTGGGAGAATGTCATCACTTATCAGAATTCCAGCAACAAAGACGTACTACCTCTTCCGACATTGAATATCTTCACCAACCTGTATCTGAAATTCAAGATAGCCAGGGTGCTCAGTGTAGAATTTGGTGGTTATGCCTATTATTTCACCAAGTATTATGCCCCCGACTATGTTCCACAGTTAGGACAGTTTGCCATACAACAGAATGCGGACAGCCGTGTTGAACTGGGTGGTTATCCCTTTGTGGATGTCTATGCCAATTTCCACCTGAAACGTGCCCGTTTCTTCATCATGATGAGTCACGTTAATAATGCCTCAGGCAACAAGATGATGTTTCTATCCCCCCACTACCCCACAAATGGTAGCGTACTGCGATTAGGTGTCTCTTGGAATTTCTACAACTAACATTTCCTGAGGATTCTAGATGGTGCCAGACTCCTCTTGGAAAATACGATCAAAGACCTTCCGCATTTCTGTTGGATTAGCGATGAGCGAGCGTAACGCATTCAGGTTACGCTCGTTTTCTGATCCGTGAATCCACAGACGGATATAGCCGTTGACTGAGTATTTTTCTGACATATGCTGACAGAACCGTCTCCAATGGCCCTCCATATCCATCTCAGGATAGTTGGAAAGTCCAAACTGTATCGTACGACGGATCACCGTTTCTGGAGCCAAGTCCCGATCGGCTTCCGCCACAATCTTGCCATAGATACTACGTGGAGCATGTGATGCCGAAGCCCGGTGGTCTTCCACCGCCTCTTTCATCACCTTTATCTGCTCCGGAGAAAACCAACGTTTCAACCGGGCATCCTGCATCAGTATCTTACCTCCTGTCTGATGATGAATAGCACGAGGACCACTCAGTCCCAGATCATGATAGGCTGCAATGACATATACCATATTCATATCAGCACCGGTCTGACGGGCCAGGAGCATTGAACGGCGTATCACACGGGTGACATGACTCAGGTTATGAGCCTTGTCGAACTCCGCATAACGAGGTAGTATCTGTGTCTCCACAAATTCCACCAAATCAAGACTGGCGGTATTGTTAATCATCAGAAAGTGGTTAAAATTTTTGCAAATATACACAATAATCCTTACTTTTGCAAGAAGTTTCAAGAAAAAACAATATGAGTGATACAACCATCCGACAAAACTCCATCCATGCCTGGATACTGGCAGCACGCCCTAAGACGTTATCAGGGGCTGCGGTACCCGTATTGATTGGATTATCCTTAGCGTATATCGATTCTCTGCAATATGGTTATGACGTGTTCAGTTGGACTGCTGCTGTCCTGTGCATGCTCTTCGCACTAGTGATGCAGATTGATGCCAACTTCGTCAATGACTTCTTCGACTATGCCCGAGGAAACGACGATAGTGCGACACGGCTCGGTCCTTTACGTGCCTGTACTCAGGGTTGGGTCAGTCTCTCCGCCATGAAAAAAGCCATTGCCACGACCACCTGTCTGGCGTGCGTCATCGGACTTCCCCTGATATATTATGGTGGTTTGGAAATGGTGATTGTTGGCCTGTGTTGTGTCGTCTTCTGTTTTCTCTACACCACACACCTATCCTATCTCGGTATGGGCGACCTTCTGGTATTGCTGTTCTTCGGCATCGTACCAGTATGTATTACCTACTATGTACAACTGCATACGGTCACCTCACAGGTATTTATTGCCTCTATAGCCTGCGGACTGGTCATCGATGGCCTGTTGATTGTCAACAATTACAGAGATCGTGAGAATGATCGGCGTGACGGTAAAAAGACCCTCGTAGTACATCTTGGAGAAAAGACCACCGAATGGCTCTATCTGGCCATTGGCATAGTAGCAGCCCTGTTGGGGGTCGTTTTCTGGACGAACGGCCATATCATAGCATTCATCCTGCCACTTATCTATCTGGTACTGCACATCTTCACTTGGTTGAAGATGCGACGTATCCGTCAGGGCAGACAACTGAATGAATGTCTGGGAGAGACCGCCCGTAATATTCTCATCTACGGACTCACAGTGTCGGCGGGGTTGCTCCTTCTCTGAGGAAGAAATACCACAGGGCTATCATAACGATAATCAGAATGATCGTGATGATACTCTTCAACAGGCATCCTGCAATTTTCTTAACCACAAAGAAGCCGATAACAATCATCAATAAAAGGGCAATATAATACGTTATATTCTCCATGTTCGTCTATTTGAAAAGTTGTCGAAAAGCCACAGGAATAGGAGTCTCAAACTCCATCTGCTCGTGAGTGACAGGATGTTCCATACACAATAGGAAAGCATGCAGACAAAGACGGTGCAACGGATCGTCACCATTTCCGTATTTCACATCACCACACACAGGATGCCCCATGTCTGCGGCATGGACTCGAATCTGGTTCTTACGTCCTGTTTCTAGTTTGAACTCCACCAATGAATGGTCTATCGTACGGTTCAACACATGAAAGTGAGTAACTGCATATTTTCCTCCGTTGTCCACAGGTGATGAGAATGTCACATACGCCTTATTGTCCTTCAACCAGTTGGCAATAGTCCCCTCATTCTGTTCCATCTCACCACTAAGAACGGCGACATAACGACGGTCATATACGATATCGTGCCAGTAGTGCTCCAATGTCTGCTCCACATCAATATCCTTGGCATAAACCATCAACCCGGAGGTATCCCGATCGAGTCGGTGCACAACATGGGCTGTACAATTCTGGCGTGACTTCTTAAAATAATCATCCAGCACTGTCTTTACATTCAACGAGGAATGACCTGCAGCCATTGACAAAATACCTGTCTGTTTCTCCACAACGATCAACCAACGGTCCTCATACACAATTTTCAGCCAACGACTCTTAAACTGTGTCTGGTTGCGTTTCGTCTTGCTCACAGCCACTTTCATACCGGGTTTCAACTGAAAATCAAACTGACTCACCGTCTTGCCATCCACACGGATACCACGTCCCTGCAGGGTCAGTTTGATCTTATTACGGCTCTGCTTGACATTCTCCAACAGGAACTCCAACAGTCCCTGCTCTTTTGTAACTACGAAATGATCGTAGTCACCTTGTTGATTATACGGATTATATCTCATTTCGGATGCGAAGGTACAAAGAACTCGGCAAAAAGCCAAAGGTTTTTCGAAAATTCCGTTTTATCGTGTCTGCAACTTCATTCCCTCTATCTGATTAGCCCGTCTGTCAGACTTAGGACTCAGGGTACCCTTCAGATACTGTTCGATTATCAGTCCCGCCATCGGGGCTGCCATATCTGCGCCAAACCCACCATGGTCAATGTATACGCAGATAGCGATCTTAGGTGCGTTCATAGGAGCAAAGCCGATAAATGCCGAGTGGTCCTTCCCTGCATTTTCTACCGTACCCGTCTTACCGCAGATAGGATACGAGGTCTTGATACCTGCTGCCGTTCCTTTTTCCACAGCCATATACATACCCTCAATCACTGGTCCGTATGCCTTATGAGCCACCTTTGTCTGCCGCTTGGTAAGATACCTTTGGTTCTTGGTGTTCTTATGGATATGTGGAATATAATACCATCCCCTATTGGCAATAGTAACTGCCAGGTTGCAGAGTTGCAGGGGTGTACAAGTGACATCGCCCTGTCCCATACCGGCCCACCAGATGGTCTTGCCGTCCCATCCTTTCTTGTAGCGACGGTTCAGATAGTCGACACCAGCCAACAGACCTCCCTGTTCTCCTTGTATATCGATGTGCATCGGGCCACCCAGTCCCATTGACTGCATATAGGAACGCCATCTTGTGATAGCCTCTTCTTTAGACTCATACATGAAATCATCGTTGATCATCGAGGCGAAAGTCATCAAGAACCAAGTATTACATGACTGTGCCAACGCATCAGTCACCCCCAATGGTGATCGGTGCTTGTGGCATCCCACCTTGATATTCCCATCGGTGATCCCATTGTCGCATGCTACTGTAGTCTTCATATCTACAATACCCTCCGACAGTAATGTCAACGCCTGTGCCGTCTTGAAGGTTGATCCCGGTTCCCGAGGAACCCCGATGGCCTGTCGCACGTCTCTTCCCTTCGGTGTATTGGTAGCCAGACAGATAATCTCACCATTGGCAGGATTAATGGCAACGATACTTCCCGTCTTACCCTTCAGAAGTCGCTCACCCAATTGCTGTAATAGCGGACGAAGGGTCAATGGTCCATCGGTAGGCAATCCCTGGGCACAAATCGTTCCATAGCCCATCAAGACATAGAGTGAAATCAATAGTTTCTTCATAACGCTATCCTAGTACAGTCAACATATAATCAGAAAGGATAACCGATAGCGAAATGGAGCGACTGGTAGTCCTTGAAATTAGTAGTATTGAAGTAGCCTGACTTACCCGTATCGTAGGGTACATGCAGACCGACACCCCAGTCTAGGCGCAGGATGAGGAAGTCAAGATCATAACGGATACCAATACCCGTTCCCAAAGCGATATCCTTGAGGAAATGCTTCATCTGAAACTTCCCCGGAGAGAAGAATGCCTCTTCTTCCTCCTCATCATAACTATCCTTAGAAGAAACCCACACATTACCCGCATCCAAGAAGACTGCACCATAGAGGTTACCGAACAGGCGTTGCCTATATTCCAGATTAGCAACGAGTTTCATAGAACCGTTACGCACCAGATAGTCGAGCGATTTCATACCAGTCGTAGCGAAGCGACCCGGTCCCAGTCCACGTACCTCGAAGGCCCTGATACTATTAGCACCTCCTGCATAGAACATCTCGGAATTAGGTACCCAGTCGCTATTACCGAAGTACCAGATATACCCTGCATTCACATGGCCCACTAACTGCGAGGAACTATTCAGGTTCCACGTCTTGGTGAAGTCCGTCTCCAATTTAATGAACTGTGAATAGGGATTCTTAAACAAAGTCTTGTCCTTCTCATTCCATTTCTTGCCACCGATCATATAAGCCAGTGATACCAGATTACCGGACTCTGAGAGTGTTGTCTCCCAACGCACTGGATGCAACTTATCCGACGGACTGGAATACGTATAGGTATAACGCATCTCTGGAATGAAATAGTCTTGCATGGTTGCTGCGAGATAGGGATTCTCCTCAACAAGGAGATCATAGGCCTCCGTATGGCTATTCATGAACTGATACTTGACAGTCAATGGTGATAGTTCATGACGACTCTGTGCCGAGGTCTGCCATTTATAAGTCCATTCTCCACTCACCACATGCATCTTATAATAGTCTGGGCGGTAGATAATGTCTGTAGAGACTTTCGCCAAGGTCAGCGGTGTTGAGTAGAAACGTCTACGACGGACAGGACGACCGTCTTTATCACGACGTACCCGATTACCACCGAAGAAAGGAGCAATGATACGGGGGAACTCTACACTGGCATCCATACCATATTCATAATTATTCATCGAGGAGCCGCCACTGGTCGACCACTCATAAGATCCATGTACGTTGACATCAATCTTCTCTCCGCCTCGGAAAGCATTACGCCGCGTGATACCCATCTTCAACTCAGGTCCTACCCGGCCAATGGTCCGCGCATTGAAGTTAGTCTCGATATAAAAGTCCCAAGGCTTGTCAAATACACAGTTGAGCGTCAAGTCAAGCGTATCACAGGTGGCGGTGGTATCACGAGGCGTGAAAGTGAAGTCTGTCATCGAGAAGAGTCCCATTGCATTGATCTTATTCACAGACTCTATATAGTTGTCATAACTATATAACTGACGGGGACGCAGTTTCAAGTCAGCCATCAGCACACGAGGACGGATAGGTGGTTTCTTACCTGCGAAACGAACGGTAAAGAAACGGCCTTTGAAAGAATCCGTAGGCTGCTCCATCATCGTCTTACGCATATTGATATTGACACGTCCGATATACCATTTATGGAGGGCTGCCTGAGGAACATCCTTCGCCAACTGGAAACGCAGTTGTGCCTTACCGTCGACCACAAAGGTATCGGCAAGATAGGAAGCGTAGTTTGACTGATAATAGTAGTAGCCGTTATTACGGAGCAGACTACCCACCCTACTGCGCTCTGCATCCAGATTGGATACAACAAAAGGGTCGCCTCGGTGAATCCTCGCCTCATCCAAAGAAGCATGTATCAGACTGTCAGCCTCAGCAGGAAAGCCGAAATAGCCCACGCTGTCTAACAGATATAACCGACCCGGATGGACATGATAGGCAATCTTGGCGGTCTTCGGATTCTTCTGTGCGATCGTCTCATAACTGACCTGTCCATTGAAATAGCCGTGATTACGTAATACATTACGGGCAACGGAAGAGCGTAGTTCCGGATTGACCCACGACATAAGAACAGGTTGCTTTCCAAACGTCTTGGTCATCCATTTGGCAAAACCTGTTTCCTTACCGGAAAACTGATTCCATACCGACAGTCCGAAAGAGAAAGGCATCCGATAATAACTGCTGCCGAAGATAGCCCCATTCGGTGCGGTAGCCAGAGCAGCCTCCACTTCCTCTTGGGTAGTGGTGAAATTGTCATTCTGTTCGTAATTCTCATAGGAAATCTTCTTCAGACCGATGAAGAGTTGATCATCCTCCGGGATATTCTTGGTCATCGAACAAGATGACAACAAGACAGCCATAACGAGCAGGGATAGGTAGTATCTATTTCGATTCATGATTTTCTGTTTTTAGTGTGTCTGTCGGAACTTTTGGAACTTGCTGTGTTCTCTGAGGTATCTGCGACTTAGTCTCCTTAAAACGGAAGATATCTGAGAAACGCTGTAGAGAACGCCGCCACGTGAAGCCGGCACCATATTTCTGGGTATAGCCGTCAAGCCAGTCGTAACTGTTATTCTGATAGTACAAGGTAATGAACTTATTAGCGGTCTGGTCAAGACGATACTCCAGTGACACATTATCAAAGAAGGAATTATTACGTTGCTGCAACTCAGCACCTGACGATACTTTACCTCCTACAGCGATCTTCAGACGGTTATTCATAAACCGCTTGGCGAACTTGAAGGAGTAATCGGTATGGGTAGCCCCTGATGCATCGGTAGAATTATCCATGCCAAATGAGAGGTCAAGCGTACGCAGGGCATTACCCGTGATCTGATTGATCTCCGAGTTCAGGAAGGAACTGAGGGCCGAGTTCATAGAAAACGCTCCCGTATTTCCGTCAGCCAGATACATCCCTGTAGTCAACATGGTAACGGCCAGTTTACCACGCTGCTCCACACCCATTGCCTGCAACTCACTATGCAGTTGCATATCCTCCGGAGCATCCAGTGTGAACTCCAGGCCCATATCATTGAGTGTCTTGGTAATAACAACTCCACAATCAAACTCAACGCTACGCCCTACCCCACTATTATTCGATACCGTGGCCTTTGTTCGTTCTGTGGCTGTGATATTCAAGGTGGGATTCATCGGTTCTCCAGTAAATTCGATATAAGAACCGTCACGAATCGTAAAGGTCTTCAACGGAATGACAGGTAATGAGTATTTCATCTCACCGTTTGACAAAGTATAACGGCCGCGTAGTTGCAGATTATCAGCCGGTGAGTACTGCATACGAAGTGTACCGCCTCCCATGAGGTCAATATAGTTAGAGTGGTCGGTATTCAGATACGCCATGATATGGGCCCCTTTCGACACCTCAACGGTCAGATCCATCGTAAAGCCGTTCAGCGAAGGACGCTCTACCACCACCTGTGCCGTATCGCTGAAGTCGGTGAACTTAACCAGTTCTTCCAGTTGATTGTCTGTAGACAAAGGGGTATCCCGCAAGATATAACTCATGTCCGTAGACCCCAATACGTTAAGCCGGCCACGCAGATTCAAGTTATCTAACGGTCCCTGCATCCTGCCGAAGAAATCCACAAAGGCTTTTCCATACGCAATACTATTGGCATTCTCCTTGGCTCCTATAAGTTGATAGTCCTGGGCACGCATACGGAGATCGACCATGATACGGTCGAGGTTACTGAAGTTGATATCGCCCATGATATTCAGCGGATTGTCATTATAGGCATACATGGTAAAGTTCTCCAGCATGAGCCTAGAGCCGACAATACGTACCGGGTCATTGTCGAAACGCAACCGCATACCGTATGGGATACTGACAAGATAGGAAGAGTCAAGGTATACCTCACCATTGACCTGGGGTGTCTTCAAGGGTCCTAAGATAGTCAGTTCCCCCTCACCATAACCCTCCAGTCCCACAATCCGGTCAGGAATGAAACCATTGACAATAGACAATGGGAAGCGTTCCATCTTCAGTTTCGCATCGAGTGAGCCATCCCCTTCATTATAATAGGTACCGTTCAGCAGACCGATCTCTATATCGTCTTTCATCAGACGTGCCTCTACGGCATGGGCATTATTCTCTTTCTGCAAATAAACAAGTTCTGTACTGACATTACCAATCGGACTCTTCTCATAGGTCATATTCTGTATAGCCATATCACTCACTACGGAGAAACGACCGGTCTCATGTTGTACGACGTGATAGTCACCATCCAAGATACCGGTCATACGAGGCACATATGGCAAAACGGAAGTAATCTCGTCAAGGTTGAAACGGTGCAGGCTGACAGTGACATCCTGCAAGGCTGTAGGATCACTCTCCTCAGAGTATATCTTGACACCCATACCGTCATCAGCAATGAGGTCGATCTTTGCCTTCACCTTCTTGTCACCTCCCAAGAAAATATAATTATCCTGATTAAGGGCAAACTCCTTATAACCAAGGGTTGGACGGTCAGGCACCAGATGGATGTTAATCCCGTTATCCACCATCTCTGCCTTGGCTCCGATACGGGCTCCCAACTTGTTGTCTGAGTCATAGTAACGCACTCCCATCGTGGCACCACGTTCTTGCAGGACACCATCGAAGAGGGCATTAAACACAAACTGGGGATTACGCTTATTATTACGGATCTGTCCGCCAAAACTCAGATGATTCGCCCGCTGGGTGAGTCTGAAGTTGATGGTGTCTAGACGAATATCGTCATAAACCAAAGAATGAACATAGCCATTCCCGTTGACCCCGGTCTCTGGAGATGTCGACATGTCAAACAACATATCCTTGAAGTCTATATTCTGCCCGGTTTTCAGAAGAGTCGCTATGGGATTGTCTTTCTTGCTCTCTACATGAAGTTTCATTGTGGGAAGCAACCGGCGCAGACTGGGCTGGTCTATAATTCTCTGCTCATACTGCGCCATCGCAGAATCACCAAGTGTCGTCAACTGCTTCAACAGTCGCTCATAATGCCCGCTGGCATCCACCTTGACGATGAAGTCACCACTCTGTATCCGGACATAAGTAGTATCGGCCCGGAGATTCACCAGCACACCAATATCATCAGGACGATAGACCTTGGCAGAATCACGAATGGTCAGGTCGTTAAAGAGTCCACTGACCCGATGGGTCTTCGACAGGTCGGAAGTGATATCCATATGTCCACAAAGACCGATCGTCAAGGGCTTGTCCACCAAACGTATCTGATAGAGGTCTAACCGGGCTACATCTGCAATGACAGTACCATCAAGTTTTTGTTTGTCCATGAGGGCATCCAGACTGACGGTACCTTTCATCAGGGTGTTGTCACCCATGATATCAGCATGGGCACGACCATTACGGATATCTGCCGATGCCGTCATCTGACTCAACTGATAGTGCCCATATCCCAGATGGTGTATCTTCGCATCCGCCTGGAGAGCGGTTCGTGGAGAAAAGATATCTGTTCCTTGACCTTTGGCCACGATATCTGCAGAAACCGTGTATATAGAGTCATGCGGCATGAAATGATGGACGTTCAGATCACGGATAGCCAGTTTGGCATCATAGCGTATGGCATCGGTATTGAACTGGCCCTTGGCTTTCACACTACCTTTCCCCTCTCGCATGGCGACATCCGCATAATACTGATGACCATCGGCCTTGACCACTCCTTCTGCCGTGATACCACGAGGTATACGATAGTCACGTTGTATGTCCTTGGGCAGCATACCGGTGATAAAACTCAGGTCTTCTGTTCTTGCCTTAAACTGTACATTGGCACGCAACCGTTTGGAATCAGTGAGATTTGCTGCAAAGCCATTCACCGTCGCATGGAAAGCGGTAGGCAATGAGACATCCAAACCACTGAACTCCATGTAGTCCGTATTACCATTGACAGACCCTTTCACACTCAATGGGTAGTTGGGCCAGCGCTGTTGGAACGACTGAGGCATCCCTCCCAGAAAACGCATCAGGTCTTGCTTACCCAACTGGGCATTCAGACGCATCCGCATCTTCCCGGGATCTATCGGATTCAACAGAGACAAAGGCATATCCAACTCAACATCAATGTCGGAATCAGGAGTCTTCAACCGCAACTTGGGCAATCGGAGACTTCCATTCTCCATCACAACGACTCCGGTAAGGTCGGTCACTTGTAGTCCGCTCTTCTCTTTCAACTGAACCGAACGCATCACCAACCGCAACGTAGGATCATGGTAATAGACGGAATCGACACCAATATTCACATGGGTTAAATCAATATGGTTGTAGTCCAGGCCTTCTATATGAGGTTCGAAGTTCTGATGATATTGCAAACTACCATTTCCCCAATCGAGAGAGGCTATCCGATAAGTCTGTGTCCCAAGGTCGATGTCTCCCTGTCGGGCCGTCAACTCTCCTAGATGGGCAGCAACACTCAGCGTGTCACCCGGCATATGGAAGGCGACATCCGAGTTTACGATGGCTAACTGGTCGGCATAGATCTTCCAACGGTTATCGGAAGTGGTCGTGTCCTCAGGAACACTATCATTCATCACGATATCGACATGGGCATCCTCCAGACGGAGATCATTCACCTCAACAGTCTGTTGGTCAAGGTCAATACCTTTACTGGACAGGGATAACTGTTTGAAACGTCCCTTCACACGAACGGCATCCACAAACTGAGCGGTATTGAACTTGGCTTGGTCAACCTTCAGTTCATTGACAATTACCTTATTCTTCAATAAGGGAAGCAACTGCACATCGACCACCATACGTTCCACATCGGCAATGGTATCCGACTGCTGGATCACATGAAAACCGTCAACAGCCAGGTCAAGGGGAAAGGAGAGGTCTACATGGTCTACTGTTATCTGCATTCCAGTCTTTTCTGATGCGACAGCAGCCACCTTGTCTACCGCCCAGTTCTGTACAGGCGGGAAATAAAGCAGTAATGTCAGTATCAGAAACAGCAGAATCGGGCTCAATAGTATACCCAGTATCCACCAGAATGCTTTCTTCATGCTCAGTAACTTTGCAAAATCATCTGCAAAGTAAGTAAAAATATCGGAAATACGAAACTATTTAACGGAAAAATTAATATTTTTCCAGAGATTGTCTTCCGGCAAGGGGGACTCAACGATGATTTTCTCTTTGGATACGGGATGGATAAACTCCATACGATGAGATAACAGGGAGATGCTCCCATCGGGGTTACTACGCTTGGCACCGTATTTCAAGTCGCCCTTAATAGGACAGTCCATGGCAGCCAGTTGACAGCGTATCTGATGATGACGTCCTGTCAACAGGTTAACCTCCAGAAGATAATAACGCTCCGACTGACCTATCATACGATATTCAAGGATAGCCTTCTTGGAATTGGGAACCTCATGATAATAGGCATAACTCTTGTTTTGCTTCTCATTACGTACCAACCAGTTGACCAGCGTACCCTCTGGTTCATCGGGCCGTTGTTGAACCATCGCCCAATAGGTCTTATGAATCTCTCCATTCCGAAACATGTCATTCAGTCGACGCAGGGCCTTGGAGGTACGGGCAAACATCACCAAACCGCTGACAGGCCGGTCGAGACGGTGCACAACGCCTAGGAACACAAAACCGGGCTTGGCATATTTCTCCTTGATATATGCCTTCACGTCTTCCGCAAGGGGGGTATCACCGGTCTTGTCGCCCTGAACGATCTCCCCACTCTCCTTATAGACAATAATGATATGATTATCCTCGTAGACTACTCTCATACTATTTTTAAGTGGTTCTTTGGGAAACCACATTCCGATATTGATTGCAAAGGTACGAATTATCGAGAGAAATGCCAAACAAACTCGTTTGTTTTTCATGAATCAGAAGCAAACGTCGAA
The DNA here is from genome assembly GCA_017449675.1 of Prevotella sp. Classification (GTDB taxonomy): domain Bacteria; phylum Bacteroidota; class Bacteroidia; order Bacteroidales; family Bacteroidaceae; genus Prevotella. Next base: position 89,464 of record JAFTFG010000010.1, read on the forward strand.
AGACATATGGGTAAACGTCGAAGGTGATTTTGCACGTGTTCTCAATCTTCATACCTTTGCATTGTCAAAAGACGACAACTGAAGTTTAACAAATAAATTAAATAAGGTATGAAAAAGATGATGATCGCCCTTGTGGCCATGTTCGTGATGACAATGAGTGCTAACGCACAGAGTAAGTACACTGGTAGAATGACATTCGATCAACTGAGCAGTTATCTGGAGTTGAAGGTGAACCAGATTGAACCTGTGAAAACTGCTATGGCGCAGTTTACCAGTTCCCTGGAGGCTCTCTATCAGATCAAAGACCGTACCAAGGGTGCGGAGGCATGGGAGAAAATCGAGGCTCGCCACATGAAGACCATGCAGCGAATTCTCAGCGAGAAACAGTACAAGAAGTACAACGAGACGTTCAACCTGACAGCCAAGAACACGGCAGAGCGAATGATGGAGAACGCTCAGGCATCCAGATAATCCACATGATTTAATGCTTATGCCTCTCCTGCATAGAGATTATGCGGGAGAGATTTTGTTATATCAGAAACAAATCGTATCTTTGCAGCAATGAAAATCCTAGAAAAGATAGAACGTAAAGACGTATGGCTGTTTGTGGCCCAGTTGCTACTATTGTCACTCATTGTGCTCTCGCCTGGACTTATCAACTTTTTCACGACCCATGACTTGGGGCTCTCGTGGGGAGCATTGGTGGTGTCGGCTTATTGGCTCATGCCTATGGTCATCGTCTACCTCGTTAATTTCTATGTCTTGGTGCCGGTTCTCTATTTCCGTAGAAAGCGCTTTTTGTTCATTGCCTTCAACGTATTGTTGGTGATGGCTTGTAATTATCGGATACTATTGGCTGATATTTCTGAAATACCGGATAAATGGAAGGTTGGCTATTCTGCATTTATCATGATATCGCTACTCATCAACGTGATGGCGATTGTCTCAGCCATGAGTATTCGTTATATGATGCGGCAACAGGAGCGTAAGCAACAGGAGGTAGAGGCAGAGTTGGCATGGCTGAAAAATCAGATTAATCCTCATTTCCTGTTTAACACACTGAACAACATCTCCTGCCTGGCACAGATTGACGGCGACGAGACCCAGGAGGCCATCATGCAGTTGAGCGACCTGTTACGCTATGCCATGTACGAGACCAATAAGCCCAAGGTTCCCATCAGTGGTGAATTGGAGTTTATGAAGAATTATATAGAACTGATGAAGTTGCGCTGCAACGAGATGACCCGTGTCAATTATCAGTTTACCGTCAATAACAACAAAGAAATCGCCCCCCTACTCTTCATCTCCCTAATTGAGAATGCCTTCAAACACGGTATGAACAGTAATGCGCCCGCAAGTATTGACATCAGTCTTACGGAAGAGGATCATATGCTGATATTCACCTGCGACAATTCCAATAACCCGAAACCGACGAAGGACCGCAGTGGTTCCGGTATCGGACTGGAGAACACACACCGCCGACTGGATCTGCTATATGCCGGACGCTACCAATGGGAGCAGGCCATTACCCCAGATAATATCTACCACGTAAAAATCACCCTAAGCCTATGAAACCACTCTCCTGCATCATCGTCGATGACGAACCGCTGGCCGTCAAACTATTGGAATCATACGTTGCGAAAACTCCTGGATTGACACAACTGGCATCCTTCACCGACTCAATCAATGCCCTCAATGCTGTCAGGGAGCAAAAGCCTGACCTGCTCTTTCTCGATATCCAGATGCCCAATATGGACGGAATGGAACTGGCACACAGCCTGCCAGAGGAAACACGTGTTATTTTCACTACAGCCTTCAAAGAATATGCTTTTGAGAGTTATGAAGTGAATGCGCTCGACTTTCTGCTGAAGCCTATCCGCTATAATAAGTTCCTCGCAGCAGTGGAAAAGGCCCGAAAACTGCAGATGCCGCAACCCGATTCGACGCAACCCTCCACGCCTAACACCGTCTTCATCCGTGTGGACAGCGAATGGCGTAACATCGACATCAACAGTATTGTTTATGTCAGTGGCATGAAAGACTATGCCATGTTCTATCTAGAAGGAGAACATAAGCCTCTCATCACGCATCTTACCATGAAAGCCATCGAGAGTATGCTACCCGCTTCCAGGTTTCTGCGTATACATCGCTCCTATATTATCGCGGTAGACAAAATCAAAAAGGTAGACCGCAACGATTGTGTCTATATCGGTAATGAGATTATCCATGTGCCCGAGGGCTACCAAGATACTTTCCGTTACTTTATTGAAGGACGGTCTTTCTAATTCATGCTTTTGCTTGCCGTCTTTTAGAAGAGTATACCGGCCCTGACGGCTATTGCGGAAGTTCTCAGACTCTCTTGATCCATATCCTCGAAGAGTCCCAGTGAGGAACTGTATTCATAATTGGCAGAGAAACGGAGCGTATACTTGTCAAGGGCAATGTCTGTACCTACACCAAGATAAAAGCCGAAATCGATGTCTTGAAACTTCTTTTCATTTCCACTAATCGTTTCCATATTCTTACCGGATGCCCCAATCAGATGGTTGAAAGTGATACCACCTCGAATTAGAGGAGAGACTTTCCGCTCGGGATTAAACTTATAGGCGAGTCCCCATTGTGTCTGTAATGGACAGCCGGTTAACTGATGGGTATCCTTGGTTGCCTTCATATATCCGAGGTCGAGGCATGCCTGGGCTATCAGATGCTTACTCAAACGCGGGAATAGTATATCTAGGCCTACGGAAATATTCGGAGAGAAGGCTGATAACGAGAAATCGTGATTCCGTGGTAAATAGATGTATTTGGGCTGTATAGTGCCCACTTTCATACCTGCTCCTACATATAAGCGAACTTTGAAACAGGCTGTCTTTTTCTCATCATACATATACTGGACACAGTCACCGTATTCCTTACAATATTGTTCTGAGTACTGGCGTGTCAGCCGTGTCAGACTGTTCTTGTCATAATTGGTCTTCCAGAATTTCTCTACCGTTTCATTACTCTTGTAAAACACCTGTGAGAGTTCATTCATATCATGACGACGGATCTCTCATCTTTCCTTCGTGTTATAATTGATAAAGTCAAGTTCCTTCACAAGCCCGGTCTTGCCGTCTTCACCTTCAAAATAGTAATAGTTTACGTAATTCGTACTGATATAGTAGAGACTGACACCGCCTTTGAGCAGATATTCGGCAAATAGTTGTAGCGGCTTTTTGTTGATGTCCACAGTCTTTGTGACATAGAAAGCACCATTATTCTCAAAGCGATAGCCCTTGATATCTGCAGGAGAATAGACAGTAAACTCTCCGCTACCCTCCTTTTGGAAGATACATTCCCTGACATTATGCTCATCAGATCTATAGTCTATCACTCCCCGGATTGTATCATTCTCGTTGGTTATAATATATCCTTGCATAGGATTCACCTGTGCATATAAGGATGTTGTTACAGCAGAGCAGCATGCACATGCTGCCAGTAAAATGAGTTTCTTCATGATGTTACTGTCTCATTAATTAAATTTCGACGTGCAAAAATACGAAAAAAAGTAATAGCCTGCAACAAAAACAGGAATTAAAAATTAACCAAAAACTAACCAGGCTTAAGTGGCTGTGCCTTAGTTGTTTAAGTGAAAAATGAGGGCTCGTTTTCCAGAAAACGCCTAAATTATCATTATCATTTCCTATTCCATTCTTCTTATGAAATCATCCGCTATGACGACTAATGTGTCATACAAATGATTCTTGCAAATCTCGTTCCAAGTATGATTCTTAGTAGTGTTGTATTTAAGAATAAAAAAATAGCCTTTACCGTTTTGACCAGAAGATATCCGCGCATCTGCTATTGCGAAGGAATCAGGGGCAATTAGGTTACGTCTTACAATTCTCAAATCCTCTTTCAACTTGAGTCTAACTTCAGTTGTATCACACTCAAGAGTTTCAACAAAATGCGTAATGCTATCAATATTATCACAATATGCGCGACCAACTAATATTGTGTCACAAGTTCGATTAACAATCCGCATCATCGGTATTGAATCGAACACTGGTAAGCAAGATACAAAACCAAATAGTCCTAGAATTATTAATGATACATTTTTCTTCATTCTGTTTTTCTTCCTTTTAACGCCATTCATAAGTCCATTCGAATGTATCTGTTGAACTACCCTCCAATGTCCTAACTTTTGTCACATTGGTCACGACTTCATTCTCAAAGGTATAGTCAAAATTATATGTATAACGAGAATATACATATTCATGGTCGTCGAATGTACTAGTGGCACTGGAGGGAAGATTCTTACACTTCTTTCCAAAATAACCTAGCCAACCGAGAATCCCAAAGGCATCACTCCATCTACCCCAATCGGTAAAGTGACAATGAATAATATTGGGATATGATGTGTAATTAATAATGGTTACGTCGTCATAGTTAAAACTATAATTGCTATTCAATCGGGAAATTTTATATATATTACCATCACGCCATTCATAGAAAAGACTCTCCACATATAATTCTTCTCCTGCTTCATCGTATTCTGTCTTATTTATTCTTACAAGGTATTCGTTGTTGTCATACTCATAAGTAATTTGAATCTCATTTACTTCTTTCATGTTCAAATTTTTGATTACCCTATGTTTATATCGGCATTCAGAAACATGTCCTCCGCTTAAATAATATGTAACATTGAAAAAGGGGTCTTCTGGGTCTATGACGACAATACTGTTCAGACCATAATCGATCTTTGTCTCCCAAGAACTTCCATCAGAACCATTGTTTCTTTATTTTGACAAGTTGTCCGTGTGTGTTATACACATACTCCATATTGTTTACTTTTGCCAGATGCTTACCATTGACTGTGTTTACAGGGATGTCATCATCCTTACTACAAGAGACGAGAAAGGGTAATGCCATTGCTATGACAACAGCATAACATAATAACGTTTTTGTTTTTGCGACCATCTTCTCTATCATGATTTCTAATTGATTACAAAGATATGTTATATTCTTATGTTGCAAAATATTCATATGAAAATGGATTGCTTACAGATGGAATCTGTAGCCCAGTGTGAAACTGAAATAGCGGTTGCGACTATCATCAGGGTCCTGTGTGTTATCGATTTTCGTCAAGCCCAAATAGTAGCGGGCATCCAGAACGAAATTCTTATACTCATAGGAGAGACCGAAGGGAATACCAAAGTCGACGGACTTGCAGACATCCGACTGTCTGACAAATCCATTAATAAAAGAAGGTGAGTCACTATCCCCAGTATATGTTGGCAATCCTGTTTGAAACCCATTTGGTTGTGTATAAGAGTCAGTGACGATTAGGTAATTTTCCTCAACCTCACTACCTATTAAATGCCCTAACTGTATACCGGTCTTCACAGACAACCCCTTCACCCAGGGGATATAGATGTTTGCCAAAAGAGGAATGTTGATGTACTCACTATTCAGGTTGCCTTCTAAGCGGGATATGGTCATGGCAGTCGTTGTACCGTTATCGTAAACGCTTTTAAAAGTGCCATCAACTTTTGTTCCCTGTTGTGAATAGATGGCCCCAATAGAAATGCCTAGCCATTGATTGACACCGTATTCAACCTCCAAACCTCCGGTGAAGCGTACCCTATTATGAAAGAGGTCACTGCCAAGGCCCCCGCTTACATTTGTCACATTGATACCCGCCATCGGCTTGATTGAGAACTTCCCCTTGGGGTTCTGTGCTGTCATCACAGCAGAGCAGCATGCACATGCTGCCAGTAAAAAGAGTTTTTTCATACTTATATTTATCTTTTAATCTTTACCAACTGACCGTACTGCTCGTCACCTGTCCGTTGACGTTCAGGTAGAGTACATATTCTCCACGACGGAGACCAGTGCAGTCCAGTTGCATCTGGTAGTGTTCTCCGGCCGGATGGTTCTGGGCCTGTTGGCGTAACAGCATCCCCTGTACGTTACAGACGAGTCCCTTCACAGTAGCCCCCTCACTCAGGTCATAGTCAATGGTTATTGTCTGTCCGTTGACAGTCACGTCATAGCGTGACAGGGCCGACGGCAGATTGCCGTTCTGTCCATTGCCATTATTACCGCCGCTATCTGCTTCC
>JAFTFG010000011.1 GCA_017449675.1 Prevotella sp.
AAAGAAAAGCTATGGCTAAAGAGAATTTTGTGCGCACCAAACCGCACGTAAACATTGGTACTATCGGTCACGTTGACCATGGTAAGACTACTTTGACTGCTGCTATCACCACCGTTCTGGCTAAGCAGGGTCTTTCTGAAGTTAAGTCTTTCGACCAGATTGACAATGCTCCTGAGGAGAAGGAGCGTGGTATCACCATTAACACTGCTCACGTTGAGTATGAGACCGCAAATCGTCACTATGCTCACGTTGACTGCCCGGGACACGCTGACTATGTGAAGAACATGGTAACTGGTGCTGCTCAGATGGACGGTGCTATCCTTGTTGTTGCTGCAACTGATGGTCCTATGCCTCAGACTCGTGAGCACGTTCTGCTCGCTCGTCAGGTAAACGTTCCTCGTTTGGTTGTATTCCTGAACAAGTGTGATATGGTTGATGATGAGGAGATGTTGGAACTCGTTGAGATGGAGGTTCAGGAGATTCTCTCTCAGTATGAGTTCGAAGATGATACTCCTATCATCCGTGGTTCTGCCCTCGGTGCACTGAATGGTGTTGAGAAGTGGGAGCAGAAGGTTATCGAGTTGATGGATACCTGTGATACATGGATTCAGGAGCCTCCTCGTGCTACAGACAAACCTTTCTTGATGCCTGTTGAGGACGTATTCTCAATTACTGGTCGTGGTACTGTTGCTACTGGTCGTATTGAGACTGGTGTTATCCACGTAGGTGATGAGGTTGAGTTGCTCGGTCTTGGTGAGGATAAGAAGTCAGTTGTAACTGGCGTTGAGATGTTCCGCAAGATTCTTGACGAGGGTCAGGCTGGTGATAACGTAGGTCTGCTGCTTCGTGGTATCGATAAGAATGAGATCAAGCGTGGTATGGTGCTCTGCCATCCGGGTCAGATCAAGCCTTTCAAGAAGTTCAAGGCTTCTATCTACGTCCTGAAGAAGGAAGAGGGTGGTCGTCATACTCCATTCGGAAACAAGTATCGTCCTCAGTTCTATCTCCGCACAATGGACTGCACAGGTGAGATCACTCTGCCTGCAGGTGTTGAGATGGTAATGCCTGGTGATAACGTAGAGATTACCGTTGAGTTGATCTACGCTGTAGCCCTGAACCCAGGTCTTCGTTTCGCTATCCGTGAGGGTGGTCGTACCGTAGGTTCTGGTCAGATCACAGAGGTATACGAGGATTAATCCTAGGAACTAGGAAGACCTGGGATGTTCCCGGGAAATCCTAGAACTTAGCAACATACCAAGCCCCCGCTTTCGGGTGGGGGCTTACTTACGGGAATAGCTCAGTTGGTAGAGCATCGGTCTCCAAAACCGAGGGTCGTGGGTTCGAGTCCTCCTTCCCGTGCAAGAAAAAGAAAAGATATGAGTATCATTAAGACATTTGTTAATTATTGCAAGGCATGTTATAGCGAACTTGCGCATAAGACGACATGGCCGACACGTAAGGAATTGACGCAGAGCGCAGTTCTGGTACTTTCGGCATCTCTTATCATTGCAGTAGTGGTATGGCTGATGGACGTTGTGTTCAAGGCAGTCATGAGTTCAATTTATCCTAATTAAACGTTGAAATAGAAATGTCTGAGACAGGAATGAAGTGGTACGTGCTCCGTGCCGTTAGTGGAAAGGAAGGCAAGGTCAAAGAGTTCATTGATGCTGCTAAGAAGCATAATGATGTCCTTGATGCTCATGTAGGTGAGGTGCTACTCCCTACAGAGAAATATGCCATGCTCCGTAACGGTAAGCGTGTTATCAAAGAGAAACTCTTCTTGCCAGGATATGTTCTGGTTCAGGCAAATTTACAAGGCGAAGTTGCTCATATGCTTCGTTTCATTCCTAATGTTTTGGGCTTCTTAGGAGGAATGGATAATCCTCAGGTAGTGCGCCAGTCGGAAATTAATCGTATTCTGGGTACTGCTGAGGAGACTACTATTGAGAGTACGGAAATTAATATTCCATACACCGTCGACGAGACCGTCAAGGTCACAGATGGCCCGTTCAGTGGCTTTAGTGGTGTTATCGAAGAGGTTAATACCGAGAAGCATAAGTTGAAGGTGATGGTAAAGATATTTGGACGTAAGACTCCATTGGAGTTGGCGTTCACACAAGTAGAGAAAGAATAAGGCGTAAGTTACGGTACGTCTATTCTTATATATACGGTCACAGGAGGCTTCCACTCCCAAGACTTATATAAAGAATCAAATTAATTATTTACAGAAATGGCTAAAGAAGTTGCTGGATTAATCAAATTGCAGATTAAAGGTGGCGCTGCGAATCCTTCTCCCCCAGTAGGACCTGCTCTTGGTTCTAAGGGTATCAATATCATGGGATTCTGCAAAGAGTTCAACGCCAGAACCCAGGACAAGGCAGGTAAAGTATTGCCAGTCGTTATTACTTACTATGCAGACAAGTCTTTTAGCTTTGTTATTAAGACTCCTCCCGCTGCTATTCAGTTGATGGAGGCTGCTAAGGTAAAGGGCGGCTCTGCTCAGCCTAACCGTAAGAAGGTTGCTTCTGTTACTTGGGATCAAGTACGTGCAATCGCTGAGGATAAGATGAGCGACTTAAACTGCTTCACTGTGGAGTCGGCTATGAAGTTGGTTGCCGGTACAGCAAGAAGTATGGGTATCACTGTAAAAGGGGACTTCCCTGGTAAATAACAAATAACTTCAATTAGAAAAATGAGTAAACTGACAAAAAATCAAAAGTTGGTAGCTGATAAGGTTGAAGCAGGGAAAGCATACTCTTTGAAGGAGGCCGCACAACTGGTGAAGGAAATTACCACCACTAAGTTTGAGGCTTCACTTGATATCGATGTACGCTTGGGCGTAGATCCGCGTAAAGCCAACCAGATGGTTCGTGGCGTCGTATCGCTGCCGAATGGTACTGGTAAGGTGACTCGCGTACTCGCTCTCTGTACTCCCGACCAGGAGGCTGCCGCAAAAGAGGCAGGTGCCGATTATGTTGGTCTTGACGAATACATTGCTAAGATCAAGGGCGGTTGGACTGATGTTGATGTTATCATTACAATGCCTTCTTGTATGGGTAAATTAGGTCCTTTGGGTCGTGTTCTCGGTCCTCGTGGTCTGATGCCAAACCCGAAGAGTGGCACTGTAACTATGGACGTTGCTAAGGCAGTTAAAGAGGTAAAGCAGGGTAAGATTGACTTTAAGGTTGACAAGGCCGGTATCGTGCATACGTCAATCGGTAAGGTGACCTTCACTGCCGATCAGATTTATGAAAACGCTAAGGAGTTTATTCAGACGATCATCAAACTGAAACCTGCTGCTGCCAAGGGTACATACATTAAGAGTATCTTTATCTCAAGCACAATGAGTGCAGGTATTAAGGTAGATCCTAAATCAGTTGAATAACTCCGTAAAAGTTTAGTAAAATGAAAAAGGAAATTAAAGATACTATTATTGTAGAACTCGGAGAGAAACTGAAAGAATATCCTCATTTCTATCTGGTAGACGTTACTGGCTTGAATGCTGAGCAGACGAGTAATCTTCGTCGTAAGTGTTTCAAGAATGAGGTTAAGATGGTCGTTGTGAAGAACAAACTTCTGCACAAGGCTTTTGAGGCTTCTGAGATTGATTTCGAACCGCTCTATGGTTGCTTGAAGGGTAACACTGCCTTAATGTTTACGACACAGGCAAATGTACCTGCAAAGTTGCTGAAGGAATACAAGAAGGAAGGCATCCCAGCCCTGAAGGCTGCATATGCAGAGGAGGGTTTCTTTGTAGGTGCTGATAAACTTGATGAGTTGGTTGCAATCAAGAGCAAGAACGAGTTGATTGCCGATGTTGTGGCTTTGCTGCAGTCTCCTATCAAGACTGTTGTCTCAGGCCTGAATGCTGGTGGCAAGATCCATGGACTGCTTGACGCTATCGCTGAGCGTAACAAATAAGCGAGAAGTATAACAATTAACATTAAAAACATTAAAATTTTAAATAAAATGGCAGATATTAAAGCTATTGCTGAAGAGTTGGTAAACCTCTCAGTTAAAGAAGTACAAGAGTTAGCTACAGTCCTGAAGGACGAGTATGGAATTGAGCCCGCCGCTGCAGCCGTTGCAGTTGCTGCCGGTCCTGCTGCTGCAGGTGCTGCTGAGGCCGCTGAGGAGAAGTCTTCTTTCGACGTAGTTCTGAAGGAAGTAGGTGCAAACAAACTCCAGGTTGTTAAGGCTGTTAAGGAGGCTTGTGGTCTTGGTCTGAAAGAGGCTAAGGATCTCGTTGATGGTGCTCCCGCTACTATCAAGGAGGGTCTGGCAAAGGCAGAGGCTGAGAACCTGAAGAAGGCTATCGAAGAGGCTGGTGCCGTTGTTGAGTTGAAGTAATTCAAGCACAGAACAATAACAATGGGTTAGGGACTCCCCAGTCGGGGGTTCCTAGCCTTTTTATATTTTCACTAGTATTTCTAGATTCTCTAGACTTACTAGATGGTCTAGAAAAATAAACAATATATGGCTTCAAAAGTAATTGATAACAGAGTAAACTTTGGCAGCGTCAAGAATCCGATGCCGTTTCCGGATTTCCTCGATGTGCAATTAAAGTCATTCAGAGACTTCCTGCAGTTGGATACTCCCCCTGAGGAACGCAAGAATGACGGCTTGTATAAGGTGTTCGCAGAGAACTTCCCTATCACCGATACACGTAATAATTTCGTTCTTGAGTTCTTGGATTACTATATCGACCCTCCCCGCTACACAATTGATGAGTGTCTGGAGCGTGGTCTGACCTATAGTGTACCCTTGAAGGCTAAGTTGAAACTTTATTGCACTGATCCGGACCATGAGGACTTCGGTACTGTCATCCAGGATGTTTTTCTGGGTCCGATTCCTTATATGACTTCCAATGGTACCTTTGTTATCAATGGTGCAGAGCGTGTAGTAGTATCTCAGTTGCATCGTTCTCCGGGTGTGTTCTTCGGACAGAATGTTCATGCCAATGGTACATTGCTTTATAGTGCCCGTATCATTCCTTTCAAGGGTTCTTGGATTGAGTTTGCTACAGATATCAATAATGTCATGTATGCTTACATCGACCGTAAGAAGAAGTTACCTGTAACGACCTTGCTCCGTGCTATTGGTTATGAGAACGACAAGGACATCCTTGAGATCTTCGAACTCGCAGAGGAGGTGAAGGTCAACAAGGCTTCCCTAAAGAAAGCCTTGGGACGCAAACTTGCCGCTCGTGTGCTGAAGAGTTGGAATGAGGATTTCGTAGATGAGGATACCGGTGAGGTTGTTTCTATTGAGCGTAATGAAGTCATGATGGAACGTGAGACGGAAATCACGGAAGAGAATATGAATGATATCCTGGAAAGCGGTGCCCAGACAATTCTTGTTCATAAGGATGAGGCTGTGGCTCAGGATTATTCTATCATCTTCAATACATTACAGAAAGACCCCAGTAACTCTGAAAAGGAAGCAGTATTGTATATCTATCGTCAGTTACGTAATGCTGATCCTGCAGATGACGCTAGTGCCCGTGAGGTTATTCAGAACCTTTTCTTCTCTGATAAGCGTTATGACTTAGGTGATGTGGGTCGCTATCGTATCAACAAAAAGTTAGGTTTGAATGCGGAGACAGATGTTCGTGTCCTGACCAAAGAGGATATCATTGAGATTATTAAATACCTTATTCAGTTGGTGAACTCCAAGGCAACCGTCGATGATATTGACCATCTGTCAAATCGTCGTGTTCGTACCGTTGGAGAACAGTTGAGTAATCAGTTCTCTATCGGTCTGGCACGTATGAGTCGTACGATCCGTGAGCGAATGAATGTTCGTGATAATGAGGTATTCACACCAATGGATTTGATTAATGCAAAGACGATATCCAGTGTGATTAATTCTTTCTTTGGTACGAATCCGCTGTCGCAATTTATGGATCAAACGAATCCATTGGCAGAGGTGACTCACAAGCGTCGTCTGTCTGCCTTAGGTCCTGGCGGTCTGTCACGTGAGCGTGCCGGTTTTGAGGTACGTGACGTACACTATACCCACTACGGACGTCTCTGTCCTATTGAGAGCCCTGAAGGTCCGAATATCGGTCTGATCTCGTCTCTCTGTGTGTATGCGAAGATTAATGAACTTGGTTTCATCGAGACTCCTTATCGTAAGGTGGAGAAGGGTGTTGCCAATCTTAATAATGATGATGTGGTATATCTGACCGCAGAGGAAGAGGAAGACCATATCATTGGTCAGGGTAATGCCCCCTTGCGTGACGATGGTACGTTCATCCGTCCTGTTGTCAAATGTCGTCAGGATGCAGACTTCCCTGTCGTTCCTCCTACAGACGTTGACCTTATTGATGTCTCTCCACAGCAGATTGCCTCTATTGCGGCATCGCTCATTCCTTTCTTGGAGCACGATGATGCTCACCGTGCGCTGATGGGATCAAACATGATGCGCCAGGCAGTGCCTCTGCTTCACAACGAGGCTCCTATTGTAGGAACAGGTATTGAGAAGCAGGTTTGTGAAGATTCTCGCACAATGATTACCGCAGAGGGTGATGGTGTCATTGACTATATCGACGCAACGACGATTCGTATATTATACGATCGTACAGAGGATGAGGAATTCGTAAGTTTTGAACCTGCCCTTAAGGAATATCGTATTCCTAAGTTCCGTCGTACCAATCAGAACATGACTATCGACCTTCGTCCTATCTGCGAGAAAGGCCAGCGTGTCAAAAAGGGAGATATCCTGACAGAGGGTTATGCTACAGAAAATGGCGAACTTGCATTAGGCCGTAACCTTTTGGTCGCTTACATGCCTTGGAAGGGATACAACTATGAGGATGCCATCGTGCTCAACGAGCGTATCGTCCGTGAAGATATCCTGACCTCTGTACATGTTGACGAGTATACCTTGGATGTGCGTGAAACCAAACGCGGAGCAGAGGAGTTTACCGCTGATATTCCTAATGTCAGTGAGGAGGCTACCAAGGATCTTGACGAGAATGGTGTTATCCGTGTTGGTGCTCGTGTAGAGCCGGGAGATATCCTGATTGGTAAGATATCTCCGAAGGGTGAGAGCGATCCTTCACCGGAAGAGAAGTTGTTGCGTGCCATCTTTGGAGACAAGGCCGGTGACGTGAAAGACTCTTCATTAAAGGCTAATCCGTCCCTTTCAGGTGTTATTATCGACAAAAAACTCTTTACCCGTGCCACAAAGACCCGTGCCACAAAGCAGCAGGACAAGATTCTGCTTGCTAAGATTGACGAGGAGCATGAGGCTAAGATTGGCGATCTGAAGGATATTCTGGTGGAGAAGTTGATGACCCTGACTAAGGGGAAGACCTCTCAGGGTGTGAAAGATTACACAGGTGCAGAGATTATCTCCAAAGGCAGCAAGTTTACTATTGCCGCTCTCAAGAACCTGGAATATGGTGATATTCAGATAAGCAATTGGACCAATGATGAGCATAAGAACCAACTCATAGCCCAATTGATTATCAACTACATGAAGAAGTTCAAGTTGTTGGATGCAGAGACAAAGCGTAAGAAGTTTGCTATTACGATTGGTGATGAGTTACCTTCTGGCATCCTGCAGATGGCTAAGGTCTATGTTGCCAAGAAACGTAAGATCGGTGTAGGTGATAAACTGGCAGGTCGTCACGGTAACAAGGGTATTGTCTCTAAGGTAGTGCGTCAGGAGGATATGCCGTTCCTTGAGGATGGTCGTCCTGTTGATCTGGTACTGAACCCGTTGGGTGTGCCTTCTCGTATGAACCTCGGCCAGATCTTTGAGGCTATTCTCGGTGCTGCTGGTAAACGTCTTGGTGTGAAATTCTCTACTCCTATCTTTGATGGTGCGAAACTCGAAGACCTTGCGGAGTGGACTGATAAAGCAGGACTTCCTCGCCTCTGTTCTACTCATCTGTATGATGGTGAGACGGGTGAGAAGTTCGACCAGCCGGCGACGGTAGGTATCACCTACTTCCTGAAACTCGGTCACATGGTAGAGGATAAGATGCACGCCCGTTCTATCGGTCCATACAGTTTGATTACCCAGCAACCGCTCGGTGGTAAGGCACAGTTCGGTGGACAGCGTTTTGGTGAGATGGAGGTTTGGGCTCTTGAGGCATTCGGCGCCAGTCATGTACTCCAAGAGATTCTGACCATTAAGTCAGATGATGTGGTAGGTCGTTCGAAGGCTTATGAGGCCATCGTCAAGGGTGAGCCTATGCCTACTCCTGGTATTCCTGAGTCTCTCAATGTGCTGTTGCATGAGTTGAAGGGTCTTGGTCTCAGTATCAAGATGGATTAATTAATTAATGAATTAAGCATTACAAAATATGGCTTTCAAGAAAGATTCAAAGATAAAGAGTAATTTTACTAAAATTACGATAGGTCTGGCTTCACCGGAGGAGATCCTTGAGAACTCTTGTGGTGAGGTGACCAAACCTGAGACCATCAACTATCGTACCTATAAGCCAGAGCGTGACGGCCTTTTCTGTGAGCGCATCTTCGGTCCTACCAAGGACTATGAGTGTGCTTGCGGAAAGTATAAGCGTATCCGTTATAAGGGTATTGTCTGCGACCGTTGTGGTGTAGAGGTGACAGAGAAGAAAGTACGCCGTGAGCGTACGGGTCATATCGAACTCGTAGTCCCGGTGGCCCATATCTGGTATTTCCGCAGCCTTCCTAATAAGATAGGTTATTTGCTTGGTCTTCCTACCAAGAAACTTGATGCAATTATCTATTACGAGCGCTATGTCGTGATTCAGCCTGGTGCAATGGCCGGGAAGAAAGATGCCGACGGTAATGATGCCCTTGGCTCTAATATGTACGACCTGTTGTCTGAGGAAGAGTATAATGAGATTGTTGACAACAAGATATCTCCCGAGAATGACTATCTCGATGACAACGATCCCAACAAGTTTATTGCCAAGATGGGTGCGGAGGCTATCTACGATCTTCTGATCCGTCTAGACTTGGACTCTCTGTCTTACGAACTGCGCGACCGTGCTAATAGCGACTCTTCTATGCAGCGTAAGAACGAGGCTTTGAAGCGTCTGCAGGTGGTAGAGGCCTTCCGTTCTAGTGTAGAGAAAGGAATCAATCGTCCGGAATGGATGATTATGAAGATTATTCCTGTCACACCGCCAGAACTTCGTCCTCTGGTTCCGCTGGATGGTGGTCGCTTCGCCACTTCCGACCTGAACGATCTCTATCGTCGTGTGATAATTCGTAACAACCGTTTGAAGAGACTGATGGAGATCAAGGCTCCAGAGGTGATCCTTCGCAATGAGAAGCGTATGCTGCAGGAGGCTGTAGACTCTCTCTTCGACAACAGTCGCAAGTCTTCTGCTGTGAAGAGTGAGAGTAATCGTCCTCTGAAGTCTCTCTCTGACTCACTGAAAGGTAAGCAGGGACGCTTCCGTCAGAACCTGCTCGGTAAGCGTGTTGACTACTCGGCACGTTCGGTTATTGTCGTAGGTCCTGAGTTGAAGATGGGTGAGTGCGGTCTTCCTAAACTGATGGCCGCAGAACTTTACAAGCCATTTATCATCCGTAAGTTGATAGAGCGCGGTATCGTGAAAACGGTGAAGTCAGCCAAGAAGATCGTTGACCGTCGTGAGCCTATTATCTGGGATATTCTGGAGAATGTGATGAAGGGACACCCCGTACTCCTCAACCGTGCACCGACTCTGCACCGTCTGGGTATTCAGGCGTTCCAGCCGAAACTGATTGAGGGTAAGGCTATCCAGTTGCACCCATTGGCTTGTACGGCGTTCAATGCCGACTTTGACGGTGACCAGATGGCTGTGCACCTCCCATTGAGTAATGAGGCTATCCTGGAGGCACAGATTCTGATGCTCCAGAGTCATAATATCCTGAATCCTGCCAACGGTGCACCTATCACTGTTCCTTCACAGGATATGGTACTGGGACTCTATTATATCTCTAAGATCCGTCCGGGGGCTAAGGGCGAGGGACTGACCTTCTACGGTCCTGAGGAGGCCATCATTGCCCATAATGAGGGTAAGTGTGACCTACATGCTCAGGTAAAGGTACTTGTTGATGATATCATTGACGGTAAACCAGTGAAGCATATCGTAGAGACTTCCGTTGGTCGTGTCATCGTGAACGGCATTATTCCGAAGGAAGTAGGTTTTGTCAACCGTATCATCTCCAAGAAGAGTCTGCGTGACATCATTGCCGATGTCATCAAGAATGTCGGTTTCGCAGAGGCATGTGAGTTCCTCGATGGTATTAAGAACCTGGGTTATCGCATGGCATACGAGGCTGGTCTGTCGTTTAACCTCGATGATATTATCATTCCTGAGTCTAAGAAGGCACTGGTGGAGAAAGGTAATGCCGAGGTGCAGCAGATCACGGAGAACTACAACATGGGATTCATTACCGATAATGAGCGTTATAATCAGGTCATCGATACTTGGACGCATATTAATAATGACCTTGGTAATGTCCTGATGAAGGAGATGACCGAGGCCGACCAAGGTTTCAATGCTGTCTTTATGATGCTCGACTCTGGTGCTCGTGGTAGTAAGGATCAGATTCGTCAACTCTCCGGTATGCGTGGACTGATGGCTAAGCCGCAGAAGGCCGGTGCAGAGGGTGCCCAGATTATTGAGAACCCGATTCTGTCAAACTTCAAGGAAGGTATGTCAGTGCTGGAGTACTTCATCTCCACACACGGTGCCCGTAAGGGTCTTGCCGATACTGCCATGAAGACTGCCGATGCCGGTTATCTGACTCGTCGTCTGGTTGACGTGTCACATGACGTGATTATTACAGAAGAAGACTGTGGAACGCTTCGTGGACTGGTATGTACTGCTCTGAAGAATGGTGATGAGACCATCTCCACCCTCTATGAGCGTATCCTGGGTCGTGTCTCTGTACATGATATTATCCATCCCTCTACCGGTGAGTTGATTGTGGCAGCCGGTGAGGAGATCACCGAGCCTATCGCACAGGCTATTGAAGATTCTCCTATTGAGAGTGTAGAGATCCGTTCCGTACTCACTTGTGAGTCGAAGCATGGTGTCTGCCGTAAGTGTTATGGTCGTAACCTGGCTACCCGCCGAATGGTACAGAAAGGTGAGGCCGTTGGTGTCATTGCCGCTCAGGCTATCGGTGAACCGGGTACCCAGTTGACGCTCCGTACGTTCCACGCCGGTGGTGTGGCTGCCAATGCCGCTGCTAATGCCAGCATTGTTGCCAAGAACGCCTCTATGTTGGAGTTCGAGGAGGTTCGTACTGTTCCGTTTGACGAGGACGGCCGTGAGTGTGAGATGGTAGTCAGCCGTCTGGGTGAGGTTCGTTTTGTCGATCCTAATACGAAGATTGTGCTGTCTACCGTGAATGTTCCCTACGGTTCTTCACTCTATTTCAAGACAGGCGATACTGTTAAGAAGGGCGATAAGATTGCTCAGTGGGATCCGTTCAACGCCGTCATTGTTACAGAATATGCAGGTACGTTGAAGTTCCACGATGTCATCGAGGGTATTACCTTCCGTGCAGAGACTGACGATACAACCGGTTTGACGGAGAAGATCGTCACTGAGTCGAAGGATAAGTCTAAGGTGCCTACCTGTGATGTCATCGGTGCTGATGGTGAGGTGATTGGTACCTATAACTTCCCTGTGGGTGGTCACGTGGTTGTGGAGGATGGACAGACCGTCAAGACCGGTGAGACCCTTGTGAAGATTCCTCGTGCTGCCGCTAAGGGTGGTGATATCACTGGTGGTCTGCCTCGTGTTACAGAGTTGTTTGAGGCTCGTAATCCAAGTAACCCGGCTATCGTTTCTGAGATTGATGGTGAGGTGACGATGGGTAAGGTAAAGCGTGGTAACCGTGAGATTATCGTTACTTCGAAGACTGGTGAGCAGCGTAAGTATCTGGTATCGCTTTCTAAGCAGATACTGGTACAGGAGCATGATGCTGTTCGTGCAGGAACACCGCTTTCTGACGGTGTCATCACACCTGCCGATATCCTGGCCATCAAGGGCCCGACGGCTGTACAGGAGTATATTGTCAATGAGGTTCAGGACGTTTATCGTTTGCAAGGTGTGAAGATTAACGACAAGCATTTTGAGATTATCGTCCGCCAGATGATGCGTAAGGTACAGATCAATGATCCGGGTGACACATCCTTCCTTGAGCAGGAGATTGTCGACAAACTTGACTTCGCAGAGGAGAACGATCGTATCTGGGGTAAGAAAGTTGTCATCGATGCCGGTGACTCCGAGAACCTGCAGAAGGGTCAGATTGTCACAGCGCGTAAGTTGCGTGACGAGAACTCCATGCTGAAGCGTCGTGACCTGAAGATCGTTCAGGTTCGTGATGCCGTACCCGCTACGTCTACTCAGATACTGCAGGGTATTACCCGTGCAGCCCTTCAGACCAAGTCGTTCATGTCTGCCGCATCCTTCCAGGAGACCACAAAGGTACTTAATGAGGCTGCCATTCGTGGTAAGGTTGACACCCTCGAAGGCATGAAGGAGAATGTTATTGCCGGTCACCTGATACCGGCCGGTACAGGTCTCCGTGAGTTCGAGAAGATTATCGTCGGCTCCAAGGAAGAGTACGAGCGTATGCAGGCCAATAAGAAGAACGTCCTCGATTTTGCAGAGGAGCCTGCTCTCGAAGAGAAGTAAGTATTAACCTGATAGAAGCGCCGCTGCAAGATTCTTGTAGCGGCGCTTTCAACTAAAAACCTTTTAACTTATGACGAAACTTATTACAACAGTATGGGTGGCTGCCTTGTCACTTGTCGCATCTGCCCAGCAACCCACAATGACGGAATGGCATGACCTACAGGTGAATGAAGTCAACCGTTTCCCGATGCATACCGATTTCTTTGGTTATGAGAACGAGTCACAGGCATTAGCCGGCGACAAGACACATTCTGTCAACTATCTCTCTTTGGACGGGACATGGCGTTTCTTATGGGTGGAACATGCAGACCAGCGTCCTGAGAATTTCTATCAGGTAGATTATGACGATCGGTCATGGACTTCGATGGCAGTACCTGCTATATGGGAACTTAATGGCTATGGCGACCCGGAGTATGTGAACATCGGTTTCGCTTGGCGTGGACATTTCGAGAACAATCCTCCAGAGGTACCTGTCAAGGACAATCATGTGGGCTCCTACCGCCGTACCATCAGCATCCCTGCCGATTGGAGCGGTAAACAGGTAATTGCTCATTTCGGGTCTGTCACCTCTAATATGTATCTGTGGGTCAACGGTCGTTATGTGGGCTATACCGAAGACTCCAAGGTGGCTGCTGAGTTTGATGTCACCGACTATGTGCACAGTGGCGATAACCTCATCGCTTTCCAGACTTTCCGTTGGTGCGACGGTTCCTACGACGAGGACCAGGACTTCTGGCGCATGAGTGGTGTGGGACGTTCCTGTTATCTCTATGCACAGGACAAGTCCACCCATCTTCAGGATATTCGCATCACGCCGGATTTGGTGAATGGCTATCAGGATGGTACGCTAGATGTGAAGGTGTGGGCTGTAGGTCGTCAGGATGTTCAACTATCTTTACGGGATGCCGATGGCAAGGAAGTAGCCGGTGCAGTGGTGAATACTTGGGAGGAGTCGCTGCCCAAGAAGGGTGGTGCCGTGCTTCAGGTGAAGAGTCCCCGTAAGTGGACGGCAGAGACACCTTATTTATATACGCTGGTGGTACGTTATGGTGATGAGGTCATTACTCAGCGTGTTGGTTTCCGTAAGGTGGAGATCAAGGATGCGCAGTTGCTGGTGAACGGGAAGGCTATCTATATCAAGGGTGCCAACCGTCATGAGATGGATCCTGACGGTGGCTATGTCGTCAGCCGTGAGCGGATGTTGCAGGACATCCAGTTGATGAAACGCTTCAACATCAATGCCGTGCGTACCTGTCACTATCCTGATGATCCTCTGTGGTACGACCTTTGTGATGAGTATGGTATCTATCTGGTGGCAGAGGCAAACCAGGAGAGTCACGGTTTCCTGTATGAGAAGGAACAGCGGGCTACACTCCCCATTTTCGGAAAACAGATTCTGGAGCGTAACCAGCATAACGTCTGTATAAATTTCAACCATCCGAGTATCATCGTCTGGAGCCTGGGTAATGAGACATCTGACAGTCAGAACTTTACCGCCGCCTATCAGTGGATCAAGCAGCAGGACAAGAGTCGACCTGTTCAGTACGAGGCAGCCCATGGTGGTGACAATACCGACATCTTCTGTCCGATGTATATGTCGCAGTGGCATTGCGAGGAGTATTCGAAGGATGCCAGCAAACAGAAACCGCTTATCCAGTGTGAGTATAGTCATGCGATGGGTAACAGTTGCGGTGGTTTCAAGGAATATTGGGACCTTGTAAGACGTTATCCGAAGTTCCAGGGTGGCTTTATCTGGGATTTCGTCGACCAGGCACTGCATGGCAAGGACGCTGAGGGTCGTGCTTTCTATACCTATGGTGGTGACTATAACACCTACGATCCTTCAGATAATAACTTCAACTGCAACGGTCTGGTAAGCCCTGACCGCCAACCTAACCCCGAGATGTATGAGGTAGGCTATGAGTATCAGAATATTTGGGTGACACCTGTCGATATCCTCAACGGTCGTATCCGTGTCCGTAACGAGAACTTCTTCCGTACGCTCGATGATGTGTATATGGAGTGGACCTTGCTGTGCGACGGTATTGCCGTGAAGCGTGGAACGGTGGACAACCTCGACTGTCAACCGCAAGGCACGACGGAGGTGACGCTGCCGTTGGGCGCCCTCTCCGCTATGGGTGAGTACCTGCTGAATATCGACTTTAAGTTGCGACAGGCTGCCCCCTTGATGGAGGCAGGGCAGACTATCGCCTACGAGCAACTGGCAGTCAGTGTGCCGACAGCCAATAGCCAAAGGGCAATGGCAAATAGCCATCGGTCAACAGTCACCTTCGACAAGACGACGGGCTTTATCAACCAGTATGTCGTCGATGGCAAGTCGATGCTGGGAGAGGGTGGTACCCTCCGTCCCCAGTTCTGGCGTGCCGTTACGGACAATGATATGGGTGCCAACCTGCATAAAAAGAATAAGGTGTGGCATCAGCCCGTGCTGAACCTCAAGAGTCTGAAGAAAGGAAAGAAAGACAAGAAGACGGGTGCCTATACCATGACAGCCGTCTATGACATGCCAGAGGTGAAGGCGACATTGACACTCCGTTATCTCGTCGCTCCTGATGGCACCATCACTGTCACCGAACAGATGCAGACGACAGCAGGCGAGAAGCAGCCCGATATGTTGCGCTTCGGCATGGTATTACAGTTGCCGTATGAGATGGACCAGAGTCAGTATTACGGACGCGGACCTGTAGAGAACTATAATGACCGACACCTGTCGCAACGGGTGGGTATCTATCGTCAGACTGCCGATGAACAGTTCTATCCTTATATCCGTCCGCAAGAGACAGGTACGAAGGGTGATATCCGTTGGTGGAAACAGACCGCATCACAAGGTTACGGGCTGTGCATAGAGGCAGACGTTCTCTTCTCCGCCTCCGCCTTGCATTATGCTGTGGAGGACTTGGACGAGCCTGGTATGGAGAAGGCACAACGACATTCTCTGCAGGTGCCCAAGTCCCGCTATACCAATCTGAGTATTGACATGATACATGCCGGTGTGGGTGGTATTGACAGTTGGAGTGAGTGGGGACAGGCATTGCCGCCCTACCGTGTTCCCTATCAGGACCGTACCTTCACTTTCAGGCTGATACCTCTCAAGTGATTTTCTGTGGGAATAATTTGGTCGTTATACCTTTTCTTCGTATCTTCGCAGTCGATAAGAATAAGTGGAAAGGTATGATAAGAAGAATGATATGTATGTTCATCTGTGGGTTGTTGGCATCCTATGCTCAGGCCCAGCAGGTGGAATATACCAAGGCCGACAGTGCGTTGGTGGTGAGGCTGTTGAAGGAAGCCAAGACCAAGCGGGGCAAAGAGAACCGGATGATGTATTTCGGTAAGAAGTTCTTAGGACTGCCTTATGTGGGGCATACCCTGGAGAATGGTGATAAGGAGCACTTGATTGTCAACCTGCATGCGCTCGACTGTACCACCTTCGTGGAGACTGTACTGGCACTGACGTTATGTGACAAGGACGATACCCGTACGTTCAAGGACTATTGTCGTAACCTCACAAAGATTCGCTATCGTCATGGGAAGATGACGGACTATACCTCCCGTCTGCATTATTTCACATGGTGGGGAGACGATAATGTCGAGTTGGGACTGGTGAAGGATATCGGTATCATGGATAATCCTTTCAGGGGTGTGCAGACCGTCCAAATTAACTACATGTCGACACATCCCAACTTGTATAAGCAACTGAGGAACCATCCGGAGTTCGTACCCATCATCAAGGCGTATGAGGAGGAAATGAATGGTAAGAAATATCCCTATATCCTCAAGAAAGACCTGAACTGGCATCCGTCGACACCGTTGTCGATGGTTCGAAGCGGGGATATCGTCGCCATGCTGACTGATAGTGACGGACTAGATACTCGTCATATCGGCATCGCCTTCTGGCAGAACGGGAAACTGCACCTGCTCCATGCCTCCAGCCTCTATAAGAAGGTGCTGATGAGCAAGGAGACTTTCTATGAGTATGAGGCGAAACAGCCTAAGCATATCGGTATCAGAGTGTGGAGAGTGGTGGAGTGAGGAAGATTACGGATATACAGGAACTGCGAAGCATCCAGATGGGAATTCTGGATGACGTGCATCGCTTCTGTGAGGAGCAGGGACTGCGCTATTCCCTCAGTAGCGGTACCCTGATAGGGGCCGTGCGTCATCAGGGCTATATCCCTTGGGACGATGATATTGATATCTATATGCCACGTCAGGACTATGAGCGGTTCCTCAAGACCTACCATGACCCAGAGGGACACTACAGGGTGTTGGATCCCAAGAAGGAGCCCCACTATTACTATACCTTCGCCAAAGTGGTCGACCAGCGCACAAAGATGGTGGAAAAGGAGACGGAGGGCTACGAGATAGGGGTGTATATCGACGTTTTCCCTGTGGATTACGTAACGGAAGACCTGCAGGAACGTGCCCGTATTTTCCAGATGAAGAAACTGCTCTATAAGATTCGTCGTTGTAAGATATCCAATAGTAATCCCTTGCATTCCCGTCTTGCCTATTGGTGCTATCGGAGTCTGCCTGTTACGGTGGGGATGCTGAACCATTGGATTGAGAGACTGATAGTACGGAAAGAGCCTACCCAGACACTCTGTCACATGACGGAGGCGGGACCATCTATCAGAGGCTGTTTCCCTGCCAAGGATATGGAGACGTATACCGAACTACCTTTTGAGGATCGGGTATATAAGGTGATGGCAGGTTATGACGACCATCTGACAAGGACCTATGGCGACTATATGCAACTGCCGCCTGAAGACCAGCGTACCACGCATCAGTTTGAAGCGTACTGGATTTAATTATTAATAGTTAACATGGTTTTGCCCCATTCATATACCTTATTAATATGAGGGCAGTCGATGTGATGCTCGTGCATCAGCCGGTGGATGATGGCAAGACCATAAGGGAAGTCTTCCGTGAAATAACGGCTCTGGAAATCAGGGATGAAAGCGTTACCGACAGCCTTCATAGGGGAGGGAATCTCCTTGAAGGCTTCAATACTATGAAGTTTGTGGGTCAGAGAGGCAGCGTCCGTACTCTCATAATAATCCAGGATAGAGGGAATAGCACCAGGGGTGACAGGGAGGACAGCCAATAGGCGGAAGAACTCCTCATCCATATCAATCAACAGTTGGGAGGCCTCATCCGTCCAGTCGTAATAGAACATGCTCCGAATGGGGTAGGTAACACCTTCATGCCAGTCGTTCCACATACTATAGAGCCGTGAGGTATGCAACAGAGGATTACTGTTTGTCAGACTGACCTCGTAGTGGCTGCCTAACAGTCGGACCGGGGTATTCAGTATCTCCCCAATCTCCTTGGCCAGTCGCTCTCCACTCTTCTCTCCTCTTTCCACTGCCATACTGAGTGAGGGCTTATAGCCCAACAGGTGGGCGGAGTGGCCGTAATCCTCCAGACGGGCAATAAACGGGACTCGCTGAAATCCGAAAAGAGGGGTCGATACAGGTAGTATCTGTAGTGCCTCGAAGAAGAATCCTGTACTGCTGACGACACTGCCTACTGCTGTTTGTGGGCGTAGGAAGGGACGGATGGCGTGTAGGGTATCGGCAATACCATAACCGGGAAGACAGAGCAGGACGATGTCTGCCTGCGGGATGACCTCCTCCGGACGGTTGGAGATACGGGAGAGATGACCGATGAAAGAACTGCCATCGGGGGTATGGATGGTGATATTGTCGCTCCATTGCTCCGGATGACGTGTGAATAACTGTACGTTATAGCCGCGATGAGCAGCAAAGGCTGCTATCACATGTCCCAGGTTACCGCCTCCGCAAATAACTATTTGCTTTTGGATTTTGGCTTTCGACTTGTCCTCCATATCCTCTAAAGGGCTAACTGCTAAAGGCTAATAACGCCTCTGCCAGTCTGGTATTGTCTTCATGGTTACGTACGGCGATGCGCATATATTGACGCTGTGGGTCGAGACCGGGTTTCCCGCTACAGTCACGGGTCAGGATATTATGCTGCTTGAGCATCCTGATCACGATCTCACTGGCCTTGAAGGGAGGCAGTACCTCACAGAGGAAATAGTTGGCCTCGGTAGGCATCACTCTCAGGAAAGGTATCGTACGCAACTGTTGCTCGAAACTGTCACGTTCGGCGATGAACTTAGCACAAGCACGCTGGTAGTCTTTCTCATGTTTGTTGTATATCTGCATGAAGAACTCTGCAAATGAGTTGAGGTTCCAGATAGACACTTCCCGTTTGGCACGGGCTATCAGGGTAGTATCGGCAGAGGCCATGATACCCAGACGGAGCCCCGGGACACCATAACTCTTCGAGATACTCTTCATCACCGCCATGTGTGGATAGGCGGTAAGTATCTCGTCACTGAGCAGTGAGTTGGTGGCATAGTCATGACTGAAATCGACGAAGGATTCGTCAACCACAAGACGAAAACCTTTCTCTTCTGCCCATGCTGCCAGGCGTAGCACATCATCCTTAGGAATGAAATTGCCAGAGGGATTGTCGGGATTGATCAGCATCAGTTGACTGATATCCTTATCGGCAAAGAATGCCATCAAGTCGTCGGCGGTATAGCGATAATCTTCGTTTTGCGGAACAAAGGTCACCTGATGCTCTTTATCGTAGCGGTTAGGATATTCCTCGAAAGTGGGGCGGACGAAGCCGACTTTCCCCTGTGAGTCCTCCATTAAGATCTTGATGAGTTCTGCAGCACCATTGCCTGGGACGATATAGGGTTCGCTCACGCCGAAGCATTTGCTGGCGATGAGGGTATTCACCTTCATACCGGAGGGGTATTCCGTCAATAGCGTGTCGAAATTAGCCCTTAACTCGTCTTTGAGACGGCTGGAGGGGAAGTAGGGATTGACGAGATAGCAGAAATCAAGCATCTGGGGAAAACGCCAGAAGCCGCCATAGCGTCCGTAGTATTTACGGATGACATCTTTCTCATCGGCAAAGAGGGCCTCTGCGATGTCCAGGTCTTGTTTGTCGTCAATCTCATACCATTTCTCATCTCCGATGGGGAGTGCTTTCAACTCATGCTCATTCAACAGGGAGATGATGCGCAGCACGTTCTCGTAGTATTCGTTCAGTCCTACGGCCTTCGTATAGGCATCGAGGAAAGGCACGTATTTCTCTTGGAGGAACATGCGACTGAACTTATAGATGTTCACCGTTTTATAATAGGTGTCGACATCGTTGTAGTTAAAGGCGTTCTTCGAAATGAAATTAACGATATTATGGTCTTCGTCGATCTGTACCATCGTACCGTCCATCCAGGTCTCGTATTTGGCTACCAATGCCAGATTGGGTTGTGGATTCTCTAGAATCATCGGGATGAGACGGTCGCTGAAGATGAGGTCGCTCTCCAACAGGATGGTGTCGTCTTTTTGTAACTCGTCTTTTACGATAGAGAGCGAGTAGATATTGTTGGTCTTGTCGTAGATGGGGTTCTCGGCATATTGCAGTTGGCAATTGGCTGTTAGCATTTTGCCATATTGCGCCTCAATATATTCGCGCAACTCTTGTCCCTTATAGCCGACTACGATGATGACACGTTGGAGCGAGAGTTTCGACAACTGGTCTAACAGACGGTCTATCAGTCGCACACCATTCACGGGGACCATGCATTTCGTCTGGTCCTTCGTCAGTTCTCCGAGTCTGCGACCCATACCGGCCGCCAAGATAATTGCCTGCATTATCCTACCTGACTACCGGGTTTCACATCTTTCGTGGTGGTTACCACGCTGAGGCTCTCGTCAAAGTCGACGGCAGAGAGGATCATACCCTGACTCTCAATGCCCATCATCTGGCGGGGAGCGAAGTTGGCGACGAAGAGGATGCGTTTGCCGACAAGGACACTGGGGTCTTCATAGAAGGCGGCGATACCACTGAGGATAGTACGGTCGGTATCAGTACCGTCGTCAATGGTGAACTGTAAGAGTTTCTTCGACTTTTTCACCTTCTCGCAGGCTTTAATCAGACCGACACGGATATCGAGTTTCTCGAAGTCCTCAAAACTGACGGTATCTTTGACAGGGGCAGCCTGATAAGAGGCAGCCTCGTTTGCCTTCTTTGTTGCCTCTAACTTGTCGAGTTGTTTCTGAATTACCTCGTCCTCAATCTTTTCGAAGAGCAGACTGGGCTCACCCATCTGATGACCAGCCTTCAACAGGTTGGTACTGCCTAACTGTTCCCACTCAAAACTCTCAAGGTTCAACATCTCACGCAGTTTTTGACTGGAGAAGGGGAGGAATGGCTCAAAGGCAATGGCCAGGTTAGCCGTTAGTTGCAGACAGATATTCAGGATGGTCTCACAACGCTTTGGATCGGTCTTCCAGACCTTCCAAGGCTCGCACTCGGTGATGTATCGGTTACCGATACGGGCCAGATTCATCGCCTCAAACTGGGCATCACGGAACTTAAACTGGTCGAGCAGGGCCTCGACCTTCTGCTTCACGTCTTTGAACTCCTCCAGAGCCTGTTTGTCGACATCTTGCAAGTCACCGCAGGCAGGGACGATACCGTTCCAGTATTTCTTGGTCAACTGGAGGGCGCGGTTGACGAAGTTACCATAGACAGCCACCAGTTCGTTGTTATTACGGTCTTGGAAGTCCTTCCAAGTGAAGTTGTTGTCTTTTGTCTCAGGGGCATTGGCTGTCAGCACATAGCGCAGCACATCCTGTTTACCGGGCATGTCCACCAGATATTCGTGCAACCATACCGCCCAGTTGCGGGAGGTGGAGATTTTATCGTTCTCCAAGTTCAGGAACTCATTGGCAGGTACATTGTCTGGCAGGATATACTTACCGTGTGCCTTCATCATCACAGGGAAGATGATACAGTGGAACACGATATTGTCCTTTCCGATGAAATGCACCAGACGGGTGTCCTCGTCCTGCCACCACTTCTGCCAAGAACCCCACTTCTCGGGTTCACGGTCACAGAGTTCTTTAGTGTTGCTGACATAACCGATAGGTGCATCAAACCATACGTACAATACCTTGCCGTCGGCTCCCTCCACAGGAACGGGGATTCCCCAGTCCAGATCACGGGTCATGGCACGGGGCTGCAAGTCCATGTCCAACCATGACTTACACTGCCCATAGACGTTTGGACGCCATTCTTTGTGGTCCTCCAGAATCCATTGCTTCAACCAGTCCTGATACTCGTTCAGGGGCAGGTACCAGTTCTTGGTCTTTTTCAGTACAGGAGTAGAGCCACTGATGGTCGACTTGGGGTTGATGAGTTCCGTAGGACTCAGGTCACGTCCGCATTTCTCACACTGGTCACCATAGGCACCCTCGTTATGGCAATGGGGACATTCTCCCGTCACATAGCGGTCGGCGAGGAACTGCTTCGCCTCCTCATCGTAGAGTTGCTCCGTAGTTTCCTCTACCAGTTTCTCCTCGTCGTAGAGTTTACGGAACCACTCTGCGGCAAACTGGTGGTGTGTCGCACTGGTCGTGCGACTATAGATGTCAAACGAGATACCGAACTCCTTGAACGAGTCCTTGATCATCTTATGATAGCGGTCTACCACATCCTGTGGGGTGATTCCCTCTTTACGGGCACGGACGGTAATGGGTACACCATGCTCATCGCTACCGCCAATAAACAGTACCTCTTCTTTCTTCAGTCTCAGATAACGTACATAGATGTCGGCTGGTACATACACACCAGCCAAGTGACCGATATGCACACCGCCATTAGCATAGGGCAGTGCGGATGTCACGGTCGTTCGCTTAAACTTCTTTTCAGCCATTATTTCCTTACCTTATTTATTATTTGGGTGCAAAATTACAAAATAATTGAGAATTTTTGTAATTTTGCATCATGAAATTGAAAATCATACAGAACATCAGTCGCTGGCTGTCGGCAAATGCATCACTGACGGTGATTGCCGTTGCCGTGTTTACCTTCTTCGTACCTGATGCTTTCAACTGGGTGAGGGGGAATACGCAGACCATTATCTTGGGAATTATCATGCTGACGATGGGATTGACGCTGACAACAGAGGATTTCCGAATTCTCGCCCATCGTCCTATGGACATCTTCATCGGAGCCTGTGCGCAGTTTATCATCATGCCTTGTGTCGCCTACCTGTTGGTACATGTGTTCCGTCTGGAGCCTGCCCTTGCCTTGGGTATCTTGTTGGTGGGCTGTTGCCCTGGAGGTGTGTCAAGTAATATTATGTCTTATCTCTGTCATGGTGACGTTGCCTTTTCTGTCGGAATGACTTGTGCCTCCACCTTACTGGCACCTGTGATGACCCCTTTGTTGATGGAACTGACGGCAGGGGAGATCATAGAGATTGACGCTATTGGTATGTTCCTGAATATCCTGATAGTAACGATCATCCCTGTGGGTATCGGTTGCTTCCTCAATTACACCTATTCCAAGAAAGAAGTGTTTCCCACGATCCAGTCTTTGATGCCGGGACTGAGTGTTACGTGTCTTTCCTGTATTGTAGGTGGCGTGATCTCTACGGTCCATGATGATTTGGTGGCTCGTGGCTTATTATTGTTCCTATGGACCTTTGCGGTGGTGTTCTGTCATAATACCTTAGGTTATCTGTTGGGATGGGCATCAGGACGTTTGGCGGGATTTAATACTGCAAAGAAACGAACCATCTCTATTGAGGTGGGCATGCAGAATGCAGGACTTGCCACAGTCCTTGCCGGCACTTTCTT
Source organism: Prevotella sp. (assembly GCA_017449675.1). GTDB lineage: Bacteria > Bacteroidota > Bacteroidia > Bacteroidales > Bacteroidaceae > Prevotella. The sequence goes on from JAFTFG010000011.1 coordinate 23,359, forward strand.
TGCTGCCCAGCCTCTTGCCGTCCTGCCCTGTGCCATCTCGTGTGCCTGGCATAGCATCAGTGGTACCATCCTTGCAGGACTTTTCCAACAATACGATAGGAGAACGGGAAAACAATGAAAAAGGACGAGAAATACAGATTGCTGACCGCACAGGTCAAGTCATTGACAGAAGGTGAGACCGATTCTGTCTCCGTCATGGCGAATGTCAGTGCTGCCATCCATGAGGAGATGGGCTTCTTCTGGACAGGTTTTTATATCGTACATGGTGATGAGTTACGATTAGGCCCCTTCCAAGGCAGTGTTGCTTGTATGCATATTCCCTATGGACGTGGGGTCTGTGGTACGGCTTGGCAGCGTAAGGCTACCGTTATCGTTCCTGATGTCGAGGAGTTTCCGGGGCATATCGCATGCAGCAGTCTTTCCCGTTCAGAGATTGTCGTCCCAGTCTTCGATACCGCAGGTACTGTCAGGGCAGTCCTTGATATTGACAGCCGTGACCTCAATACTTTTGATGAGGTCGACCGGAAATGGCTAGAGGAAATTGTAAAAGGACTACCGATATGAAAAAAGAGACCTTCTAAAGGTCTCTTTTTCGTGATCCGTTTGGGGCTCGAACCCAAGACCCCAACATTAAAAGTGTTGTGCTCTACCAACTGAGCTAACGGATCAACCTTCATGATTTCTGTGGAAATCGGCTGCAAAGGTAGGCATATTTTTTGAATCTGCCAAATTTATCGGAAAGTATTTTTCACTAGTGCTCATGTATATGCCATACTTGTGTCACTTTTTGGCGGATGGCAAGGAAGTTAAGAAGGGAGATCAGTGCATAGAGAGCCAGTCCTGTGAGAAGGGTGGGTGTCATGCTGTCGGCACTGAAACTGGGATAGAGTTGCCCGAACAGAGGGAGGTAATAGTTTCTGAGTATCAGGACGAGGATAATGGAAAACACGAGAACCAGTGTGTTGAGGCTGATGGTTAACAGGTGATACGGCCGTGCCACCGCTGTCGGTGAATAGCCGATCAGTAGAAGGTTGTCGATCTTCTGTGTGTTCTTCTGTAGTAATAGGAAAATACTGAGCAGGAGCACATAGAAGGCAAGGACACTGATGATCAGTCCTATTACGAGAACGATACTGATGATGATTCTCAGGAAATGGGCAGTCTTCGCTGCCTCGGCATCATCAGCCTCTGTCTCATATCCGTTCTTCTCGAGGTAATCGGACAGTTGCTCGTCAGCAGGATTACTGACTGTGACGATGAGGCGGGACGGCTCGGGCTGTCGGTCGGGGGAGAGCGTGGCGTTCATCACATCCATGAAATGCTGAGGGACGAGAATGGTGTTGAGTTTTTTCGAGAAGGCGACGACACGTCCTGATAACTCACGACGTTCTGCCGTACCACGGAGAATGAAATGGATTTTCACCATCGAGACCAATCCCTCAGAGAGGGCCGGTAGTCCTTGACTACTGGCGAACCCGAAATTATAGAGATTAAGATAGTTACGGGGCAATATGATAGGCACTTCTTCATCGCCCTCTTCCCATTTCCAGTGTGACAGGTCTACATCGATGAACGCATCAGGGACAGCCTCGAAGAACATGTCAGTGGAGAATTGCACACCCAGTCGTTGACTACCCAGGGTGGCCACGACACTGAATAGGGAGGGCGTGAAAGTCCCGACATCACTGACAAACGACTGTTGGCGGACATTGTCAATCTCTTCTGTGGTGAATGTAGGAGCCTTGCCTGTCAGGGTGCGAACGGTACTTACATGCTTAGCCATCACCATCTGTCCTGGTTTCATAAAACTGTCACTGCCAGTAAACATCGGGATGATATCGGTGGCAAACTGGATGGCGGCCAGTACGATGGTCATACCACACAGGTTGGCGAGCACGAAGCCCGCCAACTGTCCTGCGTTGATATGTCGGCTTAATAGCCTGTAGAGTAATTTGTTCACAGGGGAATTACATGATTTGTTTCAGGAAAAGATCCAAGAAATACTGTAGGGGATCTTTCTCCTGGTCTTTCATCTTAAGGACTAACTCACAAGAGGTGTCACTAGTATCATACCACTCGGCAGCACTGATATGGTCGGCAGCCATCTTGGCACTGCTGCTGGCAGTACGGTTGATCATACTGGCAAGATTGGAGATCAACTCAATGTCACAAGCCAGGTAGAAACGGCGGCCCTTAACGTTGCCTTTGTCATAGCCTTCCTTCGCTTCTGTGAAAGCACCTTTCTCACCGATAGCCAAGTAGGTGGTGCCATCCTTGAAACCGAAGTCTATACCTTTCTCCGGCTTCAAACCGTTTTGCTTGGCGAGATCCAGAATGCTCTGGTCCTTGGTGTTGATATAGATAGCAGCCTCCGGCATAAGTCCTTTGACCTCACTGACACCTATAACGAAGTCACCGTCAATAGACTCCAGTACTTTCTTTGCCAGTTCTTTCTGACTGTCAGCACCGATATTCTTCAAAGCATCGTTCTTCTCTAATAACTCATAGAGTTTCTTACCGTCGAAGTTGGCATACATCACAAAGGCACCCTTGGCAATGTATTTCAGGTAATCGCCGTCAATCGTTCCACAGATGTCAGTACTTTGTTTGATGGCTTTCTTCCATGCGTCCGATTTTGCCAGTGTCTCAGCAGAGAGTTTGGCGACACCCTTGTCGGAAGTAAGGTCCAGGAAAAGACTCAGGTCTTTTAACTCAGCACCTTCTGGAAGTGACTGCTTGGCTTTCTCGTTGACAAGTTCCTCAAAAGCCACCATAGGAATCAGTGCCTTGATGAAGCCCTTGCCTTCAGAGAACTTTCCGAAGTCGTCATTCTCGGCCATGGTATTCTGGGTATCGTCGTTCTTGAAGAGTGCTACCACTTCGTCGAGGCTGTAAGACTCTGTGTAGAAGAAATTAGCGTCATCGAATGCGATGATGTCCCTCTTGTTCTGGATATACTGGATACCGTCTTTCTCCTGGGTTGCCTCCAGGCCGCCTTCTTTCGCTACGGTATTCAGCAACTGGGCGAAGTCGTCTTTGTCAAGAAGGGTACCTGTCGCACCGCTCTTTTGCTCTTTCGTGACGAAAGCGAAAATAGGCTCGCGCAGGTCGACACCGGCTTTGGCGGGATCCTCGACAATCTTCTTGATCAGGTCTTTGGTCTCTTGGTTCTTGGCATTTTGCTCAATAGTCTCCAGCAACTTGTTCTTTGCTTCCTCGTTGTCGCTGACTTTGCTCTTCTCGAACATCTGCTTCACATCAATGCTGACAACAGCAGCGTCAGCAGGAATAAACTTAGCACTCTTGGGCACTTTTGAACACGATGCAAGTACGAATACCGCCATTAGCAGCAGATACGTCCAGTTGAATTTCCTTTGATTCATAAGTTAAGTATTATTGGGTTAAAGATTGATATAAATTCAAATCATGGTACAAAGATACAAATAATTCATAATTCATAATTCATAATTGATAATTATTTTTTATCTTTGCACAAAATTATGGGTATATTATATATTGTACCCACGCCTGTGGGGAACATGGAAGATATGACTCTTCGAGCCATTCGTATCCTGAAAGAGGCCGATCTTGTATTGGCCGAGGATACACGTACATCGGGCATTCTGCTGAAGCATTTCCAGATTCAGCAGCATCTTCTTTCCCATCATAAGTTCAATGAGCATGGTACCAGTGCGTCTGTGGTGGAACGGCTGAAGGCCGGACAGACCATTGCCTTGATCAGTGATGCGGGTACGCCAGGCATCTCTGATCCGGGGTTCTTCCTGGTGCGTGAGGCCGTCAAGGCAGGTATTGAGGTTCAGACGCTTCCCGGTGCTACGGCTTTTGTCCCAGCCTTGGTCAATAGCGGTTTGCCTTGTGACCGTTTCAGTTTTGAGGGTTTCCTGCCTCAGAAGAAAGGCAGACAGACCAAACTGCAAAGTCTTGTTGACGAGGAGCGTACGATGGTGTTCTATGAGTCCCCTTATCGGGTCCTGAAAACGCTGCAGCAGTTCGCGGAGGTGATGGGTCCTGACCGGCAGGTCAGCGTGTCTCGTGAGATAAGTAAGGTACATGAGGAGACTGTCCGTGGAACGCTAGAGGAGGTGATCACTCATTTTACGGAGCATGAGCCTCGTGGTGAGTTTGTGATTGTCCTGGCGGGGAAGGAAAAGTAAATAAGGTAAAGAAGTAAAAAGGTAAAAAAGTAAAGATATGAAAAAGTTATTGATTTTGGCACTTGGTGCCGTAGCACTGGTAGCCTGCAAGCAGCAGGGACCGAAGGCAGAGGAGTTGATGATGGCACAGCAGGCTGACTCGCTGAACCGCATCATCCAACAGAAAGACAATGAGATTAACGACATGCTGGGTACGCTGAACGAGATTGAGGAGGGCTTCCGGGCCATCAATGCGGCTCAGGATCGTGTGACCCTGGCCAAGGATGGAGAGGGTGCTAACCGTACACAACGTATCCGTGACAATATCGTACAGATTCAGCAGACCATGCAGCACAACCGTGAACTGATCAACAAGTTGAAGAATCAGTTGCGGCAGAGTTCGGTGAAGGGTGATGAGTTGCGTAAGACCATCGAGAATCTGGCTCAGCAGATGGAAGAGAAAGATAAGGAGATCAACCAACTCCGTCTGGATTTGAAGTCAAGGGATATCCGTCTGGCAGAACTGGGTAATGAGGTCGCTGATCTGACCGTAGAGACCTCTCAGCAGAAGGCGGAGTTGTCACAGAAGTCGGAGACGATTTCCGCTCAGGACAAACAACTCAATACCGCTTGGTTCGTGTTTGGTACGAAGAGTGAGTTGAAGGAACAGCATATCATCGAGAACGGTAAGGTACTACAGTCGAATTTCAACCGTGAGTACTTCACCAAGATAGACATCCGTGTTGACAAGGAGATCAAACTGTATTCTCGTTCAGCCAAGTTGTTGACGGCCCATCCTTCTTCCAGTTATGTCTTGGAGCGTGATGCCAATAAACAGTATGTGCTGCGCATCACCAATCCGCAACTGTTCTGGTCAACCAGTAAGTATCTCGTCATCCTGGTCAGTTAGTCGCAGGCGGGTGCAACCGTTTGCATGACGGGAAACGTGATATTTGGGGAGTGAGGTAAAGACTGCAAGTATAATTGTTGTACCTTTGCATCAAACTAAAAATCATAGATGCAATGAAACAGTTCTTTACCTCACTTCTCATGTGTTTTGTATCTCTGACCACGATGGCTCAGGGATGGCCCGCCAACTATAGCGGTGTGATGTTACAAGGGTTCTATTGGGATTCATATACGGATACCAAGTGGACGAATTTGGAATCGCAGGCTGATGAACTCTCCCAGTTCTTTAACCTGATCTGGGTGCCACAGAGTGGCTATTGTAATACATTGTCCAACCAGATGGGCTATTCGGATATCTGGTGGCTCGATCACAAAAGCGCTTTCGGAACTGAGGATCAGTTGCGTGCTATGATTGCGACCTTCAAAGCCAAGAATGTAGGTATTATTGAGGATGTCGTCATCAACCACAAGAAAGGTAACACCAGTTGGTGTGACTTCCCCAACGAGTCGAAGAACGGTTATACGCTGACGTGGGACAACACCAATTTCTCCGGTATCTGTCAGGATGACGAGTGTAACAATGCTTCCAATCTCAGCAAATGGAGTACGGGTGGTAAGAAGACAACAGGTGCCAAAGATACGGGTATCAACTTCGACGGATGCCGTGACCTGGACCATACCAATGCTACTGTCCAGCAGAATATCAAGACCTATCTTGATTTCTTGTTGAAGGACTTAGGTTATACTGGTTTCCGCTATGACATGGTGGGAGGCTATTCTCCAACGTATACAGGAATATACAATACCTCGGCAAAACCCGAATTCTCTGTTGGTGAGTACTGGATGAGTGATGGTAAGGCAGGACTGGTGAACTGGATTAACGGGACAAAGGTAGAGAATGTCATTCAGAGTGCCGCTTTCGACTTCACCATGAAATGGAACATCAATAATGCCTTTGAGAATAGTAATTGGGCGTCACTCAATAGCGAAGCCTTGGCTAACGATGCCTCCTATTCCCGCTATGCCGTGACCTTCGTGGATAACCATGACACTTATCGGGAGACGAATAATAAATTGGATGCCAATGTATGTGCCGCTAATGCCTATATCCTGACGATGCCGGGAACCCCCTGCCTGTTCTTGCCTCACTGGATGGACTATAAGGGTTCTCTGAAGAAGATGATAACTGTCCGTAAGGCTGCGGGTATCACCAACCAGAGTACTATCCTGGAGTCATCTGTCAAGGGTGCCGGCTATGTCGTGAAGGTTCAGGGAACCAACGGTACGGTCATGCTGATACTGGGTGGTTCACAGGGAGTGGACACCTCTGGTTTCCAACTGGCAGTGGAAGGTAGGAAATATAAGATGTACGTGAGTGACGGTGTTGATATCTCTGCCGTCAGTGCGATCACTGATGTTGATGCGAAGACAGAGGCTACCACCACCATTCCGTCCTTCTGTACGGTAGAGGAGGGGGAGACCTGTGCATTCTTCGAGGCTCCTGTCTCATGGGGCTCTACCACGGTAAACTGCTGGCGCTGGGATACCCAGTATAACTACACGGGTGGTTCATGGCCTGGAGTCGCTTGTACCAAGGTAGGTGTCGTCAATGGGAAGAACGTATGGAAATGGACTTACAAGGTGTCTGAGAGGAAGACTGTAACTGGTAATACCAATGAAGGTATCATCTTCAGTGCTAGTGGAAAACAGACTGGTGACATGATGTTCGTCAATGGTGGCTATTATCAGGAGGATGGCTTATGGGACACCGTAGGGTCACCAACAGGTATTCAGATGGTGAAAGCAACAGACAACTCCTCAGCGGATACTTATTGGTACGACCTCTATGGCAGGCGACTGCCGGGTGAGCCTACTGCCAAGGGTATATACATCTACCAAGGAAAGAAATACGTGAAGTAAAGAAAACGAAGAAACTCCATCTCAATCGGGATGGAGTTTCTCGTTTAATAGGCGACGACCTTCCACAGGTCACGGATGCGAGCCTCGGGGTCCCAGCGGTCTCCGAAGGTCCATCGTGCAGTGACCGTATGGTATTCAGGTTTTCCTGGTGCCTTTTGCAGGTTATCCCTCAGCCAGCCGCTGTCACCTCCGTCTCGCCAACAGGCCCAGTAGTATGTGCGTTTCCCCCAAGGACAGGGATCGAGCACCTTGTCGGTATAAGCATAGTGGATATCCTCGTCCAGGATGTTGGAGGATAACTGGCAGTGAACCAGATAGAACTGCGAGTCGTGATGGTAACGTCCCAGTGTCGTGGGACTCTTCGCATCAAACTGGGAGTCGACAATCACCAGTTTTTTGTCCGGGTCTCCTCGTCCGTCATGCCAGATGATGGCATGACCGTCTCCTTCGAAGCGGCAGCGGGTGGCATAGCACCAGCCGCGAGGACAGAGGAAGTCTACTCCTGAGCACCGTACGAAGAGGTCGGCATGGTAGTACATACCATTACCTTCTGGTGCCCAGAGTGATAAGGCATCATTACCATCGGAACAGACATTGCTATTGATAATAATGGTACGTGTAGCACGTCCATAGACGGCAAACTGGTGGGAGGTCGTTTTCTCTACCGTTGTCCCGTAGTTGTTATAGATGGTCAGACCGCTGATCAGGCAGTCGTCGGCTCCTTCCAATAGTTCTACAACACCGTGCTTGACGGGTTGTCCTTGGTAGGTCGTCACACGGGGCTTACTGCTCAGTTCCGCCCATTGGATGATAGTACTATCACGCTGTTCACCTACTAATACGATATTCGGACGGTCGATGATGACCTTCTGGTCATAGATTCCTTTCTTGATCAGGATCTTATAAGGCTGGGCAGGTTGTGCGGGAGCCTTCTCGATGGCAGCCTGAATACTTTGTCCCGCTTCGACGATAGCATCGAAGTCAGAGAGATGGATGGCGGGACGGGCATACATATCATAGGTGCCGTTCTCGTTCATTCCCTTTGTCGTCAGACTGATCGTGACTTTATGTTGAGGATCATACTTGTCTGCCCATGCTTCATAGCGTGGGTATAGGTCGGCGATGCGGTCGACATACCAGCCATAGCCGTTGCGACGCTCATGACCGATCTGTTCTATCCGTCGACGGGGAATCCCGTCACGGTCGCAGACAAACGGTTCGGCGTGTTTCAGGTCATAGTAGCGGGCCCATAAGGGCTTCCGGGCAGTGGCATCCTCCACCAATACACGGTCGTGGTTGGGACTGCGCCAGTCTCCTCGAAACTCTTGTCTTACCCCTGTCAGTTTATGGTTGTCCAACCAACGCATGGCTGCATGGACGGCTTTCTTGACACGCTCGTCAGGGTTGGGCAGTGTCATCAGCAGACGTACGATGGCTCCGCTCTCTGTCGAACAGTAGGAGGGTAACTCGAAGGCACGGGCGGGAGCCGGGAGATAGGTCTCACGGTCGTGTTGCTGGCACCATACTGTCAGTTCTCCGTCAGTCACTATCTGTGTTTTCAGGATACACTCCACCCCTTTCTCCAAGGCTTGGTGCATGCGTTTCTTCATGTTCTTGTCGGCAACATCCTGATAGGGAGTCTTGTCGTCGGCCATGTCACGCAGTACTTCCAGTGTCCTGATCATGGCATCATCATTATAAGTGATGTGTATCTGATAGCCTTTGGGGTCGGGCCAGAACTGGGGCCATCCGCCATTGTCGTATTGTCCGCTGAGCAGGTATTCGGCTCCCCGCAGGACGGCATCACGGTATTTGGCATCTTTCGTTGCCTGGTAGAGGCGGGCCAGGTATGCCATCTGCATCGTGGTGGCTCCATTGTCGGTGGTGGAGTCGTCCCGTCGTTGTTGGTCCTTCAGAACTTTCTCTCTTTCCTGGTCGTTAAGCGGACGTGCCATATTGATATTCTTAGGCCATCCTCCTGTTACTCGCTGGTACAGCAGAACCTGTTCACCGATACGGCGGGCTTCATCGGTTTTGAAGAACGCTGGGTGTGTCTCCCTCAGTCCTCTTTCCCGCTCTTTGAGTTGTGCGGATGTTGTTGTGCATACTGTCAATAACAGTAATGCCCACAAAATAGATTTCGTTTTCATGTAGTTTTGTTGTTTTTATTTGATGAATGCTCTGATGACAAACCAGCCGTGCATGACACAGGTGGTGAGGAGCCCGTAGTGATGTCGCATCACACGGAAGCGCTCTTTCAAAGAGTCGCGGTGATTCTGGGTGGAGTCTCCTCCTTCCAGGAAGTCCGCCAGTATCTCGTTGGTGTTCACAAGTGGCAACTGTTGCTGTTCCGCCCGTTTCATGACTCGTATGCACCAGTCGACATCGGCGGAATGGCGATACTGTAAGTCATATTCCTCTTGTCGGGCGATATCTGTACGGACATAAAAGGCCTGATGGCAGACGAGCATGCCTTGTCGGAATGATTTCCAGGTGAGATGACGGGGAGGACGCAGCCGACGCAGATGGAGGAAGGTGCCTTCATTGTCGACGATGGCGGTATCACCGTAGATGACGGCGGGGGATGGAGATGTAAGATGTGAGAGGTGAGAGGTGAGAGTGGATAACGTATCCGCTGCATGAAGGGTGTCTCCTGCATTGAGGAAGACCAGATAGTCGCCCGTTGCCTTACGCAGTCCTTTGTTCATCGCATCATAGAGTCCTTTGTCCGGCTCTGACAGGATGGTGACCTCGTAGGGACATTCCTTCCGATAGGTCTCAGCGATAGCCACTGTCTCGTCTTTCGAGGCTCCGTCAATAATCAGGTGCTCTATCTGCTGATAGGTCTGATGCCGAATACTGTCAAGTGTCCTTGGCAGTACGCTGGCAGCGTTATAGGTGACGGTAATAAGGGTAATCTTCATGTGATCCTAATTCTTTTTCATCTCTTTCGGGCGCAAGGCAGCCTCATATACCTCTATGTAATGCATGGCGACACTTTGTTGGGAATAGTGCCGGGCTACTTTCTTCAGACAGGCTTTCCTGACAGCCTCCGTGTCGGCCTCGTCAAGGGCCCATCGGATACCTTTCGCCAGATCAACGGCATCACGGTAGTCTGCCACATAACCGTTCTCCAGATGGTCAATCTCCTCAGGAATACCTCCTATGCGGAAACCGATAGAGGGAATACCGCAGGCCATCGCCTCCATGATGGTATTGGGGAGGTTCTCAGAGAGAGAGGGGAGTACAAAGACATCTGCTGCATTATAGACTTTGACAATCTGCTGCTCATTGTTCACATAGCCTAGGGGATGACTCTCGAAGGGCAACTGACTGGTGACCTCCTCGGCATGACCGCCCAGGATGGCGATATGGGTGTTCTTGATCATGTCTGGATATTGCCGCACCAGCCATTGACAGGCTTCTTCCAGATACTGCATTCCCTTATAGGGGTTGGTGGCTCGCTGCGATACAAAGAGGATCAGTCTGCCGTCAGTGGGTAGTCCCAGTTCCTCTCGTGCTTTCTGCTTGCCGAGTGGATGGTACAGACGGGTGTCGATAGGGTTGGGGACACTGGTGATCGTCTGTCCTTTGAGTAAGGCACTCTTCCGGGCCTCTTCTGACAACCATCGGCTACAGGCGACGAAGGTGATGCGCTGCCCTTCCAGCATCTGTTGTTTCCTATGCCATACCTTGGTCGACAGGTCGTTGGCTGACCCGCCTCCGGGAAGTAGTCGGCATTGCTGACAGGTGGTCTCAAAGCGGCGACAGTCCAGTGTGAGGTGACAGATGGCTGTAGCCGGCCAGATGTCATGCATCGTCCATACGACATGCTTACCGCTATCCAGTATCTTACGGATATTCCTCAGCGAGAGCATGCCTTGGTTGACCCAGTGCAGGTGTATCACGTCAGCCTCTTGGAACTCCCGCAACTTGGTGATGTCCGTTCCAGTATTGGCGATATCTATATCAAATAGATGGGGACGGCGCAGGTGCAGGTGTAGCCAGACACAAAAGCGCTCCCATAGAAAATTCCAGTGCAACCGCCAACTCTTGGGGAGTGCCACGACGGAGAGATGGTTGGTCTCCTTGTCGCGCACCAGCATCTTCACCTTGACTCCGTTGTTGTTCAGAGCCTCCATCAGACGGTGGGCTGCCACAGCGGCTCCACCGGTTCGTTCACTTGTGTTGATGATCAATACTCGCATAGTCCTTCCAAAGGTACGAAGAAATATGTAAAAACGTATCATTTTACACGATATTTTCATTGTTTGCGCACACAAACCATTGATTTAGGTCAAGAATAGGGCATTTTTATGCAGGAAAACCTCAAAAAATGTTGTGGGTCATGAAAATCGTCGTACCTTTGCAGTGTCAAAAGACAAGAGGTCTTTAAATGACATTCGGTTAATAGATTGTTTTAGGTTAGTAGTAATATTTATAGTTTTAGGTTTTTAGTTATTGGTAATTAAGAAAGTTTTAAATGTGTTAGGATAACAGTGGGCACCGTGAGGCGGTCATAACTTTCTTTTTAAAACGAAAGGTTAGTATTAGTTTAGATAGTCTGTCGAAAGACAGATCCTCCAGTCTGAAAGGCTGGATTCATTTTGAAAGGATTTTTAGTTAAACATAGGCTTTGGATGTCGCTGCTCGTTGATGAGTAGCGGCATTTTTTTGTGACCTCAAGCAGATGCCACCTTCAAGGTCTGCAGGTACCACCTCCCGGGGTCGAAGATGCCGCCTTCGGGGTCAGGAGGTGCCGCCTCCGAGGTCAGGAGGTACGGGCTTCGAGGGCCGCAGGTGCCGCCTCCCTGATTGTTCCCCACAGGGGAACAAGTTGCTTCGTACAGGGGAACACTTTGTTCCATACGGGGGAACAAGTTGTTCCAGTATCTGGTTACTACCTTAAAGTGCCATCTCTTTCAAACGTACCTATACCTGGAACGACTCATCCCACCCGTTTTTTGGTGCTTTCCCGGTCGATTTTAGCCCCGATCTTACACATCTGCAACACATCTGCAACGCATAACTCCCTGACTTTCAATAAGTGTTGCAGAATGGCAGATGTTGCAGAGGATTAAAAATCTGTAGTAG
>JAFTFG010000012.1 GCA_017449675.1 Prevotella sp.
GACGAAAGTGGTATCTTTGCATAACATTGATTTTGATGTTGTAAAGATACTAAAACTTTACGACATAACAAAGCCCTGGCTTGAGAAAGTCGGGGCTTTGCGATAAAAAAAGAGGATGTGCCTATTTTGACACACCCTCTTTTTGTTTGCTGAATGATTCGTTTACTGCACTGGTGTGACAAATGACTCGGAGAAGTAGTGATCGCGTAGCGGTTTACTGATTGCTTCTCCCTCCAGTGTTACCTTCGCATGTAGTCGGATATCCACAGACGAACTGCCTACCATAATCAGGTATGAGCCCGGTTCGATATTCCACTGTCGTTTCCCTTTGTTCGTATAGTAGCCGAACTGATCCGGATAGAGTTTCGCCTGTACCCGTTTGCTCTCACCTGGTTGTAGGGACACACGGGCGAATCCCTGCAGTTGGATGGGACGGATCGATTGGTTGGCAGTAGTAGGAGACAAATATATCTGAGCCACCTCATCAGCCGCTACCTTACCTGTATTCTTGATCTCGAAAGACAGATTGACAAAAGGTGTCTTGGTAGAGGTGGTAGCATCCACTTGGATATTACGATACTCAAAGGTTGTATAACTTAGTCCATAGCCGAACGGCCACTGGACACGTGGGTCCTTCTTTGCGGAGTAGTTATAGGCAATCGGTTCATTGATTTCCGTATTCGGATAACTGACTGATAGTTTGGCAGAAGGAGAGACTTTGCCATAGAGGATGTCAGCGACGGCATGACCACCCTCTTCACCGGGATACCATGCCTGAATGACTGCCGCACAACGCTCTGCCAACCCTGAAACCACCTGTGCTCTACCGCCGAACATGACCAGTACCACCGGTTTACCCGTCTGGATCAGTTCCTCCACATACTGTTCCTGTTTACCGGGCAGGCGCAGCCCCTGACGGTCACGGTTCTCACCGCACAGCATCACATTCTCACCCATCGCCGCAATAATCACATCCGCCTGTAGAGCAAGTTGCAAGGCCTCCTGCTTGTCGGCCTTTTCGCCGGCATCCACCTTACGGTGTAGAATCTCATATTCCCAAGCACGCTCATCACCGCCCTTGCCATATTTCGTCTCTATGTCCTCAGTCCAGTCGCAGCCTCGTGAGTACAGGATATTGACGCTTTCTGGTTTGCGGTCTGTCATTCCCTCCAGTAGTTTGACGATATGCGGGTCTTTCGACGTATAGTCCATCTTCTTCCAGAAATAGGACATGGCGGGATAGGTATAGTCGCCACACATGGCCCAGATACTATTGGCATTAGGCCCCGTGACCAAAATATTCTTGGCATCTTTCAAAGGCAGGATGCCATTGTTCTCCAAAAGGACAATCGACTGGGTGGCAATGTCGTAGGCTGTCTGGCGCTCCTCTGGAGTGTCTAGCGTGATATGCTCCCGATCATACAGATAAGTATCTTTATCAAACATACCTGCACGGAACTTCAGACGCAGCACATTCTTCACAGCCCGTTCCAGTGCCTCCGGCTTTACCAGTCCTTGGTCGATAGCCTCCTGTAAGTACTGATAGTTGGCACCCAAAGGGAAGTCCACGTCATTGCCGTTATTGATGGCCTCCGCAGCCTTATGCACCGCATCTTGAAGGTCTGGCAACTGGTCGATGGCCGTATAGTCGCTCACCACCATCCCGTCGAAGCCTACATAGTCCCTCAGGATATCTTGCAGGATCTCGCTATTAGATACGCAGTTGGTGCCATGCACCGCATGATAGCCGGGCATCACCACCTTGCTGTCGGCCACCCGTATCATCGTTTCGTGGGGCAGCAGAATCTCCTCCATCAGTTCCTTCTCGTCCGCATCACCTCCGCCGCCGTAGCCTAGGTAGTGCTTCGAACAGGCTGCAACACCCTTGCGCAAGTCACCTTGCTGTAGCCCTTTGACAAATGCCACACCCATCGCAGCCGACAGGTAGGCATCTTCACCATATGATTCCTCCAGACGGTTGAACGAGGGTGTGCGGCACACGTCTACCATTGGCGAGAGGGCCAGCAGACCCCCCATCTTACGCATTAGCGTACTCGTCTGTCGTGTCTTCAGTTCTGCCAACTCCGGGTTGAACGAACCGGCTTGCCCTATCTGTTGCGGATAGATCGTAGCACCGACCGTATTAATACCTGTCAGAACCTCCTCATGCATCAAGGCTGGAATACCGTTGGGTGTGTGGTGGATGAGCCAATCCTGGACGGCTGCTACACGGTCGCGTAACTCATTCGGGTCGCGAGGTTGTTGCATGCAGAACTGTGAGAAATGTCCGATTCCGTAAGGGATCAGTTCCTTGCATTTCACCGTATCCAGTTTTCCCTGTTCATCGAAGAGTTCGTCCATAAACATACTCCTCAATTGCGCAATGCGCTCTTCCTGCGGCATTTTGCTGTAGAGTTCATTCACTTGTTGTTCCATGTCCATTGTTTTGTTACAACTTGTCAGTAATGCCATGATTAATAAGTTGAAAAAAGTCAGTCCTTTGTTTAAGTTTTTAGTCATACTCGTGAGTTTTGCTACAAAAGTACATCTTTTTTTCGACAATCATTTGCTTTCTTTGTAAAAAAAACGTATTTTTGCAGCATGATAGAAACAGTAAGACTTACTAACCTGGCCATAGGATATCAGACCAAACAACACGTGAAGATGGTGGCAGACCATCTGAATGCTGCTATCTGGAGTGGCGAACTGACCTGTCTTCTGGGACGTAACGGTATTGGTAAATCGACGCTATTACGTACCCTTTCCGCCTTCCAACCGGCTCTTGGTGGTGAGATATTGCTGTCGGTCAACGGGCAGCCGGAGACAGCCCTTAGCCAGTTTACCGATAAGCAATTGAGTCGACTGATCGGTGTCGTACTGACGGAAAAGCCTGATGTGCGCAATATGACCATTGAGGAACTAGTAGGCATGGGACGTTCCCCCTATACCGGTTTCTGGGGAACGCTCTCCCAAGACGACCGTCAGCAGGTGGAGGAAGCCATCCGGTTGGTAGGTATTGCTTCGTTGAAAGGTCGCTATATCCACACCCTTAGTGACGGAGAACGTCAGAAAGTGATGATTGCCAAAGCACTGGCTCAACAGACACCTGTTATCTACTTAGATGAGCCTACTGCTTTTCTCGACTATCCCAGTAAGGTAGAGATGATGCAGTTGCTCCATCGTCTGGCCCGTGAACAAGGGAAGACCATCTTCCTGTCTACCCATGACGTGGAACTCTCCTTGCAGGTGGCCGACCGTATCTGGCTGATGGAGCCCGGTCTTTTGAGTGTGGGTACTCCCCGTCAACTGGCCGATGATGGCACCTTAGGCCGTTTCATAGAACACAAGGGCATTCTCTTTGATGCTCAGACACTAACCATGCGAGTAACAGAATGATTGAAGGGCACGGAGACGATCTATACCGCTATGATGCGGGGATGGTGCGGATGAATTTCAGTTCCAATATCTATCAGCAGGCCGACCATACGGCCCTCAAGGAACATTTAGCATCCCATCTTGACCTTATCAATAATTATCCGGAGCCTCAGCCACGATCTCTTGAAAGACTCATCGCTACGCAACTGGGGATCTCCCCAGAGGGTGTGATGGTCACAAATGGAGCCACAGAAGCCATCTACCTGATTGCCCATATGCTGCACCATAGTGCCTCCATCATCCCGCAACCCACCTTCAATGAATATGCTGATGCCTGCCGTGTCAACCATCATATCATCACCTATGAGAATGATGAGAATATCAAGGAGTTGCCTAACGACCGTGTCTATTGGCTCTGTAACCCCAATAATCCTACCGGTAATGTGATGACAAAGGGTATCATCGAATATATCGTACGGCGTTCCCCCCGTTATACCTTTGTTGTCGATCAGTCGTATGAGGACTATACCCAGCAGTCGCTGATTGTACCCAGGGAGATGCAGGACTGTCATAACCTGCTGGTACTCCATTCGATGAGTAAGCGGTATGCCATACCCGGTCTCCGTCTGGGGTATGTCACAGGTCATCCTGATGTCGTCCAGTTGTTACGGAGTCTCCGTCAACCATGGTCGGTAAGTGCGATGGCGATCGAAGCCGGTAAGTTCCTGCTAAAACGTGACGAGCCCGTCATCCCGGATTTGTCGGTCTATCTGGCAGAGACAGAGCGTCTGCGTGCCAATTTGAGAAAGATAGAAGGTATCCGTGTCTTCGAGACCAAGACGAACTTCATGCTCTGTGAGGTTGAGCCGGTCACCAGCACCAAGTTGAAGTTCTATCTCGTTCATGAGCATGGTATCCTGATTCGTGACTGTTTCAATTTTACAGGACTCTCCGACCATTTCTTCCGAGTGGCAACACAAACACCGGAAGAGAATGACATCTTGGTAGATGCCATTCGTCAGTTCCTAGAAGAAAAAGAAGGTTAGAACCAGTGCATCAAGGCACGGAGGTAGGCTGTGAGTTCTCCTGCCATCTTCTGATGCTGCCATACAGAGGGATGCCAGTCTGCTCCGTAATAGAGGTCACCCGTATGGGGCGTGAAGTCAAAACGGTATACCTCTTGATCCCCCTCAGTCTTCGCTTCCTCCACGACCTCATTGAGCGTCTTCTGGGCTATCTCCAGTTCTTTGCCATTCAGCATCGAGCCGCAAAGATAGACAATCTTGGCATTGGGGTTGTGTTGGCGCACTTGCTTCAGGAATTTTTTGTATGCCTGTTTCAACAGTTTCACATCATAATTATTGGTCGACAGGTCGTTTGTTCCCAGGTTGATGCACACCACTTGGGGCTGATAGCGGTTGAAGTCCCAACGCTCAGAACGGTCATAGAGATTCGTATACTCATACTCAGTGGTCATCACATTCTCTGGCGTACCAGTTTTCGGACCTCCATAACTCCTGTACACTCCAATACCGCTCCGTGCTACTACATGAGCCACTGCATGCAGGTCACGCGTCGTCTGCTGTGCATAAGTCAGATAATGGTTCTCTGTCTCATACTCGAAATGATCGTTCTTCTCATAACTCTCATTACCATAGCCACAAGTAATACTATTACCGATAAACTCGATGCGGCGGTCAGGTAGGGCAGGAGCCTCTAATAACATCCCGCCTTCATCCAGGACGAAGCCTCGGAAGTCTGGTTTCATGTCATATCCTTCAATGATATACATCAGACGGACGAGATGTACTCCCTTGGACAAAGCCGTTGCTAATGTGACCACAGAGTCTTTCTCACTCATGAAACTCACTTTAAAGGGTTCTGCCTCATCAATCTGTGCCATGAAATAGCCGCTCTTCGGTTTGGCGATCATCTTCAGGGAAGTTCCTGTGAAGCGGGCATTGATCTGAGTACCGGGGAAGGTGAAGCGAGGACGCATGGGATTATCGAAACAGATACGTCCGATGTACTGGATGTTCTTGTCTGTTGGGTTGATGACTTTCCCTTTGACAGGGAGGGTTGTGGATGCACTTGCCATCAGGGTCAGTGCCACGAAAAGTGTTAGTAGTGTGATACGTTTCATAATAGGTTTTTTCTGTTCTGTGTGCAAATTTACAAAATAAATACGTAACTTTGCAGGCAAAAGAGCAAAAAGTAAATGATGGACGAAGATTTTGACATCCGACAGGAGCAGTTCTCCTCTTCCGAGAAGGATTTTGAGAATGCCCTTCGCCCCCTCTCCTTCAGTGACTTCAGCGGTCAGCAGCAAGTGGTGGAGAATCTGCAAGTGTTTGTGGAGGCTGCCAAATATCGTGGAGAGCCTCTTGACCATACCTTACTGCACGGTCCTCCAGGTTTGGGAAAAACGACACTCTCGAATATCATTGCCAATGAGTTGGGGGTGGGTTTTAAGATCACCAGTGGCCCTGTGCTCGACAAGCCGGGTGACTTGGCGGGTATCCTGACCTCTTTGGAGAAGAACGATGTACTGTTTATTGATGAGATTCACCGTCTGTCACCTGTCGTCGAGGAATACCTTTATAGTGCCATGGAGGACTACCGTATTGATATCATGATTGACAAGGGTCCTTCGGCACGTAGTATTCAGATTGACCTGAACCCCTTTACCTTGGTGGGAGCCACTACCCGTAGCGGACTTCTTACCGCACCGTTACGTGCTCGTTTCGGCATCAATATGCACTTGCAGTATTATGAACCCGAGACGTTGCAGAAGATTATCTCACGCTCTGCCTCTATCCTGCGGGTACCTATTACGACGGATGCCGCCGCAGAGATATCCCGCCGTTCCCGTGGTACGCCCCGTATTGCCAATGCCCTGCTGCGTCGTGTCCGTGACTTTGCCCAGGTGAAGGGAAGCGGACGTATCGATATGGAGATTACCAAGGTGGCATTGACCGCCCTGAATATCGACCAGTACGGACTGGATGAGATAGATAACCGTATCTTACTGACGATTATCGATAAGTTCCGTGGCGGTCCAGTTGGTATTACTACTATCGCCACCGCCATTGGCGAGGATGCAGGGACGGTGGAGGAAGTCTATGAGCCATTCCTGATCATGGAGGGCTTTATCAAGCGTACCCCTCGAGGTCGTATGGTGACGGAACTGGCTTATCGCCATTTCGGGAGGAACCCCTATACGGGAAATATCATGGAACCCAACTTGTTTGAATAGTTCATAGTTATGAAGACAGGAGTATTTGTAGGAAGTTTCAATCCGTTTACAGTAGGTCACGATTCCATCGTGACAAGAGCATTGGGATTATTCGACCGCCTTGTCATCGGGGTGGTGGGTGATCAGGTACATAAGCCTGATATGCCGACTGCCGACCAACGGATGCAACCTATTATCCGGCTCTATAAGGATGAGCCCCGCATCGCCGTCAAGTCGTATGATGGATTAGCCGTTGATTTTGCGAAGGCGCAAGGTGCTCATTATATTATAAAAGGTGTGCGCTCTGTCAAGGACTTTGAATATGAGCGTGAACAGGCAGACATCAATCGTCAGATCAGTGGGGTGGAGACTATCCTGCTCTTTGCCGAGCCCCAATATGCGAGTATTAGCAGTTCGATGGTCCGTGAGTTACAGCATTTCGGTAGGAACGTGGACGAGTTCTTGCCTCAGAAAAAGTAATTGTCGTCATGAAGAAAATCATCTATCTCCTTGGGATCCTCAGCGTGATGGCTTGTGGAACCACCAAGAAACAAGCAGAGCAACAACCTGTTGTCAGCATCCAGTTTGATGCGGACTCTGCCTACCAGTTCTGTGCCGCACAGTGTCAGTTTGGACCTCGCACGATGAACAGCGAGGCACATGAGCAATGTGGTCGGTGGATTGCACAGAAATTCCAGCAATATGGTTATCAGGTGGAACAACAGCATGCAGACTTGAAAGGATATGACGGTACCCTTCTCAAGAGCACGAATATCATAGCCAAGCAGTCAATAGCCAATAGTCAAAGAATTCTCGTCTGTGCTCATTGGGACAGTCGTCCGTGGGCCGACAACGACCCCGACTCCACCAATTGGCGCAAGCCGGTGATGGCTGCTAATGATGGTGCTAGTGGCGTGGCTGTCATGTTGGAACTGGCTCGTTTGATTCAGCAGCATGACTCCCTGAATATCGCAGTAGACTTTATCTGTTTCGATGCGGAAGACTGGGGCATCCCCCAATGGGATACCACAGGCGACGGAACCGACTCATGGGCTTTGGGCGCACAATACTGGGCCCAAGAATACAGCCAACAGCAAGATGCTAACAGTCAGCAGCCTTACCAGTATGCGATCCTCTTGGATATGGTAGGCGGGCAGGGGGCTAAGTTTTATCAGGAAAGTTTCTCTTTGCAGAAGGCTAACCAAGTCGTGGAGAAGGTATGGCGTGCCGCTAGTGCAGCAGGCTATGGGAGTTTCTTTCCTATGAAGGAGGGAGGAGCCATTACCGATGACCATCTCCCTGTGAATGATACTGCAATGATTCCCTGTATCGATATCATCAACCATTATCCTGACTGTCCACAGGGCTCGTTCGGTCCTACCTGGCACACGGTATATGATGACATGCAACATATTGATAAGAATACGCTGCAGGCCGTAGGTCAAACATTGTTACAGGTAATCTACAACGAATAGTTATATCTGTCCCGCCTCTACCATCAGGACGACACGTTCTGTCAGGCGGTCGATACCTTCCGGATCGTATTTCTTTTTCAGACTGGCACCGAAGGCCCAGGCAAATGCTTGGTAGAATCCTGCTCGTACAGGTCCCAGGAATGCTTGTATCAACTCATATCCTGAGGAGTTGCTTTCCCGATAGATCAGTTTGATGAGCAGTTTACCTTGAGAATATGTCAGTTTCTTCATACGGGGTTTATACGTCTTCATAATACTCCGCTCTACCAGTTTCATGTGTGCGTCCTTTGCCTGTTTATCGGGAAGGGTCTCCAGAAACTCTGCCGTCTCCATCATGATGATACGGGCTTCCTTGGCGATGGGTAAGACCGTTTTCACATTCTTCACCAGTCGCATATAAGCCTGTTGTTGTTTCTTGCTACTGAAAGAGATGGGGGGATAGACGTAAACATTATTCATCTCCATATACTGAATACTGTCACCGTTCTCCACGACTTTGCCCACCTTCACCATCGGCACGAAGGTAGGACTGTCCATATCCACCTCCTGCTGTTTCTGTTTGGTGTCCTGAGCCGTTGCCTTCAGCATCACCAACAGCATGCCTGTTAGTACCAGTAGTCTCATATCGGCTGCGAAGGTACGAAGAAGTGAGCGAAAAACAAACGTTTTTAGTTTTTTTTACGCATCCGACCGTGTGAAATGGTCTACAGGGAGTAGAAGGCGGCCATCAGGTCACGACGGTAATTCTTGCTGATTTTCAGTTCTCTGAGTTCCTCGAGGGGTTCTGCCAGGATACAGGTAGCATCTTGTATCATCTTGATCTGGTTGATGTTAACGATATAGCGTTTGTGTATCTGTACGAAGTCTGGCGAATAGTTGAGAATCACATCCGCCGTCGTACGGTGGCGGAGGATATAGGTTGTGTGATTATTACAAATCACCTCCCACAGTTTCCGATCCTGGTTATAGCGGAAGAAGGCGATATCCTCCAGCCGCATGGTCAGGTGCTCATTGCGGGAATTGACGACAAGGATGACAGGCAGGTGGATATTCTCACGCAAAGTAGCCTGTGGTATACCGGCCAGTTTATTCTCGTAGTAGCGTGTCATAATCTGGCTCAATTCCTGTTCTGACGCAGGTTTCAGGAGATAGTCGAAAGCCTCTCGGCGGATGGCCTCCAGCATATACTTGTCGTGTCCCGTATAGAAGATGACCTTCGTTTCGGGTTTTACCTCGTTGCGGATGAGTGTACAGAATTCCAGTCCTGACATAGAAGGCAGTTCCACATCCAGAAAGATGATATCGGGTTCTTTCTCGATAACACCTTTGATGGCACTCTCCGCATCCGTATCCTCTCCAACTACTTCTACGGAGTAGTTCTTTTCCAACATGCGGGCAAGGACTTTGATGGCCTCCCGGTTGTCATCAATAATGTAGGCACTGATTAGTTTCTGTTTATTCATAATGGTCTCTTTATGGTTTCTTTAGAAGTGATAATGATCTGGCAGGAGGATCCACGAGCGACAGCCGTCCTCCTCCTTTTCATGATAATTGCCGATTCCGAATAGGATGGGTACAGCATTTTGTTCGTTGAGCAACTGGATGGTCTGTCGGACAACCCGCATACCTGTCTGTTCCTTTCTCATCCTTCCATGCTCCAGTCCGTTGCCATTGTCGAATACCTCCACAATGGTAGCGTCAGGATGGTTGGGCTTCCTACTGACACTGATAGTCAGTTTACGTGACTTACCCTCTTGAAACGGCATCGGACGAAGTCCGTGCTTGATAGCATTCTCTGCAAAGATTTGAATGGTCATGGCGGGCAACTTAATCTGTGAGATATCGATGCCCTCTTCGATTCTCTTCTCATAGACAAAGTCATTCCCCAGTTGCTGTCCTTCGATGGTGACATAGTAATCTACAAAGGCCAACTCCTCCTGTAGGGAAGTCTCTAGCGTGTCTGCCATGGCGAGTCCTCGGCGCAGCAGTTGTGTCAAAGACTCGAAATTGACCGTCTTGCCATCCATCTGCGCCAGCATCTCATGGTTCAGCGCATTATAGATAAAGTGCGGCGACAGTTGGTTGCGGGCATTCCGCAAACGGGTCTCTATCAGTTGCTGACGGAGTACCAGTGCCTGCATACGCACTTTTCTGCGATGCAGCAGATAGAGCACGACCATGGAGACGACAGCCATCAGTGCAGCAACAAACAGAGCCCAGGCCAGGATATTGGTCATCTTGCCGTTCTCAATCTCCTGTTGTTGCTCTAACAGTCGTTTGTCATACTCATACTCCATTAATCGTACACTCATCTGCATCCTCACATTGGCTGTCTGGATGGAGTCGTTGAGGGCATGCATCTCCTGATGTGCCGCATAGGCTTTCTGGTAGTTGCCCACTTTCTTCCATACCTGTTCGACAGCCTTTAGCCGCATCACCTTGGCGGCTGGTATCATTTCCTCGGGGGTGTTATCTTGTTCGACCATATGTAAGGCTTCTGCCGTTTTGTCTTCCAGCAGGGCCAGTTCTATCTTAGAGGTCTCGATATAATACAGCAGCATGCCAAAGTTCACCTTCCGGGAGAAGGAATCCACTTCTTGCAGAATAGTTCTCGCTTGATTTCCCTCTTTCAGGTTGATGAGGATTTCTGCGATATTGGCACGGGCAGTATAATAGTCCCATGTCTTGTCCGGGTCGTCTTTCACCAGCGCCGCCGCCTTCTCAAAGCAGGGCAGGGCTTCTTTGTATTGCTGTTGCAGGTAATAGTCGTTCCCCAGGTTATTGTAATAAATGAAACGGTCGGGTGTCTTCATGATAGGCAATAGTTGCTCACAACGCTCAAACCATTTCCGGCTATTACTATAGTCTGCCATAAAAGTGAAGGCGGTACTGATGCCGAGGCTGACGGCTATCTTGCTGTCTTCACTAGTTTGAAACGAGTCGGCAATGGCAAGAGCCCGCAAGTAACTCTCGGCACTGCGGTCAAGTTCACCGGTCTGTCGATAGAAGTCACCACGGTTCGTCAGGGCCAGGACACGCCAGTCGGGGTCCATCTTTTCCTGTTCCAACAAATGGATGGCTTGGTCTGTGTATACCAGTCCGGAGTCTGGACGACCTAGCAGGGCCGCATAATAGACAGAACGGGCCATCAGCCATTGTACACGCAAGAGTTGGAAAGTCTTGTCCTTCCTCCCTTCCTGACGCTTTAAGTACTGATGAAGTTGCTCGGAGGTCTGTACAAAAGAATCGACGGCATAGGCCTGATAGAATTCCTTGTTACGCTCCACCAGTTGGAGGTAATAGGCATCACTATCTTTGGAGAGACCTCCTTGCGAGTGTCCCTTACCTCCTTGTTGACAGCCCATCATGCTGACTATCGTCACAAGTGCTAAACTCCAATAGGTTATACGTCTCATCATGGCTTCCAGTTTGCAAAGATAGCAAAAAAATCGACAATCCATCAACGATAGCCCATGAACATTCTTTAGCCAAGACCATAATTTTTTCCTCTTATCGGAAAAATTTGGTAGGTTAACGCAAAAAAATCCCTATTGCGCTAAAATATCCTAAACTTTTATTTGTGTATTCTGTGGAAAATGTTTATCTTTGTACCCTCTAGTAGTATTTAAAACGGATGCGTATGAGGAAAATTTTACTTCTTATCAGTCTTTTCACATGCATTTCAATGTTGGCAGGACCTGTCGATCAGGAGGCTGCCAAGCAGAAAGCAATAAACTTTGTGACAGCCAAAATGGGTGTGAGGGCTCAAAGAAGCATGCGGGCAACGGCAAGTGGCGTGAACAAGGCTTCCAACAGAGCCGCTACCCGTGATTATCTCCATGTCTTCAATATGGACGGTGGCGGCTTCGTCATCGTCAGCGGTGACGACCGTACCGAGGAGATTCTGGGCTATTCCACTACAGGTTTCTTTGATGCCGAGAAGATGCCGGATAATATGCGTGCGTTCCTTCAGGAATATGTCGATGGCATCCAGGCATTGGATGATGCACCTGCAAAGGTGATCCAGCAAAAGGTCAAGCACGGCTATCCATCCATGAGAGTTTCTTCTCGTGCTACCAAGACAAGTATCAGTCCGTTAATGACTACCTTATGGGATCAAGGTGAGCCATACGACCAGTATTGTCCGACATACAGTGGAGAAAAAGCGGCCACTGGTTGTGTCGCTACGGCAATGGCCCAGGTGATGGGCTATCACAAATGGCCTAATGCTACCACGACAGAGATTCCTGCTTTCTCAACAGATACCAGACATTTCTCATGCTCGGCGATTCCCGCTGGAACAGCCATCAACTGGAGCAATATCAAGAACTACTACGGCTGGTATTGCGTTAATGATAACTGGATAAATGAGACCTATACGGATGCTCAGGCGGCTGCCGTAGCCAAACTGATGCAACTCTGTGGCTATTCAGTACAGATGGACTACTACTGCGACAATTATGGACAGTCAGGAGCCGCAACCTCTGATTGTATCCCTGCCCTTATCAAGTATTTCGACTACGAGGAGTCCACTTGCCAGTGGGTCAACCGTGAGAATTACAGTTACAGTGACTGGCAGGATATCATATACGAAGAACTGGCTGCCAAGCGTCCAGTGCTCTATAGCGGACGGTCGTCAGGTGGCGGCCATGCCTTTGTCTGTGACGGCTACGACTCAGACGACTTCTTCCATATCAACTGGGGATGGGCTGGTATGTCAAACGGTAACTTCCGTCTTCGTCTGTTGGATCCAGACAATCAGGGTATTGGTGGTAGCAGCACTTCTGATGGCTATGGTATGGGCCAGGGTGCCGGTATCGGTATTCAGAAGAATGATGGAACCAGTACACCTTATGTAGATAAGATGTCGGTTTATAATCTTACTATGTCGCAGACATCATTTACCCGTACTTCTTCATCTTCAAACTTTAACCTTTCGGGTGTCACTTATTACATTATCAATAGTACAGGTTCCTCCCAGACATTCGATTTGGGAACTCGTATCTTGGACAGCAAGGGCAATACCGTAGAAGACCTCGGGCCGATGATAACTAATAGGAATTTAGGTACCGGTTATTACACATGGGCTTCTTATATACCTGCCTTTGGTGCCAACTATGCCAACGGCAACTACAAGTTGGTGTTTATCGCTCGTCCGTCAGCCAGTTCAGGCTGGTATGTTTGTCAGGATGGTGACTTAAAATGCATTGACTTTGTCATCAGTGGTAATACGCTCACCGTAGCAAGTCCTGTTTTGGAATGCTCCCATACTGTTGAGGGTGAGTTGGCTGCGAATAGCACGGTTACCATCAAACTGAGTGTCAAGAATACTGGTACAAAAGGATTCCGTACTGACCTCTACTATTATGTTAATGGCGGCAACAAAACCGCTGCCGGCTTCGTGGATGCTGAACCTGGCGAGACGGATGTGGTGGAGATCAAGTATACTCCCACAGCAGAAGGAACCTATACTTTCACTTTCGACGAACTGGATTACACCTTTGACATTACTGTTGGAGCCGGTGCACCTGCTGCAACTCTTTCCGGCACCTACAACTATGCATCACCTTCTATCCAGTATGATAGCAGTACAGGAGGCTATTATGTGGATGGTACTACTACCACTGCCAACTTTACTGTGAAGAATACAGGTGAAGGAGCGTATAATGATGATATCGTGTTCAATTTCTTCTATTATTCTACTAGTGCAGGCGAATGGAAATATTATAAAGAGGCACGTCAGACCATCTCTTTGGCCGCTGGTGCTACCCAAAACTTGAACGTTGCCATTGACAAGGTTGATAATAGTGACTATGCACAGTATTGTGTGGAAATGTGCTGGTTGAAGAATAACGACGAAACCTATTTGGCCACGACACCTGACTTCGAGTTCCGCGAAGCATCCGGAGCCTTCAACTTAGGTGCTACCTATACTGCTAATCCTGTTATTCAAACCGCAGACCTTAACGGGGATGGGGTCAATGACTACTATGTCGATGGCATGAACACACACGTGACGTTTAATGTCAAAAACACGGGTTCTGGCAGTTTCAGTGGAAAACTGGTCATAGACTACCTTTACCATAAAGTAAGTGAGGATCAATGGTATTATTGTCAGGACGACACGGAAAAGGAGTTAACGCTCGCTGCCGGTGCTTCTACCACCATCGACGGAACAATTTCGTACTATAACAATAGTGACTACGATTTATATCGAGTTCGGTTATGGTATAATGATGGCTCTTGGAACCTAATCACTGAGACTCCTAATTTCGAGTTCCGTCCTTCCTCCTATTATCAGTTGAAAACAGCAAATGAAGGCTCTACTCCAGAACTGCAGTACAATTCCGGCAGTGACACCTATTATGTAAATGGTACGTCAGTAGAGTTCTATGTTGATGTCACGAACACAGGTAACAGTGATTTCTCTGGACAACTCATGATTGAACAGGCCATTCATCATGCTGGTGGTGGTAACAGTTGGTATTACAAGGATTATCCTACCTATCCAGAGTATCGTGACTTCACGCTGGCAGCAGGGTCAACCAAGAGAATCAGTACCACTGTGACCAAGAGCGAAGAGACGGATGTGGACAACTATTTTGTCCGTGTACGCTATAAAGGTAGCGATGATACTGATTATATTGTTTTGGAGAGAACGCCCAACTTCGTATTTGTGGATGCCAACGCACCTCAACTCGTCTTTGAAAAGATTGAGTATATGCAAGAGTTCCTGTGGGACGCTGAAGCAGGCCACCATTATGTCGAAGGTAATCAACTGACGGCAGACTTCTACGCCTCTAATATCGGAGGTGGTGACTTCAACGGGCAAGCGAGACTCAAGTACTGGGGACACAATACCTCTTCTGACTCATGGGAGCAGATCAAGGATGCCACAACTCATACCTTCAACGTGGCAGCAGGTGGTACTAATTATGTAAGAGGTACTATTGAGAAGGATGACAATCACGACCTGTATTCTATCAATTGGTACTATATCGACCCGACATCTGGTGCTGAGATATTCTTACGTCGTACCTCAGACAATGAGTTCCGTGCCGCCACCATCAAGCCTGGTGATGCCAATGGTGATGGACAAGTGAACGTGACGGACATCGTGGCTGTCGTCAACTACATCATGGGTAATCCGCCTGCCGACTTCAACTTCAGTGCGGCCAATGTCAATGGCGATGAGGATGTGAACGTGACGGATATCGTAAGTATCGTGAACATCATCATGAGCAGTGGTGCACGAATAGACACGGAGGAAGTCTATAGGATATTAAAAGCGAATGGCTTTATCTTTAAAGGAGAATAATAATAAAAAGTTTAACAAATAAAATAACAACGATTATGAAAAAGTTAATGATTTCAGCAACAATCATGTTGCTTTCTGCCATGAACTTGATGGCACAGGACAAGTTGACGGTTTCTGACTTTAGCATTAAGGCTGGAGAGACAACAACAGTTGACGTTATCTTGAATAACTCTATTCCCTATGTCGCTTTCCAGTTTGACTGGGAACTTCCTGCTGGTATAACTATACCGATTAACAAAGTGTGGGATGATGATGACGAGGAGTATAAAGATGTGATTGCAATAGAGACGCCTCGATTTAAGAGTAAGCATGGTCTAACTGCTCAAAATGTATCAGGAAATTTGTGGCGTTTTGTTGCTTTTGCCAACCCAACTCAAACGTTTAAAGGTAATAGCGGTGAGGCAATCCTGAAAGTGACATTTAAGGCTGATGCTGCTATTGAAGCAGGCAATAAGACAAGTAAGATTAGTGCGATAGTTCTTACAGAGGAAAGCAATACGCAACATAAGTATGATCAGACAGGAGACTTCCCCGATGTCAGCATCAATGTTACTGTAACTGGTACCGATGGTATTGAAGAAATTAGCATAGACAACCCTTCTGATATTTATGACCTCCAGGGTAACAAGGTACGCAGCAACGCTACCTCTACTGAGGGTCTGTCAAAGGGTGTGTATATCATCAATGGCCAGAAGGTGATCAAGAAGTAATAATATAATAAGGTATAATATATAATAAGGTGGCGATGGCTCAAGGCTGTCGCCACCTTATTTTATTCACAGAGTTTTAGGCCATCCGTTGTGATGCTCTCTTCTTGCGTAAAACTCAAAAATCTGTCGGAAATCTCATCAATGGCCAGAAGGTGATTAAGAAGTAATAATATAGGAGGCGGCACCTTCGACCCCCGGAGGCGGCACCTTCGACCCTTGGAGGCGGCACCTTCGACCCCCGGAGGCGGCACCTTCAAAAGCATAGGCTTACTAGTGCATGAGATCCACCCAAAAGGTGATATATTTGATATCAGAAAGCATATAAAAAGTTAAATAATCATATATTTTATATCAGAAGTAATATAACTTATCGTTTATTTCCTATATTTGCATTCGAAAGCATATAATTTAGGTATGGAAAAGACAAAGTTGGCAACTGTGGTAAAGACCTTACGTAAGGAAAATGGTCTGACACAAGAGGATCTCGCCATGAAATCAGGCGTGGGTCTTTGTTTCGTTCGTAGCCTGGAGCAGGGAAAGGCGACACTGAGGATGGACAAGGTAAACCAACTACTCGACTTGTTCAACTATGAGTTGACAGCAACGAAAAAGTTATGAGGCAGGCGGAAATATATCGCAAAGGCATACTCGCTGGTATGCTGACGGAAGTGGATGGAACCTATCGCTTCTGTTATGATAGCGACTATCTGGAACGACAGGATGCATTGGCAATCAGTCTGCCCCTGCCCTTACAAAGTGAAGCCTTTGTCAGTCCCACGCTTTTCCCTTTTTTTGACGGACTGATACCAGAAGGATGGCTGCTTGATGTCGCCTTACGGAATACAGACATCAGCATTCTCGACCGCATGTCGCTCCTGTTGCTCTGCTGCAAGGAATGTATTGGCTCTGTCAGTGTCATACCTGTAAATGAAGGAGGGAAGAGTCATGTGTAAGTGCTTGTATTGCTAT
The DNA here is from genome assembly GCA_017449675.1 of Prevotella sp. Classification (GTDB taxonomy): domain Bacteria; phylum Bacteroidota; class Bacteroidia; order Bacteroidales; family Bacteroidaceae; genus Prevotella. The sequence goes on from JAFTFG010000012.1 coordinate 17,083, forward strand.
CAGGAATTGGACAAAGGACAAACCGATTTCCACCCACAGTGTGCCAAGAAGTTTTTTGGCACAAAGGAAGTGCCCTTGCTTGATTATCGCCATGAAGACCTCGACCACCTTGCAGAGCAGGTGATACGCTCGCAGACATCTCTGACAGGTGTTCAGCCCAAACTCTCACTGAATCTCAGCAAGCATGAAGGTTGTAGCCGACTAACGATAGTGGGACTGTGGGGCGATTATATCTTTAAACCTCAGACCACAACCTACCCGTTGCTGCCAGAGAATGAGGATTTGACCATGCATCTTGCTGAGGCTGTGAAAATCAATGTTGTGCCGCATACGCTGATACGATTGGCTGACGGCAAACTGGGGTATCTTACCAAGCGTATTGACCGTACTGTAAAGGGCGAGAAGATAGACATGGAGGATATGTGTCAGTTAACCATGCACCCCACAGAGTATAAATACAGAAGTTCATACGAACAGATAGCGAAGGTGGTAACGCAGTATAGCGACATGCCACGACTCGATCTGACAAACTATCTGCAACTGTTGCTGTTCTGTTTCGTGACAGGCAATAATGATATGCACTTGAAGAATTTCTCACTCTACCGTCCTGTTGACTCATACAGGCTGACTCCAGCATACGATCTGTTGAATGTGGCTATTGCCAACCCTCTGGACAAGGAAGAGATGGCCCTGCCTCTTAACGGACGGAAATCAAGACTCCAGCGTGAAGACTTCCTGAAGATGGCTAAGACGATGGGGCTGGAGGAGAATATCGTGTTACGCTTGATTGACAATATGCGTAGGTTGCTTCCGAAGTGGCAACGGCTCATCAGCGATTCCTTTCTCAGCGAGCAGATGAAAGTGCAGTATGAGCAACTGATTCTGTCCAGATTCGACAGGTTATATCCTTGACCCAGAGACAACAGGAAGAAACTACCTTTTCCGGATCAAAGTAAGCCCGTCGCGTAACGGTAGGATGACCTGTTCCACACGAGGGTCTCTTTGGATATAGTCGTTGAAGGTCACGATACCCTGTGTCTGTTGGTCCTTCTGATAGGTCGGGTCAACCACATGTCCGTCCCATAGGGTGTTGTCAGCCAGGATAAAACCACCTGGTCGGAGGATGGAGAGCGTCATCTCGTAGGTCTCCTGATACGTACGTTTATCACCGTCAATAAAAGCCATATCGAACTCGATACCCAGTTTGGGAGCCTCTGTGATGGCATCCCCGATGATAAACGTGATCTTGTCGCTGACAGGAGAGTTCTCTATCCAAGGACGGGTGAAATCCTCCTGTTCGTCATTAATCTCAAAGGTATAGAGATGACCGTCATCCTCCAGACCCTCCGCCATGCAGAGGGCGGAATAGCCGCTGAAGGTTCCCACCTCTAGTATCGTGTGTGGACGAATCATCTGCACCAGCATCTTCAGGAGTCGTCCCTGCAGATGTCCCGATGCCATACGCCCATGTAGCATGTGGATATTCGTGGCTCGCCAGAGCCGATACAGATAGTCAGGCTCCGGCTCGATATGGCGAAGGATGTAATCCTCTAAAGCGCAGTCCTCATTCCACATTCCTCATATCCTCATTTCAACGCTTCGATGGCCAGTCGGTAGGAGTCAAGACCGAACCCGCAAATCACACCCTTGCAGGCCGCCGAGATAAAGGAATGATGGCGAAACTCCTCCCGTTGGTGTACATTAGAGATATGCACCTCAATCACAGGAGTCTTCAGTGAGCGGATACAGTCGTGCAGAGCCACCGAGGTATGCGTATAGGCTCCTGCGTTGAGCACGATACCGTCGTAGGTAAAGCCCACCTCCTGCATCTTATTGATAAGTTCCCCCTCCACATTACTCTGGAAATAGGAAATCTCTATCTCCGGATAACGTTGCTGTAACTGCGGCAGGTACTGATCGAAAGAGGACGATCCGTAGATACCCGGTTCACGAGTGCCGAGCAGGTTGAGGTTGGGACCATTCACGATGAGAATTTTCATAATTCGGAAATATTTTGTACTTTTGTCTGCAAAAATAATCATTTTTATGGAAACAGGCAAGAATTCGCAGACAAATGTTGTGAGGAGTTATCAGCGTTACCTGAAACTGCAACGCGGTTTCTCGCCCAACACACTGGATGCCTACCAGCATGACCTTCAGAAACTGCTGGGTTATCTGGAACAGGAGGAGAAGAATGTGTGGGATGTCCAGTTGGACGACTTGCAGCATTTCGCATCCACCCTTCATGACATCGGTATCCACCCCCGTTCACAGTGTCGTATCCTCAGTGGGGTGCGCAGTTTCTTCCGTTTCATGCAGACAGACGGTTGGCGGGAGGACGATCCCTCAGAACTCTTGGAGAGTCCTGTTTTGGGAGAGCATCTGCCGGAGGTTCTGTCGGCTGAGGAAGTAGACAAGTTGGAGGACTCCATCGACCTCTCGAAATGGGAGGGGCAGCGTAACAAGGCCATCATAGAGGTACTGTTCTCCTGTGGACTGCGTGTCAGTGAACTGGTCAACCTGAAACTCTCCAGTCTCTATCTTGACGAACAGTATGTGAGGGTCTTGGGCAAAGGATCCAAAGAACGCCTGGTACCGATCTCCCCCAAGGCCATCCGTGAGTTGAGCAACTGGTTCTATGACCGTAACCTCATGAAGATCAAACCAGGGGAGGAAGACTATGTGTTCCTGAACCGCCGAGGGGCCCACCTCACCCGTACCATGATACTCATCATGATCAAGCAGCAGGCCGAGATAGCCGGTATTACGAAGACCATCTCCCCCCATACCCTCCGTCATTCCTTTGCCACCGCCTTGTTGGAGGGCGGAGCCGACCTTCGTGCCATTCAGGCGATGCTGGGACATGAGTCGATCGGTACCACAGAGATCTATACGCATATCGATATGTCAACGCTCCGTCAGGAAATTCTGGAGCATCATCCGCGAAACATCAAAAAGCACGAGGAGTAGTATAAAAAACTTTAATTATCCTGACATTCCTGTGTGAGTACCCCGCTTTTTGTATACCTTTGTGCGATAATTTCAATTTTACTATCATAAACAGACAATGATGAAACTTAAAAGACTATTGGTTGTTGTACTGATGAGTATCAGTACAGCGACAATGGTGGCACAGGAACTGCAGATGCCGCCTATTCCCGTTGACCCCGCCGTCCGTATCGGTAAGTTGGACAACGGACTAACTTATTACATCCGTCACAACGAATATCCTGAGCATGTGGCCAATTTCTACATCGCCCAGCGGGTGGGTTCCATCAATGAGGATGACAGTCAGCGCGGACTGGCCCACTTCTTGGAGCACATGGCCTTCAATGGCTCGGAGCATTTCAAGGGCAACGGTATCATCGAGTTCACCCGTTCACTGGGTGTGGAGTTCGGTAGCGACCTGAATGCCTATACCAGTATCGACCAGACCGTCTATCGGGTCTGCGATGTTCCCACCAAACGTGCTACTGCCGTCGATTCCTGTCTGTTGATTCTGAAAGACTGGTCGAATGGTCTTTCGTTGGAACCCGACGAGATTGACAAGGAGCGTGATGTCGTCCATAACGAATGGCGGTTGGGTGAGGGGCCCTCACAGCGTATGATCACCCGTGCCCTGCCGAAGATGTATCCCGGTTCTAAATACGGAGAGCGCATGCCTATCGGTCTGATGAGTGTCATCGACAGTTTCAAGCCTCAGACCCTTCGTGCCTATTATCAGAAATGGTATCGTCCCGACAACCAGGCTATTATTGTCGTCGGTGATGTGGATGTTGACCATATCGAGGCCCAGATCAAAGAACTCTTCAGTGGTATCAAGGTAAACCCCAATGCCCCTCAGGTGATTCCTGAACAGGTTCCTGATACGCCGGAAGCCATCTATATCTTTGAGAAAGACAAGGAGATGCAGATGAGTCAGGTGATCATCATGATGAAGCACGATGCCACCAAACCGGAGGAGAAAGCGGATATGGGTTACCTGATCCAGGACTATATCGTCAGTGTGATCTCTCAGATGATGGGTCAGCGTCTCTCGGAGATGACGCAGGAGGAGTCATGTCCATTCTTCCAGGCCTTTGCGGATGACGGTACCTATATGTTGTCAAGTACCAAGGACTGCTTCGAACTGATTGGTGTTCCCAAGGAAGGGAAGGATATGGAGACCCTGCAAGCCCTCTATCGGGAGGCTCGCCGTGCCCGTGAGTTCGGGTTTACCGCTACAGAGTATGAACGTGCCAAGGCCGACTATCTGAGTAGTCTGGAGAAACGCTATACCAACCGTGATAAGCGTAAGAATGCAGAGTATGGGGATGCCTATCGTGACCATTATCTGACCAACGAGCCTATTCCCCCGTTGGACCAACTCTACCAGACGATGCAAATGCTGGCGCCGAATATTCCCATACAGGCCATCAACCAGATGGTTCCTGAGTTGATTTCCGTGTCTGACAGTAATCTGGTCGTCATGGAGTGGACACAGGAGAAAGAGGGTAAGGTATATCCTACGGAGAAGGAGATGGCTGCTGCTATTGCTGCTGCCCGTGCTGAGAAGATAGAGGCATATATAGATAATGTGAAGGATGAGCCGTTGGTGGATGTCACGAAGATCCAGGCAGGTAAGATCCTCTCTGAGACAGAGAATACGACCTTGGGTTATAAGGAACTGACACTGTCAAACGGTGCTACGGTCATCTTGAAGAAAACTGACTTCAAGGACGATGAGGTACAGATGCAGGCCTTTGCAAAAGGGGGTAAGTCACTCTACGGTGCTGCTGACTATACCAATCTGAAGGTGTTTGATGAGGTGATCGGCTATAGTGGTCTCGGCAATTTCTCCAGCACGGAACTGCAGAAGGCACTGGCGGGCAAGGAAGTAAATGCGGATGCCGCTATGGGAAATACCCGTCAGTATGTCACGGCTCACTCTACTCCCAAAGACCTGGAGACGATGATGCAGATGCAGTATCTCTATTTCACGGCCATCAACAAGGATGAGAAACAGTTCCAGAACCTGATGACCACGCTTGATATGAGTCTGAAGAACAAAAGCCTGTCACCCGATGCCGTCTTCTCTGATTCACTGGCTGCTACGATGTATGCGCATAATCCGCGATTCACTCAGATTGATGTCAAGGACCTGAAGGATATCAACTATGACCGTGTCCTTGCCATTGCCAAGGAACGCTTCCAGAATGCGGGACAGTTTACCTTCATCTTCGTGGGTAACTTTGATGAACAGGCTATCCGTCCGCTCATCGAACAGTATGTCGCCTCCTTGCCGGCTACAAAAGAACAGGCAGAGGACTTCAACGAGATATTGACCCTTGCCCAGGGAGAGGTCGTCAACCAGTTTAAGGTCAAGACAGAGTCTCCTAAGGCGACAGCCTTTGAGGTATGGTATGCTGATGCCCCTTATATACTGGAGAATATGGTCAAGATCGACGCTGTCGGACAGATTCTCTCGATGATCTACCTGAAGACCATCCGTGAGGATGAGAGTGCCGCCTATTCCTGTGGTGCCTACGGTGGTTTCAATAATAGCAGTCATCAGCCTAAGATCCTGTTGCAGGCTTATTGTCCGATGAATCCTGACAAGTCGGAACTGGCTGTGCGCCTGCTCCATGAGGGAATTGCCAATATGGCGAAGGAGGTGGATGCCGACCAGTTGCGGAAAGTGAAGGAGTATATGCTGAAACAGATTGACGTGGATGCCAAGAAGAACGGCTATTGGATCAATACCATTACCACCTACAAAGACTATGGTCTGGATGTCTACACAGACTATAAGAAGACGGTGGAGGCCTTGACGGTAGAGAGTGTCCGTGACTTTCTGAATAACAGGATACTCAAGAGTGGTAACCACATTGAAATCGTGATGACACCGGAGAGTAAGTAAATAAAAAAAAGAAAGAATTCTTTTGTTTTGTGTTCGCTTAATCGTACCTTTGCACCCAAAATTCAAGAATATGTCATATCTATTTTCATCAGAATCCGTATCAGAGGGACATCCCGATAAGGTGTCCGACCAGATCAGTGATGCGTTGCTGGACCAGTTTCTGGCCTATGACGGGCACGCCCGTTGTGCCATCGAGACCTTCGTTACCACCGGTCAGGTGGTCATCATGGGTGAGGTACGCAGCGAGGAGTATATCGACTTGCAGACGATAGCCCGCAACACGATTAAGAAGATTGGCTACACAAAGGCCGAGTACCAGTTCGACGGTGACTCCTGCGGCATCCTGACTGCCATCCACGAGCAGAGCGAGGACATCAACCGCGGTGTCGACCGTGAGGATGACGAGGACCAAGGGGCTGGCGACCAGGGGATGATGTTCGGCTAC
>JAFTFG010000013.1 GCA_017449675.1 Prevotella sp.
CCGCCGTCGGTCTCGGGTTCCTCATCCTCGCCGCCCTCGTCCGAAGAGCCGCCCTTGCGCAGCACCCACTGCTTGTAGTAGTCGATGTCGGCGTTGATAATCTGGATGGCCTGCTCGTTCTGCTCGCCGAGCGTCCTCACCTGCCCGACCAGCCCCAGCGCGGTCAGCGCCTGGTCGAGCTGCAGGTCAGCGTCGCAGTCGGCGCAGAACTGCTGAATCTTGATGCCCTCCTCCTCGTACGAGTCGGTCGGCTTCAGTTTGTAGACGTCCATCTGCCGCTTCCCCGAAGTGTCACTCACCCGCAGCCGCCTGCTGAAGAAAATCTATGGCATAAACGGCAAGGCCTCCGACTTCGACAAGCGAATCATGCTGATGTATTAATGGCGCTTTTGTGTTACAGCGATTTAATGCTTTTCCGATACTTTTCCAAATTATCTTCACTCAAAGCGGCTTTGGAGGTTTGGAGGTCGTGAATGAGTAAATCTCTGTCCGTAGGCAGATAGCCCGTGAAGGTGACGGGATTACTCACGGTATTGCCAATGAGTTGTGTCTTGCAGTCGAGGTTACGAATCAGCGTCACTAACTCGTCTAACCGCTCATGCTCTGTGGCGGGGGTATATTCGCCGTGTTGCATTTCGGCATACAGGATGCTGTCAGGAAAAAGTGTCAGTGAGACGAAATTGATACTTGCCGGATGTGTCTGGCTAAATATATGGGCGGTGCGAAGTGCGTTCCGCTCACTGAGGCCGTGACCGGCAAGCCCTGTGAGATACGTCAGGTTATAGTGGATGCCAGCATCGTCAAGCCTATGACATTGCTCCACGATGTCAGCAGACTGGTAGCCCTTATCCATACGGGTGAGCACATCGTCGTCACCGCTCTCAGTACCGATACTGATATAGTCGAAGCCAAGCTGGTGAAGGTTTCGTAGGTCTTCGTCGGTCTTGCGACTGATGTCTGTAATGCGGGCGAAGCATCCGATTGTCGGCTGACCATCACGCAGGTATTTCCGAATGAGCAGGGCGATGTCGGCCAGACGGCTGAATGTCAATGCCATCGGATTTGCGCCAGTCAGAAACACACGATGTGCGCGGGGTTGATATAATTGTATGACCTTTAAATCCGTCTCTATTTCCTCCATTGGCGAAATACGAAACTTCTGTGTTCCGTAAAGCGAACAGAATTTGCAGCGGTGGTGGGTGCAGCCCGCTGTCACTTGCAGCAGTTGTGATGTAGCCTCGAAAGGTGGCCGCCAGACGGGGCCGTTGAAATGTAGTAACTCCATGATTCTTTGTCGTTTTTGGGTGCAAAGTTATGGTGTCCTTGGCATTTCGGAGCAAGTTTCACGTTTTATTCCACTAACCTTTGTGTAAGTATGGCGGTATTTGACACCAATTTTGTACCTTTGCAAATAGAAAACTAAAAATGTATGGCAAAGAAACTCGACTACAACTATTGCAAGGCCTCCTACATACTGGAGTGGATGGGCAACAAATGGATGATGGCAACCTTGTTGCAAATCAGTAAGATGCCTGATGGATGCTGTCGCTTTGGCGACTTGTTTCGTGTCATTCCACAGGTCAGCGAAAAGATGCTGGCATCTACACTTCAGCAGTTGGAGTACGACGGACTTGTCTCTCGTACAGCCTACGATGAGCAACCGCCCCGCGTAGAATATTCTCTAACGCTATTGGGTGAGAGTTTCCTCCGTGAAGTGAGTTATGTAATGGAATGGGGACAGATTCATCACGATGAGGTGATGAGGAATAGAGAAAAATGTTTGGAGCAAGGGGAGGAAAGAGCAAAATATAATGTAGAATAGGAAGTCAGGACACAGCGACAATAATGTACACAATAGGATTGTCAACCTATAATGAGATTAGGAGTATAAGCCATCAACCTAAATCAGTACGCCTCACTATACCGACACATCGTCTCCGGCCCTATCTCTTTGTGGACCTCAATTTTTATGTCCACAGAATTTTGCCTGGGCTTAATAATATTGGGAAAATCTTTCGGCATTTCAAATTTTGTTATACCTTTGCACCCGACAGCGAGTCATAGAAAAGGCTGGTGGCTCAAAGTCGGGTGTTCATTGAATGCAATTTGTAGCAGAACGTAGAATTAAGAACGGTCTCTAGTTCGTAACCCTGATTTTTCTCAATCCTCGGAACTGCCTTTATATAAAGAAAGATTGCAAATTCTTCCAAAGTTACGAAAAAACGAGAGAAAAGCCAAATATATTTGGACTTTTCCGAGTGCTGAGTAAGTTCGGCGAAGCCAAAGTTACGAAAAAGTCGAGCGCAAAACAAAAAAACTTATTTCTTTTTTCATTGTTATGTTTATTAGTTTATAAGTTCTTTAGATATTGAGTTTATTATCCATAGCGGAACTGTGCGGGAGGCATGCCGAAATGCGACTTCACGTACTTGCCGAAGAAGGACGGATTGGGGAATCCAAGTTTATTACAAATCTGCTTGAATCCACTCGTTTGCACCTTTCCCGGATTTGTCCTTACACACCGTTGACAGGTATTTGGGCGATACGCACAGCCTGTTGGCAAAGTTTTCCACAGTGTGTCCAACATGCGCCGTAATGGCAGGCGTAAAGACTATAGCAGCATCATCGCCGTCGCCGTTTGCACGGCTTCCATCGAATTGTTGACGCTCAGTTTCTGGAGAATATTCTGGCGGTGGGTGTTGACGGTATGGATGCTGATGTGAAGGGTGTCGGCAATCTCTTTGCTGATCAGGCCTTTCTTTATGAGTAATAAGATTTCCTTCTCACGACAGGAGAGGATGTTGAAGCGTTCCTCGTAGAGTGCCAATTGCAGCACCTCTCCGGTCTCGACGTTGACGATGTGGGGATTGATGCCGAGAATCTCATTCTGATCAGGTGAAAGGTCATAGAGACAGGTGACCAGCCGCATCAGTCCGTCAGCGTCGTTCTGCTGGATGCGGGTCACGTTGTGGATATAGATATAATCGCCACCGGCCTTCTGCATCCGTATGCGACAGGTGGCATGGTATTTCAGCCGCTCTTCTGCCGGCAGATCCACTACCTTCTCAAAGTATCGTAGTTCAAGCATCCGTTTGTCCACCAAGTCCTCTGGGTGGATGCACCGATAGATGAAGTCCTCGTCGATGTCTATCAACTCCTCTTCGGGCACCTCCCCGTGCAGTCCCAGAATGTCAACCAGACGGCTAATCACGAAATAACTGCCGTTGGTGGCCAGGTCGCTCAAAATGGCGCATCCCTGACTGATGGCTGTCGAAGCGCTGATAAACTGTCGGCATGCCTCGATGTCTGCCTCGCTCAAGGCCGACAAGCGGAACTCATGCCGATGGAAAACCTCCTGTAATTCTCGTCTCAGTACATCCATAAACTGTAATAATGGTTATAAATCAGTATTGCATGGTTGGTGGAATTGCCGTACCTTTGCACCGCACTTTTTGGGTGCAAAGATAAAAAATAAAACTCAAAATACGGATGATATGAGCAGGATTTTCCCCTCAATTTCTTCCATCTGGAGGATGCCGGCATGCTGCTGGTCAGGGGCGTGAAAAACATCGGCGACATCCAAGCCACGGATGCCTTGGAACAGGCCTGTCGGTTAGGACAGAGCATTATTTAAAGAGAATGGCAGAATGGAATTTACTTCAATAATCCATAAATACATACATCATAGACATTGCCATCTTTAATTACTGCGTTACGCTTGATACCCTCCAACAGAAAACCATTTTTAAGCAAAACACGATGTGATACTGTATTGGGCTGAAAAACATTCGCCGTGATTCGGTTAACTTGAAGACTCGAAAAAGACAATTTGCAGACTTGGGGTATTACCTCGCTCATTATTCCATGATTCCAATACTCTGTCAGTAGCATATATCCCAGTTCTCCATCGAGCCTGAAGACATCGGCTTGGCGTTCAACGGAAATACTGCCCACGACATTACCGTTAACGACAATTGCCCTGAACGTTCCATCAATACCATCACTCTTGTCAACCATGTTTAGCCACCACTCTGCATTTTCATCTGAATAAGGATGAGGCATTCTGTCGGATAGGAAAGTCCTATCGACATTATTGCAGAGTCTCTTTAAGGCCTGCTTGTCGTTCAATGTCCACTTACGTAATTCTACTTTCATTTAGTTAAAATAATGCAAATGGGCGGACAGTTCTGCGCCATTGTCGACGATACGCCCATGGGTTGGTTCTCCTTAAATATTATTATTCTTCTGTGAATGGGAGTGCTTCGGTATCATGTCCTTCAATGGGCTTGATGTAGTCAGAAGCCCGTTCAGGCGAGACAACGGAACGGCCAAGGCGACGCTCCATCGTTTGGCGGGCATCGCGGGCAACGCTGCCACCCTCTTGTGCAATACGTTGACTCTCGGCCATTATCACAATAGGGGTACAAATTGTACCCCACTTGGAATTGAGTTCCGCATCACGTGCCCGCATCCGCTTGATGTACTGCTTGACATCAGCGCTGTCGGTCAAAACTTGTACTATATCTGCAATGGAGAAGTAATACTTTTCTTTCTCCGCATCCCACACAATGCGTACTTTCTTGCCCTCAAAGAGTTGTATGGCAAAATTTTCGTCCATGTTATTCCAATTTTGCTTGCAAACTTAATAAACATTTATGCCTGCAAAATTACGATTTTATTTCGAATAACGGCTCATGAGCCCTTGATTTTTTCAATTTATTAGGCATCATATGGGACGAGGGGCGAAGAATGGTTATAAATCAGTATTGCAAGGTTGGCGGAATCGCCGTACCTTTGCACCGTACTTTTTCGGGTGCAAGGTTACAAATAACATAATAAACAATAAGGTATGAAAAGAATTGTTCTGAAATCAGGGTTAAACGATTGCCTGCGCATCGTGGTTTTGTGTTTGATGGCTCATGTGGCAGGTATTGCGCATGCAGCGAAGGTGGACCGCATTGAGCCGACTGACTGGTATGTGGGGATGAAGAATCCGTCGCTGCAATTGATGATCTACGGGAAAGATGTGCGTGACACAAATGTCACGGTGGACTATCCGGGTGTTACTATTGACTCTCTCGTTCGCCTGGATAGTCCCAACTATCTGTTGGTCTATCTGAATGTGGCCGATGCGAAGGCGGGGGAGATGGTGCTGAAAATAGACAGGCAGCGGGTCAAGTATCAGTTGAAGCAGCGCGAGAAGCGTGGCGAAGAGCGCATCGGTTTTACCTGCGCCGTCTGCTGCATTGGCGGCAGGGCAATGAGGTCATCACGAAGGGCACCATGACGCAGTTCATTCCTCATCGTGGCATCTATGTTGTCGCCCGCCAATACAGAGGTAAGACCGTTATGACCATCCTCAACGGCACACCATACGTAACCACACTGCCCGTCAGTCGGTATGCGGAGGTCATCGGTCAGCACCGCCAGGGCAAAAACATATTCTGTGGCTGTGCCATTGACCTTACTAAAGACATTCAACTACAACCTCGTGAATCACTCATTATAGAATTCTAAGCATCCAGATAGGTGAAGCCTTCGAACAAGGCCACACCGTCAACAAAGTACAGTTAGGTAATGCCGCCTTCCGTCTGATGTGCCAGCGTGAACTTGTCGACTTCGCCGTCAGATGGATTGAGAAGTATAGAAAGTAAATTAACTCAATTTCTGTAAAATAATGGGAACACTTAGTAAATTTTGGAACACGAACGCCCGTCCTGAAGGATGGATGGGCCGACTGGCGTTACGCATGATGAACCTGACGCATACGCCAATGGCATTGTGGAACCTCTCACTTATCGACTTCCAGCCCGACTGGACGATTCTCGATGTAGGATGCGGAGGCGGCAAGAACATTGCCCGTATGCTGAAGTGCTGTCCTCAAGGGCAGGTCTATGGCATCGACTACTCAGAGGAGAGCGTCGCCTACAGCATCAAGAACAACCGCCATCACATCGGCACCCGCTGTTTCATCCAGCAGGGCAACGTGATGGAACTTCCCTATGAGGATGCGAAGTTCGACCTCGTGACAGCCTACGAGACCGTCTATTTCTGGCCCGACTTGAAGAAGGCTTTTTCAGAAGTCTTCCGTGTGTTGAAGCCCGGTGGCATGTTCACTTTCTCCTACGGCGACGAAAGCAGTTCCACCATGCGCTACTGGGCTGACGAGATTGATGCCATGCGCATTCTACCTGTTGATGAAATCAGCCAGTTATTGACCGATGCTGGTTTCAACGACTTGCAGATAGCCCGCAAAGGTGGCTACACTATCAATTTCCGTATGCGAAAATCCTAATCGCACAGTGTGATGTAAGATGTCCGCAAGGACTGCTCTAAACGAAGAGCATCCAGCAATGGAACGGGAATCCCCACCAACGCCGGATGCTCTTTTTTGCCGTTATGTTTAGGCAGCCCCCAGTGGAATATCGAGTATCACTTCGTAGGTGTCTGCCCCGTCGTTAATTGTCAATGAGTAGTTCTCGCCATAGATAAGGTCAAGCCGTTGCCGTACGTTAACCATGCCTACACCGCCCTGACGGGGCTCTTGACTGGCAGGTTTCGGATGTTTGCTGTTACGGCATGTCCAGAGTAGGCGATCCTCCTGCTGTTTACCTTTATAACGTTCGCTGTTGATTTCGATGAACGACTCCTTCTGGTAACTGACACCATGCTTGAAGGCGTTCTCGACAAACGAGATAAACAGCATGGGTGCAACCATGACATCACGACCGTCGTCGAGGATGTGGGCGGAGAAGGTGAGTTTGTCGGTGTAGCGCATCCGCATCAGTAACACGTAGTTCTCCATGAACTCTATCTCCTTTGTCATCGGCACCCGTTCGTGGTTGCTCTCATAGAGCACGTAGCGCAGTATCTTCGATAATTGTATAATAGCCGCTTTGGAACGCTCGGGGTCTATGTCAACCAATGCGTGGATGTTGTTGAGTGTGTTCATTAGGAAATGAGGATTCAACTGGTAACGCAGGTATTCCAGTTGCTGTTCCAGGTTCTCTTTCTCCAAGGCTGCCATGATCTTCGTGTCACGACGGGACTTGAAATAGAGTTTGATGCCGATGTTCATACCTAGCATTAGGATGAGTACGACCAGTGCGATGATGTCATGCTCTCCCATGATGACGGGAGGTTTCTTGTCATCCCTGTGTCTGTTGTGATGCGGCCTGTCAGGTGGTGGCTCATGGTCGAACTCAAATGTCATGTCCTCTTCCGTCGGAGGGCGTTGGTGACCGACCATCTGTTCATGCCGCATCTTGTCATGATGGCGGTGAGGTCCCCTTGGCCGTTCCGTACACTGGTAGGCTATGAAGGCCGCGATGATGACGGCGATGGCACTGAAGTAGATGGCCCGTTTCTGTTTGTATACCAACAGATGGGCTAGAAAGAAATTGTGAAACAGGAAGATGACGAGATAGACGGCAAACAGTCTCCATACCATCAGTACCTCCTCCCATCGGAAGGTATAGGCGGCATCGTTGACAGTACGGACATAGAGACTGAGTACTGGTGCTATGAAGAGTACGCTCCATAGCACCAGATATGTCAGGTTCTCATGTTTCTGTTGTTCTTGCATCCATTTCATATAACGCAGCGGATTGGGTGATTATTGTGTATTACCAGCCACCAGGACCTCCTGGGACACCTCCGGGCTGTCCACCTCCAGGCATACCGCCTCCTCCCATCCCGCTGTTGATGGTGTTGGATGCTGTGACGGTCGTTGAACTATTACCTGATTTGAGGGTATAACTACTACCACTTTTCAGGATGGGTGTACTGATGAGCATCGTTCCACTGTTGTAGGATACTGGCGGCATGTTAAAGGTGTAAGAGTTACTGCTGTCGCTGACACTGACCGTGCCGTTGGCGGTGATAGAGCCTGTCGTGGTGATAATACCCTGTGAGGTACTACCCAGATTACCGTCGATACGTCCACCGATGCCGAAGATGTTTCCTCCTGTGATATAGAGTTTTTTCTGTTCGTTGATATCGATACCGGCCTCAGCACCGCTGGCACCGCAGGCAATCAGCGTACCGCCTTTGAGGTACATGTCTCCATTGGAGTCAATACCATCGTTGTTTGTTCCAACAGCCACTACAGTGCCTCCAGAGATCGTCAGGTCACCTGTGGAGTTGATGGCATCATCATGCGCATAGACCAATACGGTACCACCGGAAATCTCAAGTGTTCCCTTACTCTCTATACCCTCAGCGTTATTACCACTGGTGCGTACCATGATATCACCGCCGGAGATTTTCAGAATACCATAGGTGGTCGTCGTGCCGTCGGTCTCCTCTTTATAGCCGATCTTCATACCTTTGGGCGAGGAGGTGACATTACTGCTGAGGTTATCCGTGTTACCAGTATAGTTGAGACTCTCTGTCGTTCCGTTATTGTAGTAGAGCCCACCCTCTGTGATGATACGGATCTTACCCCCTGTGATATAGGCTTCCAGATCAGCCTTGATACCCTTGCCGCCACTACCGGTGGCCTTGGCATAGACCTCACCGTCGTTCATATAGAAGATAGCGTCACTGGCAATACCAGCAGCCGCCTTGGTGTCCTGGTCATCCTCGTCCCACTCACCATTACCGGTGGCAATGACTGTCGTACGTCCGCCATTGATCGTCACGTTATAGTCACCATTGATGGCCTTGGCTCCTGCTGCGGAAACCTCTACGTTGATAATACCACCATTGATGAACATGTCTGCTCCTGCCTTGATGCCGTGATTGGCAGTCGATTTGACATACAGGTTGACCCCCTTGTCAATCACTACGTTACTCTTGCCGTGAATACCGTTATTATAGGTGCCATAGACATCCAGTGCACCCGAGCCGCTGACGAGTAGTGCGCCTTTGGCAAAGATGGCACCCTTGTGGCTATCATCGGCGGTCGTACCGTCGGTGACCTTGTTGCTACCAGTCAGTACGAGATAGGCGTTCATCTTGCTCTCGATATCAATGGCTGTACTGGCAGGATTGGTGATATCCGCATTGTTGAGGTTCAGTGCAAAGTCAGTCTTGCCGTCAATCGTCAGTGAACCGTCTGTTGTCGTACCAGTGACCACATAACGGATTCCTTCTGTATTTCCATGACTGGCCGATACGTGGTTGCCGTCAATGGTAATTGTAACACCGTCTACGGCAGGGTCTACGGGGTTAGCCATGTCAATATTGACCGTCGTACCGAAGTTATCGGCATTATAGGCAGAGACACCGTCAGGATATGCTGCGGTAGCCGAGGAACTGGGCTCTGCTGTTGTCTTGTCAATGTTCACTGTGAAGGTCGTCATCGCTGCATAGGAGGAGGTGGTAGACCCACTGTCGTCATTATCGTCATTGTCGCTCCATCCGTCATTATCTCCGTTATAACTTAACGGATCATCAGAAGAGCATGCTGTTGTCATTGTTACCATCGTCATGGCTGCCATGAGGAGGATGGTCATCATCTTTTTAGTCATATTAATTACGTTTTAGTGAATGATTCTATAAGATGGTGCAAATATACAGAGAAAGAGCCGGTTCGTGAAAAATATTCAGCGAACCGGCTCTTTTATTCAGTGAATTGGAATAATCTTACAGACCTAAGCCTTTCTTAACGTTAGCGGCAGCATTGTCTACAGCGTCATTGGCTTTCTGCTTGGCGGCGTCTTTTACCTCGTTGGCTTTGTTCTCAGCAGCAGCCTTGGCCTCGTCAACCTTCTCGTTGACAGCGTCAACGGCAGCATCCTTGGCATCAGTAGCAGATTCTGTGATAGAGTTCAGAATCGAAGCGGGCTCAATCTCTGTAACACTGGATACCAGTGCGGCAGCAGCGGCATTGTCACCAATGACAGCCTTTACCTTGTCTGCATTCTCTTTCAAGAAACTCTGTACACGCTCCACATACTGCTTGGCAGCCTCGGGGTTGGCTTTGATCAACTCAGCAACCTTGTCCTTCACAGAGGTAAGAACCTCTTGGAACTTATTGGCATCATTAGCCTCCAGATTGGCTGTCAGGGCAGCGATAGCGGCATCAGCCTCCTCGTCGGCGATATTCACCTCAGCAACAGCACTGTCTGTAGCCTCTCCCTGTTGTGTCTTGTTACCACATGATGTGAAACTGATGGCAGCCACAGCCATCACTGCTAAAAGAATCTTCTTCATAACTTTCTCTTTTTAGTAAAACATGTTTAGCGGTTAAAAACCGAGGCAAAGATACAGGATTTATAAATAGGGTGTACTTTTATTTCCTCAATTTTTTGTTTTTTTAATCTTTTAAATCGCTAATACCAGTTCTACAGGGCAATGGTCGGAACCATAGATCTCTGTGTGAATCTTCGCGTCATCGATACGGTCTCTTAGTCGTTCACTGGTGACGAAATAGTCGATACGCCATCCGGCATTTTTCTGTCGAGCCTGAAAACGATATGACCACCAAGAGTAGGTTACCTGTTCCGGATACAGGGTGCGGAAAGTATCAATAAATCCGCAGGCCAGTAGATCGCTGAACTTCTCTCGTTCCTCATCCGTGAATCCTGCATTCATACGGTTGGTCTTGGGATTCTTCAAATCGATCTCCTCATGAGCCACATTCAGGTCACCGCATAGGATGACAGGTTTCTTCTTGTCAAGCCGTTTGAGGTATGCGCGAAAGGCATCTTCCCATGACATACGGTATTCCAGACGTTTCAGTCCGTCTTGTGAGTTGGGGGTATAGCAGGTGACGAGATAGAAATGGTCCATCTCAAGGGTGATCACACGCCCCTCATGGTCATGTAGGTCGATACCGATGCCGTATTCTACATTCAGGGGCTGATGCTTGGTGAAGATAGCAGTACCGGAGTATCCTTTCTTCTCTGCATAGTTCCAGTAGGAGGTATAGCCCTCAAACTGTAAGTCAAGTTGACCTGCCTGCATCTTGGTCTCTTGTAAGCAGAAGAAATCTGCGTCCAGTTCTTTGAAGATATTGCTGAAGCCCTTGCCCTCGCAAGCCCTCAGCCCGTTGACATTCCAACTGATGAATTTCATACCTTTATTATATATTAGGGGTTAGCAGCAAGTATTTCCGGGCGGAACTCGAAGTGCATGGTGTCGTAATGATACCAACGGCCTCCCCAGATAAAACCGTGTTTCTCGAAGATGAGGATCAGGGCCTTGGGGAATCTGTTGGCATAGACGATACGGTCGGTCTCTCCTTTGCCGGGGTTCTTCCAGAGCCAGTAGTCGCTCTTGGACACTCCGATATCGATGGTCATGCCATATGAGTGGGCACTCTGTCGCTTGGCACCTCTTACCTTGCGCCAGTAGAAGGAACCGGAAGACTTGAGGTAGGACCGTAACTCCGGGTGTTTGGCGAGTTCGGCGGCAACGGCACGAAGACTGTCTGCCGCTCCGTTGACAGTGGTGAACAATACCTTCTCTCCAAACCAAGGGACGCTGATGAGGTGTTTACGTACTTCTCCCTCTGACGCACCGTACATTTTCTTGAAGAGTTGTTCGCAACGGCTGCGTCCTGCATCTTGCAGGTATTCCGGTTTCCATGAGGTCCTGTCATACTTAAAGGCAAACATGTCCTCAGGATCACCGTCATCCAATTTCTGGACGAACGTCTTCTCCTTGCCGTCATCATAGATTAACCTGGTCCCGTCAGCCAATACCAGATAGCCGTTATCGTATTTCTTGATGAAGTCAGGATATACTTTCATCAAGATCGTTGCCCCCTTAGGGATCTGCTGTTGGGCGGAAAGGGGAGTCGTCGAGAATAAAAAAGCAGCCACACAGACGATTTTAGTCAGTGTGGCTGCCATCTGTATTTGTTTTTCCATCAGAAAGGAGATTACTCGTATTTCAACAGGAAAGCGATATTCGCATTCTCATATTTGTTAAACTCCTTGGCAGGAATCTCCTTGCGTGTTCCGCGATACCAACTCTGTTGATTGAAGTACTCACGCAGGGCGGCATCCTTAAAGATACGTCCGTGACGGGCATAGATAGAGTTCTTCAAGACACGAATCTGTCCACGGTCAAAATCTTTGATGTCATTGTAACTGATGTAACGGGTAGAGAGGTAGTCATATTCTGTACCCCAAACCACATTCACATTCTTGTTTGACTTCTTCACTGTCTTGGTCGTCTGAGCACGAGGGATGGAGGGTACATCCTGAGCCCCGGCTTCTACGGCCGTTCCCAAAAGCATGGTAGCCATAAGTACCATCACTTTCATCATTTTCCTTGAAATCAGTTTCATACTTGTAGGTTTTTAGTGTGATTGTTAAAACTTAGCCATCTTAATCGCCACTACCGCACACTCGTCTCCCTTGTTGCCGAGACGCCCTCCAGCACGGTCTTTGGCCTGTTGCAAGTCGTTAGTGGTCAGCAGACCATAAACGACGGGGATGTTGTTGGTGGCATTAAGACGGGCAATACCTTGGGTAACGCCTTGGCAGATATAGTCAAAGTGAGGAGTCTCACCACGGATGACACTGCCAAGGATAATAACAGCGTCATAACCGTCGTTGAGTGTCATCTGACGGGCTCCGTAAATCAGTTCAAAAGAACCGGGTACCGTCTTGACATGAATGTTCTCTGGCAGTGCACCATGTTTCTCCAGAGTGCTGACGCATCCCTCTAATAAGGCTCCCGTTATCTCTGGATTCCATTCTGCCACCACGATGCCGAAAATCATATTCGAGGCATCGGGTACTTTCTCCGTATTATATTCAGACAGGTTTTTGGTCGCCATTACTTAGCAGATGCACGTTCGATGTACTCGTCAATAACCTGATACTGCATAGAGTTGAAGTACTTCTCCTTGATTTCTTGATACAGTTTCAGGGCCTCGTCTTTCTTACCCTGACTCTCCAGGATCTCACCGGCTTGGATGAGGAAGGTGGGAGAGAGTGAGTTGTTGTCAGCCATCTTGGCCGCTTTCTTCAGATGCTCTACAGCCTTGTCAAGTTGTTTGAGGTTGGCATAGGCATTGCCTAAGGCACCCTCTGCTGCGGGAGAGATCATCGCATCGTCTTTCCCACTGAAATTCTCCAAGGCATTAACTGCTTCCTGCCACTTGCCAAGGTTAGCCTGGCAGAGACCAATGTATAACTGTGCCAGATTACCTGCATCGGTAGAACTGTAGTCGTTAGCCACTTTCTGGAAACCGGCAAGGGCCTTGTCATACTGCTCTTCTCCAAACAGTTCCTGACTCTTGGCGAGTTCTGTGCTGGCCTCATTCTCACGAGGAACGAGGTAATAGTTGTTGAAAAGAATGATGCCTACAACAATGATAATTACTGCGATGACACCGATTAAAATAGCCTTCTTGTACTTCTCGAAGAATGCTTCTGCTTTGTTTGCCTGCTCCTGGAGTTCAGGGGCGGCCTGTTGGTTTTTGTTTGCCATTATTCTAGATTCTTTTAATGTTCATGAGTCAATCGGGTGCAAAGTTACAAAATAAATATGAATTACGAATTATGATTTACGTTTTTTTTCGTACCTTTGCAAGCAAATGGTACTCGAAAAGCTTTCTATACTCAATTATAAGAATATTCGTGAGGCAACCCTTTTGATGTCGCCTAAGATAAATTGTCTGATAGGGCAAAATGGGGTAGGCAAGACCAATGTATTGGATGCGATCTATTTCCTGTCTTTCTGTCGCTCGGCTTCTAATCCTGTCGACTCTCAGGTCATTTGTCACGAGGAACCGTTCTGTATGATTGAGGGCTCTTATTCTGAATGGTCGGGTGACTCAGAGAAACTGGTTGTCTCCTGCGGTATGAAGCGTGGGACCAAGAAGCATTTCAAGCGCAATAAGAAGGAATACAAGCGTCTGTCAGAGCATATCGGACTGATACCGTTGGTCGTTGTGTCTCCCTCAGATACCTTATTAATAGAAGGGGGTAGTGAGGAACGCCGCAGACTGATGGACATGGTGATCTCGCAGTATGATCGCTCGTATATTGATGCCTTGGCTCGTTATAATAATGCCCATCAGCAACGGAATATCCTTTTGAAGCAGGAAGAGTCGGCTCCTGACCCGATGCTGTTGCAGATATGGGAAGAGCAGATGGCTGAGGCCGGAGAGGAGATTTTTCATAAGCGTGATACTTTCGTGCAAGAGTTGGTGCCTGTGTTCCAGTCTTATTATGAACAGATCTCTTTGGGCCGTGAACAGGTGGGACTGGTCTATACCTCCCATTGTCAGCGCGGACCGTTGTTGGAGGTTATCCAACGAGACCGTGCGAAAGACCTCGCCGTAGGATACTCACTACATGGTATCCATCGTGATGATCTGGAGTTTACGTTGGATGGTCATTTGATGAAGCGGGAAGGGTCACAAGGTCAGAACAAGACCTTTGTAATCGCTCTCAAGTTGGCGCAGTTTGATTTCCTGAAACGGACGGCCTCTAAGACGACACCGTTGTTGCTGTTGGATGATATCTTTGATAAACTGGATGCGGAAAGGGTTGAGCAGATTGTACGACTGGTATCCGGGGATGCTTTTGGACAGATATTCATCACAGACACCAATCGGGACCATCTGGATCGGATATTGCAGAGCAGTGTCTTGGACTATAAGATCTTTTTTGTGGATAACGGTGTTATAACGGAAAAGGATGTTTAAGCGGAATACGGAATCACTCAAAGAAGTCCTGTTGCGTAACCTCAGGGAACAGGGACTGGAGACACCATTATACCAGAAACGGCTGGTGGAGGCATGGCCGGATGTGGTAGGGCCGGTGATTGCTCGTTATACCTTGAATACTTATATCTATAACCAGACATTGTATGTCCGTCTGTCGAATCCGGCTTTACGCTCCGATCTCTCGATGATGAGACAGGAACTGGTTAAGAAGTTGAATACGGCGGTGGGCGAGCAAGTGATTACGGATATTCGTTTCTAGCAAATAACCTCATCCACGCTGATGTCATGTTCTGCCGTAGGAATCTGCTCTAACAGACGTTCTGGGAAGCAAATCCCTATCTTATAGGTGTTGAGAATCCTGGATAGGAATCGGTCGTAATAGCCCTTCCCTCTTCCTAGGCGATGTCCCTCACGGTCAAAGGCTATTCCGGGGATGATGGCCAGGTCTATCCTGTCATAGTCTGTAAATAATGCTCCCGTTGGTTCCATGATACCGAAAGCACCGACCTGTAGGTCTTCCGGCCCTGTATAATGCCGTATCTCCATTTCCTCGTCATTGACCACCCGGGGGAGTAATACCGTCTTTCCCTCACTGATGAGTTCTTGCAGTAGTTCTTGTGTGGGAACCTCATCGGCCATCGCATGATATAATAATAAGGTACGCGCATGTGCGAGAACTGGGTGCGCCTTCAATCGGGAGATAATAGAAAATGCCTCGGCAACAGTATGTCTCACTTGCTGTTGTCGAAGCATTTTACGTATTTCCTGTTTGTCTGTCATGCCACTTTCTTGGATTCCTTCTTCTGGGGGGCTTGCGGGAACGCCTTGTTGTTGTGGAAGACTTTCAGTGTCTCCAGAATAGCCGGGTCGTCTTCATTGAGATACTCCAGCCATGCCTGCTCACTCATCATGTTGTAGATGATGCGGCTGTTGATATAGCGCTCCAAGAGTTTATGTGACCGTTGGATCATGAGATTGCGACGTTTGAGTCCGTTCTTCTCAGCATAGTTGGCAAATTTCTCTACGGTATTCTGCTTAAGCAGGTATTTCTCCATCTCCTTGACGGTCTTGAACTCACTCAGCAGTTGACGGTTCTGGTCTGTATAGTCGAAGGCGAACTGTAGGATCTGTCCGCTCATCGAAGCCTGTTTGTAGTAAGAAGTGACATCCGTGGTGTCCTCTGCAACAAAGATATCAGGGGTGATTCCACCGCCACCGAATACCTCCCGGCCGATACGGGTCTTATAGGCCGGACCGGTATGCTTGATACTGTCTTGTGAGAAGAACTCACCATGTTGATAACGGGTCAGGAGGTCTTCCTCATAGTCTTTGTTATCCCCTGAGACATATGGTTTCTGAATACAACGTCCTGAGGGGGAGTAGTAGCGGGCAATGGTCAGACGGATCATCGAGCCGTCGTTGAAAGCCATGGGCTTCTGTACGAGGCCCTTACCGAAGGACCGACGACCGATAATGGTACCACGGTCGTTATCCTGAATGGCACCAGCCAGGATCTCGCTGGCTGATGCGGAGCCCTCGTCAATCAAGATCACCAAAGGAATCTGTTGATAGGATCCTCTTCCGTCACTGCGATACTCTTGTCGGGCAGATTTCCGTCCCTGGGTGTATACAATCAGTTCTCCTTTGGGCAGGAACTCATTGGCAATCTGTACGGCAGACTCCAGATAGCCTCCTGTATTGCCTCTCAGGTCGATGGTCAGGTTCTCAAAATCCTGTTGTGACAACTTAGCCAGTGCGATGAGCAGTTCTGGATAGGTATTCTCGCCGAAGTTCTTCAGACGGATATACCCCGTCTTGTCATCCAGCATATAGGTAGCCGTCACGCTCTTGGTAGGGATGTCACCACGTGTGACGACGATGTCTCGGATTTTCTTCTCACCATAACGAAGAATACCCAACTTGACCTTGGTATCTTTCGGTCCTTTCAAACGATGCATGGCCTCTTCATTGGTGAGGGTCTTCCCTGTAAAGGGCTGGTCGTCCACCTTGATGATCTTGTCACCGGCAATGACTCCTGCTCTTTCCGCAGGACCGTTACTGATCACCTGTTGTACATGGAGCGTGTCCTGCCGGATGGTGAATTCAATACCGATACCAGAGAAAGAACCTTTCAGGTCATCATTGGCAATCTGCATGTCTTTGGCGGCGATATAAACGGAGTGGGGGTCCAGTTCGGCCAGGATCTGCGGCATGGCCTTCTCTACAAGGTCATTCACATTGACCGTGTCTACATACTGATCGTCCACCAGTCGTAATAAGTTATTCAACTTGTTACTGCTGGAGTTGATGATACTCAGTCGGTTACCCGAATAATGGTTGGCGTAGAAGGTACCGATGAGGATACCGACGACGACGCTGATGGCCATCAACAAGGGTGTAAAGCGGTTATTTCTTTTCTCTTTCATGCTTCTTCAGTGTTTAGGTAGATGGTTTCTATTCCCGCACGTTTCAGCAGGTCGATGCCGTCTGTCAAACGGTATTGCTCACCATAGACCACCCGTTTGATACCGGCCTGTATGATCAGTTTGGCACATTCAATACAGGGTGATGCTGTGATGTAGATGGTCGATCCGTCACTGTTGTTACTGGAACGGGCGAGTTTTGTGATGGCATTGGCCTCGGCATGCAGCACGTAAGGCTTGGTCACGTTATTCTCATCCTCACAGATATTCTCGAATCCGCTAGGTGTACCATTATAGCCATCACTGATAATCATACCGTCCTTGACAACCAGTGCTCCTACTTGTCGTCGCTGGCAATAGGAGTTCTGGGCCCATATCTTGGCCATCTTCAGATAGCGCAGGTCGAAGTTCTTTTGTTTTTCTGTATTCATGAGTAGAATGGGTCTAATGGGTTTTGTTGGGTTTGATACCGTTTCGCTTGAGCAGGGCATCTATGGTGGGCTCTCCGCCACGGAAGCGTTTGTAGAGCGTCATGGGGTGTTCCGTGCCTCCTCGTGAGAGGATATTGTCTCTGAAACTTTGTGCGGTCTTTGGGTCGAAGATACCATGCCGCTTAAAGACACTGAAGGCATCGGCATCCAGTACTTCCGCCCATTTATAACTGTAGTAACCTGCCGCATAGCCACCGGCCATGATATGGGAGAACTGTACCGTCATACAGGTGTCGGGCAACTGTTCTCCGAGGATGGCTTTCTTCCAGGCCTCCTTCTCGAAGGGGATGATGTTGTCGGTGAACTCGTCTTTCTTCGTGTAGTATGCCATGTCCAGCAGTCCCAGACTTACCTGTCGCAGACAGGCTGTCGCTGCCATGAAGTTACGGCTCTTGACGATGCGTTGTATCAGTTCATCGGGTAAAGGCTCACCAGTCTGATAGTGGAAGGCGAAGGTACGCAGGAAATCTTTCTCGACAGCGAAGTTCTCCATAAACTGCGACGGCAACTCTACGAAGTCCCACCATACGTTGGTTCCGCTGAGGCTCTCAAAACGGGTGTTGGCAAACATCCCGTGCAGGGAATGGCCAAACTCATGCAGGAAGGTCTCCACTTCTCCCAGTGTCAGCAGGGCAGGCTTCTCATCTGTCGGTTTGGTGAGGTTCATCACCACACTGACATGCGGACGGATATTCTCACCTTTCTTCGTCATCCATTGTCCTTGGTATCCTGTCATCCAGGCACCACCCTGTTTACCCTTACGCGGGTGGAAATCAGCATAGAAGACGGCGAGATAGGAGCCGTCCTTGTCATAGACCTCGTAAGCCTTCACATCGGGATGGTATACGGGGATGTCCTTATTCTCTTTGAAGGTAATGCCGTACAGGCGGTTGGCGAGGCCGAAGACTCCGTCAATCACTTTCGACAGTTCGAAATAGGGACGTAGCATCTCTGCATCAAGATTGTATTTCTTCATCTGCAACTGATGACTATAGAAGGCGGCATCCCAAGGCATCATCTTGGTTTTTGCCTTTTGGCTTTTGGCTTTCGACTTTTCCTTCATCTCAAAGAGTTTCCACAACTCGTCACGCTCCTTGATGGCAGTCGGCTTATAAGCGTCAATCAGGTCGTCAAGCAGTCGGTATACATTGCGTACATTCGATGCCATACGATGTTTCAACACGTAGTCGGCATAGGTCTTATAGCCCAACAGTTGAGCAATCTCCCTGCGCAGGTTGACAAGGCGCTTGCAGATCTCTATATTATTCTCATTATTGTCATGGGTACATACCGTATTACGAGCCATATACAACTGTTTACGCAGTTCTCTTTGGGTGGAGTAGGTCATAAACGGGGAATAACTGGGAATATCAAGGGTAAACAGCCAACCTTTCTGGCTGTTAGCATTTGGCTTTTGGCTGTTCGCTTCTTTCCATGCCAATGCGGCAGCCTCCCGAGCGGTATCGGGCAGTCCGTCCAACTGTTTCTCATCAGTGATTTCGAGCGTGAAGGCCTTATTCTCCTTCAACAGGTTCTGCGAGAATTGCAATGAGAGCATGGAAGCCTCTTCCGTCAGTTGACGCAGGCGTTCCTTTCCTGCCTCATCAAGTAGAGCACCGCTACGGACAAATCCCTCATAACAGTTATCCAGAAGCATCTTCTCTTCCGGAGTCAGCCTACGGTGGTGCAGGTGTACTTGTCTGATGCGCTCAAACAGTTTGGGGTTGAGGCGCATGTCATTGGCATGCTGGGTCAGGATGGGTTGCATCTTCTGAGCCAGGGCGTCCATCTCGTCATTGGTCTCTGCACTGAGCAGGTTGAAAAAGACGGTCGACACTTTCTCCAGCAGGTCGTAATAACCGTTATCATCGTCAAAGGGATTCAGAATGGTATTGTCGAAAGTCGGCTTCTCGGGGTTGTTGATTGTCTTTTCGAGATATTCGTTATCCCGTCGGATACCCTCCATGAAAGCCTCCTCGAAGTCCTCCAGTCGGATACGGTCAAACGGAACCACGTCATGTGGCGTTCCGTATGGTTTTAGAAAAGGGTTGTTATGCTCACTCATACTAACGTTCTCACTTTAATCGTGCAAAATTACTGTTTTTCACTGAAAATGCAGCAGGATTAAAAAGAATTAACGCTTAAGAGAAGACAAAAAGAGGACCGGCATCTTAGATGTCAGTCCTCATAGGTGCTCAATGCTGTTACTTATTTTACTTTCGCAACGAGTTCTGCGGGATATTTCGGCATCGCTCCGTTCTGGGTGCAGACATAGGCGCTGACCTCAACGGCAATGCGGTGGGCTTCCTCAACGGGTTTGCCATTCAGGATAGCGGCACAGAAGGAGCCTGTGAAAGAGTCACCGGCACCTACAGTATCGGCAACCTCCACCTTGGGAGTGGGTTGGAAGGAGTGCTGACCATCTGCCGTGAACACATGGCTGCCGTTGGTGCCACAGGTCAGGACGAGCATCTGCAGACTATAGTCTTTCACCATCTGCTCGCAGACCTTGGCATCATCCAAGTCCTGATAGCCGAACATACGTGCCACGACCACCAGTTCCTCGTCGTTGATCTTCAAGATGTTACAACGCTTGAACGACTCCTCCAGTATCTCCTTGGAGAAGAACTGCTGACGCAGGTTGATATCACAGATCTTGATGCAGTCTTTGGGAGTCGTGTCGAGGAACTGCTGGATGGTCTGGCGACTGACGATGTTACGCTGGGCAAGAGAACCGAAGCAGACGGCACGGCAGTTACGGGCGGCTTCCTCTATCTCCTTGGAGAAGGGGATGTTGTCCCACGCTACATTCTCCTTGATCTCGTAGGTGGGGATGCCCTCACCCGTCAGGGTCACCTGTACGGTACCCGTAGCGTACGGTACTCGTGGCATCAGGTATTTCAAACCGTTCTGTTCCAGTGCCTCAATGGTCTCTTCGGCAAGTTTGTCCTCACCCAACGCACTGACGGCGAGTGTGTCCAGTCCGAACTGTCCTGCATGGTAAGCGAAGTTGGCAGGAGCACCGCCCAGTTTCTTTCCTTCGGGCAGCATGTCCCATAATGCCTCGCCCAGTCCTATAATCAGATTCTTCATAATATATCCTATTCTTTAGTGTTTAACCTTATTGATGAATGTAAAGAGGTAGATGACACCTACCGCCATGACGGCAACGGCACCAGCCTGTCCTACAGCGTCACTGCAGAAGCCCATAATGAGGGGGAATACAGTACCGCCGAAGAGTCCCATGATCATCAGTCCGGAAACCTCGTTCTGCTTGTCGGGGACAGAGAGCAGTGCCTCTGAGAAGGCCATTGAGAAGATGTTGGAGTTGCCATAGCCTACCAGTGCGATAGCGGTATAGAGTACCATCTTCGACTGACCGCCGAACATCAGTGCCATCGAGATAGCCATCAGTACGACACTGATGATAAAGAACCAGCGGGTCTTCATCACACGGAGGAAGAACGAACCCGTCAGGGCACCGATGGTACGGAAGATAAAGTAGAGGGAGGTGGCGAAGGCTGCCTCGTTGAGCGTCATACCCACACGCTCCATCAACAGTTTGGGAGCAGTGGTGTTGGTGCCCACGTCGATTCCCACATGGCACATGATGGCAAGGAACGACAGGAGCACGATGGGTTTACCCAACAGGCGCAGACAGTCCATGAAAGACGACGACTTGCCCTCGGTGAGTTCCTCATGGATGGGTGTCACCCATAGCAAGGCAGAGGTCAGTACGCCTACGACGAAATAGATCAGGAACAATACCCGCCAGTCGTAACCGAAGGAGGGGATGACCTGTGTGGCTCCCCACATGGCCAGATAAGGAGCGAGGAAAGAGGCGATAGCCTTCACAAACTGTCCGAAGGTCAGGGTGGAGGCGAGGTTCTTGTCACCGATAATCAGCATGGCGAGTGGGTTGATACTGGTCTGCATCAGCGCATTACCGATGCCAAGCAGAGAGAAGGCAACGAGCATCACGCCGAAGGAATAGCCCAATAGGGGAATGAACAGTGACACTACCGTCACGATCAGTGAGAGTAACACGGTCTTCTTACGTCCGATCTTGTTCATCAGCATGCCCGTCGGCACGGAGAAGATCAGGAACCAGAAGAATACCAGTGAGGGGAAGATGTTCGCTACGGAGTCGCTGAGTGCGAGGTCTTCTTTCACATAGTTCGATGCGATGCCCACCAGGTCAACGAAGCCCATGCAGAAGAAGCAGAGCATCACAGGAATCAGATAAATCGATTTGTTGGTATTGTTTGCCATATTCTTAGAAAGGATAAATAGTTACTTTTGCTTGATTGGTCACCTTGAGCGTGTTATAGGGCTCTGTGGGGAACACGAGGTTGGTCATCGCCATACGTCCCTCTGCGTCGAAGGCCTCGATAGAGCAGTGGTCGATGAAGATGCGCAGTTGTTTCACGGCACCGTAGGTGGGGGCTGTCGTCACACAGGGGAATGCCTCACTGAAACTGGCGTAACTGCGGGTGCGGTCCATCGAGAAGGTGTTTTTAATCGCATCATACTTCATGACCACCTGCTCGCCCAGGGAGTTGGAGAAGGTGATCTCTGTCGAGCCTTTCAGGTCGATGACGAGTTCTCCCGTCTGGGGCAGTCTCTTGTCGGTCTTCCCACGGAGGGCAAGCATCTCCTTGGAGGGTGTCACTCCACAGTATATCTGTCCGTTGTACTCGAAGAGGTCGAGGTCACGGGGAATACTGTTGGCACTGCGGAACTGTTTGGTGGGTACTTGGTTGGCATACTGCCAGTTCGACATCCAGGCAAGGGCGATCTTCCTGCCCTCTGGCGCATTGTCGAAGGTAACGGTGGCATAGTGGTCCTTGCCATAGTCCATCCAACGGGTGTCCTTGTGCTCGCAGGTGAACTTCTTACCGTCGAAGTCACCGATGAAATACTGGGTGGCACTACCTCCGAAGGGACCACCGGGGTTGATATTGCATATCAGCATCCATTTCTGTTTGCCAGTACCACGAACAGGTAGTTTCATGAGGTCAGGACACTCCCATACACCGTCATGACAACCGTACTCCTTGCCGAACGAACTCTCATAGGTCCAGTCCTTCAGATTGTCAGAGGAGTAGATGCGCATCTCCTGTCCGACGGCAAGCACCAGGTTCCACTTCTTGATATCGGCATTCCAGAATGCCTTCGGGTCACGGAAGTCCTCCTCATTGCTCACCAAGATGGGATTACCAGCGTATTTCTCAAAGGTCTTACCGTTATCCTTGGATATCGCCATCGACTGCACCTGACTCTTACCTGCCGAGGTGTAGAAGGCGACCACCTGGTTGTTCTCCTTATCTACTACGCAGGAACCACTGAAGATGTCACCCAAGGCATCAGGCTCGATGGCGGTAGGCTGTGCCTCCCAGTGGATGAGGTCTTTTGACGTGGAGTGTCCCCAGGTCATATTCTCCCACATCGAACCGTAGGGGTTCCACTGGTAATATAAATGATACACCCCGTCCTTGTAGAACATTCCATTGGGATCATTCATCCAGCCATAGACGGGGGTATGATGGTACTGTGGGCGGAACTTCTCACGATTGGCGGTGTCGAAGGTGTCACTCTGCTTCATCTCCTGCCAGCAGAGGAAGTCCTTCATGGCACCCGTGAAACGGCGGTCACCATAGAAAGTGATGTCGAGTAGGAGTTGAGAGCCATTCCTCATTCCTAGTTTCTCATTAATAATTTCTAAAGGTACGTAATAGTCTACCTTGTCTACTGCCAGGCGCACGTTCAGCGACTTCACCTGCTGTCCTTTCACCAAGATACGGATATTGGCATTCTCTTCCCGCTCCTGAACGGGCAGCAGCAGATAGCGGCTCTTCACCTCCACCCGTTGCATGGCATGACTCTTGCCCAGTACTTGTGGCTTTTGTGCCGACGCTCCTGTGAGGGTCAGCAGTGAAACCAGCATCGTCATTAACACTTTCTTCATGTCTTTTCGTTTTTAGTTATTCAATCAATCTGCTGCAAAATTACACGTTTTCCCCATTTCATCGTGTAAATAATGATTCAAAAACTAACAAAAAACGTTCATGAAACAAAATTGCTAGATAAATACTACCTTTCTTAACTTGATTTCTTGATATAGTATAGGACGTTGGAATAAGGATGTTATGAAAATAATTGACAGGACTTCCCTGCAGCCCTCCGAAAATGAATCCGGACGGAGCGGAAGGGCAATCGGAACGGAGCGGATTGGTGTTTTGCTGCCTTACGATCGACCTTCTGCTCCGTTTGGATTTAACGATATGTGCAACTTGTTGAAACATAGGTAGTTGCGCATTTTATTATCCTCTTTTGAATTGTCTTGACATTTGAAGTGTGATACAATTCCGCCCAGACTCCATTCCGCCCAGACTCCATTTCGAGAGTCTGGGCGGAGTAAAAAGATTCCTGAAAACAATCTTTTAAATGAATAACCAACTATTAACTACTAATCTCTAATATTGTGTAACCTTTACGTCACTGATGGTGATGGAGCCACCGTAGTTATTGATACTCCAACAGTTCTTCTGGATACCATAGATACGGTTGGTATAGGCACATACATCATTGATATACATGACCATCACGGAGTTGTCTGTATAGATGTCGATATGGTAGGTGTTATCAGCAGGACGCTGGAAGTTATAGCCATCGATACCCTCAATGAAGCCCTTTCCTTCCTCGCCTTCCTGTTCGAAGTTCACCTTGCGTCCGTCTTCCCACTCAGGATTCACCACCATGGTATAATATTGCTTGGAGTCGGTGCCACGTACCAGTGAGATACCGAACTTATCCCAGTTATTGCCGGTCTTGATGGTCATTGACAGGTGGTTATGGGTTCCCAAGCGGTTGTAGAGCACATAAGCGTCATCGCCGGAGAGCGTACCGCCATGATAGCCGTTGCTTGCCATCACAGAAACCGTCTGCTCCTTATTATACTTAGCGGCAAAGGCAGGGACCTCACCTAGGGTCAGTGTCCCATCGGCGTGTTGGATGACTTTGTGGCATACCAATGCGCCAGACCAGTTGGGCTCATTGCCTTTACCGCCGCCCACATTGATATTCTTCTCATGAATGGTAGAGCCAGTACGGAAGGGACACCAGCCCCAGATATAACGGTCTGCTCCGTTGGAGGCAGTCTTACCAGCATAGAAGCCACGACTGTCGAGGACACCATCATGGCTGTCGGGCCAATTGGCATCAGGTTTGTCGAAACAAGCCTTTAGCCCATCCCAAGAGGAGGCTTTCATGTATTTCACCTTACGGCTAAAGTTATCCTTATATCCCTCGCTATAAATCATATACCAATAATCGCCCATCTTGAAGATGTCAGGACATTCGCACATACGATCCCATACCATATTGAATGACCCTGCGTGGCTCCATGTCTTCAGGTCGCTGGAGGTGAACTCTGCGAACTTCAGGTTGCTGGAGATGACCATATGCCACAGACCATCATTGGTCTGGAATACCTGTGGGTCACGGAAGTCTGTAGGTGAGTAGCCGTAGTCCGTACCTTTTAAGGTCCACTCATTGTCCTTTGTCCATGTCTTGAAGTCCGTGGAGGTAGCGCGCATCACCACCTCGCGGTTAGGCAACAGCACGTTATAGCCTGTATAATAGATGTAATAGAGTCCGTCCTTCTCGTTGTAGACAGCACATCCAGTACCCAACGAGGCATCTTGTAGGGCTGTTGAGGCACCCACGGGCAGGATCTCGCCCAGAGGCTCATAGGTGGCACCGTCCTTGGTGGCAACGCCCCAGTAGGGATGATAGCATGGTCCGTTGTTGTCATACTCTTGCAGGTAAAGCACCTTGAAGTCGCCTGCTTTCTGATCGTAGAAAGGCATGGGGTCGCCACAGCGTCCGATGGCAGGAGTATAATAGGTGAGGAATCCCTTCTCGTCCGCAGAGTTGAAGAAAGTTGCGGTACCTGTCCAGTCCTTTTCGGGGTCGGGACCAAAATTGTCGTCGCTGCATGCCGTCAGCGAGAGTGCTGACAGCATGAGGGCGATCGTGGAATATATCAGGTTCTTCATAATCATTATTTCGTTAAGTAATTGAATGCGTTCTGAGTCATTATCTCAATGTTCTTGTGGAACTTCTCGGTATAGCCGGCCTCGAAGGTGTAGGAGTACCAGTCGTAGCAGCCTGAGCCGATACAGATGATGCCACCCTTACCGTCGTGGGCAGGATACTCCCAGGCGACAACGGCACCGTCGCCGCCGACACCGAGAATCTTTCCACCTGTGCGGGTTTCCCATGCGGCATGGTCGTTATAGCCGCCCCAGTCGGTACCAATATGGTATTGTGCCGTAGAGTTGGTGATATGATAGCCGGCATCCGTGCAGTAAACCTCCTGTGGATTGTCACCCTGTACCAGTCCCTGATAGAAAGGATGGTCGTTCATGCCGTCGAAAATGC
Source organism: Prevotella sp. (assembly GCA_017449675.1). Classification (GTDB taxonomy): domain Bacteria; phylum Bacteroidota; class Bacteroidia; order Bacteroidales; family Bacteroidaceae; genus Prevotella. Next base: position 25,995 of record JAFTFG010000013.1, read on the forward strand.
GGAAACTCCAAGGACCGCCGCACAGTTCTGCCTTGTCCTCATCCTGTCCCCAGCAGTTATTGGGAGTCGTCCATTCATCATCACCTGTCACTCCGATGAATGAAGGCAGGTTGGTGGCATAGCGTGTCAGGAACAGTGCACCGCCGTTTTCATAGAACTGGCGCAACTCATTCTTTGTATCCAGTGCGTCTGTCGCTTTGGCGGCGAACACATCATGTCCATCGACACCGCCGTCCACATGCCAGTGCCACCAGATGACCTTACACTCTGAGAGGTCGAGGGTTCCGGCACGTAAGTCGGCGAAGGAAGCATAGAGCGATCCCTCCATATTGCCCAGCATCCACTGGCAAGCCTCTTTCGCCTCTGCGTCGAGGTCGTTCATGGTGGCTGCGGAGCCGATGAAGAGTGCCTTAGGCTTATTGATAGAGACAACCGTCACCGTATAAGTACTCTCTGCCGTATTGTTGGTCACGGTATAAGTGACAGGATTCGTGAAGTCCTGGGCGACACCAGAGGCAGGGCTGACCGTTGCGTTGGCACTATAGGTAATCGTAGGCACCAGGTTGGTGATATCGACAGTGGCAGGTACATAGACGGTGATGATCTTTGCCTCCAGATCGATGCTGCCCGTATAGATGTCATTGATGACAAACTGGGTGATGCGTGCCTCGTCACGGAGTACGCTCAGGGTCCAGTCAAGATAGGTGTCACCATTGGTTACATGCAGCACCTTGGCGGCATCCATGTTCAAGGTCTCTCCCAGCCGGATGTTACAGTCGGTGCCATTGGAGACACTGAGAGCCGTCACCTTCATCGCTGATGTCTCATAGACCTCAGGGAGTCGTACGATGATACTACGTGAGGTAAGGTCTATCGTTCCCTCGTAATTATCCAGTGCGATAGACTCAATCATACAGTCGCCATCCAGTCGCAGGTCGCTGGTATGATCGTCGGAGCAAGCCATAAGGCTGAGGACGAGGGCTATGGCACCTATGATACTAAATATTTTCGTTTTCATGACTTTCTTGTATTTATTGTTTACCAGTTACCGATATTCTGTGTGTAGTGACCGTTAGAGGCAGAGATCTGGCTGAATGGAATAGGCAGATACTCATCCTTGTTAGCGGTGAAGTGGGCATCGCTGTAGATAGCGCAGTTGTCAATCTCCTCCGCATAGTATTTGTTCAGCACGCTAGCAGCGTCACCCCAGCGGACGAGGTCGAAGAAGCGCTCACACTCCATACCCAGTTCCAGTCGGCGTTCCATCTTCACGATCTTCAGGGTCTCCTCCTTGGAGTAGTTGCCTTTGTAGTTGGTGATATAGAACTTCACACCAAAAGCGGAAGGATAACTTGAGATCATCTGGGTACTGGATGCCGCACGGGAACGGATCTGGTTCACCAGACTGATTGCCTGATCGGTTTGCCCCAACTGGGCATATGCCTCGGCACGCATCAGCAACACATCGGCATAGCGGAATACGATACGGTTCATGGAACTGGCCCAGTAGGAGCCCTTGATCAGATACTGGTCGATGAGGGCAGGGTCTACATTCTGCTTCAGCGACACGTTATAGCCGTACAAGCCATTGGAACGGCTCCAGATACTGGTCTTCTCCATCATGAAGTTCTTGTTGAACATATAGGGAAGACCTGGAATGCCGACAGTCAGGAACAGACGTGGGTCCGCATTGTCACTGGCGATATCATAGTCCTTGCTGTTGAATGTGTCGAGGAAAGGTAAACCGTCATCACCAGTACGATAAGCATTTACCAGATTCTGTGAAGGCTTGTAGAAGTCACAACCACCATCCGTGGCTCCTGGGATATTGGGGGGAATCAGTCCGTAACTCCAGTTCAGGTTACCATAGGTGGAGCCGTCGTTACGTGAATACTGGATAGCCCACAGGCTCTCCTTGCCATTCTCATACTGCTCCTCTGGACGGAAGTTGTTGTGAATGTCGTTCTCCAGTCCATAGTTCGTATATAGTCTCGGATCAGTAAACTCAATCACTTTCTCCAACTCTGCTTGATTGACAGAGGTCACCTGATTACTCTTCGCATCGTCCTGACGATATGCCTTATAGAGATATACCTTGGCGAGGAAAGCGGCAGCGGAAGCCTTGGTGGGACGTCCTTTGTCCTCCTGTGTCACGGGCAAGGTGTTGTATGCCTCTATCAGGTCATCGATAATCAGTTGCCATCCCTCGTCATTCGTATATTCCGTATTCGAGAGTTCGTTGTACTCGTCGTAGGTCATGCTCTCATTGATGACAAAAGGAATGTTCTTGAACAGGCGCTTGAGCAGGAAGTGTCCGTAGGCACGGAGGAACTTCATCTCGGCAAGACGCTGTTGCTTCATGTTGTACTCACTCTCGTTAAGCAGGGCTATCGCACTGTTGACACGTGAGAGACTGTTATACAGACGTGCCCAGATGTCGTTAAGATTCCAGTTGGTGGTCAATACACCTTGTTGAATCTCTAACTGATGGAACACATCACCGTCGCTGGTGCCATTACCGCCTTTATAGGCATCGTCAGAGCGTACGTCAAAATTCCACATAGAGAAAGAGGAGTTGATGTCCTCGGCAGTGGTGAAGATAGCATAGGCAGACACCACCATTGCCTCGGCATTCTCTGGAGTCTTTACCTGCTCGTCGCTGAGGGTAGCCTGTGGGGTGTGCTCATCCAGGAAACTATCGCAGGCAGTGAAGCCGCAAGCGACACTGATAGCACAGATTATATTGAATATCTTTTTCATGATTGCTATGATTTAGAATGAAACATTGAGACCAAATGTCATGTTGAGAGGTATGGGATAGCCGAAGTTGGCATTCTCAGGGTCTACGCCTGTGAAGTTCTTGCTCTTGATCGTCAACAGGTTCTGAGCGGAGAGATACATGCGGACTTTTGAGAGATGGATTTTCTCACAAAGGCTCTTGGGGAGGTTGTACCCCAACTGGATGGTACGCAACTTGGCATAGGAGCCGTTCTCTACGAAATAGGTGGAGACACGTTTCTCGTTGTTGTTGTCCATGGTGCTGACAGCAGGAATATTAGACCCTTGATTAGCGGGACTCCAAGCATTGAGCAGACGACGACCTTTGTTCAGGTTGGTGATGTTCAGACCACTCCAGAGGTCAGTCTCTTTCTTCAGGTCGCTGATGACATCAACACCCTGTACACCCTGCCAGAACATGGTGAAATCAAAGTCCTTGTATTGCAGGTAGATGTTCAGACCCCATGTAAAGTCGGGCACTGGTGAGTAAATCCAATCCTGGTCTTTCTCATTGATAATGCCGTCGTTGTTCAAGTCCTTCCAACGGATACGTCCCAGTCCGGCACCATTCTGGGTGGCATGGTTGTCAATCTCTGCCTGGCTCTTGAAGATGCCATCATAGACATAGCCGACCTGTGCGCCCATCGGATGACCTATCACGCTCTTCACGCCGTTGCCTCCAAAGGTACCGTTTGCCGCGATGGTCTCAGGAATCTTTGTAATCTCGTTACGATAGGTACCGATATTACCTGTGATATCATAAGAGACCTTACCGATCTCACCACGATAGCCAATATTGAATTCAACACCCTTGTTCAGCATCTCACCGGCATTGATCCACTGGCTGGAGCCCTCGCCCATCACACCAATACCCGGCATGTAGACCAGGATATCCTTGGTCTTCTTATAATACCACTCAAAGGAGCCGTAGAGGGCATTGCGGAAGAGACCGAAGTCCAGACCGAGGTTGGTCTGAGTCGTTGTCTCCCATTTCAGGTCATCATTACCTAACTGGTCGCGTTTGAAGCCACTGGCAAGTTGCTGTCCGCCATTTGTGCCAGCGATGTCATAACTCGTACCATAACTCTGTCCACCGAAGCCTGCCTCGCCATAGTTGCTCACATAAAGTGTATAACGGGCGATATTGGAGATCTCCTGGTTACCCGTCTGTCCCCATGAGGCACGCAGTTTCAGGTTGTCAATCCAGGAGATGTTCTTCATGAAGTTCTCTTGGTTGATACGCCAACCAGCGGAAATAGAGGGGAAGGTACCATAGCGGCTGTTCTTTCCGAAACGGCTGGATCCGTCACGACGAAGGGTCAGACTTGCCATATACTTGTCGTCATAGGTGTAGTTCAACTTTCCGAAGAAAGACACCAGGGTATAGCCCTCACCGGCACCGTATGCCTCAGCCTCGCCAACAGCGGCGTTAGGCCACATATAGTCAGTATTCAGTACGGCGAAGTCATATGCCTTGCCGCTGAACCACTTGTCGTCCTCACGGTTAATCTCCATACCAATCATGGCATCACCACGGTGCTTGCCTTTCTCCAGATTGTAGGTGGCGATAGCGTTCCACATCCACTTAGTCCAGTGTTCCTGTTTAGCCTCTACGCCATTGATAGGATTGGCAACGGTACCCTCGGTGATAGGATACTGGAAAATACGCTGCTCTTTCTGGCTATAGTCAATACCAAAGGTGGTCTTGATGTTGAAGTCCTTGAAAGGATTGACATTCACATAAGCATCACCGAACATACGCCAATAGGTATAGCGGTTGTCGCTGTTACGGTCGAGACGAGCCACAGGATTCTCACGGTCAGGATAGCCGCCTACGGGACCAGCATAGTCACCATAAATAGTACGGATAGGCAGGGAGGGATTGAACTGTAGCACATTCTCCAGGAAGCCACCGGGAGCCTGTACCTCACTGGTGCGGTTGACGGTGAGGTGCTCTCCAACGGTTATCACGTTGTGATCCTTGATCTTCAGGAGTTTGAACTCCGTATTGATACGAGCGGATAGACGGTTGAAGTCAGACTGCTTGATAATACCCTTATTGTTATAGTAACCCAGAGAGAAGAAAGAGGAACTCTTTTCGGAACCGCTGCTTAGCGATACGTTATACTGCTGTACCAGTCCTGTGCGGGTCGTCTCCTTGAACCAGTCGGTATCGGCGGCAGGTGTTGTCCCTGCGGCATCCAGATACTTGCTCATGGTGATGGCGTTGAGAACGGGAGTCCCCTGTGCGTTGTAACTCCAGTCATAGTTGTATCCCAGTCCATTCATATTGGGATCCAGTCCGTCGTTCACATAGCCTTGCCACATCACCTGCCCGAACTCCTTGGCATTCAGCACCTCCATCTTATGGGCATAGGTCTGTACCGACAGACTGGCATCGAAGTCAATCTTAATCTTGCCATCCTTACCCTTCTTCGTGGTGATGATAATAACACCATTGGCAGCACGGCTACCGTAGATGGAGGCAGAAGCGGCATCCTTCAATACCTGAATCGACTCGATGTCGTTGCCATTCAACTCATGCATACCAGCCTTGGTGGGTACACCGTCAATGATGTAGAGCGGGTCATTGTTGTTGAGTGTGCCGATACCACGGATTCGGACGGTAGCGGAACCCGAGGGAGAGCCATCGGCTGAGATATTCATACCTGGGACACGACCCTGCATTGCCTTAATCGGGTTGTTCTCGTTCTGCTTGGCAAGTTCGCTGACGCTGACTACAGACACAGCACCTGTCAAGTCTGCCTTACGTTGGGTGGTGTAGCCTGTCACCACCACCTCGTTCAGTGCCAGTGCGTCATCTTGCAAAGTCACTTTCATACCATTAGCGGCAGGCATCTCTACGGTCTGGTAGCCGATAAAGGAGAATACCAGTGTCTTACCAGTACTCACTTTCAACGTGAAATTACCGTCGAAATCGGTTACAGTACCATTTGATGTCCCTTTTTCCATCACTGTGGCACCGATGACGGGCTCGCCCGTCTGGTCGGTGACATTTCCTGTGATTGTCTCTTGCGCGTACATTATTGTACTAAGCAGCAAGGTGAGGAAACTTAAAATGAATCTTTTTGCTTTCATTTCTTGTTGTTTGTTTGGTTAGTACTCTTGTTAATTACTGACGCAAAAGTACTATTAAAGTGGCCGAACGACTAAAAAGAATCGTTCAGCCACTAATAATTATGTTTCATGGAACAAATGTTGACTATTATGTCAGATTTGTTTGCTCCCGTAATTCTGTGGGATATTTGCCATACTGCTCCCGGAAACATTTCGAGAAATAGGCTGGTGTGTTAAATCCTACCTCGAAGGCAATCTCCTGAACGGTCTTCGTGGTGGTGGAAAGTAGTATGTAACCTTGCTGAAGTCGTATCTTTCGGAGTAATTCCACAGGTGATAGTCCTGTGATAGCCTTTACTTTGCGGTATAGTTGCACACGACTCAAACCCATCGTCTCGCCTAAGTCTTCCATTTTCAGGTTGGGGTTTGCCATGTTTTGACGGATAGCCTCATTCAGGGTCTCTGCGAAAATGGTGTCTTGCGAGCGAACAGGTGGCAGTTGTTCCTGAGGCATCTCAAATACTTGGCGCAGGGTGCGGTTGTCTGCGTTGGTGTAGAACAGGGTCTCTTCCTCATTTAATGCCTGTCGTTGCTTAATCGTCTTACGTGTCTGGATATAAGCACGCCAGATCATGATAACAGCCACGATGAGCAGGACTATACACAGGAAACTGCCCATCAGAACTTTATGTTGTGTGTTGTAAAGACCGAAATAGGCTTCCAGTTTGTCATGTATTGTCACCATATGATCGTTCTGCCTCATCAACTCTACCGATTCTGTAGTTACTAAATCAACATTGTCGGGTGTGACCACAAAGCCAAGCATCGGGTTTTCACGTTCATAGGGCTTGCCGCTCAGGATATCAATAGCAAGCCTGATGATCTTTTCACCGTGGGTGGGATAATAATAGGTTCCCACTTGATGACCTAACTGCACATACTCCAATCCCTCATTAGGCATACCGTCAATGCCCAGAATCTTAATATGCCCCTCGACATCCTGTTCGACGACTGCTTTATAGACACCAGTAGCCATGCCGTCGTTGTGGCAGAAGACAAAGGTGTAGTCCAGCCGTTCGGTATCCGTCTGGCGGAGCGAGTCGATCAGTTCGGAGACAATGTGGCAAGAACTGTCGCTTGACCAGTCACTTTGCCGGCAGACATACTCTACCTCGGGAAGTTCTTTCATTGCCTTCTTGAAACCTTGATGACGCTCTAAGGCAGGAGTACTTTTCATGTCACCGGTAATCTCCATCACCAACGGTTTCTTGCGCATAGGCTCCTGTTTCTTGTCTCTGACTATCGAGGCGATATATTGTCCTACTATATAACCTGCTTCGACATTGTTGCCACCGATGAATGCTGTATAGTCAGCACTGGTCTTGCGATCGAAACTGACAACAGGAATACCTTCTTTAAGTACCCGTGCGATGGCCTCGTTGATGACTTGCGTGTCCTCGTAGGGGGCTACAACCATTAAGTCGATGCCTGTCTGTGCCAGACTATCTATCTGATGCGCCTGCAGATTGGGGTCGTCAAACGAATTGGCAATGCTTACCTTGACATCGTGCTCGTACAGATGCTGGGCAGCAAGCATCTCCTGATTCACTTTCTCACGCCAGGGTCCTTTAGAACATTGCGCTACACCGATTTTGTAGGTCTGCTTACTCTCTGTACAGGAGAATAGAGTCACCAGACCTATTACTAATAGAACGAATATTTTAATTTTCTTCATGGTTGTTATTAGTTTCATATCTTTTCATTGCAAAGATAGGGATAAATGTTGAATTCCCCAAATAAAAGGTCAAAAACCCTGTCCATGAACCTATACGGGACATGGGCAGAGTTCATAAGGATGTGATTTGATACCTTCTTTATAAAGGGAGAAGATCGTCATTTTCGAACTCACGGGAGTTGAAACCGCCAGGGAACTCACCTCCAACAATTTCTACGTTTGCTGATGCAGCCAAAAAATATTGTGTCTCAAAGGAGAATAATTCAGTCTTTGGCTTTTGATATTGTTTCTTCATTTTACGATTACTTTTTTACCATTGATAATGTAGATGCCCTTATTACTCAACTTATTGACACGGACACCGTTCAGGTTGTAGATCGTCTGAGTGGGATTCTTAATAGAAAGATTGCTAATACCGGTACCATTGTTAAAGGTAACTTCTCTTGCTCCGGCAGGTATCGTCGTCAGTAAGGCATGGAAACTATTGATAGTGGCAGAGGAGCCGCCTTCTTGGAACTTACCGTCATCATTGATACCATACTTTCCTGTGGCACTCTGTGGGGTGTAGATTCCCGCGAATGGGGCTCCTAAAGACTCCGGCGTGTTGACAATGCCCTTGTCGGTGAAATTCAATTCTGTAACGGCAGCGTCTACGGCAGTGGCGAGGAATGGTATGTTGGCATCGGCATGGTCGGTATAGGTGAAGTTTACAGCACTTGCGGTTGATGAGGTATAGGTTGCTATCTTGCAGTTCGTACTGATCTCTGCCTGACCGACATAGAATGGCAGACAGAGCGTGTTGATACCAGTTTGAAGATTGCGTGTTACTTTGACGGCATCAGCATGGAAGTCAATAGGGGTATAGAAGGGGTAAGCCTCATCAAGAACCAGTTTTGGTGTCGTGTTCTTCTCCCCATCCCATCTGATGACATGATCCGTATCAAAGAAATCAACAGGTGAGAGAATCATCAGGTTGGGGTTCTTGGTACGCAGTTGCGGTCCGTCACCGTCAGCGACAGCGGCACCAATCAGGTTGAGGAAGCAGACATCACGAGAGAGTTTGCTCAGCAACAGAGAATAGTCATCGTATGCCTCAGTGTGCCAGTCGCCATCCCATGTGTTCTGATAGTTTCCTTTTTTCAGAGAGCCTGTTACAATGACCTGCTTGCCTGTTAATGAACCGTCTGCTAATGTCCTGACTGCGACACCATCTACCATAGGTCCTTCCAAAAGGATGTCATCAATGTAGACATTCTTTCCATTGTTATCTGCATTATAATTCTCGTAAGGCCAGATTTCCAGCACGGTGTTCTCTGTATCGACCACTTTGTCGTTGTCGGGACCTACGCTATAATCGAAGACTAAAGTTTGCCATGTGTTAGCCTCGCCATACCAGAACAGGCGATTCAGTGTATAGGATCCATCCTTTCCCAGTTTTACAAGAACGTTGTGGGCATCAGGCATTTTGATTCTGATAGAGATACGACGTAGTCCCTTGAGATCAATGGAACCAAGAGGTAATCCTACATTGTGACGCTCCCAGTCATTAGCAGCGTCTGCTAAAGTTATTCGCAGGCATTTGTTGCCGTCTTCTTCTACAACGGTTGGGGTAGAACGGTTCCAAAAGCCACCGTCAGTCCCTGCTTCTTTGTCTTCTCCATTCCAGAGAACGGTCTGTGCAAAACTTGTTGTTGCCATGAGCAACAGGATGAGTAAGAATCCTTTCTTCATAATACTTGTAGTTTTAATTAATAAAATGAGATTGTTTGTCTGTTTCTGTTTACAAAATTATGAAGCAGAAAGGATAATAACTATCAAAAATGTTTCAGTAAATAAGAAAAATGTTCCTTGAAACAAAGGTTGACTACAAAGTCAAAATTCTTGAGTTGGTGAAGGTAAAAGTAATCCGCCCAAGTACTATGACGATACCTGGGCGGATTTGTAAGATTCCTGAAAACAATCTTTTAAATGAATAACCAACTATTAACTACTAATCTCTAATTATATGGACATCAGGTACTCGATACTGTTCTTCGCCAGTTTGAGGATGTTGCCCTGATAAGCGTTGTTTTTGGGAGTTGCACTGATGTCGTTAGTGCCGTCCTCGTTCTTCATAGAGAACTCGCAACCACCGTTACCGATGCAGAGTACGGTACCGCAACCTTTCTGGAATCCCTCGGGTGCCTTCTCGGCACCCTTTGCCTCCCAGATGTTGAGTTGGTTGACCCATTTTACCTCACCATCCCAAGTACCTAATGGATAGATGCCATATTCAGTGGTAAGCGCATTGTAGCATTCTTCTGTGTCGTTATCGAATTCCGTTAAAGTCTTTGGTATGTCGAAGAACAGACAGTTGTGGTTTTCTGTCCATCCAGCACCCTTCATGGCAATGGCGGCAAACGTCACGTCGTTCATTTTCTCAACATTCATACCGGCATAGATAGCATGGGTGCTGAGGTCCTTGGAGAACTTACCGGTATTAAGGCATACGCCCATCTTCCAGACATCGTTGTTGATGTTACCACGACCTGTGTCGATACCAGGTGCTGTGCGAAGGAGTGAGGTGGGGACACGGTTGATGGTGCCGATATATGGTACGGCATATGACCATAAGAGCAGGTTACCGCCGTTCTTCACATACTGTTCGATGATGGGAGCGGCATTCTTTGCCAAGTCGGAGAAATTCCATACATCGTCAGCACTGCCCTCGTCAAAGTCACGCAACCAGAAAAGCATGCGGTAGTCCTCGATGTCCTCCACCTTGTTGATATTACCGAAGTATACATACTCGCCCTTTGGATAGTTCTCCTGGAACCACAGCCATGCGGAGGCCTCATCGTCGTCGCCGTTGGCAACGAGTTCCTCTGGAGTAGCATATTCAGAGAGGAAGGCTGGAATCTTACCGCCAATCTTAGCAGAGGCCTCGATGGGCAGTGCCTTACCCTCGCTGTTCTGGGCTATCAGGGTAGCCTCCCAGCGTTCTTTCATCTGTACACCCTTCAGCAGATAAGAAGTGCCGTTGACCGTCTCGTTGATTTTCTTAGAACCATCTCCATTCACCAGGGTCAGGATATAGGATGTGGCATCCTCGGCGGCAGTCCATGTCACCTCCAGGTTATGCTCATCCTCAGAGATGTCAATCTGTGTCATCTTCAGATTTGTGGGAGCAGTAGCACCAGGGCGTGTGTAGGAGGTCATCACACCATTAGAGATAGCATCCTCGGTGGCATATTTGAAGAGGAACTCATAGAGTTGGTTGGTCTCCAGGTTCTTCAGCGTGAATGAACCATTGGGACATGGGGTGAGTGCCTGTATCTGTGAGCCGTTCTTGAATACAGCCACCTGCATGACAGCACCATTGTTACTGACAGGCCATGTCAGTGTATAGTCATAGTTGTTGTCACCGCTTGGTGTACCCGTGATATCGGTTACGGCAGGACTATTTAACTGCATCTTGGCAGAGCCGGGGAGGTCGCGGTCTTGGCAGGAGGCAAAGAGCAGTATGCCAAGCAGTGCGACACCTATTTTATTATATATAGTCTTCATAATGTTCTATGTTTAATGTTCAAAGTTCAATGAATATTAATAGCCTTTGTTCTGATGATAGAGTCCCTGTACGTAGTTCATCTGGTTAGATGCGATAGGGAAGTACTCGTTCTTGCCTGCTGTGAAGAAGGCATCCTTGTAGTAGAGGGCATAGGTCTGTCCGTCATACTCGTCTGTCACCTCTGTCTCGAAATACTTGTTCAGTGTGGTGGACAGCAAGCCCCAACGACGAAGGTCGAAGAAGCGATGACCCTCCATGGCGAGTTCCAAACGACGCTCCCAACGCAAAGCCTTACGGGCATCGTCCTTGGAGGCGAAACTACCATAGAGGCTAATGTCGCACTGGTTCTTGGCATACTTGATGAGAGAGGTGTTGCTGATATCTTTCTTGGCACGGTCGCGGATGGTGTTGATGATCTCCAGAGCCTCACCGTTGTAGTCGCCACTCTCAATGAGAGCCTCGGCACGCATCAGCATCACATCGGTATAGCGGAGCACATAGTCGTTCTGAGCGAAGGCTTGCCAGGGGTAGTCGTATGTCTCACCCTTAGAACGCTGTGGAACCTCTTTCATAGAGCAGTAGTAGCCATAGGTGTTAGGAGTACGGCTGTTCGCCTTGGTCAATGTGTATGCCTCCTCATACTTATAAGGATAAGTCGGCATACCAACGGTATGGAACAGACGTGGGTCGTATTTGAACTTCGCATCAGCACCGTTGACGACGATGGCATTGTGGTCCTCGTCGAAGTCGTCCATAGGCAGTCCATTCTTGGTCTTGAAGGCATTGACAAGGTTCTGTGAGGGCTTGTGGAAGTCCCATCCGCATGACCAGATGCCCCATACGCCATTCAACATGTTCGACCAGTTGGCACGTCCGAACTGTGTGCCGTCGTCTGCCTTGCCTGAGTGCTGTACGGCGAAGATGCTCTCGCAAGAGTTAGCATAGTCCTGCAGGAAAATGTGTCCGTAGGTGTCCAGATAGTCGTACTTGGAGTTCTTGACCACTTCTGTATATTCCAGCACCTTCTTGATCTTAGTCTGGTCAACATGGCTGTAGCCCGTTGTTGCCTCATAACCGTCACCGTATGCCCAGTTGAGGTAGCATTTTGCCAGGTAAGCAGCGGCAGCCACCTTGTGGGCACGACCAGTCTTGCCTGGTTCAGCCTCAGCCAGATTCTCATAGGCATACTGGAAGTCGTCGATGATGAGTTGCATGATCTCATCGTGAGAACTCTGTGGAGTAGCCTCGATAGCGGTATTATCCATACCTTCCTTGATGAAAGGCACCTCATACCACATCTGTTGGAGTTTGTAATAGAAATGACCACGCAGGAAACGTGTCTCGGCTTTCAATTGTTTGATGGCAGCAGTCTCTTCGACATTCTCCATCGACTCCAGGGCGCGGTTGACACGTGAGATGGCACTGTAGAGTTGATACCATAGTTCGTCGAACTCACCACGGTCGGGCTGCAGGGTAGCGAAGATCTCCATGGGGTGATAACCCGTGTCATTCTCACCAGAACCACCTTTTAGGCAGTCGTCGGCACTCATATCGCCGTATGGCCACAGGTTAAACGGATAAGAATACCAGTCATCGCCCAGTTTGGCATAGGCTGCGGTGACAAGTTTCTCAGGGCTTGAGAACGCAGTCTCTTCATCGAGCGTACCCTGTGGCTTCATATCGTCGACGCTACATGATACTGCAAAAACGGAAAGCAGTAAGGATGCGATATATATATTAATCTTTTTCATTGCTTTATTTTCTTAATTCTTAATTCTTGACTCTTAATTCCAAACTAAGTTAGAATCCCAGTTGTATTCCAAATGTGAAGGAAGCAGTGTGAGGATAGTTCCAAGCAGTGTTCTCTGGGTCGGAGCAGGTCAAAGAACTTGACTTGATAGTCCAGAGGTTGTCGCCAGAGAGGTATACACGGGCACTTGACAGCAACAGTTTCTTCACGATATTGGCAGGCACGGTGTAACCCAGTTGCAGGGTGCGCAGTTTGGCATAAGAGCCATTTTCTACGAAGTAAGACGACATACGTCCCTCGTCGGCACCATTCGAGGTGGTCAGAGCGGGAATACTGGAGTTCGCATTGGCAGGAGTCCATGCGTCAGTCACACGAGCACCCTTGTTAGAACCGGCATCGGTGATGCTCCAGAAATCAGTCTGATATTTCTGATTATTGATAACGTCGACACCTGACACGCCCTGCCAGAACATGGTGAAGTCGAAGTTGCGATAAGAGAGGTTGATATTCAGACCCCAAGAGAAGTTGGGCACGGGATTGAACACCCATGTGCGGTCTGCCTCGTTGATCTTACCGTCACCGTTGAGGTCGGCATACTTCAGACCACCGACACGGGCACCGGCCTGTCCATGAGCAAGAACCTCCTCACGGGTCTGATAGAGTCCCTCTACCACATAGCCAATCAATGAGCCGTATGCCTTCTCGTCTTTTGCAAGGTTGTGATAATCATTGTGCTCGTAAGAGTTCTTCGACTTCTCAGGCAGATAGGTCACCTTTGAACGGTAGAAGTCAACATTACCAGTGATGTCGTAAGCAAGTCCGTAGGCTGTCTTGTGGCGATAGCCCAGATTCAGTTCCATACCCCAGTTCTTCAGTGTGGGACCGTTGATCCAGGTCTGACCACCGAAACCGATCGCACCGAGGAAGGCAGGCTGTACGAGCATATCCTTCGTCTCTTTGAAGAAGAGGTCGTAAGAGCCGTAGAGGTCACCTCCGAAGAGTGAGAAATCAGTACCGAAGTTCCACTGTGACGAGGACTCCCACTTCAAGTCCTCATTAGCGGACTGTGACTTATAGTAACCAGAGGGCAGTGTGCCAGAGCCTTGCAGGTTGAGGTCGTAAGCAGTGGAGTTCTCACGTGTTGAGCCGTAGTCAGCGATATAGAGTCCATAGTGGGCGATATTTGAGTTCATGCCCTGGTTACCGGTCACACCGTAACTGGCGCGGATCTTCCAATCGCGGAGCCACTCAGCCTTGATGTGCTTAGAGAGTCGATAACCGAGAGATACTGACGGGAAGGTACCATACTGGTGGTTCTTACCGAAACGGCTGGAACCGTCATGACGCAGGGTGAAAGAGGCAAGCAACTGGTCGTTCCAGTTATAGTCAATCTTACCGAAGTAGGACATCAGTTTATAGCCGTCACCAGCACCACGAACGGTCTGGATGCCAGTACCAGCACTTGGCCACATATAGTCGATAGTCTCCAGGGGATAGTCGTTACGACGACCCGCAAAGTCGATACCATTGTCCTGGTGAGCCTCGAGACCGAGCAGGATGTTGAGGTTGTGGTTCTCCACGATATCGAAGTTATACTGGACGGTATTTGACCATGTCCACTTGGTGCTGTGGGTCTGAGCCAGTTCACTGGCATTGGTGTCGTTGTTGACCACGTCAGAGTGCCATGTGTGAGTCAGCGCACGGATAAAACTATTGGTATAGTCGATACCGAAGTTAGAGCGGAAGAGCAGTCCTTCGATAGGCGTGATATCCACGTAGGTATTGGCGAAGATGCGCCATTTCTTCAAGCGGTTGTCCTTGTTGTGATAGAGTTCACGCATGGGGTTCTGACGGTCGCTCATACCACCGACAGGACCGGAGAAGGTCTCGCCGTCGATCTCGTAGACAGGAAGTGTTGGAGCCATCTTGAGCGCATTCTCCAATGGAGCGCAGTCCACATTATTAGAATAAGAGAAGGTGGCATTCTCACCAACGGAGATAATCTTGTTGATTTTGTAAGAACTGTTGAAGCGAGCCGAGAAATTCTCGAAGTCAGTGTGTTTCAAGACACCAAGTGCCTTCTTATATCCGGCAGAGAAAAGGGTTGTTGCCTTCTCGTTGGCCTTAGAGAGTGATATGTCGTAGTTCTGGGTAATACCTGTGCGTCCGATCTCATCCACCCAGTCGGTATTACTGTATGGCATCGTCTGCTTGGCATTCATGAAGCCATCGTAGAAACCACCTACCGTATAGGAGTCCATCGTGCCAGTAGCAGGGTTATAGACAGAGATAGGAGTACCTCCGTCAACATGGAGTGACAAGCCGTAGTTCTGGGCATAGTCGTCAGGGTTCTTGCCGTCGTTGAGGGCTGCCTGCACCAAAGCGGTAGCATACTGCTGACTATTGAGGAGTTTCATCTTCTGAGTCATCCATGAAACAGATACAGAGGCGTTGAAGTTGATGTTAATCTTATCGCCTTTCTTTCCTTTCTTAGTAGTGATGACAATGACACCATTGGCAGCACGGCTACCATAGATGGAGGCAGAAGCGGCATCCTTCAATACCTGCATGGACTCGATGTCGGCTGCATTTAGACTGTTGAGTGATCCGCTATAGGGCATGCCGTCCACGATGTACAGAGGTGTCGTGCTAGAACCGCCCATTGAACCGATACCACGAATGTGGACATCAGCCTCACCGGATGGGGAACCGTTGGAAGTGATGGTCATACCAGGCACCTTACCCTGCAGGGAAGCCATGGGGTCGGTGTTGCTCGTTTTGAAGTCTTTAGTCTCAACAACACCTACAGAACCGGTCAGGTCTGCTTTCCGTTGCACTTGATAACCTGTAACTACGACCTCATTCAATAACTGAGCATCGTCTTTCAGGGTTACTGTCATGCCATTAGCGGCAGGCAACTCAACGGTCTGGTAACCGATATAACTGAAGACGAGGGTCTTTCCTGCCTCTACCTTCAACTTAAAGTTACCGTCGAAATCAGTTACGGTACCGTTTGTCGTACCTTTCTCCATGACGGTGGCACCGATGACTGGCCCCATGGCGTCATTCACTGTTCCCGTAATCTCTTGCGCGTACATTATTGTACATAGCATCAGCATCAGGAAACTTGAAATGATTCTTTTAGTTTGTTTCATTTGCTTTTAATATTGGTTAGTACATAAAATTAACTGATGCAAAAATACACTTCTTATAAGAAGTCAGATGCAAAAGATGTTTCAAAGAACTAAAAAAATCGTTCGTTGTAACAAAAGTGGTAGGGTTTGAACGATTTTTATTAGCATTCCCGTCATGATCCTCTTACCTTTGCAGGTGGATTCATACATAAGGATAAGAAAGGTGTGGAACACGATATTTCTTCGTTCGAACCAGGTCTGCGACAACCTCAGAATAGACGGAAATATCAGTCCACACCTCTTTTTGTGTGTTGATGTCTCTTTCTACTCTGTTTCTACCAAGGGTCGCAGTTCGGTTCGACAAGAGTGGTTGCAAAGATACTAATTTTATATCAAAAACAGTTGTCAGATCATGTTTTTTTTACGTCTCCAGGTAACATGCCGTATTCTTCCTTGAAACATTTGGTGAAATAACTGGGGGCAGTGAACCCTACCTGATAGGCTACCTCACTGACGGAGAAATCGGTGGTCTGTAGCAGCACCTTGCTACGGTTGAGGCGGCTCAGGCGGATGATGTCTACAGGGGTACGACCGGTCTGTGCCTTGACCTTGCGATAGAGTTGCACCCGACTCACACCCATCTGTGCTGCCAGTTCCTCCACACTGAAGTCGCTGTTGCTCATCTGCTCCTGCACATACTGGCGCAACCGCTCCAGGAAGCGGGCATCGGCATCCGCCTCTATCTGCTCCTGCTCCTCTTGGGTCACATCCGTGATGGCTGGTTGTTGGAGAGTGGGGGAGTCGCTCGCTGGTGTCTCACTCTGCGGCACGTTGACGACCATCGAGAAGGCCTGACGCTCCAAACGGTGGCGACGACGCATGTTCTCGATGAAGATAACGGCGGAGATGATCACCAGCACGAGGATGACAATGACCAAGAGCGTTATTGCTTTCTGCGTGTCGAGTTCCTGCAAGTAGGTGTCCGTCTTCTCATGCAGTTGGTCGAGATAGGCGGTCTGTCGTAATGTCTCTTCACTCTGCATCAGTACGACATTGGCATTGGTACGGGTGACCAGTGCTGATTTCAGTAGGTTTTCTTTCTCATAAGGCTTGCCGTCTAGGATATCGATAGCGAGTTGAATGAGTTGGTCGCCATGGGTGGGATAGATATAGGTGGCATCCAGCAGTGAGTCGCACACCATCTGAATACCTCCGTTCTCACCTGGAAGACCGTCAATTCCGCAAAAGCGGGTAGTGGGTGACAGGTGATGGGTGTCGGCTAATGCCTTACGGGCTCCCATCGCCATACGGTCGTTCTGTCCGAAGACATATTCTAGGGCCGTTGGCTGTTGACTCAACCACTGCTTCGTGGTCTTATAGGCGCTTTCCTCTGTCCAGTCACCTTGCAGGGTGTCAACGAGTTGTATTTGCGGGTAATGGCTCAGGGCCTCCATGAAACCGTTATGCCGCTCGATGGCGGGGGAGGAATCCTTGAGTCCTTTGATTTCCAGGATGCGCCCCTGTCCTTTCGTCTGCTGGGCAATATATTCTCCCATCAGTCGTCCCATCTCATAGTTGTCTGCACCGATGAAGGCTGTGTATTTCTTTGAGTTGGTCTTACGCTCGAAGACGATGACGGGAATCCCTTTGTCGTAAGCATGGTCGATGGCAGGAGCAATGGTGGCTATCTGGTTGGGGGCCACAATGAGCAGGTCGATACCTGTATTAACAAGACTGTCGATCTGTTGTATCTGTCTTTTGTCACTATCGTAGGCGGAGGCGAAGCGTAACTCAATACCGTCATGGAAATAGGTTCCCATACGCAGTTCTGCATTCTGTTTTTCACGCCAGATATCCTCAGAACACTGGGAGACACCAATGACATAGTGTCGCTCTTGTTCTCTACACCCCATACAGAGTAATAATACTATTATGGTTGTACTAATTAGTATTTTTCGCATTTTTGGTTCGAAACGTTAAAGTTCGCACTGCAAAGTTAAGAAAAAGCATGGGAAGAACAAAACAAACTTGTTTATTTTTTCTTCCATGACGGAGTATTTGAACGATTCTGAGTGAATAAGTGGGGGCGTTTGCAACTTTTTCGCTGTCTCTTTCGTCTAACAGACAGCAATCAATTAAAAACGAAGATAGATGATGAAAAAGTTTTGTTTATTCCTAGCGGCATTTTTTGCCATTGTATGCAGTACAAAGTTATATGCTTTCGCCTCCAAGGATGAGGTAGTGGAGACCCGTTCCCTGAAAGGGTTTGAGCGGATCCGTTTACAGGGTTCTCCTGACATCAAGTACACACAGGGTAAGACATGGTCTGTCCGGGTGAAGGCTCCTAAGAGTGTTAGCAAGAATGTGGTGACTCGGGTGGAGAAAGATTGCCTGGTGGTTAGTGTCAAGAGTGGCAGTATGTTTAATTTCAATAGTCTGAAGGGACAGGATGTGACAGTCTATGTCACCTCTCCCGACTTAATTGGCGTGGAAGTACAGGGCTCCGGCGACTTTGAGTGTAAGAGTAAACTGGATACTGATAACCTTGACTTGAGTTTACGAGGTTCCGGAGATATAGAGTTTACGGATATTATCTGCGATCGCATCAGGTCCTCTGTCGTTGGCTCTGGTGATCTGGAAATCAAATATGTGGAGGCGAAGCAGTCTGATATCGAACTGGTAGGCTCTGGCGATATCAAGATCAAACAGAGTAAGGTGGACCGGACGCAGATAGAACTGAAAGGCTCAGGCGATGTCAAAGTGCATTGTGACCAGTGTAAGGTGGTCAACTGCCGTTTAGTAGGTTCCGGGGATATTACACTGACAGGTGCGGTCCAACAACTCAATAAGACTACCCGGGGGTCAGGAGACATCGAGACGGGTGGACTTCAGATTCGGAAATAATGATAAAGGATGGCTTCTCTTAGCGGGGCCATCCTTTTTACATCAATAGTCGTTCAAGCATCGGAATCTCTATCCGTCCCCGATGGAGTGACAGGAGTCCGTCAGCCTGTAGTTCGTTGAGTGCCCTTGAGATATCCAGTCGACTATCGTTCAGATTATCGGCCAGTTGTTGCATAAGGATATGGAATGTCTTATGACCGGCTGGATAACGACAGTGGGCGAAGAAAAACAGGATGACACGTTCCCGCAATGACTTAGGACTGGTGCGCCAGGGGTAGTGCAGCAGGCGCTGTGTCTCTGTAGCCACAAGGTTGAGCATGTTCAGTCGGAACACCAGTTGGGTCTCCAGTAGCAAGAGAATCTCCTGTTTGTCGATGGTAATCATATTGATGTCCGACAGGGTGGTATAGGTGTAACTATATCGTTGGTGGATACCAAACATCCGTTCGGGTTCGAGAAGATAAGGGGCGGCCAGCCTTTCCGTCACCCGGTAGGTGTGGTTGTCAGCGATACCCTCGGCCTGAAGGGTGCCGTTAATGAGGAATATCATACTGTCGCAAGGGGCACCGGCATTGACGATACGCTTGCCGGCAGGGTATTTATGGAAACCGATCTTGGTATGTGTCACCACCTCCATCAAATCAGCATGGCTCATTCCTTGGAAAAGAGTGAACTGCAACAGTTTGGCATAAAGGTGGAGTGCTGACATTATTCTTCTATTTTATCTTTGAGCGAGGGCGAGAACCAGACGGCCAGTTTGTTATCCTGATCGGTATAGATCAGGTAGGCCATCAGTTCGGTGTGCTTGTCGAGGATGACTTTCGCCTTGTCGAGCCCCATCACCATGAAGGAGGTGGCATAAGCATCGGCTGTGGCACAGTCGTCAGCCAATACTGTAGCCGACAGGATACTATGCTGTACGGGATAGCCTGTCTTGGGATCAATGGTATGGGCATAGCGCTTACCACCTTTATAATAGAAGCGGCGGTAGTTGCCGCTGGTGGCCATCGCCTTGTCTGTCACATTCAGGATCGTCAGGTACTCATTACCTACAGCGAGGGAGTCTTCCGTGGGTTTCACCACACCGATCTTCCAAGGCAGCCGCTTAGGACTGATGCCGCAGGTGACAATCTCTCCTCCGATCTCCACCATGAAATTGGTGATCCCTTTGGATTTCAGAAGACGGGCGACGACATCCACACCATAGCCCTTGGCTATCGCCGAACAGTCGAGCATCACCCGACGGTCGCTTTTCTTGATGGTCATCCCCTTGGCTGTTACCTTCTCCCAACCCACGAAGTGCCGGATGGAGTCTATCTGATGGCGTGTAGGCATCTCACCGCCTTTGAAGCCAAAGCCCCAGGCGTTGACCAGTGGTGCTACGGTGATGTCGAAGGCACCGTTGGTCTCTTGGGAGACCTTCATGGCCAGATTAAACACGTCCATGAACATCTCATTGGCCTCACCACCTTGTTCTCGGTTGATCTGTGAGATGACCGACTGCTCATTGAACATCGAGAGGGCGGTATCTACTTTCTGCAGTTCAGCCGTAATCTCTTGATGGTAGTCTTGCGCCGACTGGTAGGTGATGGTATAGAAAGTACCGAAGATAGAACCTTTATCAGACTGATAGGGTAGTGAGCGCTGTTGTCGGATAATCAGTACCGTACCGACAATCAGCAGCGTCAGGAAGGGTACCTGCCAGATGAGTTGTTTCTTGCGTTTGTCGTCCATAGGTCTTTAGTTTTCTTTTTCTATCGATATCTCGATATCTCGAATCTTGCCCTATATATCAATAATCACGTTGAAGTTGGCTGCGATATTATCTTGGTCGTTGGAACCGAAGCCGGGGACGTACCAGGTTTGGCCGATGTCTCCTTCGTTATGACTGATGCGCCGCTTGTAGCGTACACTCCATCCGAGATGCAACGGTCCGAAGATTTTGGCATCAATACCGAAGACCACTTCCAACCAGTGCATCGAACATTTCAGACCGTCAACGCCGAAGCCGGAGGTGTATTGCCATACGGGGTCCGGAAGGTCCTCACGAATGATATCTACCTTATAAGAGGTGAAGGCATAGCGGATACCGCCAAACAAGCGGTTGGACTGGTGCTTGTTCTTCAATAGGTTCAAGTCGATACCCACTCGGAAATAGGGGGCTGTTGTCTTATAGGTGATTCCTGTTACCTCGTCTTTCTCATGGTTGGCCTTGCCGACACCGATCTCTACGATGGGGAACCACTGGTCGTGCAGGTTGACACGGAGGGCTCCTTCAATCTCACCATGGTCACTGAGCATCAGTTTGGCGGGACCTACCAGGTCGAAGGCGACGGAAAAGCCCCGGAAGAGGGGGATAGAGTCTTTTTCCAAGCGGAACATTTTCAGTTGCGCATGGGCTGACGAGGCTACCACGAGCAGTGCAAGACTAATAGCGAGCCTTGAAATATAGGTGGAAATGTTCGTTCGTTGCATCATAATTGACATTGGGATTATTGATCATGATGGAGTCAATGATATGGTGGGTTGTCCGTATACCGGTCAGTTGATGGAAGAAAGCAGCCTGACAGTCGACTGACTCAAAGTGGGGATAGTTCTCCTTCTTGACATAGATCGTGTCGCGATAGGTATGGCCCAGTGTGTCGAGCAGGGTGACATAAAGGGTATCCTCCGGGAGGGTGTAACTGATATCAAGTTCAAAGGTGGTAATCCCTGTGGCACGGTTTAGCAGGGTGGTGTCCGACTTATCGGCACGTTTGGTCTTGATTGTCAGTGTGTCGACCTTCAACGTGTCTGTCGTACCATCAGCCTTCAGGAGGTTATAGACCGTATATATCCTGTTTTGTACGGGACAGTCGATAGACGTACATGCTCCGATGGCTATCAGTACCATGATATACAGGACTATTTTCCGCATCTGATCTCCTCCTCTATCTGATAGTCGTTACGTCCGGCACTGTTACGGCTGATTAAGTCGCCCAGGAAGCCCGCAAGGAACAACTGCGTACCAATCATCATCATCGTCAAGGCAATATAGAAGAACGGTGAGTCTGTCACCAGTCGCATCGGGATATGGTTGTAGAGTGCCCAGGCCTTGTCAGCCCCCAGGTAGAAAGCAGCAAAGAAGCCGATGATAAACACGATGGTTCCCAGAAAACCGAAGACATGCATGGGCTTCTTACCGAAGGTACCCAGGAACCAGAGGGTCATCAGGTCGAGGTAGCCGTTCACAAAACGGTTCCATCCCATGAACTTCGACTTGCCATACTGACGTTTCTGGTGGTGTACGGGTTTCTCGCCAATCTTATCAAAACCAGCGTTCTTGGCGAGGTAGGGGATGAAACGATGCATCTCTCCGAATACCTCAATATTCTTCACGACTTCACGACGGTATGCCTTCAGTCCGCAGTTGAAGTCATGCAGGTTCTTGATACCGCTGACTTTTCGGGTAGTGGCATTGAAGAGTTTGGTGGGCAACGTCTTTGACAGCGGGTCACCCTGCCTACGGTTCTGCTTATAACCGCTTACCAAGTCGTACTTCTCCTCTATAATCATCCGATAGAGTTCGGGGATCTCGTCGGGAGAATCCTGCAAGTCGGCATCCATCGTGATGACGACATCACCCTGCGCCTCCTTGAAACCGCAATAGAGGGCAGGGCTTTTGCCATAGTTACGACGGAACTTGATGCCCTTCACGTGTTCTGAACGGGCAGCCAACTCAGTGATGACATCCCAGGAGTGGTCGGTCGATCCGTCGTTGACGAAGATCACTTCAAAGGAAAAACTGTTTGCCGCCATCACCCGCTCTATCCAATCATAGAGTTCGGGCAGTGACTCGTCTTCGTTGTATAAAGGTATTACTACTGATATATCCATTTCGTTTCTTCAGTTTTTAATTCTTCAATCCTTCAATTCTCTGTCGTTGGATGATGGCCGCAATAGGGAGTCCGAGGACAAAGCCTGTGATGATATTGATGGTTAGCATATTCAGTGAATAGTCTATGGGACGATAACTGGACAACTCCTTGAAACTCTCGTCCATCTGCCCCTGTAATCCGTAGACCGCTATCATCTTCTTCCCTTCTTCTGTTTGTAGCGTCTCCATGATCTTACCCAAAAAGAAACCGTTGTCCAAGAAGGCAAAATAGAGGTAGATGGCTATGGCCAGTAGGATACCGGCATAGAAGAATATCAGGATGATATAGGCGTAACTACGGGCAAAGGAAATGTCTCCCTCTCGGGCATAGTCACGGAAATGACGCAGCCGACCGGCAGCAAAAAAGGGGGAGGAACATACCAGTATCATGGCTAGCAGTCCCAATAGCGGATTCGTCAACCCGTGAATATAGCAGACGAAGCCACCAATCCACAACAAAGCAAGCATTGCTCCGTCTTGGCGGGCAAATGCCTTCAGTTGTACATATTCCTGTGGTGTCATATTGGGTGCAAAATTACAAATAAGTAATAAGAAAACCAAATTTTATTTGTTTATTCTGAAAAAACTTATTACCTTTGCAGCCGCAAAACGGGCAGTTCTGTACGGCCAGCTCCCTCGGAATCCCCCAGGATGGGAACATAGCAAGGGTACTTGGTTGTAGCGGCGCGATACAGTTCGCTGCCCACCCGCCTCTTTAGCTCAGTTGGCCAGAGCACGTGATTTGTAATCTCGGGGTCGTTGGTTCGAATCCGACAAGAGGCTCAAAGAATGAATCCTTTTTGGCAACGAAAGTTTACTTTCAGGTTCCAAAAAGGATTCTTTCTTTGTTTACCTGCCCTGATGGTCATAGCATATATTTTTGCGCCAAAGATAGTGTTTTTCGGACTGAGCCAGAAATCCCCCGCACCGATGTCAGTGCGAGGGATGAAATTGTGGTGGGATGAAGAGTCATTTCGTGTAGTGATACCTCAGCGAGATGACATAGACGTAAATCATGCCACTGGCAATGGCATACACCAGTCTATGTTCATCAGTAATGCGGCGACTCCACAACCCGTGTTGTTCGCCTTTCAGTGGCTCTGGCTTGCCAATGCCTGTGAATGGATGTTTCTTAATATCTTCCAACAGGTCAGTGATGCGCTTCATGATACGCTTGTTACCCGTCCGTTTCCAGTATTCTCGGTCTTCCTGAGCACGGGGAGTGAAGATTACTTCCATAATTCTTCCACTTTAACCACCTCGCCCCGTCCGTTCTTGATGTCCTCCTGTCCCTGTCGGATAATCTCAGCCATAGCAGGTGATGACATCAGATACTCCGTCTCGTCCATAGCCTGTTTCTTCGCCGTCAACTTCTTGGCGTACTTCAGCATCTTCGTCATCAGCGTCTCGTCCTCGGCGATGATACTCAACTGGCGGAACAACTCTGCATTCAATTCTAATGTCGTCATATACGTAACATATTTTATTCGCATGCAAAAATAAGAATATTTTCCGAAACAACAAAATATAAACAAATAAAGTTAATAGGTTAATAGTTTTTGCGAAATCCTTTTTTATGCGCCATTTTTGAAGGTGCCGCCTCCGTGCCACGAAGCCCGTACCTCCGAGGGCAGGATGTGCCACCTCCGAGGGTCGAAGGTACGGCCTCCGCAGGGAGGATGTAGGGGCTCCTTCCGTGAGGAGGCTCCTCAACGGGAAATAGCAGCCTTATGACAACCTATTTCTTGGAAATTTATAGTAAGGATTTATTCTTATTCGTTCGGCCTATGCCGTCTGTTCATTTTCTAAAGTGGAGATGCGGAAACCTTTCCAGAATTTTTCAGTTAGTATCATTATCGCTGCTATAGTAAGATCTTTTTTCTTCATGCAACATTGCTATAGTTTATCTATCCATTCAGGCTTCAACCACCAAACCAATGCAAATATTACAATATCTGCTGCAATAATTGCAAATATCCAAGGACCAACCCAAAGGATAACCAACAATACTATCCAAACCCACTTTGCTAACTCATTCATAAGCAATAAATAAAAAGTTAAACATCATCCTATCGCTTGCAAAGGTAATAGCTAACTGTGCAGGTTTTCTTCATAGTTGGAAGTTATCTAGCACTTCGAATTCTTTTTTCTCTTTTATCTTTAGTCTCCTGCTGATATTGCAGAACTTTTTTCTTTAACTCCTCTACTTCATACATCTGTAATGAAGGACACCAGTGTAAGATGTTGAGTAGATTTAGTATCAGACTTTTATTTAGGTATGGGGCATCACCACTAACAATGTTTGCAGCAATTTCATCGGCATGAGAGCCATTGTTACAGACCTCTACGCAGAAGTGCATCGAACGAGCTACATGAATCGGAACAAGTTGAGGTATTTCACCTAATGACGAACTACATTTTGCAATATTTGTTCCCGTAAATGCTATAGGGAGTAATCCTCGTCCATCAAAGTAACGCATCACCCATTCTATGATCTGGCGAACTCTATTTGGTATAGAAGGGTCTGTGTCGAATTCTTCTTGTTCTTGTCTGAGAAGAAGTTCTACTAAGTCTGAGTTCTTATAAAAGTTACACACAGATATGTATTCTTGACGGATTCTATATGAGTCATTATCTTGAACTGCTTTTTTGATATTTTCAAATAACTCATATCGTTGTCTTGGCTTCTCATAATAAAGCCTATCATCGTACGAGCGTTCTTTTATCATATATTCTAAATGTTCAACGCCCTCGTAATCTCCCCCAGTATAAACAAACCAAGGAATATTTGTACGTAATTGTAGTAACTCTCCAATTGCATTTTGCAATGCTTTGAGAGATGGTTGTTCCTGCTGATCATCTGTTATCTTACAATTGGCGTCAAGAATAATGGCATCCCATGCCTTAGACTTGTCTTTTAGAGAACCCATGCCACTATTCACACATTTTACAGGAGTTATTTCTAGACCATTTTCATAAGCCTCATTCATGAAGTCCTCTTTGGGTTGGTCATCTACCCACAACACATTCAGTCTCACAATATCTTCCATTAGTCATTATCAATTAAAGGTAAGACAATCTCATATTCAGTACAGAATCCTACAGGGTCTTTAAGATATTCATTCAACTTTATAGTTCCTCCATAATGTTCTACTATATCTTTCAGTTGCCAAGTGCCAATACCTGTACCAGAGCCATAACCCCAATCAAAGAATCGTTTTCTATCAACACTTGGGTGGATAGGAGTGCCATTATTAGAAATATTAATTATTACAGCCTGATGGTTGTCAACATATCCATCTGACACCTCAATACGAATCACATAATCGCGCCTGACATTTTCTGTAAATCCCCATTTTGCAGCATTAGCGATAATGTTGTCAAAAACAGTAGCCAAATCATTTTTGTTCACTTTAACAAAACGATCATTATTCAGATCGACCTCTCCTTCTTCGTAAATTTCTATGTCTCTGTTGATATATACTTGAAACTGATATTTATCTGACACATGCTGCTTGGGAATCTCATTTACGTAATCATCAATGGAAATTTGTTCTGTTTGTTCCCAGTGGTCTTTTTCCACAAGATTAGTAATTAGATCCTCCACCTTTTCTTCAATAACACGTAATTTATTGAAATAACTATCAACGGTCTCACCTGTTCTTGATGCCACAACATCACTATCATGCAATACCCCCCCATTCTCCACTCTTCTTCTGTCTAACAAAGCAAGGGCTGGCCCAAATTCATTCATAACCTGCTGGATACGGTGCTTGCGCTGACGGAGCATCTTAATATATTCATCATGGCGTTTGTCTCTCAATTCTGCAAGATCTACACCCATCTTTTCCAGATATGTAGTCTTCTGGTTTTCAGCAATACCTTTCTCTTTCTGAAGGAAATCTTTTCCATCAGGCACAAGAATTTGAAGAGAGAGGATGTCATACTGCTTAATTCTGTGTAGCGTAGAGCCCATTGCTTTGATACGCAGTTGCTCCTTGATATAGTCTTTTGAGAGTTCTCCAATAAGGTACTCTGCATTTACCTTCTTATCATTCAAATAAAAAGCCAACACGTTTGGGGAGATATAAGCGTCTTTGCCTTCTTTTGGAACAAACAAAGACGGTCTGAGTTCATTGATTGCAGATACGAGCAATGATTTCTTCTCCAAACGCTTATAATTTGAGTTCACGGTCTTGCTTCCCAATGAAGCATAGTCAATATACGGCAATTGATAATCTTTCACAAGGTCACTACTGGCAATATATTTTCCTTCTATCTCAAAACCAATGTTCATAGGTTCCCTTAGAGATATTAATTTATCCAGTCTTTCCAATTTGTATCCTTCAGGAATGGTGATATAACTGGAGAAATAATTAGAAGGCGAAAGGTCATAATCATTTTCGCCGATATTACCATAAGTCTCAAAACATATACATGTATTGAATATAGTAGGAGTTAACTCACTGCATTCACCCAACTCTCCGAACGTGAATTCGTTATCTCCTTTTGGGTAATCATTGTGTTCTATAAGATTGGATATTGCAGCGACATTGAGCAAACTCCTCCCTATAACCATTTTAGTTGCATCAACAAACTTAACACGATTATTCTTTGAACCTTTTTCAACAAAGATAATAGCAGTACTAATTCGTGTAGTAGGGAAGATGTTTTCTGGTAGATAGACAATGTGCGATATCAAATGTTTGCAAACCAAATCCTTTCTTAAATCAAATGTATCCCTTCTTTTAAAGAACGACGTGGGTACAACTACTGCCATCATTCCATCGTCTGCTAACATCTTTACACCTCTACGCAATACGAAATGATCTGTATATTCTTTCTCCCCCTTTTCGTTGACAATTTGAAGGTTGAAAGAAGGCGTACATAAAATATTGTTAACTGAACCATCAAACTCTTTGGTTGAATCACCAAGGATATAGTTGGGGCTATCCATGTGGTAAAACATGAGCCTTAATTTGCCAATAGCCCACGTGAGTTCATCTATCTCCTCCCCATAATAATATTCACCAAGTGAGTTCTCTGCATTAAAATAACTGTCATTGTTGTAAAAATCGCACCATTCTTCCCCAACATCTTTTCTGAGACCATGGGCCATTTCAACATGATACGATGCTATACCAGCAAAAGGATTATATACAGAACCGCCTTCATATTGACTTAGAATTATCCTTGTCAATTCTGTAGGCTGCATATAAAAGTTATTTGAAAACCTTTGTTGTCTATCAATAAAAGAATCAAATAGTCTCGTATAATGGAATCCTGTTCTATAATCATTTTCACTTATAGCAGGGAATGCATTCAGCAACATTTCACATAACAGCCAAAATGCAGCAGGCTCATCTGGCTGTGAACTATTAGCGTAAAGGATTTCTTTTACCTTATCAAAATCTTTGTTATTGACACACTCAAATACCATGGCATAAGGTAAAGATGGATTGTCAATGGTCCTTTTAACCATTTGAGCACAAGGCAACCAACAATCGCTATCGTATTTTTCAAGCCATGCTTTATTTGAAAAATCTATGCCCAAAATTGGTGCGATTAAATCTATGATGGTTTTAGACTCTTTTACGGCTTGAACTGTAATCCCGAAAAAATCAACAATCTCTTCTGCTGTAATTCGAAACAAAACACGTGAATCATTCTCGTCCACATCACTCTCGACCTTGAGCAATCCCTCCCTTGACAGATACATGATTAGCAAGGGCAAATATGTATTAGGGAATAATTTCATGAATGAATCCAAAGAATTCTCAAAATTCTTCATGTCAATTCTCAGGTCAGCAAACTTCAACATGCGCAAAACAAATTAAAAATCCAACATCAATTTCTTCTGGCTGCAAAATTACGTTCTAATTATGCAGGTTTTCTTCATAACTCAGGAATAATGTCATTATCTCCTTCTGGCGTACCTTTTTCCATGAGTCGTTTGGTCTCACGAAGTTCTTGCTGCAGTAGGCGCATGCGTTCCCGTAGTTGTTCCTGAGTAGGCAGAGCGTCCTTAATGCGAAGATTGTCATAGGTTGCAACGCCCATAGGAGTTTCAATACCACGAAATGACCATTGTACTTCCGTTTTGTTGAGGTCTGAACATATCAGCAGACCAATGGTAGGATTGTCATCGGGTGCTTTCACCAATTCGTCAACGGCATTAACGTAGAAGTTCAGTTTACCTGCGTACTCTGGTTCAAAGGGCTTGGCTTTCAGT
The DNA here is from genome assembly GCA_017449675.1 of Prevotella sp. Classification (GTDB taxonomy): domain Bacteria; phylum Bacteroidota; class Bacteroidia; order Bacteroidales; family Bacteroidaceae; genus Prevotella. The sequence goes on from JAFTFG010000013.1 coordinate 55,069, forward strand.
TCGCATACAAGGTAGCAGCGCAGACGAATGTGATAGAACAGAAGATCAATCTTGCGAGTACGCCCACCAACAATGATCTGCCGCTGCCTGCCCATAAAACCGAAACCTGTTCCCATCTCCAAGAGCATGGCAGTAATGTTCTTTGCCAAGGCTTCTTCCAATTCGTCTTCATCGTAGATATCATGACCGACTGTAGCAAAGCCAAAGTCGTAGTTCTCTTTCAGGACTTCCTGCACAAGTTTACTCTGAAGGGCAGGTAGATGGTCGGAGAAGTTGTTAACGATCTTTCCTTGGTGATCATAGAGGTTGGCTTTGATGCAGTTAGTAAGCGCACTGCGGCTCAATCCTTGTTCTATTGTCTTCCCTATGTAGAATAATGCTTCGTCAATTGTTTCGCATTTGGATATGATTGCAATGTGATGCCCCCATGGAATCAGTGCAAAGGGGAGAGGAAATTCAGCACCAACTTGTTGCAGTTTTGCGTTCTCCATTTCTCCAACAACCTGTTGGAGTTTTGTATGCATCTGATTATCAAGAGAATATAATTCTCTAACAGATTGTTGGAGTTTTTGCTGAGAGCATGAATCGGTATAGAAGAGATACCACTTTTTCATAAACCAAAGATTACTGGTGGAAAAGCCTTTTTCATTTGGGAACTCCTTTTGCAGGTCAAGGCTCACTTGCTCCACCACACCAGCACCCCAACGCTCTTCTGCTTTTTTCTTCACAAGGTCACGTCCCAGTTGCCAGTTGAATAGCAACTTTTCCGCATTTACTTTGACAGCAGCCTTTACCTGAGCAGAGCGATAACGGTGTTTAATATCCGCTATCCATTTGGCATAGTCATCATCCAAATGAATATCATGCGAGGTTACCATACGTGGCTTTCCTATATCGTATCCCTCTTTTTTCATATCCTGTTGTATTGCTGATTCATTGATAGAATTTCTTCCGCTATTCTCATTCTGAAGCCTTCGGGAGAGAGCACTTCCATATCATTACCAAAAGAAAGCACAAGGGCTTCAAGTTCTTTGTTGATCTTCACGTTGATAGAGATTACCGAAAAGTAATCGTTCTCTTCCATGATATGCTGAGAAAGGTGTAGCGGTTTAGTACGGATATACTCAAACCGGGGCTTACTGATGCGAAGAACGATGTCTTCCGAATTACTTTCTGGTACTGTCACGCCAACCACATCATCAAAATATTCTGAGAAATCAACGCCTGACTCTCTATAGGGAATTGCGACTTCTTCGAAATTGTCAATCCTGTCAAGTGCATAGTGGGCATAGTTCTGGTACCCTTTTCTCTGTGCAATAAGATACCAGCGATCATTGTATTGTTTCAGGTGATAGGGAAAGATAGTGACAGCCTGAGTATCTTTGCCATAAGGGGTGTAGTGAAGTTTTAGAACTCGCTTGGTGATGATAGCACGAAGCAGGTCGGAGAAGTGTGACAATCCCTTCAAATCGGGATTGAACTGGAATGAGACGACGGGTGAGGGGTCTTCATCGAGATATCCTCCTTCAATCTGCATGAGTAAGGAGCGTGCCCAGTCATAAAGGGGTTCACCTTCAAACTCCTTCAATACATAGATGGCATCTTCTATCTTATCGCGCTCTTCATCATTCATGCGAAACAAGGGAATACTATAGTCTATGTCGCAGTAGCGATACAGACGTTGGCGTCCTCGTTTCATGGTCTTATCCAGTCGAATGCCGTATTCTGTCTCTAAGTTCGTAATGTCGTTCTGAATAGTTCGTTTGGATACAGGGGTACTGTCAGCCTTCACCAATGCCACATTGCACACATTGACGAGATCGTCGATAGTGAATTCCTTATATCTGTTCCTGAAACATTTGTTCAGAACTTGATATCTGAGCAGTACTTGTCTATCTACAGGCATTAATCTTTCCCATTTTAGTTAGTAACCGCAAAGATAGGAATAAATTCTGGATCGACAAAGAAAAAGGGGAAAAAATAATTTATCGTAAACGAGTTCGATGAAACTCAAAGGTTTACCCTAAATCGGCTCAAAATAGGTGATATTCATGTGTAATTTTAACTCATAATGAGTCGATAATTGGAAAAAATCACTAACTTTGGACCGATTTAGAGTCTTTAGAGATGGATATGTCAAGAGAGATTTTATTTCACAATCGCACTCCAGCCACCGCCTGGGGCGAGGTGGATCTGCAGTGTATCCCCTTTCTTGACTGTTTGCGTGGTCTTGGTGTAGTCGTTGGCATCACGGTCGGCATTCACGCCATCGGCGAATATCTCGGCACGATGGTTGCCGTCGCTAAGCATGCCGAGTGATATCGTCAGGTCGCGAGCCGTCCAGTTGGTCATGGCGGCGACATACCATGTCGTGTCTTTACGCTTGGCGATGACGGCATATTCGCCTAACTGTCCGTCCACGGCAACAACCTCGTCGAATGTGGTGGGAATCTGGGCAATATGGTCGGTGGTTGCCTGCTCGCGCTCATATTTGGTAGGAGCGTCGGCAAGCATCTGCAAAGGAGCCTCGAAGATGGTGTACATCGCTACCTGATGGGCACGGGTGCCCTGACTCATGGGGTGGTCGTTGTTGCCGAAGAACTCGGTACGGGTGGCGTTGGTCATACTGCCCGGGGTATAGTCGAGCGGTCCGACGAGTTGGCGCAGATAGGGGATGCTGACATCATAGCGGGGTTGGTCGTGCAGGGGTCCGTCACCCACACGAGGTTCCCATTTCGAGTTCTCCAGTCCCTTCACACCCTCAAAGTTCACGATATTGGGATAGGCGACCTGAATACCTGTGGGGCGATAGCCGTGATAGTCGAGCAACAGATGGTTGAGTGCGGCACAGTCGGCAATCTGCCATGCGGAGCGCATCACTGCCTGGTCGTCACGGTCGAAGAAGTCGACCTTAAAGCCCTTCACACCTAATGAGGCGTAGTATTTGAAATCGTCCTCCGTATTGTTGATGCAGTTGCGCCATGAGGTCCACAGGATGATACCCACGCCTTTCTTCTCCGCATAAGGCAGCAGACTGAGCAGGTCGATGTCGGGGTTCAACTCCGAGCGCAGGCTCTCGTCCGTGCTCCATCCCTCGTCGATGATGATATACTCCAGATGGTTCTTTGCCGCAAAGTCGATGTAATAGCGATAGGTGTCGGTATTCATCCCTGCACGGAAGGGGACACCCGTCAGCATCGTGGCGTTCCACCAGTCCCAAGCGACCTTGCCGGGGCGAATCCATGACGTGTCAGTTATCTGGCACTGCGGTCCGAACCGCTGGGGCAGGTTTGCCGTCAGCAACTGCCTGTCCTGTTCTGTTACCAAGACGATGCGCCAAGGTAAGGCACCCTTCACCTCTTTGGCGATATAGTCGGCACGTTTGGTGGGAACGAGGTTCAGGCGGGCATGTCCGCCAATGACCTCCTGAGTGGGATAGGGGGCAAAGGCAGCCTTCATGCCATGACTGCCGTTCCTCAACAAGAACATGCCAGGATAGTCGACTGCTCCCATGTCGGCGATGACGGCAAGTTTCCCCTCTGGCAAACGCACGGCAAGAGGATTGATGGCAAGAGAGTCGGTGAACATCCTCGACAAGGGCTGCTCATCGTAATACGACTCAAAACTGTAGCAGTAACGCTCCCCGCCACGATTGTCGTTGACATAGGGGATAAAGGCATTGTAGTCGCCAGCGAAATTGAACTCCGCCGTCTCTTGACTCACAGTGATGGGCTTCTTGCCCAGTATGTGGATGCGATAGGCGGCAGCGTCGTTGTCGGCACGGAACTCCACTTGGTATTGCTTGTTGCTGAAGACGGCGGTGTTCTTTGTCATCTTGCCGCTCATCTTCTGGAAGGCACCGTTCAGCCCAATCTCCGAGGGTGTCAAGACATAGGTCTTCCCGTGCTGCACCTCCCATGTCAGTCGGGAGAGGTCGGCATGAATGGTTATCACGAGTTTACCGTCAGGCGAGATAAGGGTATAGTCTTTGGCTGTCGCCCCCATGGTGAGTGCAAGAAAAAGGGTCAGTAGTAATGCTTTGACTTTCATATTTAATGTTTAATCTTTAATGTTTCTGTTTCATCTTCAATCAAGGTCTACAACGGTGATACCCGCCCCGCCAAACTGCACGTGCTCGTCCTTTGCCTTCTTGACATTAGGCACGGTGTTCAAATACTGGCGGATGAGTTGGCGCAGGATGCCAGAGCCAGTGCCATGCAGGATGCGCACCCGACTCATACCCACCAGGATAGCATCGTCGATGAAGTGCATGACGGTATCGATAGCCTCGTCGCCCCGCATACCACGTACGTCGAGGTCCTGGTGGAAATTATGCTTACGGTCCTCAATAGTAGCACTGGTGACACGGGTTGTCTGGATGGCAAGTCCTGAGTGGTCGTTCTTTTTCGACTCCTCCTTGGGCTTCTCCGCATGCTCCAGTTGCTCTACCTTCATCTTGGTCTTCATATCACCAAAAATCACGACGGCATTTTGGCCGGAGATACTCTCCACCTTACCAATAGTACCGAGGCCCTTCATACGGACGGTATCACCGATATTGATGGCGGTATCGGCAGCAGCGGTCTTCTGGGTGATGGCGGCATTCAGGCGTGCCGCCGCAGCCTTCTCGTTTTTTTCCTTCTCACTCTTTCGTTTCTCCTTACGGGCCTTGCGCTCTTGCATCTGCCGTAACTTACGGGCAAAGTCCTCCTCGCTCATCAGACCTTGTTGGTCATTGGAGGTCACCTGCTCTCGGAACTGTTGCAATTCCTCTCGGATCTCCCGAGTGCGCTCCTTCTCGGCCTGTGCTTCCTTGATCTCGCGGATGGTATTCTCTATCTTCTGGTTTGCTTGTCGCAACAGTTCCTCAGCCTGTTCCTGTGCCCGTCGCAGTATTGCTTTGCGCTCTCGCTCTATTTCCTCCAGATTGCTCTCATAGCGTTGGATATGTCCCTCCAGTGATTTCTCATGTTGATGGATGGTCTGGCGTTTGCCCTCCCAGTAGCGCTTGTCACGGACGATGTCTTGCAGATACTTGTCGCTCTGGATATAGTCGCTACCCACAATATCTGAGGCATCTTTGATCACTTCCTCAGGGATTCCCGTCTTACGGGCTATCTCAATGGCGAAGGAGGAACCGGGTTGTCCGATAGCGAGTTGGAAGAGTGCCTGCATCTGATGACGGTCGTAGAGCATGGCCCCATTTACCACACCTTCATGGTCTTCGGCGAAATGCTTGAGGTTCTGATAGTGGGTGGTGATGACACCAAATGCCTGCTTCTGCCAGAACTGTTTCAGAACTGCCTCTGCGATAGCACCACCGATGGTAGGCTCGGTACCACCTCCGAACTCATCTATTAATAATAAGGTACGCGCGTTCGATTGGCGCATCATGTTTTTCATGTTCAGCAGATGGCTGGAGTAAGTCGAGAGGTCATCGGCTATTGACTGCTCGTCACCAATATCTATCATGATGTTTTGGAAAGTGCCAACCGTAGAACGGTCGCCGATGGGGATACTGAGACCGCATTGCAGCATGTATTGGAGGAGTCCGACCGTTTTCAGACATACCGACTTGCCACCTGCGTTCGGACCGGAGATGATGAGCAGTCTGCCGACATTCTTCTCGTCAGATGCCGTTTTCAGCCGGATATCCAACGGCACCACCTGCTTGTTCTGCTTCGCCAGCGACCGCTGCAGTAGGGGGTGAATGGCGTGAATCCAGTCCATCATGGGAATGCCCATCACCTGGGGTTCGTAGGCCTGCATCTGCTCGGCCATCTGCGCCTTTGCCTGAATGAGGTCGATAGCAGCCAGAAACTGATAGGAGTCTAGAATCTCCTGCACATGAGGGCGTACCTCATCAGAGAAAACCGTCAGGATACGGATAATCTCCCTTCGTTCGGCAGCCTCCAACTCACGAACTCTATTATTGGCTTCCACCACTTCGGTGGGCTCGATGAATACCGTCTTACCAGTTGCTGACTCGTCATGGACAATACCATTGATGCGTCGCTTCAGTCCAGGGGCTACAGGAATAACCAGTCGACCGTCACGCATCGTGGGAGCCACGTCTTTATCAACTAATCCGTCTTTTTGGGCTGCATGCAGGATAGTATATAAGGTACGGGAAATGCTACCTTCCGTCTGTGCAATATCATGTCGAATACCGGCTAGCGTCATGGTAGCAGAGTCTTTGATCTTTCCAAACTTGTCAAGGATGGAGTCAATGCGACGTATCATGGCTGGGAAAGACTGAATACCTTCCGTCAGTCGTTGCAGGGCAGGGTATTTGTATTCCACCAACGCCATGTGGACTATCGGGTCGGTAATATCCTCTTCGGCATCATTCAGAAATTTGACGATGTTAGCAATCGTCTCCAGTGAGCGCCTAAGATCCCACACCTCATCTTCTTCCAAATGGGTGTTCTCCAGTCGAATACGTGCGATTGACTGGCGAACATCGAAGAAGTAGTTCAAAGGAAACGATTCTGCCTCTTGTCTTATCCGACGAAACTCACGTACTTGTTGGAGCCATTCGTTGAGCATCTCCACATTGTCAGAGAAAGCAATCTCATCCACTTTCTCCTTGCCCAATGTACTCAGACATTGTGCCTTCAATAGCGTCCGTATCTCGTCGAAGCCAATCTTCGATTCAAAGTTCTTGGGGTAAATCATGTTGCAAATTTACGATTTTTCATTTGGATATGCAAAAAGTCTGTTTAAAATTTGGTTAATTCAGAAAAACAGTGTAATTTTGCATCCGCTTTTGAGACGTCGACAGCACTGGAGAGATGGTAGAGTGGTCGATTACAGTAGTCTTGAAAACTACCGTACCGAGAGGTACCGGGGGTTCGAATCCCTCTCTCTCCGCCAAATAGCACAAATGGGAACCTTACGGGTTCCCATTTTTCGTA
>JAFTFG010000014.1 GCA_017449675.1 Prevotella sp.
AATATATATAAATATAAGTAAAAATAGGGTTCCCGTTTTTTTAATTGTTACTGTTACTAACTGTTACGTTGGCATGAGGAAGTTGCAAAAATAATTGACAGAACCTCCCCGCAGGCTCCCGAGAATGAATCCGGACGGAGCGGAAGGGCAATCGGAACGGAGCAGATTGGTGTTTTGCTGCCTCACGATTGACCATCTGCTCCGTCTAGATTTAGAAGTGCATACAACCAACTGGAACACAGACAGTTGCGCGCTTTACCGTTCCCCTCTGAATTATCTTAACAAATATCGGTTCACATTTCATTACATCTACTCCCACTCGATCGTTGCGGGTGGTTTGGAGGAGATATCGTAGCAGACGCGGTTGACACCACGTACCTTATTGATAATCTCATTAGACACCTTCGCCATGAAGTCGTAAGGCAGATGGGCCCAGTCGGCTGTCATCGCATCGGTAGAGGTGACGGCACGGAGAGCCACAGGATGCTCATAGGTACGCTCATCACCCATCACACCGACAGAGCGGACGGTAGAGAGCAGGATGGCACCGGCCTGCCATATCTGGTCGTAAAGTCCCCACTCCCGCAAAGCACGGATATAGATATCGTCGGCATCCTGCAGGACACGTACCTTCTCTGGAGTGATATCACCCAAGATACGGACGGCAAGACCTGGCCCCGGAAACGGGTGACGGGTGATGAGATGCTCGGGCATACCCAGTTGACGACCTACACGGCGCACCTCGTCCTTGAACAGCCATTTCAGCGGCTCACACAGTTGGAGGTTCATCTCCTTGGGCAGTCCGCCTACGTTATGGTGGCTCTTGATGACCTTCCCCGTGATATTCAGCGACTCGATACGGTCAGGATAGATCGTACCCTGTGCTAACCATTTCGCATCCGTGATCTTCTTCGCCTCCGCATTAAACACCTCCACGAAGTCACGTCCGATGATCTTACGCTTCTGTTCCGGATCCGTCACTCCTGCCAGGTCGCCAAAGAACTTTTGGGAAGCATCCACACCAATGACATTCAGTCCCAGTACCTTATAGTCGTCCATCACCTGTGTGAACTCGTTCTTACGCAGCATACCATGGTCGACGAAGATACAGGTGAGGTTCTTACCGATTGCCCTGTTGAGGAGGACGGCAGCCACCGAGGAGTCGACACCACCCGAGAGACCGAGGATGACACGGTCGTCACCGATCTGTTCTTTCAGTTCCTTCACCGTCGTATCGACAAACGAGGCCGCACTCCAGTCTTGGCGAGAGCCACAGATATCCACCACGAAGTTACGCAGCAACTGTGTACCCTGTACCGTATGGAACACCTCCGGATGGAACTGGACCGCCCAGACAGGCTGTTGGGTAGAGGCATAAGCAGCGAATTTCACATCCGCTGTCGAGGCGATACACTCGAAACCGTCAGGGATGGCGGTGATGGTATCACCATGACTCATCCATACCTGTGAGCCTTTCTCGAAGCCCTTGAAGAGCGGGGTGTCGAGGTTGATGGTCTCCAAATGGGCACGACCGTACTCACGGGAGTCCGCTTTTTCCACCTTACCACCAAGGGTATGCGAGATAAACTGCGCACCATAGCAGATACCCAGCACAGGCAGTCTGCCTACAAACTGGCTCAGGTCTACCTTGAAGGCCTCAGGATCGTGGACGCTGTAGGGCGAGCCACTGAGAATCACGCCAATCACCGAAGGATCGTCCTTCGGGAACTTGTTATAAGGCAGGATCTCGCAGAAGGTATCCAGTTCACGGACACGGCGACCAATCAGTTGTGTCGTCTGTGAACCGAAGTCCAAAATGATAATCTTCTGTTGCATACTTTATCTAAATTAAGAGTTTATAATTCGTTAAGGAAGTCCTCTGCCGCCTGGAGCGTATCGAGTTTTCCGACATCCAACAGGCGCAAGTCTTTCTGTTCCCGTCCCATCACCTTCGCACGGTCACAGTTACGGAGGTAGAAGTCAATGATAGGGAAACGGTCGCCCCACTCCTCCATCCTCGCAAATAGCGAGGGATGGAACACATGGATGCCGGAGAAAGCGAGTCTTTTGAGTTGGCTATCAGCCATTAGCCCTGGGTTGTTGGCGACAGGACCTTTCAGTTCTCCCGTCTCGATATTCGTCCAACCTTGCAGTCGGAAGGTCTCATCGAAGAGCAGGTAACGCTTCGTCTGCCGCTGGCTGACCAACAGGAGCGCATCTGTCTGTTGAGCCTGCTCATACAGAGTGGAGAGATTGATATTACTCAGGATATCCACATTATGGATTAAGATCGGACTGTCAGACTCAAACAAAGGCATTGCCTTCTTGATACCTCCTCCCGTCTCCAACAGTTTCTCCCGTTCGTCACTGACACGGATATCCAGTCCGAAGTGATTATTGTCATGAAGATAGTCGATGATCTGGTCGGCAAAATGATGCACATTGACCACGATACGCTCGAAGCCCGCAGCCTTCAGTCGCATGACGACATGATAGAGCAACGGTTGTCCACCCACCGGTACCAATGCCTTTGGCATCGTATCCGTCAACGGCTTCAACCGTGTTCCCAGTCCTGCTGCAAAGATCATCGCCTGCCTCATATCTATTCTTCGTTAAGCGTTCATAGTCTGGGGAGGATTTGAGTGATCCCCTGTTCACGGTGACAGATATGCACCTCCACGCCGAACTTCTGATGGATATGCTCTGCCAGATGCTGGGCGGAATAGACACTACGGTGCTGTCCACCCGTACATCCGAATGAGAACATCAGGGAGGTGAAGCCACGCTGGATATAACGGCGCACGTGAGCATCAGCCAATTTATAGACACTCTTGAGGAATGTCAGGATCTCCCCGTCATCCTCCAGGAAACGGATGACAGGCTCATCGAGACCCGTCAGTTGCTTATACGGCTCATAACGCCCTGGGTTGTGCGTACTGCGGCAGTCAAACACATAACCGCCCCCGTTGCCACTCTCATCCTCGGGGATGCCCTTACGATAGGAGAAACTGAATACCTTCACCACCAACGGACCTTGTGCGTCATACTTGGAGAAGGTTGCCGGACCATCCTGTGGATGCGGGGTATAAGGGTTATTATCCGTCGTCTTATAGCCATCGGCACGACTGGCTGTCGTCGCTATCTGGCGGAACTGCGGCAACTCCGTCAACCGGTCCAGCAGCGACACCAGGTAAGGATAGGGGAAGTCCGTGACCTCCAACAGTTCCCGCAGGTTCTGAATGGCAGGTGGTATGGACGTGATGAAATGCTGTTTCCGTTCAAAGTAACCCCGGAAGCCATAGGCACCCAGCACCTGTAGGATACGGAACAGGACGAAGAGTGACAGACGAGCCACGAAATGATGGGGTGTGGGTACCTCCGTAAACTGCTTCAGCGCATTATAGTATTCATACACCAGTTCACGACGCAACTTATACGGATATTTCGCTGAGGCCTGCCACAGGAACGAGGCCAGGTCATAATAGTAAGGCCCCTTACGCCCCCCTTGGAAATCGATGAAGTAAGGATTTCCCTTAGGATCAAGCATCACATTACGGGCCTGGAAGTCACGATACAGGAACGCCTCACACTTCTCGGCCGTCAGGTCTTTGGCCAACAGACGGAAGTCAGCCTCCAGTTTCAGTTCATGGAAATCCAACTCCGTCGCCTTCAGGAAACAGTATTTGAAATAATTCAGGTCGAAGAGGACGGAATCCACATCAAACTCAGCCTGCGGATAACAGTTGGAGAAGTCCAGTTCCCGTGCCCCTCGCATCTGGATATTAGGCAACTCACGGATGGTACGCCGCAGGAGTTCCTGTTCCTTCAGTGTATAACGCCCACCTGCCTCACGGCCTCCCCGGATGGCATCAAACAGAGACACCGTTCCCAGATCGGTCTGCAGGTAGCGCAACTCATCCTCACTGACAGCCAGCAGATGCGGTACCGGCAACTGCCGCTTGGTGAAATGGCGACAGAGATAGACGAACGCATGGTTCTCATCCCTACTGGTACCGATGACACCTACCACCGTTGAGCCGTCGTGTGCCGTCATCCGATAGTAGACACGGTTGCTACCCGCAACAGGCAACTGCTCTGTCTGTGCGGGCTCTGCCCCACTCCATTTCTTGTATAGTTCTAATAACTGATGCATATGATAGTGGATGCAAAGATACTCAAATAAATCGAGAAATAATCATCATACTTCGATAATTAACAATTATTGCAAGGTGGCAGGCATCGGGATAAAAAAATCCGATTGTCATCACGACAATCGAATTCTAAAACAAACTACTTAAAAACTAATCTACTAAAACAAATCAAAAAAATATCTTTATTTTGCTAAATCCTAATATTAATTTGTCCCGGCTTTTAACCTTTTGACACTGCAAAGTTAAGAAGATTAGCGACACAAAACAAATATTTTCTGCGAAAAAACAAACGAAATTGATGTATGTCAAGACGAAGGGCCGGAAAAACTTCCGACCCCTCATTTTTTGATATGTCTGGTTTACAAAATGTTACATCATACCACCCATTCCAGGGGCACCGCCCATCGGCATAGCAGGCTCCTTCTCTGGTTTGTCGACAATCAGACATTCTGTGGTCAGGAACATACCTGCAATAGATGCAGCATTCTCCAAGGCGACACGTGCTACCTTTGCAGGATCCACGATACCGGCCTTGCGCATATCCTCATACTGGTCGGTGCGGGCATTATAACCAAAGTCACCCTTACCCTCACGTACTTTCTGAACAACGACAGCACCTTCACCACCGGCATTCAATACTATCTGACGGAGAGGCTCCTCGATGGCACGCTCCACGATATTGATACCAGTCTGCTCGTCGGCATTGACACCCTTCACATCCTTCAGCGCATCCAGTGCACGGATATAAGTTGTACCACCGCCGGCTACGACACCCTCCTCGATGGCTGCGCGAGTAGCACAGAGAGCATCGTCCACACGGTCTTTCTTCTCCTTCATCTCCACCTCACTGTTAGCACCGACATAGAGCACAGCAACGCCACCTGCCAATTTGGCAAGACGCTCCTGCAGTTTCTCCTTGTCATAAGAACTGGTAGTCAGTTCAATCTCTTTCTTGATCTGGGCGATACGATCCTGGATAGCCTGTTTCTCACCAGCACCATTGACAATCGTGGTATTGTCCTTAGAGACAGTCACCTTGTCGCAAGTACCCAGCATCTCAAGTGTAGCCTGCTCCAGTTTCAGACCCTTCTCCTCACTGACGACGACACCACCGGTCAGCGTAGCGATATCCTCAAGCATGGCCTTACGACGGTCGCCGAAGCCAGGAGCCTTGACAGCACAAATCTTCAGGCCACCACGCAGACGGTTGACAACCAAGGTCGTCAGCGCCTCTGAGTCGACATCCTCAGCGATGACGAGCAGAGGACGGCCACTCTCGGCAGCAGGCTGCAGGATAGGCAGGAAGTCCTTGATGTTAGAGATCTTCTTATCGTAGATGAGGATATACGGATTCTCCATCACGCACTCCATCTTCTCTGAGTCAGTTACGAAATAGCCAGAGAGATAACCACGATCGAACTGCATACCCTCTACCACACCGATATGGGTATCACGGCTCTTGCTCTCCTCGATGGTGATGACACCATCCTTGGAGACCTTACGCATGGCATCAGCCAACAGTTTACCGATCTCCTCGTCGTTATTGGCAGAGACGGTAGCCACCTGTTCGATCTTATCATAGTTGTCATCCACCTTCTCCGCATTGTCCTTGATGAAGTCGACAACAGCATTGACAGCCTTGTCGACACCACGCTTCAGATCCATCGGGTTAGCACCGGCGGTCACATTCTTCAGACCTTCTGTGATGATAGCCTGAGCAAGGATGGTGGCAGTGGTCGTACCGTCACCGGCATCGTCACCCGTCTTAGAAGCCACGCTCTTCACCAACTGTGCACCCGTATTCTCAAACTTGTCCTCCAACTCGATCTCCTTGGCAACGGTGACACCGTCCTTGGTGATCTGGGGAGCACCGAATTTCTTCTCGATCACCACATTACGACCCTTCGGACCGAGTGTTACCTTTACTGCGTTAGCCAACTGGTCGACGCCCTGCTTCATCAGGTCGCGAGCCTCAATATTGAATTTAATATCTTTTGCCATAATACTTTATTTTTTTTATTCGAGATATCGATATAACGAGACATCGATATATCGAGGTTATTCTTTTATTTCTCAATCACTGCGAGAACATCACTCTGACGCATCATCAGGTATTTCTCACCCTCGAACTCCAGTTCAGTACCACTGTACTTGCCATACAGTACCTCATCACCTGCCTTCAGGACCATCTCTTCATCTTTGGTTCCCTGACCTACGGCCTTGATGGTTCCGTGCAGGGGTTTCTCCTTAGCAGTATCAGGAATAATGATACCACCGATTTTCTCTTCTGCCGGTGCTGGCATTACCAGTACGCGGTCTCCTAATGGTTTGATATTCATATTGCTTTATGTTTTAAAATGAAACTTGCTGTCATCGAGTCAGCGAAAAATGTGCCAATCTATCCCAACTGACACTTTGGCAGAGTACCCCAATCACCTTATTTATATATCGAATCGAGAAAACTCAAATAAAATTTGGTTTTCTTCTCACTTATTCGTACCTTTGCGGCATGTTATCAATTATAAACAGGTTATGAAAGACTTTATCAAGTATGTGTTTGCCACTGTTACAGGCATTGTCGTTTTCTCCCTGATTATGGGAATCTTCTTTGTGATCTCATTAGTTGGACTAGCCGCCTCATCCGCCTCCACTGTCCCTGTGGAGAAGAACTCCGTGTTCACCCTGATGCTCTCCGGACAGGTTGACGAGCGGGCAGAAGACGATATCATCGGAGAGTTGACCGGTCAGATCAGTGAGCATATCGGACTGGACGACATCATTTCGGCTATCAAGAAGGCTAAAGAGAACGAAGACATCAAGGGTATCTACCTGGAGGCAGGTCTGTTCTCCATCGACACCCCGGCCTCAGCCCATGCTATCCGCGAGGCCTTGCTGGACTTCAAGAAAAGCGGTAAATGGATCATCGCCTATGGTGACAGTTACACACAGACCACCTATTATATCTGCTCGGCTGCCGACAAGATATATCTGAACCCACAAGGAATGGTTGACTGGCACGGTCTTGCCGCCAACCCCTATTTCCTGAAAGACCTGTTGGCCAAGTTCGGAGTGAAGTACCAACTCTGTAAGGTTGGAAAATACAAGAGTGCCCCAGAGATGATGACTGCCGACCAGATGAGTGAGCCCAACCGTGAACAGGTGACGGCATATATCACGGGGATCTGGAACGTGATGCTGAAAGACGTATCAGCCAGCCGTAAGATTGCCGTTGACTCGCTGAACGCCTACGCCGACCGTTTCGTGGCTCTTGCCGACCAGTCTGACCTGGTGAAGATCAAGATGGTAGACAAACTGATGTATACCGACGAGGTAAAGGGAGAGATTAAGAAACTCCTGAAGATTGACGCTGACGAGCATATCAACCAGGTTCCTCTCGCCGATATGGTCAATGTGAAAGGTAAGAAAGAGAAAGGTGAGGAGATTGCCGTCTATTATGCCTATGGTGAGATCGTCGACTCAGAGACGGGCAGTCTGGCCCAGCAGGAACATAGCATCGTGGCTAACGTGGTCTGCAAGGACCTGGAGAAACTGGCCAACGATGATGACGTGAAGGCCGTTGTCCTCCGTGTCAACTCCCCTGGCGGTTCCGCCTATGCCTCTGAACAGATATGGCATGCCGTCACTAACCTGAAGGCCAAGAAGCCTGTGGTCGTATCGATGGGTGGCTATGCTGCCTCTGGCGGTTACTATATCAGTTGCAATGCCAACTATATCTACTCTGAGCCTACCACGATTACAGGTTCTATCGGTATCTTCGGCATGTTCCCCGACTTCAGCGGTCTGTTGACAGACAAGTTGGGAGTGAAATTCGATGAGGTGAAGACCAACAAACACGCAGCCTTCGGTACGATGGCACGTCCTTTCAACGAAGAGGAGATGGCTTTGCTCGACCAGTATATCGGTCGTGGCTACGAACTGTTCCGTAAGCGTGTGGCTGACGGTAGAAAACTGTCGGTTGAGGCCGTAGAGGAAATCGCACAGGGCCGTGTATGGCTGGGTAACGATGCCCTTGGCATCAAACTGGTAGATGCCATCGGCTCTTTAGACGACGCTGTCAAGAAAGCCGCTCAGTTGGCTAAACTCAGTGAGTACAAGACCTCCAACTATCCCGAGCCGACCGATTGGATAGACCAGTTCCTCGCTCAGGCAGGTAAGAAGAACTACCTCGACGAACAGATGCGTGTCACGCTGGGTGAATACTATGCACCGTTCCGTTATCTGAAGGATATCAACAAACGGAACGCCATCCAGACACGCTTACCCTATTTCCTGACCATCCAATAAGATACGTATGCGAGTAGAGGGCGACTTCATTGTCATCAACAAGTGGCTATTACCATTCAGTTGGCTCTATGGACTAGGAGTCAAATTACGCAACATGGCCTTTGAACTGGGTATTCTCAAGACCCGTTCCTTTGACGTGCCAGTAATCTCTGTAGGCAATATCACTGTCGGCGGCACAGGTAAGACCCCTCATGTAGAATACTTGGTCAAGCAACTGAAAGACCTCTTTCATGTCGCTGTCCTCAGCCGAGGCTATAAGCGGAAGAGTAAGGGATTCATTCTGGCCAACGAACGGTCGACGATGCCGGAGATAGGGGACGAACCTTATCAGATGAAACAGAAATTCCCTGAGGTGACGGTAGCCGTCGACAAGAGCCGCTGTCACGGTATCGAGGAACTGACTGACAAAGACAAGAAACTGGATGTCATCCTGTTGGACGACGCTTTCCAGCATCGCTATGTGAAGCCCGGTGTCAATATCCTGTTGGTGGACTACCACCGCCTGGTCATCTATGATGCCCTGCTCCCTGCCGGACGCCTGCGGGAGCCTTTGTCAGGAAAAGACCGTGCAGACATCGTCATCATCACGAAATGTCCTAAGGACCTCAAACCGATGGAGTACCGGGTCATCACCAAGGCTATGAATCTCTACCCCTATCAGACACTCTATTTCACGACATTAGAGTATGACAAACTACAACCCATCTTCGGAGGAGAGCCGCGTCCACTGGAAAGTCTGCATGCCGACGAACATGTCTTGCTGCTCACAGGAATCGCCTCACCCGAGCAGATGATCCACGACCTGAAGCCGTATACCAAGCAACTCACCCCGCTGACCTTTGCAGACCATCACCATTTCAAACCGAAAGACATCCAACTCATCAACGATACTTTCAGTCAACTGTCTGAGCCCCGATGTATCATCACGACCGAGAAAGATGCCACCCGTCTGCAAAATGCGGAGAATCTGAGCGATGAAGTACGCCAACATATCTATACCCTTCCTGTCAATATCCGCTTTATGCTGGAACAAGAAGAAATGTTTAACCAATACATCATAGGCTATGTACGAAAAAATTCAAGAAACAGCATCCTGGTTAAAGGAAAGGATGACCACAAATCCTCAAACAGCCATCATTCTGGGAACAGGACTCGGACAATTAGCTTCCGAGATAACTGACAAGCACGAGATACCCTATACCGAGATCCCTCATTTTCCCGTATCCACAGTCGAAGGACACAGCGGGAAACTCATCTTCGGCAAGTTAGGAGGTGTTGACATCCTCGCCATGCAGGGACGGTTCCATTTCTATGAGGGCTACTCGATGAAAGAGGTCACCTTCCCCGTCCGTGTGATGTATGAACTGGGCATCAAGACCCTCTTCGTATCGAATGCCGCAGGCGGCATGAATCCCCAGTTCAAGATTGGCGACCTCATGATTATCACCGACCACATCAACTTCTTCCCTGAGCATCCGCTACGTGGTAAGAACTTCCCTACAGGTCCCCGCTTCCCGGATATGCATGAGACCTACGACCAGCAACTGATACAACTTGCCACTGAGATAGCCAAGGAGAAGAGCATCCGCATCACCTCTGGTGTCTATATCGGTGTACAGGGTCCTACCTTCGAGACTCCTGCCGAGTATAAGATGTACCACCTTTTCGGTGCGGATGCCGTCGGCATGTCTACCGTTCCAGAGGTCATCGTGGCTCACCACTGTGGCATCCGCACCTTCGGCATCTCCGTCATCACGGACCTCGGAGGCTTTGACGATCCTGTGGAAGTCAGTCATGAGGAGGTACAGGAGGCCGCCAATGCCGCCCAACCGTTTATGACAGAGATTATGCGGGAGATGATTATACGCTCGGAGAAGATAGACTCGCAACATAAAGAGACATTCAATACCAATCACCCAACAGAAGGATGGAAATAGCAAAATTAGGAGAGTTCGGACTGATTGACCGGCTTACAAAAGACATCAAACCGCAAAACGAATCGACCAAATATGGTGTGGGGGACGACTGTGCCGTACTCCACTATCCTGATAGTGAGGTACTGGTCACTACCGATATGCTCATGGAGGGTATACACTTCGACCTGACCTATATCGACCTGCAACACCTCGGTTATAAATCCGCCATGGTGAATATCAGTGATATCTTCGCCATGAACGGTACTCCCCGTCAGATGACCGTCAGTCTTGCTATCAGCAAGCGTTTCTCCGTGGAGGATATCGAACAGTTCTATGAGGGACTGCGTCTTGCCTGCGCCAAATGGAACGTAGACATCGTAGGAGGCGACACGACCTCCTCCTACACAGGACTGGCCATCAGCATCACCTGTATCGGGGAGGCTCGCAAGGAAGACATCATCTACCGTAACGGAGCGAAGGAGACAGACCTGATCTGTGTCAGCGGTGACCTCGGTGCCGCCTATATGGGACTGCAACTGCTGGAGCGCGAGAAGTCGGTATACTATGCACAAGTGGATGAGGCCAAGAAGAAAGGAGATCAGAAAGCACTGGAAGAACTCACCCATTTCCAACCAGACTTCGCCGGCAAGGAATACCTGTTACAGCGTCAGTTAAAGACAGAGGCTCGCGGTGATATCATCCAACGGTTGCGGGAGGCGAATATCCAGCCTACTGCCATGATGGATATCTCAGACGGACTATCCAGTGAGTTGATACATATCTGTAAACAGAGCCATGTGGGGTGCCGTATCTTCGAGAAGAATATCCCCATCGACTATCAGACGGCGGTGATGGCGGAGGAACTGAATATGAATGTCACCACCTGTGCCCTCAACGGTGGGGAGGACTACGAACTGCTGTTCACCGTTCCCATCGGTGACCACGAGAAGATAGAGGCAATGGAGGATGTGAGACTCATCGGACATATCACCAAAGAGAGCCTGGGACATATCCTCGTCACCCGTGACGACCAAGAGTTTGAACTCAAGGCTCAAGGGTGGCAGCCGCTATAAACTGACTGGGGGTTTGCCCTGTCTGTTTAATGAAAGCACGACGGAAGGTGGAGATGGATGCAAAACCACTCTCCTTAGCCACAAAATCCAACTTATACTCCGGATGCGCCTGTATCATAGGCAGACTGACACGCTCAATACGGAGTTGGTTGATATAGTCATAGAATGTCTGTCCCCGTACCTGACTGAGATAGTTGCTGACATAGGTACGGTTGGTATTCAAGGTCTTGGCAATATCTGCAAGTGTCAGGTTACTGTTCAGGTACAACTGCTGTTCCTCTACCATCTGTTCCAGTTGCCCATCCGCAATAGGAAGGAGGTTCTTTTGAGAGGCAGCGTCGTCCTCTCCCTCTTTCCATACCACAATAGGACGGAAGTCCCAACTGTAGTGCAGCACCATGAGCCACAACACGATAGTCGAGATATAGTAGATGATATCCGTAAAGACGGTGGCATAGAGGGAGGTGAACAGCCATGCCAACTGGCTGACGATGGCAAAGACAAACACAGGTTTCAGCCATGCCACGTCTATCCTGTCGATATTGGAGAAGTTCTCACGAACGTATTTGATATGTCGGCGCACTTTGACATACCCTATTCCTACCACCGCCCAGGCATAGCACCAAAGGAAGACCACATAACTATGAATGACCCATTTCTCAGGCCATATTATATATAATAAGGTGAAAACAGCAAAAGGCATCGACAACAAGAAGAGACGCCAGCGGGTCACCCACCCTGGCATGACCACCTCGAAGACGAAGACGGTATAGGTCAATGCCGACCAACTGTCAATAATCATGATCCAGTCAAGCACCTCCTGACGGTACATGCCAGGGAAGGTAGTAATCAAATCTTTCGCATTCCACACTGCCCATACCGCCATGATGCACCCCAGCACAGTCTGGAAACGGGTACGCCCTTTGCGCCAGAACAGGATATGCAGCGCAAAGATGGTAAAGAATGTCGTAGTGATTCTTATGAGGAATGCTGAAATATTGATGTAGTCTGCCATGATGCAAAGATACACATAATTTATGAAACTATCATTCCGTCAAAGAATCAAAGCGTAAAAATTTACGCATTGACGCTTCTTTTTGTTTGATTGACGCATAGAGCCGCCCCCACCAAAGTCCTTCCAATCCCAAAAAGTTGTATCTTTGCCAACAAGATTACTAACAATATAAAACATCTAAGATTATGAAAAGAAGTATCATTCTATTATGTCTGATTGCAATGGCATGTCTCACCATCTCAGCACAAGTGAAGAAACGTCCAGCGGGCAACAAACCTGCTGCCAAATCCGCACCCGTTAAGAAAACAACGACACCTGCAACGTTCGCAATTGTCAATATGGACAGTGACGTATCCTTGGAGAAACCACTGGCAGAAGGTCCCGATGCCCTCTACTTCATCAACCAGTTAGGACGGTCGGTACTTGCCATCGACAAGAAAACGGGCAACATCAGCCAGTATTTGCCTGGCGGTCGCGACAAGATGATTACCGCCATCGGCCACGACGGCAAAGACCTGTATATGATGGTGACCAATGTGGGACTGGTGCGCTACGACGGCAAAAGCCGCGAGACATCGCCATGCCTCTTCCCCACCAGCGACTTCGGTAAGGGTGTCATAGGTCATCAACATGAGTTCAGGGGCATCACCTTCTCGCCCAACAAACGGTGGTTAGTGGCTTACGGCACGGGAGCACTCCTATTTGACATGGAGGGCGGACAATGCAAGTTCGTACGCCAATATGACAGCAACGGCATCCAGAATGCCTTCGTCTTCGACGACGGCGGCATGCTCACCATCACCACCAGCGAGATAGTAGCCGTACCTCCCACGGCAGGCAAGGACATCAGACCCTACAAGGAGGTTGAAGGTGGCGCTAAAATATATAAGGTAAAGAGCGACATCATGGCAACAACCGTCAAAGACGGCACGCTCTATGGTTGCTGGAATCGTTTTCTGGCAAAGACACCACTACCTTGGCAGGACATCAAGTGGGAACTGGTATATCAATTGGAGAGCGAAGATAACCGTTTCCAGAACTTCGCCATAGGTCCAAAGAGCATCATGGCAGAGTGTGAGGAATACGGACAGTACTATGTGGAATGGTCGTCATCCGACTTCACTGGCACACCAGCCATCAAGGCAGGACTGAAAACAACGATCAAGCATCCCGTCTTCGGCACTCCCATTGAACAGAAACGCAATTCTGACCAACTGTATTATGACCAGCAGGGCAACCTCATCATGTACGGCTATAGCAATCTGGACATCTACAACCCTGACGGTATCAAGGGGTACACCAGTCTACAGAACAAAACAACCAAATTCAATGGCGAATAACAACACGCTTATTTATTAACCTTTTAAATATATAACAACGATGAAACAAACAAGAAATCTTTTAGTCGCTGGTGCGATAGCACTCGTGGCTGGTGTGTTCTCCGCTTGCGGAGGTGGTAGTGGTGCAGGAAGCAATATCCCAACTGATGGCATATTGGGTGAAGTACCTCAGGTCGTAGCGAAGTATGTGCCCGAACTTGAGAAAATCAGGGAAGTCATCTTTAGTAATGCCAGTGGAGAGGAGAAAGACAAGGCTCGTGCAGAATTTGATGCCTTGGACAAGGAATGGAAGGAGAAAGTGAATGCCGCACTGAACAATATTGGTGACAAAGAGATTCCCATAGAAGCAGCAGAGGGTGTCAATATCCGTCCTGATGCCAACTTGAAACTTGTAAAAGGACGAAAACTGGGAGGTCTTGAGGTTACCGTAAACTTTGAGACCGAAGCCTCTTTGACAGATTTTGTCAAGATAGAAGACTTTAAATATGAAATGGTGGCATACGATGCTGAGGGCAATCCTCTTGGTGTTAAACGAGGAGTGATACAACTGGATCCCGATGCCATTAAGGATATGTTCAAGATTAACGGTTATAACAAAGACTCCAAGATGACCATCACCTTCTGGGCTGGCCATATCGAAGAAAACCCTGAAGGATGGGCAAAGTTAGCAAAGGTGGTTATTATGGACGAGAGAAGTGATGCCTACAAGCAGGCTGAGGAGCAAGTCAAAGCCAATAAAGAGACTGCGAAATAATGAGAAATTTGAGTAGAACGAAAAATAATCCGCCAAAAGTTTGGTGGATTATTTTTTTTGTTGTACCTTTGCACCCGCAATCAAGCAATAAAAGTGTTCTTTGAACAAAATATGGTGCCTTAGCTCAGTTGGTAGAGCATCGGACTGAAAATCCGTGTGTCCCCGGTTCGATTCCTGGAGGTACCACTCCTCCTTTCATTATGAAGCCCCTGTCTTGGAATTCTCCAGCAGGGGCTTTTCATATTATATGCAGGTCTTATCACTCAACCTCCCGGAGGTCATGATCTGTCATCGCACAGACGCAGGAGTCGCTCCATACATTCACCGCCGTCTCCACCATATCGATAATCGTATAAATAGGCAGGATGATGCCCAGGACGGCAATCGGAGCGTTGATGCCTGACATCAGGGAGAGTGTCAGGAAATAGCAGCCCATCGGGACCCCTGCATTACCAATTGCCGATACCACAGAGATAAGTAACCATGTGAGCATGGTCGTCCATGTGAGTTCGACACCTCCTTGTTGCATCACAAACAGACTAGTGACAAGGATAAAGGCGGCACACCCGTTCATATTGATAGTCGTACAGATAGGTAGTACGAAACGGGCAATCTTTGACTTCACCCCTAACCGCTGTTCCGCCGTCTCCATCGTAACAGGCAAGGTGGCGGCACTGCTCTTGGTGAAAAGCGCCATCAATACAGCAGGCATCATACGCCCTAAAGTACGGATAGGATTCAGCCCACGCAACAACAGGAACAATGGTAGTACGACAAAGAACTGGATGAGGTTACCCCCGAGTACGACAGCAACATACTTCCCTAGCGAGTCTGCGACGACACCAGCACTGAGTTGAGCAGACAACTGAGCCGCAAAAGCGACAATACCTATCGGCAAGGTCAATATCAGTCCACGTATCAGGGTGAAAAGCACTTCCTGTAAACCTTGCAGGAAACCCACCACCGTTCTCTTCTGTGCCGTCTCTGGCATCTGAGCGAGGGCGATACCCACGGCAGCGGCAAGCAACAAGAGGGAGAGCACATTACCCTCCAGGAATGGCTTCACCACATTATTGGGAATGACAGACAACAGATGATCGGTATAGGTCAGTTGTGTCTCGTTACCGTCTATTGTCTGTTGACTGATTGCCTCTGCGGGCAGACTACCTGGAGCAATGACGACATAGAGCAACAATCCTACTGCTGCTGCCACGATAGTAGTCAGGAGGGTATAGGTGATGGTATGGGCAAAGATACGTCCAGCCTCCTGTCCCTTTCCCAGTGAGGCGAGTGTCGTGGTGACGGCAAGCACGATGGTAGGTACGGCCAACAGTTGGAACAGCCGTACATAGATGGTGGCTATGAAGTCTGCGACATTCCCTATCCACCCGATTTGTAATAAACCAAGGATGGCGCCCACTAACAGGGCGCCGATCCACACAAACATTTGCTTCATTCAGATAATTAACGAAAAAAATGGCTGTTTATTATTATTTCTTATGAGTCTGTCTCCATGTATGTGCATAATCGATGACTGCACGCAGTTTCTCCCAGTCGGTATCACCAGGCACGGTGCAGTCGGCACCAAGGATGAAATTCTGGGGAGCGTTCTCCAGCACTTTGTCAACAGCAGCCTTAGCCTGCTCTACAGTACCAGTGGCAATGACACCCAGACGCTCCAAACCTCCGAAGATAGGACGACCAAAACGCTTCTGTGCCTCCTTCAAGTCGAGTACGGAGCCGTCAGAGAAGTTCAAGGGTACGTTGATGATGCTGGCAGGATAGTCAGCGAAGGCATAGAGAGCCTCAGCATTCTTAAAGGGAGCACCATAGTCGCAGATATGCAGGATATTGATCTCACCAATCTCGTTGGCAACCTCAGAGACATGCTTGTCCCACTGACGCACCTGCTCGTTCCATACCTTAGCGGACAACAAATTGCCATCACCGCCCTGACTGGAGACATAGAACCCGTCGGCACCATGCTTACGGGCAGCACGCAGATAGTTCTCGATAGAGAGCGAGAGGTTCTTGATGGCATGACCAAAGGCCACAGGATCCTGCTCTACAAACTTCTTCAGGTCCTCACCTCTCTTACCCAATGTCTGAGCGGCAAGTGCCAATGGGGAATAGACAGTAGGCAGGATAAACGCCTCACTGCCAAACTCACGGGCAAGGTCCTCGATGACGGCAACCTGTGGAGCGAAGAAGTCCTCACCATAGACGGGCACTTTCTCCCAGTCTTTACCGCTCTTGATATCAATCTGGGGTACGACAATCTCGTAGAACACTTTCACAAAGTCCATGTTGGTTGCCTTATAGAAAGCCTTATGGTCTTCTACGGCCTTACGACCCAGTTTGTTCTCGAAATGGAGGAAGAAGCCAGCAGGTATATACTCATTAGGACGACTCTGGTCAAGTACCTGCAGAATACGCTCACGACGGTTGTTGGCTACTTGCTGCTGGGCAGCGACTTGTTGGATGCCTGTGGTTGCAAGCAGAGCCACAGCGATAGTTCTAAATAAATTCTTTTTCATTGTGTTTTTATTTTATTTTGTTATTTCGTTGTCTCGATTTTCCGATATTTCGATATTCGATATTGATTACTCAAACTCCGCTCCATAAGGGCCATCGCCCGTTTCACCACTATAGCCCCAGTTTTGTTCCAGGTTCGGATTCAGGATGATCTGCTCCTGAGGCAGCGGCAACAGGTAGTTCTTCTTCGACACGTTCTGTATCTTGGTGGTCTTGGTACCGAGGGTCTCCGCATCGGTCGGGGTGTTTGCCTTTACATACTTGACAAGAATATGCCAGCGGATGAGGTCGAACCAACGTTGCCCCTCCAAGACAAACTCTAAGCGACGCTCCTCACGCAGTTTCTCACGGAACTGTTCCTGTGTCAGACCAGAGAGGTTAAGGTCTGAACCGTCAGAGGGAGTAAACTGGGTGTTCTCATAAGGACTCCAGTAGGCACGGCGGCGCACTCGGTTGATTGCATCATAAGCGGCTGTCGTAGGACCATTCAACTCATTCTCTGCCTCTGCCTTGATGAGCAGCACCTCGGCAAAGCGGATGATAACGGTGTTGGTCGACTGTCCTGCCACATTTCCCGTTGAGGATGGGTTGGCGAAGTTCAGCGAGTCAATATACTTGCGGAAGCGAGGGATAGTGAACACATAGTCCTCGCCCGTGTTGGGATTATAGATACGCTTTGCCCAAGATCCGTCACGACGCTGGTCACGGGGATCGGTCTGCTCATAATACTTATCACTGGTGGCAAGCAATACTGGCTCTGCGTCATCCCAGTTGGTGGCAAAGGTGCAGTGTCCTGACACGTTGGCGTTGATGGTACGGTCGTGCTCTATGGAGAAGATATGCTCTATGCCATGCTTCTTGTCTACTGACCAGTTGTCGATAAACTTATCCAGCAGGTCATATTTCTGGGACGTGATCACCTTATCGGCATAGTCAATAGCCTTCTGGTAATACTCACGCTGGTTAGCCTTACCCTCGTCGCTAGATGTCTGTGCCCATACCAGGTATACCTTGGAGAGCAGGGCAGAGGCGGCTAAACTATTTGCCTTGCTATCGAGGGTGGTATAGTTGGCAGGCAGTTGCTCACCAGCCGTAAGGTCCTCCACAATCTGATGATAGACCTCATCGACACTATTACGGGGAGCCCCTTCGCCCTCACCGTCATGGAGTACGATGGGCACACCACCGAAGTAACGCACAAGGTTGAAGTATACAAAACCACGCAGGAAACGAGCCTCGTTGATGTAGTTCTTTTTCGACTGCTCGTCGAGGAAAGAGGCACCCTCCACCTTGTCGATGACAACATTAGCACGGTTGATGGCGGTATAGTGTTCCTCCCACGCATAGTTGACGAAGAGGTTGGTAGGCTGCACTGCGAAGTTAGACAACTCACGGATATGGGCGGAGTTGGTCTGTGCGCCAGCCTTCACATAATCGGTCTGCAAGTCGTTGATATAGACACTCTGGTTGTTGAACATGCCATAGAACCCATCCACCGTAAACTCTTGGTAAATGCCGTTGATTGCAGTCTCGATATCTTCCTTGCTGCCATAGAAGTTCTCCTTGTCGATAGAACTAATGGAACTCTGTTCCAAGTCTGCGCAACTGCTCAGTGTCAGTGCGGCAGCGAATATATAGTTAAAATAATTCTTTTTCATAATGTTTCGTTTTTTATCTCGATATTTCGATATATCGTTATCTCATTATAATGTGATATTAAATCCTACGAGTACTGTCTTGGCAGCAGGATAGGCACCATAGTCCACACCCTGATACAAAGCACTGGTCTCATCGATACCATTACGGTTAGCCTCTGGGTCATAACCGCTGTAATTAGTGATGGTGAAGAAGTTCTGCAGTGAGACATACAGACGGAGTTTCGCATCCTTCGTGATCTGTGGAACAGGCAGGGTATAGCCTAACTGGATGTTACGGAACTTCAGGTAACTGGCATTCTCCACAAAGCGGTCGTCCGCATAGATAGAGGTGGCACTGGTCGCTTTCTGTACGGTATTGCTAGGATTGGTGACCGTCCAACGGTCAGCGACCTCGGCAAGTGGGTTATAGTAGTAGCCGTTACCACGATCCAGACGACAAGCAAGGGCATTGAAGAGTTTGTTGCCGTAACTACCGCTGATGCTCACAAAGAGGTCCCAGTTCTTATAGGCCACCTTCGTATTGAAGCCATAAGTGAACTTCGGCTGGATATTACCCAATACCACACGGTCTTGTTCGTTGACCACTCCGTCCCCATTCACATCCTCGAACTTCGGATTACCTGGCTCTACCGTGGAGATGGTCTGTGTAGGCAGTTGGCTCAGGTCCTCGTCCGACTGGATGATGCCCTTGAACTTATAGCCGTAGAAGGTGCCGAGAGGCTCACCCACCTTCACAATGAATGGATTGATATACTGTAGGGTACCTACTGACGCGAAATCGGGCAGGAAATACTCTGAGTCACCCAGACTAGTCACCTCGTTCTTGTTGTGGGCGATATTCGCATTGACATTCCACTTCCAGTTCTTGTTGTCGATCAGCACACCACCGATTTCCAACTCCACACCCTTGTTAGTCACAGAGCCGACATTACGCAGCACGGTGGAGAAACCAGTCACCTGCTCTACAGGTACGTCCAAAAGCAAGTCACTCGTCTTTTTATAGTAGGCATCGAGGGTCACCGTCAGACGGTTCTGGAAGAAACCGGTGCTCAATCCAATATTATAAGAGGTGGTCGTCTCCCATTTCAAGTCCGGGTTCGACTTGTTCTCAATGATATAACTCGTAGCCTGCTGGTTGTTGATAATCACCGTGCGAGGAACCACATTAGCGGCATACTGATAGTCACCAATCTCCTGGTTACCTACGGTACCGATAGAGGATCGCAGTTGGATGAAGTCTACGTTCTTGCCCAGGCGGAGCCATTTCTCACGGTCAATGTTCCACGACAGACCCAGTGAGGGGAACCATCCCCAACGGTGATCCTTGGCGAAACGGCTGGAGCCATCGGCGCGGAGAGTAAGAGAGGCATTATAACGGGAGTCGTAACTGTAGTTCACACGACCAATCCACGACTGGAGGGTAGAGATATAATGACCACTAATAGAAGGCAAGGTGGTAGCGGCAGCACTGAGGTTGTCGTAGCCTGTGGCATCGTTGCTGAAACCGTAGGCAGTTGTAGCGACACTGCTACGGTCGGTATGTTGGGCGGTATAGCCCAACAGTGCCGTCAGCGAGTGTACACGCTTGAAAATATTGCTGTAGGTTGCCGTGTACTCCGTCTGCCATGTCGTGGTCTTTGTCTGACCTACAGAGGCATAGCCACTATTGGCAATACCACCTGTGGTGTAGGAGGGAGCATAGTAACTCTGACGGGTATTTGAGATATCAGCACCTAGGCTTGCCTTCAATTTCAACTGCGGGATGATGGTCCACTCGGCGAAACCAGTACCTATCACACGGGTGTTCTCCGTCTCAGCCTTGGTATTCTCCAAATCGCTGATGGGGTTGCCCACCTTGCCATTGTAGATATCCACGCTGGTGGGGGTGGCATCGTAGTTATACGATCCGTCAGCATTGTAGATAGAGGTGTACGGCGTGTGCGAGATGGCTGCGAACCAAGGACTTGGCTGGAACATGTTACCACTGTTGTCGGCGATGCCTAATACCTTGTTATAGGCTGCATTGGCATTAACACCCACCAGCAGGTTCTTGAAAATGTTACGCTCGTAGTTGATACGTCCTGCATAGCGGGTCAGTCCCGTACCCTTCACGATACCGTCCTGGCTCTTGTAACTGCCACTGATGCTGTAGCGTGAGATCTCATCGCCGCCTACGGCAGACAGTTGGTGCTCCTGCGAGAAACCTGTGCGCAAGGCTGCGTCCTGCCAGTCGTAACTCTGGGTGGGGTTGTCAAGGTCATAGCCCAGTTCACCGTTCTGGTAGAGTTCATGCCAGATGTCCACCCACTGCTGGGCGTTGAGGAAATCCAGTTTCTTGCCGATGGTGCTCCATCCGAAAGAGGCGTTATAGGTGATGTTGTTACGACCATGCGAGCCTTTCTTGGTAGTGATGATGATCACACCGTTGGCACCACGGGTACCATAGATAGCGGTTGCGCTTACATCCTTCAGCACCTCAATGCTCTCGATGTCGGCGGGATTCAGGAAGGACAGCGGGTCCAGCGTAGCATCACTCGTCTTGGCACCAGTACGTGTGGAGGCGGGATCGTTATAGACTATAAAACCGTCAATCACATAAAGGGGCTCATTACCACCCGTGATGGAGTTACCACCACGAATGCGGATGATACTTGTCGCGCCCGGCTGACCAGAAGTCTGAGTCACGTTAAGACCTGCGACGGCACCTTGCAGTGCACTCTCCACGGAGTTGTTCTGCTGGCGCAGCACCTCATTGCCTACACTGGAGATGGCACTGGTCAGTTCGAGACGCTTCTGCTCGCCATAACCGATGACGACGACCTCGTTCAAGCGACTGCTGTTATCTTGCAACTGGATATCCACCGACTCGGAGGCATCATACACATCCACCTCCTGAGGGCGATAGCCTACATACTGTACACTGAGGGTAAGCGGCAACTCGACGTTGGTCACCAATTTGAAGTTTCCGTCTACGTCCGTGACGGCACCTAATTCTTTACTAGACTTGGGAACCACAGAGGCACCAATCAGTGCATCACCTGTACGGGCATCTACGATACGACCCGTGATGGTGGTCTGAGCCAGCGCATTCAGCGCTGACAACAGACAAACTATTAAAACTACTAATAACTTCTTTTCCATAAATACAGTCTCCCTTAGGATTGCCCGTGGAGCGTATGCTCCACAAGCAATCATTCATTAATAAAACAAACTAACCTGATTTAATTAAATACTTAAGTAATCTATTTTTGAGCCAAATCTATCTGCTCCGTACGATGTAACTGAGCGGTCAACTCTTTCTGAGACAGTTGTAGCAAACCATACTCATGAATGTATTTGTTGCCATCGGTCAATATCCAGCGAACGAAAGCGTTCAACTGACTATTGTGATGGTTGTAGTCAAGACCTATCTTGCCTACTGGAATCTCAGCGAACTGCTGCTGTTCCAATAAAAGGATGATATCATCCAGACGAGCCTCGTCCAATACCTGCTCTCCATGCTTGTCGATGTCCAGAGGTACCAATGCCAGGTCATGACGCAGATGACGGCTCTGTAAATCGAAAATATTAGAAAGGGAATTGATGGCAACACCTAAGGGGTCACGGCTCAAGGCAACATTCAGGAAACTGTCATCCCCAGAAATCTTCTTTCCTTTGTAATTACTGGTCTCCTGCTTGAAGGAAGTTGCATAGGCACGGGAGGCCGACTGCTGACTATTACCTGTGTAGATATGAAGCGTTTTCTCTGCCTTCGTCTCCTTCGTATCGTCGTCATACTCATCTTTCACGAAGAAAAGACTCTTTAGTTTCTTGGCGTTCAGACGCTTGCTGCCTAAAACTTGCTCAGCCTCCGATGACTTGTTGACGACTGGCAGGATAGCATAGCGTGCGATGAAAACCGCATCGTCAGCCTGTTCTGTTACAAATGAAATACTATTTTCGTTATCCTGTGCCTTCCCTGTTGCAATCTGGAAAGCAATGTTATTGTTGGTCTTTGTATATTCGGCAACCCACTTCTCAACCAACGGACGTACAGAATTCTGTACGTGGAGGGTTACCTTCTCGTTCTGTGCGGTGGCTGTCAGACTAACTTGCAGCCCTAAAAGCAATGCTATCGTAAAAACTGATCTTTTCATAATGTTGTCGTTCTAAATATATATTATTAATAATGTGTTGGTCTCTCTTCTTATCATTACGCATCATCTGCATGCTGCTACAACAACAGCAACACATTCGCATCTGCATTTGTTTCATACTCATTGTCATCATAACTTTAGTCAAATTTAATTTATTTTCAAAAATGATTTTAATCACAGTGCAAAGGTACGGCGGAATTTCGAGTCCCACAATACCTTTTAAACGGCATTTTTTCTACCGCAAGTTTGGTAGATATGCCTTAAATTCAATTAGGATAACTGATTTTCTGCTATTTCAGCCGTTTGAGGAGTTCCAACAAGACCTGCCAGATATCATCAATCGTCTTCAGTTCCACCCGCTCACTGGCAGAGTGAGGTTCAACGATACGAGGACCGATACTGGCTATCTGGATGCCAGGATAATGCCGGACAAAAAATCCCGCCTCTAGAACGAAGTGCATGGCTACCAAACGAGGTCTCCAGCCTAAGACATCGAGGAAGGTGTCACTGGTCAGTTGGAGGAAGGGTGACTGTTGGTCTTCCTGCCATGCCGGAGCCGACATGACTGTTTCTGACGTAGCATTAGCGGAGGCAAACGTATCGGCAATCTCCTGACTGAGTTGTTGCATGTCAGCATCGATAAAACTACGTGTATGCGTACTAATAAGAATATGGTCACTCTCCGTTCTGATGCATCCGATATTATTCGAAGTCTCCACCGTATCCTGCATCGTGTCACTCATCTTGACCACTCCTTGGGGAATCTGTTCCAGACAACTCATCAGTGCCTCGAAAGTCTCTGCGGGCATGACCGTCGCCTGTTTATCGCATTTCTCAATCGTACAATGCATCTGAGGGTCATTATCTCCATATTCCTCACGCAGCCATTCATTGATGCTCTCTTCCTGCGCCTTGACAAATTCGGAAGCCTCCCCCGAACGCACACAAATCGTCAGATCAGCAGCAGAGGCAATAGAGGCATTAGCCTCACCTACCTGTATACTGGCCAGACGGAGGTCGTAATCGTTATAAATCGCCGCCAGGATAGCCCATGCAGGGATAACGGCACTACAACGTCCTTTATTGATATCAACACCGGAATGTCCACCAAGGCCCCCCTCAAAACGGATATGATACCAACGGTATTTACCACCTGGAGCAGGTTCTGGATGCATGGGAAGTCTATGCAGTTGTAAACAGGCTCCTGCGGCACCTGTAGTAATCGTATCATAATCTTCCGAGTCAAGATTGATGACTTTACGCCCACGAAGGAAGTCTTTCGACAACCGGGCGGCACCCGACATACCATCCTCCTCATTAGTTGTAGTAATCACTTCCAAAGCCGGATGCACTATTGTGTCAGACTCCAGTACAGCCAAAGCCATCGAGAGGCCGATACCGTTATCTGCTCCCAACGAAGTGCCTTGTGCCTTCATCCACCCATTGTCGATATAGGTCTCTACAGGATCATTTAGCGGATCCTTCATCCCCACGCATACCATATCCATGTGATTCAACAGAACGATGGGCTCTGATGCATGATAACCCGGCGTGGCAGGTTTACGGATGATAACACAGTTTTCTGCATCGCGCTCATATTCCAAATGCAGACGCTGCGCAAACTGACAAAGATAGTCAGCGACACGCTCTTCGTGATGGGAGGGGCGTGGAATACGGTTGAGTTCACTAAAAATGCTCATCACACGTTCAATAGTCGGACGTTCCATATGTTCAATCTTTAATAAACTGAATGGCCATCATGGTCTAATGACCTGTGCCGTATCGAGAAATATCTCCTGCAAAGATACGATTAAGTAGGAAGAAAACCAAATAAAATTAGAGTTTTCTCAAAATGAAGGTCCCTTCGTTTCCTCCTTTGGTGCCATCTTCACTTCCATGGCTTGATAGCCAAACTTCCGAAAACTCTGGATAATATTTTCTGGAGTTGTCTTGTCGGCATCATAGGTGATGGTGACACGCTGTCCGTTTACATCTGTCTCGATGCTTTTGATGCCCTTCTCAAAACGGAGGTTCCCTTTGATTTTCTTCTCACAGTTGTCACAATGCATCTGTGGCAGGGTAGTGACTACTAATGTCTTCAAATCTTTCGCACTGAGTGACAGCGTGGCTGTCAGCATCAGTAATGTCAATAGTTTCTTCATACCTTCAATCTTTTAATTCTTTATAATCTCTTTCCGAAATTCAGACGGATGCCGGCGTATAAAGTCAAACCATGTACGGGTCCCCATACCATCGTAGGCTCAAACTCCTTACTCCAAGGGTCGTCCGTACCCCAGATAGGATGAGGCTGGCGATAGTTGGTCAGGTTCTCGCCTCCTATATAGACCGAGAAATGACGGAACCAGCGGGTCACCTGTGCATTCAACTGGGGGTAGGCAGCAAAACGGGAGTCGGTAAGGGTATGGATAGAGGACGGTAGCCTGCCGCCACCATTCTGCTGGAAGGTCACGTCAAACTGCCATAAGCCGGGAGGTAGTTTATAACTTGCCGTCAGCAATGCCTTGTACCGGCTCTGCAGAGGCTTCTCCATGAGTTGTCCCCCATACGTTGACTTGACATCGTTCAGTCGGTAGGCAGCAGTGACTTCTAACCCGTCGATGACTGGGTAGGTGGCATCAATCTGGAAAGTGTGTGAATAACTCCTTCCCCGCAGGTTGGTAAGGCGTATCTCACGGATATCGCTGTCATAGTCGACCAGCATTTGTCGGATGAAATGGGTATAATAGTATTCTGCATTCACCTTGAGGGTTTTGTTTCCTATGGGGATATTCAGTGCTGCTGAGAGTCCGTAGTTCCAGGCACTCTCCTGTTCCAAGTCGTCAATCACCAACTGTCTGCCACTCGCCAACAGATAGTTATTCTCCGCCAAGGCATGAGGCGTGCGGTAGCCCTTACCAGCCGACAGACGTAGTGTGACGATCTCATGAGGCATGTATTTCAGATGGATGCGAGGGGTACCGAACCAGCCATAACGGCTGCTGTGGTCGGCTCTGATACCAGCCATCAGTGTCAACCGCTCGTTGAGGTTCAGCGTATATTGCAGATAGGCACCAGGAGTCGTCTCTTTGTCGTCACGATGGAAATAGTCGTGATTAAGAGAGAGTCCGGCAGACAGGTTATGTATCTCGCCCAGATTCGTCTCGAACATCAGTTGCGCATAGGCGTTCTTCTCGTTGACACTGTATGTCTTGTTGCCGTAAAGTGCTTCCAGTTGGTGGAGAGAGCCACTTGCCATCAGGGCGATATTCGTACCACGCTCAGGATTCAGCAACAGCGCATGTTTCATATAGGCCTCATAGCGATGCGTCTCTGAGTGGATTTTAAATAACTCATCGGCATGGCATAGGGGTGAATGACTCATCTGTCCTCCTTCACGCCTCTCGTCCAACAAACTGATGCCGCCATGGAAGATATAATGTTGTCCGATATAGTCCCAGCGGTTCTGTATGTTCACCTGCCGGATGTTAGGCTTGTCGTAAAAGCCGTCGTCGTTGTCGTCATGGTGTCCCCAGTCGTTCTCGTAATGTGCCAGCAGTTCCGTATTGACCTTCTCTACATGGATATTCGCATCCGCATTCGCCTCCATGCGACTCTTTGTATTACCATAGAGGTTGACGGCAACGCCCTCCTCGTCTTCTGGTTTGAGGTACTCGATATTGATTTGCCCTGTGATGCTCTCATAACCGTTACGCACTGACGAGGCACCCTTCGACACCTGTATGCTCTGCATCCAAGGGCCAGGTACATAGCCCAGTGCGTAAGGGAAGGCTGCGCCACGAAAGTTCGGCATATTCTCTGTCAGCATCTGCACATAGGTGCCAGAGAGTCCTAACAGTTTGATCTGTTTCGCCCCGGTGGCAGCGTCACTGTAGTTGACATCCACCGAGGGATTAGTGGTAAAACTCTCGCCCAGATTACAGCAGGCGGCACGGAAAAGTTCCTCACGATTGACACGAATGCCGTTGACAGCACCCGCCAGTCGACTGGTACCAGAACGACGCACAGAGACCGTCACACCATCCAGTGTAGCGGTCTTTAGCGAGTCTTCCTGTGCCGTTGCCGTCAGCGTGAACAGGAAGATTGTAATAGCCAACCATACTCTTTTCATAAGATGGCTGCAAAGTTAGTGATTTTTTGAAGAATCAGAGGTGCTGTTCCTTATCAATCACCTCCCCGTTAAGAATTTTAAACGAATTGAGGTGGATACCCTCGTGCAGAGAGAGAATGGCATAACGGATAGTAGGATCATTCGCCAGTCGCAGATCCTCCTGAGAGGGGCGCGAGGGAGAGGCAGGATGACTATGCCAGTTGGCAAGGATCCTCAGTCCTTTCGAACGCGCATACTTCAAGGCTGCAAACTGATCCTTGGGAGCAAAGGAAAAATGCTCAGGCGAATGGTCGATATTCTCCATCCAGTAGTTCTCTGTGACGACATCGTCAACACCTAATAGATAGCCACAGGTCTCATTAGGAGCATCCTTCTGAGCCTGGGCTATCATCTCGTCTATGACATTTTGATTGATTCTCATCGTTTTAATGTTTTAAATCACAGGCTGCCTGCTCGTAATCTATCAACTCCGTGATGGTAGGATGCTCACCGCAGATGGCACACGAAGGACGCTGCTTGACAGGAATGGTACGGAACTGCATCGTCTTGGCATCGAAGGTCAGCAGACGGTTGGTCAATAACTCACCAACACCCGTGAAATACTTCAGGGTCTCCGCTGCCTGAATGGTTCCTAACATACCGGCGATGGCTCCTAAGACACCAGCCTGTGAACAGGTGGGTACGGCTCCTGGGGGTGGCGGTTCCTTGAAGAAACAGCGATAGCAGGCGGTACCAGGAAGATGCGTGAAGGTCTGTCCGTTGAAGCGCAGGATACCTCCATGTGAGAAAGGCTTGCCAGCCATCACACAGGCATCGTTGATGAGAAACTTCACAGGGAAATTGTCGGTGCCATCGACGATGAAGTCATATTCCTTGATGATATCCAGTGCGTTGCCCGACCAGAGGAACTCATGGAAGGTGTCCACCTTCACATCAGGGTTGATGGCAAGAATCTTCTCCTTGGCACTCTCCACCTTTGGCACTCCCACATCCTTGGTGAAATGGATGATTTGCCGCTGTAGGTTGGAGAGGTCAACCACATCGGCATCAATAATACCAATACGACCAATACCCGCTGCCGCAAGATAGAGGGAGACGGGGGCCCCCAAGCCACCGGCACCCACTACGAGCACCTTGGCATTGAGGATTTTCTCCTGCCCCTCCACACCTACATCCTGCAAAAGGATATGGCGTGAGTAACGTTGTATCTGCTCTTCAGTAAAATCGTACATAACTATGAACTCTTAACTATGAACTAAATACTACCTCCTCCCATGAAGTACAAGAAGTCGACGGTGTCACCATCCTTGATCTGGATACCATCCCATTCAGAACGGTCAGCGAAGTCCTCATTCACCTGTACACTAACCATTTCAGGCTGTTGCACATCATTCTGTTTGATTAACTCTGTCAAGGTGAGTGGAAGTTGTACCTCCTGTGCCTCACCATTTACTATGATCTTTGCCATTTTTACGCTTATACCTTATTTATTTGCTGTTTACAATTTTCCGTAGGGCGATAACGAGTTTATCGACATCCTCACGTGTATTATAGAGAGCGAAGGTGGGGCGGACAGACATCTCATGTCCCAACGCACGAAGGGCAGGTTGGGCGCAGTGGTGACCCGCACGGACAGCGATGCCCTCTTTGTCAAGTAATGTTCCCACCTCGGGTACGGGAATATTGTCGAGATAGAAACTGACGACAGAGACGCGATGCTTGGGATTGCCGATAAGGTGTAATCCTGGTACCTGTGCCAGTTGCTCACGGGCATACTCCGTGAGTTGGTGCTCATGGTGCTCGATATTGCGAATACCAATACGGCTCACGTAGTCGAGGGCGGCACCCAGTCCGATGGCATCAGCCACATTAGGTGTACCTGCCTCATAACGTGCTGGTGCCTGATTATACTCTGTATGCTCTATCGTCACGTCCTTGATCATGTTGCCACCACCCTGCCAGGGCTGTAGTTTGTTGAGCCACTCCTGACTGATATAGACGGCACCGATACCATTGGGGCCATAGATCTTATGTCCTGAGAAGACAAAGAAATCGGCTCCCAAAGCCTGCACATCGACAGGTGTATGAGCAATCGATTGGGCACCATCAATAAGGACAGGCACATGGTGGGAGTGAGCGATATCGATGATACGCTGCACATCATTGATCGTTCCGAAGGTGTTGTTGACATGTCCGACAGAGACCACTCGTGTACGAGGTGTGATAAGACGCTCCAGTTCCGAGAGGATGAGGTCTCCGTTTTTGTCAGTAGGTATGGCGAACAAGTCTGCGCCCCGCTCTTGGGCAATGCGCTGCCAAGGCACGATGTTGGCATGGTGGTCAAGTTCTGATACAATGACGTTGTCGCCAGCCCCAAGATATTGTCTGCCAAAAGTCTGTGCCACGAGGTTGATGCCCTCTGTAGTACCACGCACGAAGACAATATTGTCGGAAGACGGTGCATTGATGAAGTTGGCTATCTTCTGGCGTGCCTCCTCGTAGGCATCCGTAGCACGTGCTGCCAGTGTGTGGGCACCACGGTGGATATTCGAATTATAGTTGCGGTAATAATCCGAAATCTTATCAATCACCACGTTGGGCTTCTGTGTCGTAGCACCATTGTCAAGCCATACAAGATCATGACCGTTCACCTTCTGTTGCAGAATGGGGAAGTCTTTCTTGATCTGGTCGGAGTCCAGCGTGTCGGCTTCCTCATAGTGCAACTGGCGCAACTTCTGAGTCTCAGGAATTCCGATGCCGAACCCATTGTCAACGGGCAACGCATCTTGGGTGGGATGCGAAGTTGGCGCACCTCCCTCCGCCGGACGCTCTACACCAAATGGCAGTTCCAGTGCGTCGAGATTCAACTGCTCATCAGGCAGGATTTCCTGACGTTCAGCACGTACCTCGTCTGGGCAGAGTTCCTGAGCCACTCGTCGCAAGGCATCAAACACCTGAGTGTCTTGTGCGGAATAAGGATTATTGAATGTCTCTATCATTCCTTCATTTATTTCTCTACTTTATTACGATGCTGGTAGTCGTGGTAGTAGCCTACCTCTACATTCTCAAGGACAGCAATGGCATCGTCTGTCAATGCCGCAAGACTGAAATACTTAGTCAGCAAATAGGAAGCGACACCAAACTTGTCGAGCCCCATCAGACGAGCACTAAGCGATGGAGCAATCTCTCCTGGGATACCACTCTGGTGCAGGCCTACCACACCCTGGTTCTTCTCACCAGTGCGGACGAGGATAATCTTTGTTGTTCCTACGCCACGACCTGTCAGGAACTGTCCTTCTACCTCTACCTTATCTGAGGGTATCAGGGGTACGCCACGCCAAAGGATGACTTTCGTACCAAAGAGATCGGTTGTCACAGGTGGAACACCACGCCATGTACACTCACGCTCGAAGGCGGCAATGGCACGTGGATGAGCAATGAAGAAAGCAGGTTCTTTCCATACCAAAGACAACAATTCATCAAGGTCGTCAGGAGTCGGTGCGCCATAGCGGGTCGTGATGCGATGGGCAGGACTGACAGAGGCAAGCAGTCCGAATTGGGTATTGTTGATAAGTTCCCATTCCTGACGCTCTTTGATACTCTCTATGGAGAGACGCAGTTGCTCTTCGAGTTGGTTGTAAGGGTTATTATAGAGATCACTCACACGAGTGTGAACACGTACTACAGTCTGTAAGGTATTGAGACTGTATTCCGTGGGATTCTCCTCGTAGTCGATATAGGTCTCCGGGATGATATTATCCTCCTCATGACCACTGACTAAGTCGATGTGTTTCTCACCATGGTCATTGACAGTTGCCTTCAGGCGTAACTGCTTGTCGACAGCCTTCTGGAAAGTCTGTCGGAAGTCAGGAACCTCCTTGATAAACTTCTCCAACTCGGAGAGTTTCAGAGAGAGGAACACAGAAGGTGTGACGGCACGTACGCTGACTGTAGAAGCGGCATCGTTCAGGAGGTCTGCCTCACCGAAGAACTCACCGTCACCCAGCAGGGCGATACGCAGTTCCTCCCCATGAGGCCCCTTATTGATGACCTCAGCCTGACCACTTGCCACGATGAAGAACTTCTGTTTGTCTTTGCCTTCTTTGACGAAAAGGTTACCCAGTGCGACCTCAACGGTCTCGAAAGAACTTGCCAAACGTGTGACAATCTCATCGTCAAAGGCTGAGAACAAAGGAATCTGTTTCAGACTCTTTGCGGTAAATGACGGAACCCCATTGAGATACTCGATATTCAGACGCTCCGTCTTCTTGAGTTCTACCTTGGTGCGGTTGACACGGAAAGTGCCACCACTTACCTGAACCCATGGAAGGAGTTTCAGGAGGAGTCTTGGAGTGATACTACCCATCTGAGGGGCTGTCTTGGTAGTGGTCGCCAGTTTTCTAGCGGTGGCAGTGGTCACACTGCGCTGAAGATTAGAATCTGCCATAGTTTAGTCTTTTTTATTTTTTGATAATTACCTTGAATTTTTAATCCGAACTTGTTCACGCTCTACAAAGTCCAAAATAGTTTGGACTTTGCTATCGCTTAATCACAACTTTATGTGTTGTTCCCTCGACATGCTCCACGGAGAGCACCTCATAGCCCTGATCTACCGCATTGCGGGGCACATTGTCCAAAGGCTCACCCTCAGAAAGCAGTACCTCCAAAATGTCACCTGCCTGTAACTTAGCCAGTTCTATTTTGGTCTTGACGAAGGTCATCGGGCAATGCTCCTTCGTAATGTCTAATGTCTTTGTCGCCATATAACTTAAATTAAAACTTTACACTAAATAAACATTGTTCGTCCCCCCTCTGAGAGTTGCAGGAAGGTCGCAACGCCTAATACATCCTTGACTTCAGGGATAAAGTCTTCTTTTTTTAATCCCAGAACATGCATAGCCATCTCACAAGCATACAGGTTGACACCCAAGACCTTTGCAGCCTCTACCAGTTCCTCCAAGGTCGCCACATTATTTTTACGCATCAGGTAGCGGAAGATCTTAGGACCTGCTCCACAGAAATTGAAGCGGCTGGTAGGTGTCGTCTTAAGACCTCCCATCATGAAACCGAAAATCTTCGTCAACCAGTTAGCGCCAAGGAACGCACGCCCTTGTTTCTTCTTGATAGCATCCAGTCCCCAGAAGGTAAAGAAGATGTTAACCTCATATCCTACGGCTGCGGCACCCGTTGCAAGAGTGAATACAGCCGTCAACTTGTCGAAATCACCACTGAAGGCGATGAGACTTAGTTTCTTAGTATCGCTCATAATTATTCGAAATTATAAATAGGTGTACTCAGATACCTCTCACCTGTATCTGGTAGAATGACCACAATATTCTTTTTCTCATTTTCCGGACGCTTCGCTACCCGAATGGCGGCAGCCACAG
This sequence comes from Prevotella sp., assembly GCA_017449675.1. Taxonomy (GTDB): domain Bacteria; phylum Bacteroidota; class Bacteroidia; order Bacteroidales; family Bacteroidaceae; genus Prevotella. The sequence goes on from JAFTFG010000014.1 coordinate 32,400, forward strand.
CAGCAGCCGATGACACACCCGTCAACACACCATCCGTACGGGCAAGTTGCCGTCCACGATCGTATGCCTCCTCATCTTTGACACGGATAATCTCATCGTAAATGGCTGTATTCAACACCTTGGGTACGAAGCCAGCACCAATACCCTGTAGTTTGTGAGGGCCAGGCTTTCCCCCACTCAACACAGGAGAACTGTCGGGCTCCACAGCAATTACTTGAATATTGGGATTGTATTTCTTGAGCACTTCACCAACACCAGTGATCGTACCACCAGTACCAATGCCTGCTACCAGAATGTCTACCTTCCCGTCTGTGTCACGCCATATCTCCTCAGCCGTCGTCTTACGATGAATCTCTGCATTCGCTTTGTTCTCAAACTGTTGCGGGATAAAAGCATTACCGATCTCAGCCGCCAGTTCCTGTGCCTTACGGATACTACCACTCATTCCCTCATAGGCCGGGGTCAATACCAAAGTGGCCCCCAATGCTTTCAAGAGGGTACGGCGCTCCTGCGACATGGCATCCGGCATGGTCAGGATTAAGCGATAGCCTTTGATAGCACAGACATATGCCAGTCCTATTCCCGTATTACCACTTGTCGGTTCGATGATGGTGGTGTTCTCGTTGATGAGTCCACGCCGTTCCGCATCATCTATCAAAGCAAATCCAACACGGTCCTTCACACTTCGCGAAGGATTGAAATACTCTAACTTGGCGATCACACGTGCTTTCAGATGTTCTTTCTTCTCCGTATGCGTCAACTCCAACAAGGGAGTATTGCCAAGCAAATCAATGAGGTTGCGAGCGATGTTTGCCATATCTTTCTCGATTTAATGGATTATCAAAATAATGTTTGAATTCTGTTTGCAAAGGTACGGCATTCCATAACACTGGACAATAGCACTGTTATGGCATTTCATATACCTAACGTTTGGTATATACTGCCTCCAACTGTTTTAATGCCTGCAGAAGGACACTTCTGGGAGTCCCCACATTTAAGCGCATGAAGCCCTCACCGCCAATTCCAAACATCGCACCGTCATTAAGGGCGAGGTGTGCCTGGTTGACGAAGAGGTCGACGAGTTGGTCATGGTTCAGTCCCAAGGCCCGACAGTCGATCCAGACGAGGAAAGAGGCCTGTGGACGGATAGGTTTGAGGAGGGGTAGATGTTCCCTGCAATAGTCTTCCAAGAAACGGATATTCTCCTCTATATACACCACCATCTGCCTGCGCCATTCCTCCCCTTGCTGATAGGCCGCAATGGTGGCTATGGGTGAGAACAAAGGAGGGTCGTTGAATTCATTAGCCTCTAACCATGTATAGAAGCGGCGACGTAATGTCGGGTTGGGAACGATCGCATAACTGCTGACAATACCTGCGATATTGAAGGTCTTGGAAGGTGCCCCAAAGGTGATGCTGCACTGTGCAGCCTCCTCGCTAACTGTAGCGAACGGGACATGACGGTTACCAAAGAGTGCCATATCACTATGTATCTCATCACTCAGTACCAGGATATGATGCTCATAGCAGAAATGAGCCAGTCGCCGTAGCGTATCGATTGACCAACAAATACCTGCGGGGTTGTGCGGATTACTGAGTATCAGTATCTTACAATGCTCATCCGCCACCTGTTCGAGTTGTTCGAAATCCATGTCATAACCACCGTCCTCACGTCTCGTCAACGGGTTATATACCACTTGACGGCCATTGCCCTGTGGAGTAATCCGGAACGGGTGATAGACGGGCGGCTGGATAATGACCTTATCGCCTTCCCCAGAGAAGACATTGACCGCCATACCGATACCCTTCACGATACCGGGAATATAGGTGAGCCACTCCCGTTGTACCTCCCATCCGTGATGATCATATATCCAACGGATAATCGTCGTCCATAACTCGTCAGGGGTCACCGTATAACCAAACAGAGAGTGATTAAGGCGTTCCCTAAGTGCTTCTGTGATAAAAGGAGGGGTCTCAAAGTCCATGTCCGCAACCCATAGCGGTAGCAGGTCGCTGCGTCCGTAACGCTCCTGTAACACCTCATGTTTCAGATCGCCACTGCCTGAGCGGTCTACAATCTTGTCAAAATTATAAGTCATCTTGTAAAGCCTGTTGAATATCCGCTAATAGGTCGTCCACATCCTCCAGACCGATTGAAAGACGGACTGTGGTCTGTCGCACATCCATCTGTTCCAACTGTTTCTCCGGGAAAAGCCCGAAAATGGTAGAGGCAGGATGGATGGCCAAGGTACGGTTGTCAAAGAGATTGGTGGCACGATGGATGAGTTTCAGGCGATTAAGAAAGCAGAAACAGTGGTCCTTACTTTTCAGGTCAATGGTCAACATCGCTCCTGCCGTCTTACCAAACTGTCGCTGGGCTATCTCATAATAGAGATTGTCCTCCAAGCCGATATAGTTGACACCCTTCACGAGTCCTGACTCCTTTAATACTTTCGACAGTTCGAGAGCATTAGATGCCTGACGGTGGTAACGCACGTCGAGAGTTTCCAATCCCAGCGTTTGCAGGTAAGCAGTCTGAGGTGTCATATAGGCCCCCAAGTTAAACAGCAACTCATATTTGATACGCTGGTTAATCTGGGGGAAGGTTCCATAATCAATGACGAGTCCTCCTAATGATGTTCCACCGCCAGAAAGGTATTTAGTACTCGACACCACTTCCACATCGACACCCAACTTTTTCAGTTGCGTCTCCGTAAAGGGTATCACTGTAGAATCGGCAATGAGAGGTACACCTTTGCGATGGGCAACCTCGGCAATGGCATGTAGATCTGCCACCTCTAACTGCGGATTTGTCACTGTCTCCAGAAACACACAACAGGTCTGTTCGTCAATGGCATCCTCTATCGCTTGTAAATTGGTGAGGTCACGAAGACGAGGCTTCACGCCGAAGCGCAACAAGGTATTGGTGACCAGTGCAAGAGTATTGCCAAACAGATGTCGGGAAGTCACAATATTCTTCCCTTGGTTGGCAACAGCCAACAGTACATTGCTGATAGCCGCCATCCCAGAATTAAAGGCTGTGACATGGGCAGCACCTGTCAGTTGCCGTACCCTCTGTTCCAGGTTCGTCACAGTGGGATTCTCCACACGAGCGTAGTCAGGAGCCTTGATACGATTACAAAAGGCATCACTCATCTCCTGGGCATCCTGAAACTCGAACGCCACATTATTATATACTGGGAGTGACAGTGCCCCATACACATCAGGACGCACATAAGGAGTATGGATTGCTATGGTCTGTTTCTTCATACTATTCTTCTTTTAGATATAGAACTCCGAAGGGTCTACCAGTCCGGCACGAAAGGCATACTTCACGGCCTCATGGGCGGTATTCACCTGTAGTTTCTTGAAAATATTCTTCTTGTGTGTGTTCACCGTATGGATACTGGAGAACCGCTCACTGGCAATCTCCTTTGTCGTCTTTCCTTGAGCCACGCCACGCAGTATCTCTATCTCCGTCTGCGTCAGCACCTTCGGACTCTGTCCCTCATCAGCCTGTTGACAGATCAGTACCTCTGCGGCACGCTGACAGAGGTAACGCTCACCTCGGATGGCATAGTCGATAGCATGGCGGAACAATTTAAAGGGGGAGTCCTTGAACACAATACTCACATGACGAGTTGCATAGACCAGTTTGCGCATCGTCTGGGCCGTCAGGTCATCACTGACCAATATCCACTGGGTCTTAGGGAACCGCTCAATGATGATGAGCAACTGTTCCTCGTCCTGTATATCAAATAAGGTATAGTCGAGGAGAACGATACTGTTTTCCTGCACCTGTAACTGTTCTATCAACTGTTCTTTTCCCGAGACATCATAGGAGACAGCACCCTCCACCTCACGGAGGAGTGTCTTCAGGGCAAAAGCCGTCAATTCCTGATTATCTGCCAAAATAAAATTCACCATACTATTACTGTATCATTTGGTTTTGTCTGCAAAGGTAGGGGGATTTGGGAATGCGCACAATACCGTTTTTCAGTCATTCTACCTACCATACGTTTGGTATATGATTAAAAAAAGGCGTTTTATTTGGATAATTGCGCACTAAATAGTACCTTTGCCTGCAAAATCAAAAAGACTATGGGAATCATTATAGGAATAGACGTAGGTATCTCAACCACGAAGATAGTAGGACTGCGTGACAAACGTGTCATCTCCCCTATCCGTATCACTGCCGCCGATCAGGTAACTTCACTCTATGGAGCCTTCGGTAAGTACCTCCACGACAACAAGATCGCCCTTCAGGATGTAGAGCAGGTGATGCTGACGGGTGTTGGGGCTGCCTATATCGATGAGCCTGTCTATGGCATTCCCACCCAGAAAGTGGATGAGTTTATTGCCGACGGTCTGGGAGCCCGTTTCGAATCAGGCGTGACGAAAGCCATTGTCGTATCTATGGGAACAGGAACCAGTTTCGTACAGTGTGACGGTGACAAAATACATCATATCGGAGGTATCGGTATTGGAGGCGGAACCCTGCAAGGACTGAGCCGCGTGATGCTCAACACCCGAGACCCTAAGCAGATTCAGAGTCTGGCCATGCAGGGGGATATCAGTCATATAAACCTACTCATCGGTGATATCTCCACCCACCCGCTACCTGGTCTTCCCATGAATGCCACAGCCTCCCTCTTCAGCAAGGCCCAGTATGACGCTCCCAAGGAGGATATTGCCTTGGGAATCATCGTCATGGTACTCCAGACCATTGGGTCTGCTGCGATTCTGTCGGCCTTAAACTCGGGGATCAAGGATTTCGTACTGATTGGCAACCTGACCTTGTTACCGCAATGTAAGGAAATCTATCCGATGCTGGAGAAACTCTATGGTGTCCACTTCCACATCCCAAAATACGCAGAGTTCTGTACTGCCATCGGAGCCGCCTTGAACTATCAGAAGTAAGTCATCACTCCTTACGGTGCTTATCGAATTTATGAAGGAAGTAATTAAATGCTTCCAGCCCCAGTAGTACCAGAACCGTACTACCGATAGCGAGGATATACATACCACCACCGCAAGCCAGTCCGATGGCCGCCGTCACCCACACACCGGCTGCCGTCGTCAGTCCACTCACCACATTCTCACTCTTGCGAAAGATGATGGTACCCGCACCGATAAAACCGATGCCGCTGACCACTTGAGCGGCGATACGTGACACATCCCAACGATGCAGGTCTGACATGGGAACATCGCTGAAGCCATAGGCAGAGACAATCATAAACAAGGCGGAGCCCAAAGCCACCAGGAAGTGCGTACGGAACCCCGCTTCCTTGGCACGGTATTCACGTTCCAGTCCGATCAAGCCACCCAAGAAGGCGGCACTGAATATACGTAAGAGAAATTCGTATTCCATAGTTAAATGATGTTTATTGAGTGCAAAGATAATGTTTTTTTCGTATCTTTGCAAAGGTTATAACTATAAATACTGAAAAAGATGTTTGGATTAGGAATGCAAGAAGTGCTGGTCATCGCACTCATCGTGCTCTTATTGTTCGGGGGCAAGAAGATTCCCGAACTGATGAAAGGACTTGGCAAGGGGGTCAAGAGTTTCAAGGAAGGCATGAAGGAGATAGATGACAAGGACAGCGGGACAGATGCCAACAGCCAACACAACGCCTAGCCTGACGTTCTGGGATCATCTGGACGTGCTGCGCTCTACACTGATCCGTATTGCGGTAGTCGTCGTTGTCTGTGCCGTCGTGTCTTTCATCATGAAAGACGAACTGTTTGGTGTAGTGCTGGCTCCGCGAAGTAGCGACTTCGTGACCTATAGGCTGTTAGGTGTCAGTACGTTCAGTCTGCACCTGATGAATACAGGACTGACCGAACAGTTTATGATACACATACGGACGGCCATGTATGCCGGTTTGTTGACGGCTTCACCTTATATATTATACGAGTTATTCCGCTTCGTAAGTCCCGGTCTCTACCGACATGAGCGACGGTATGCCGTATGGCTCGTAGGAGCAGCCTACATCATGTTCGTAGTGGGCACCTTGGTGAACTACTTCATGGTATTCCCATTGACGGTGCGCTTCCTAGGTACCTATCAGGTCAGTCCTGAGGTGTCTAACATGCTGACCCTCCAGTCCTACATCGACACACTACTGGGTATGAGCCTAGTGATGGGTGTGGTATTTGAACTGCCTGTGGTATGTGCACTGATGGGACGCATGGGACTTATCAATAGTGAGATAATGTCGAGATACCGCCGACATGCTATTGTGGCTATCCTCATCGTGGCAGCCATCATCACACCGACCACCGATGTCTTCACCCTCTTCATCGTGGCACTGCCTATCTATCTGCTCTACGAAGTGAGCATTCTCATTGTAAGACACTAAACAAATACTATCATGCTGAGAAAAATTAGGATTACACTAGCCACTGTGATGTTTTTAGGACTCACATGGCTCTTTCTGGACTTCACGGGTACTGCCCATCACTGGCTCAGTTGGATGCCGAAGATCCAGTTCTTGGAGGCATTGCTGGCCTTGCATGTAGTGATTATCATAGCACTTGTGGTACTGACACTCGTCTTCGGCCGTATCTACTGCTCCGTCATCTGTCCACTGGGTATCATGCAGGATATCTTCGGATGGTTGGGAAAGCGAGTCAAGAAGAATCGTTACACCTTCTCCAAAGCCTTGTCATGGCTACGCTACACCATGTTGGGAATCATGGCCGTAGCCTTGTTGACAGGTGTGGGCAGCATCGTACAACTGCTAGCCCCCTACTCTGCCTTTGGACGTATCACCACTACCCTGCTACAACCTCTATGGAAAATGGGTAATAATGTGTTAGCCACCATTGCCGAACAGTCGGATAGTTATGCTTTCTACCATGTAGAGACGGGGATTCCCAATATAGCGGTCGTTACCATGATAGCAATCCTCACCCTGATCATACTGTTCATACTGGCATGGCGCAATGGCCGCACCTATTGTAACACCATCTGTCCGGTAGGTACCCTACTGTCGTTCTTCAGTCGCTTCTCATGGCTGAAGATACATTTCGACACGGAGAAGTGCCGTAACTGTTCTCTCTGCACTAAGAACTGCAAGGCCGCCTGTATCGACTACAAGACACATCGGGTCGACTATAGTCGCTGTGTGGTATGCGGCGACTGCATCAAGAGTTGCAAGTTCGGAGCATTGAAATATACTAGAATACCTAGGAATACTAGTACTACCAAGGAAACCGGTGACACTACGATCGATCTTGGCAAGCGCTCCTTCCTCCTCACCTCTGCGATGCTAGCCACAGCAGCCATGGCACAGGAAGCAAAGAAGACTGACGGCGGGCTGGCCGAGATACAAGACAAGATAGCCCCTGAGCGCCAGACACCGCTAACCCCTCCCGGCTCATTGTCTGCTAAGAATATGGCACAACGCTGTACTGGTTGTCAACTCTGTGTATCAGAGTGTCCTAACCAAGTATTACGCCCTGGTACCAATTGGATGAGTATCATGCAGCCCACGATGTCGTATGAACTGGGTTACTGTCGTCCAGAGTGTACCCGTTGCTCTGAGGTATGCCCTGCCGGTGCCATCAAACCCATCCGCCATGAGGACAAAGCATCGACACAGATTGGTCATGCTGTATGGATCAAGAAGAACTGTGTTCCACTGACAGACGGCGTGGAGTGTGGCAACTGTGCCCGTCACTGTCCTGTGGGAGCCATTGAAATGGTACCCTCTGACCCAGATGATGAGGAGAGTGCCTACGTACCTGCTGTCAACGAGGCCCGCTGTATCGGTTGTGGAGCCTGTGAGAACCTATGCCCTGCCCGTCCCTTTTCTGCTATCTATGTGGAAGGCCATGAAGTACATAAGGAGGTTTGATGTAAGATGTATGATTAAGATGTAAGAAGTATGAAACAAGATATCACAAGAAGGAATTTCCTCAAGTTACTAAGTGGCGGTGCCCTGACGACGGCTGCCGTACTGACAGGTTGTAAGTCTAAGCAGGAAACAAAAGCCATAGAAGAGTATAAGCAGCAAGTGGAACCGCCCGTAGGCAAGATGACCTACCGCACCAACCACACGACAGGCGACAAGGTGTCGCTTTTAGGTTACGGCATGATGCGCCTGCCGACAGTCGACGGTGTTGCCTCCGGTCGTGAGAGCAAAGCGGAGATTGACCAGGAGATGGTCAACCGACAGGTAGATTATGCCATTGAACATGGTGTCAATTATTTCGACACCTCCCCAGCCTATTGTCAAGGACTGTCAGAGAAATGTACGGGCATCGCCCTAAGCCGTCATAAGCGCTCCGAATACCTCGTTGCCACCAAACTCTCGAACTTCAACCCTGCCACACAGACCCGAGAGGAGAGTATCAAGATGTATAAGAACTCCCTCAAAGAACTACAGGTAGACTATATCGACTACTACCTGTTGCATAGCATTGGCGGAGGAGGCATGGAGGCTTTCAACAACCGCTATATGGACAACGGAATGCTTGACTATCTCGTTGAGGAGCGTAAGGCAGGACGTATCCGTAACCTCGGATTCTCCTATCATGGCGACATCACAGTATTTGACACCCTGCTCTCATGGCATGACAAATACCAATGGGACTTCGTACAAATAGAACTCAACTACCTCGACTGGGATTTCGCAGACGAGATCAACGATCGAAACACAGATGCCCGCTACCTCTATGCCGAATTGCAGAAACGGGGCATCCCCTCTGTTATCATGGAACCCCTGTTGGGTGGGCGACTTGCCAATCTCCCCCAGTATCTCGCCACAGAACTTAAACAACGTGACCCGGAGAAGAGTGTTGCCTCATGGGCGTTCCGCTATGCAGGTACACCAGAAGGGGTGTTGACAGTGCTGAGTGGTATGACCTATATGGAGCATCTGAAAGACAACCTGCTCTCCTATTGTCCTCTGGTGCCACTGACTGAAGAGGAACAGGAATACCTACAAGGAGATATTGCCCGTAAGATTGTGGGACTGGAGAACATTCCCTGCAACGACTGCAAATACTGTATGCCGTGTCCCTACGGCATCGACATACCAGGCATCTTCGTACATTATAATAAATGTAAGAACGAGGGTATGCTAGCCACTGACCGAGGCGATGCCAACTACTGGAAACTACGTCGTCAGTATCTCATCGGTCTCGACCGTTCCGTACCCAAGTTACGACAGGCTGACCATTGTATCGGCTGTGGCCAGTGTGAGCCTCACTGTCCGCAGAATATCCGTATACCCCGCGAGTTGCATAAAATCAGCGACTACGTGGAGGCACTGAAGCAGAACACACTGACACGCACTAAAGAACCGAAGAAAGCGTGATGCTGCGAGCAACAGTATAGGCCGTCGTCCACGCAGCCTGGAAGTTGAAGCCACCCGTGACACCGTCGATATCGAGTACCTCTCCCGCAAAATACAAGTGAGGCACGTGTCGACTCTCCAGCGTAGAGGGGTTGACGGCTTTCAGTGAGATACCGCCACAGGTGACGAACTCCTCCTTAAAGGCAGTCCGCCCTGCCACCTGATAAGAATCATTACAAAGGACATTGACCAATCGGTTGATGTCCTTTTTGCTGAGTTCACTCCACCGCATACCTGTCCGTCCTGTCAATGATTTCTCCAACAGGTGAGTCCACAGACGCTGGGGCAGACCGAAAGGATTATAGGTCGACAGTTGCTTTTGCGGTTGACGGATCTGCATCTCACAGACAGCAGTCTGCACCTCATGCTCGTGCTGCTGCGTCCAGTTAACACTCAAAGGACAATGGTAATCAGACTCCGCCAACAGACGGGCAGCGTAACTGGATAGTTTGAGGATAGCAGGACCACTCATGCCCCAGTGGGTGATCAAAAGCGGTCCCTCGGCACGCAACTTAGTACCCGGTATCAAGACAGTAGCGTCCACCACCAGTCCCATCAAGGCCCGTAGTTTCTCATCATCAATAGAGAAAGTGAAGAGTGACGGGACAGGTACCTCTATCTCATGCCCCATGGCAGCCAGCCAGCGTAGTCCTTCTCCTTGCGGGGAGCCACCCGTCGTGACAGCCACGAAGTCATAGTCCCGCAACGGCTCCAGTGAGTCTATCTTCTTCCCTTGAAGAAGCATAATATGATGGCGACGGGCCAACGACAGGAAGCAATCGATGATGGCATGGGAGTCTTGTGCCTGAGGAAAGACACACTGGTCTTCCTGTGTCACCAAGGGGACTCCATGACGTTCGAACCACTGATAGGCATCCTGCTGGTCGAAGACATGAAAGAGTCGTTTCATCAGGCGGTGACCACGCGGATATACTGTCGACAGGTCATGCACTTCATCAAATGAGTTGGTACAGTTGCAGCGTCCTCCACCCGATACCTCCACCTTAGCCAGCACCCGCTGACTGCGCTCGAAGATGGTTACCTCCATCTCCGGCAACAACTCTTTCAGGTTGATTGCCAGAAAGAATCCTGCAGCACCGCCACCAATAATCGCCGTCTTCAAATCGTCACTGGCTTAGATTACAGATGCTTCCGGAAGAATTGGAGTACCCGCTCCTGAACTTTCAGGCCGCAACTATGCGGAATATCCCATATCTCCGTCTCCAGTCTATCTGCATGTCCCTGACTCTCCCAGGTGTCATGCATCGTCTGAAAGGCTTTCTCCACTCCCGGGACAGGAAACAGTTTGTCTTGTGAGCCATTGATAAACAACATCGCTTTAGGACATGCCATACTGGCCACATGCGGATAGTCAAGCCACCGGCGTAGTCCTGGAAAGCAGTTGGCGAAGCCTCCGTTTTCTGTACGCTGATACTTAAACGACATCTGCTCATCAGCAGTCACCATCCAACAGACGGAAGCACCCACTTTGATCTTATCAGAGAGGGCTGCGAGCATCCAGGCACGATAGCCCCCCATCGACCATCCCGCACAGCCGATACGACGGGCATCCACTTCAGGCATTGATGCCAGATAGTCCGTAGCCGCGATATCATCATAGGTCATATAGGCACTGAGATCAATACCGTACATCATCATATTACCGGCTATCATATCATAGCGGTCACGCTGTACGCCCTCCTTCTGACCACGCTCTCCCCACATCGGAGCATCAGAGGAGAACACCACACATCCTTGACGCACCAGATAGTCGCCCAAAAACTGTCCCTCATAACCCTTCAACCACGCCTCAGCGTCCTTGATAACCACCGAATCCTCACAGGCCAGTGGACGGATCATCTTCTCCTTACCGATAAAGAGATGACCTCCATGATCATGCAACAGGTTGACGGCTGGGAACGGACCTTTGCCGTCAGGAATCAGTACATAGGCGGGTACTGTATAATAACGGGAGAGACGGATTTCTATCTTACGGGCCTTATACCCCTCACGCTGCTCCTCACAGATAACCTTTGTCTCATAGCCTCTTGCTGGCGGCGGCGGTGGAGTGAGCATACAGTCAAATACCTTCTGGCGAGCCACCTGACGCCACTCGTCAAAATCAGTGATATCACTATTCCCCCATGCCAACGGATACGCAAAATCGGCTATCAGGGAATCGGCATAGACGGGAAGGTTACGCTGGAACTCGTATTTCGCTCTTTTCTGTGCCGATGCCGTCATTGCCAGCAACAGACAGAACAATATTACTTGATATGATTTTTGAGCCATGATACTTGTTTGCGATTCGTTTCACCGGTTGTCCAATGTTCATTGATAGGGGTAAGCAGGGCCTCTTTGGGAGCCGTGATTTGGTTCCATACGATATAACTGGTGGTGGGGGGGCATACGTCATCGTTATATCCCCATGTAAGATAGACCGGGCACTGGATGCGACGAGCAAAGTTCACCACGTCATAATACGCCAGATTCTTGATCTTCTCAGGTGTCAGCATACCCACCTGTCTGTTGAAATGAGGATAGCCACCCGTACGTCCTTTCTCCGCATAACCAGCCATATCACTGAGGGCTGGATGGTTGGCGACACAGGCTGTCACACGAGAATCGAGTGCTGCTGTAATCAGAGAGAGAGCACCTCCCTGGCTACCGCCCTGTACGAACACGTTCTTACCGTCCCATTCGGGGAGTGAGGTGAGATAATCAATGGCACGGACACAAGCCACATACACATGCTTCATGTAGTAATTGTCACGCTGGTCAAGACCATTCTCCAGATAGCCATTACCGTCAGAGAAGGCTGTAGAGATCTCCTGGAACTCCTTATCACTGATCTTTGGATGCAGTCCGTGAATCTCTATCATCAAACGGATCATTCCCTGCTCCGTATATTCGGGAGTCACATTCTTTATAGTTTTGATACCGGCTCCCGGAGGAGTCATAACGACAGGATATTTCCCACTACCAGATTTGGGTTTCAAGAGATAGCCATAGATACTATGACGGCGGTCGGTACGGATCTTCAACAGGAAAGCGTCTACCTTATTATTACTATACTCGGGAGCGGGTTCGCAATCCACACTGACCGGGGTCTTGCGAGCCTCAGCAATCGCGGCTTTCCAAAAATCATCGAAATCGGCAGGGTTCTGGGTATAGGGCTGTAGTTTCTCAGGCGAGAAGCCTACCTTCACATGATGCTGTGCCTTACTACCGTCAACCATAGCGGTCAGTCGCAGGTCGAGGAAGCCGGGAGTCTTCAGTGTTCCCATATCGATGGTGGCCCGTCCGTTCTTCAGCAGTACCTTACCCTTCGTCGTGGCAGGCAACTCATCCGGCCCAATCTCATAGGTCAACTCCACATCCTGGGGAATACCATAGCGCAGAAAGGTCACTTCCACCTTGGCTTTCTCGCCCGTCTGATAGAGCCAGTCCGCATGATTAGGTACTGTCAGCCACAGATAGTCACTGCGGTAGGGATAATTCTCTGCTGATACTTGTTGGATAGAGACCAGAAACATGGCAATAAGGACAGCCACACTCTTCAGCCATGACTGCTTGAGAATACATTCGTTCTTCTTCATGATTGCTAATTTGTTTTAGTATGATGCGACAAAGTTACGAAAAAACGAGAGAAAAGCCAAATATATTTGGACTTTTCCGAGTGCCGAGTAAGTTCGGCGAAGCCAAAGTTACGAAAAAACGAGTAAAGAACCAAATTTATTTGAGTTCTTTAAGACATACAATGAGACGGCCCTTAGGATCACTCCCAAGGGCCGTCTAACCTTTTCTTTTCCTATTAATAACTAAAAACTTGCTTTCTCTAAAACTAATACCTGACTACTAACCTAAAACCTCTAATACTTTACTACTAACCTAAAACTACTAACTAACCGCATTAAAACCTTAATCTAAACATAAGTGTTATCCTCAATCTTTATTTACCTTTACTAATTCCTCTGAATCACGATGCAAAGGTAAGCAGATTTCATCATGTGACAATGAAATATCTTCGTTTTAAGTAAAAAAGAGGGGGTATTCTTGACTTAAATCAACAAGTTTGTGTGCGAACACAATTAGCATAATCCATCAGGTTCGTCAACTCCACGAACTGTGCAACTGTCAGTTGTTCAGGGCGTTTCGTCATAAAAGGATGCTCATAAAAACCCTCTGGAGCAGGATGGGTCTCATTGAAGAGCGGTCGAAGACTCACACGCAACATCTTACGACGCTGGTTAAAAGCGGTTTTGACCACCCGTTTAAACAGGTCCTCGTCGCAGTCCAACCGTTCTACCTTATTACGTGTCATACGGATGACGGCACTCTGTACTTTAGGAGGAGGATTGAAAACTGACGGTTCTACCGTGAAGAGGTATTCCACATCATACCAAGCCTGGATCAGGACACTGAGAATACCGTAGGCCTTAGTACCCGGTGCAGAGGCAATACGCAAGGCCACCTCACGTTGTATCATACCCGTACAACAGGGAATCAAGTCACGATTGTCCAGCATCTTGAAAAATATCTGCGAAGAGATATCATAGGGATAATTACCAGTGAGGACAAACGGCTGTCCGTCGAATACCGTACGGAGGTCCATCCGCAGGAAGTCGCCCTCGATGATGGGGTCTTTACTCTCCTCTTTAAACAACGTCCCTTCCAGGTAGGCCACGCTCTCCCGATCAATCTCCACTACCTTCAAAGGACGTGGTTTCTCCACCAGATATTGAGTCATCACCCCCATTCCGGGACCTACTTCCAATACGGGCAGGTCGGCATACGGCTCATCCACCGTATCCGCTATCCGCTTCGCTATAGAGAGGTCAGTCAGGAAATGCTGACCCAGATTCTTCTTTGGACGTACTTGTTTCATGGGGACAAAGGTACGATTAAGTGAGCAAAAAAGCAAATTAAATCTGTGTTTTTTCAAAAAGCCTTGTTTGCTTTGATAAATTTCTCTCGCTCAGGAAAACAATTAAATCCGTTTTCTTTTCGCATACTCGAAATTTTACATTATCTTTGCACAGAATTATGAAGTTGAGCAACATCATACTGAAGATACTGATGCCTCTGTTGCTGGGTGGTGCGATACTCTATTGGATGTATCGTGGCGAAGACTGGCAGCAGATCCGTCATGTGATGACGGACGAGATGGACTGGACATGGATGTTGCTGTCGTTCCCCTTCGGCATCCTGGCCCAGATGTTTCGCGGGTGGCGCTGGCGGCAGTCGCTGGAACCGATCGGGGAGCATCCCCGCACCTCCGTCAGCATCCATAGTATCTTCCTCTCCTATGCAGCCTCGCTGGTCATCCCACGAGTGGGTGAATTTACCCGATGCGGGGTCCTCAAGCGTTATGACAACGTGTCATTCCCCAAGGCACTGGGTACGGTGGTGACGGAGCGAGCCATCGACTCATTACTCGTGATGGGTATCACGGCCATCGTCTTGCTGTTGGAGATGAGCACCTTCGGTATGTTCTTCCGTAAGACAGGGACCAACCTGCATACCATTCTGCAAGGATTCTCATGGGCCGGTTATCTGGTAGTGGCTGTCTGTATAGCCGCCATTGCCATCCTGTTGCATTATCTGTTGCGTAAACTCTCTATATATAATAAGGTGAGGGCCACCCTTACAGGTATCTGGCAGGGTGTGATCTCTCTCAGGAATATCCGCAACATCCCCCTGTTTGTATTCTTCACACTGGGTATTTGGCTGAGTTATTTCCTGCACTACTACCTCACGTTCTTCTGTTTCGACTTCACAGCCGACCTAGGACTGGGGTGCGCACTGGTAACCTTCATCGTAGGCAGCATCGCTGTCATCGTCCCTACCCCCAACGGTGCCGGCCCTTGGCACTTTGCCGTCAAGACCATGCTGATCCTCTATGGGGTGGCCGACGAGCACGCCCTCTATTTCGTCCTGATCGTACATACCGTACAAACCATTCTGGTCATCGCACTGGGTGTCTATGCATGGCTCGCCCTTAACTTCACGAAGAGAAATACTAACCCTTAAACAATAATACAATGAACGAGATTCAGAACCTAAACCCACAGTGCATCTGGAAGAATTTCTATGCACTCACACAAGTACCACGTCCCAGTGGACATCTAGAGAAAATCCAGCAATTCCTGCTCGACTTCGGTAAGCAGGCAGGTGTAGAGGCCTTCCAAGACCCCGCCGGCAACATCGTATTCCGCAAACCAGCCTCAGCAGGTATGGAAAACCGCAAGGGTATCATCCTGCAAGCCCACATGGACATGGTGCCACAGAAGACACCGGAGTCTACCCATAACTTCGAGACCGACCCTATCCAGCCCTGGATTGACGGTGAGTGGGTGAAGGCCAAAGGAACAACCCTGGGAGCCGATAACGGACTGGGTGTCGCCGCCATCATGGCCATCATGGAGGATAAGACCCTGAAGCACGGTCCTATCGATGCCCTGATCACACGTGATGAGGAGACCGGTATGTATGGTGCCAACGAACTGCCTGAGGGAGAGTTGCAAGGTGACATCCTCATGAACCTCGACTCTGAGCACTGGGGTAAATTCGTCATCGGCTCGGCAGGCGGTATCGACATCACCGCAACACTCGACTATCAGGAGGTGGACACCGATCCCGAAGACGCTGCCGTGAAGGTGACGGTATGCGGACTGCGTGGCGGTCATTCCGGTCTGGAGATCAACGAAGGTCGTGGTAATGCCAACAAACTACTGGTACAGGTGGTACGTGAAGCCATCGAGGAGACAGAGGCCCGTCTGGCCTCCTGGCAGGGCGGTAATATGCGCAATGCCATCCCCTTCAAGGCTGAGGCCGTACTGACACTCCCCCAAGAGAATATTGCCGCACTGAAGGAGATCGCAGAAGACTGGAAGGAGACCTTCAACGACGAGTTCAAACTCATCGAACCCCAAGGTATCGAAGTGATTGTAGAGGAAGTGGCTGCTCCCCAGAAAGAGGTACCCGTAGAGATTCAAGACAACCTCATCAATGCGATCTACGGCTGTCATGACGGTGTGGTACGTATGATACCCTCCTATCCCAGTGTGGTAGAGACCTCCAGCAACCTCGCCATCATCAATATCGGTGACGGCAAGGCCGCTATCAAGATACTGGCCCGTTCCAGTCGGGAAGACATGAAAGACTATATCGTCAAGACCCTTGAGAGTTGCTTCAACATGGCAGGCATGAAGGTAGTGACCGCCGGCTCATACGGTGGATGGGATCCCAACCCCGACTCAGAGATTCTGCACCTGCTGTTGAAGGAATACAAAGAACTGTTTGGTAAGGACGGTATCATCCAAGTCGACCATGCAGGACTGGAGTGCTCCGTTATCCTGGGTAAGTACCCCTGGCTCGACGTAGTGTCACTGGGTCCCACCATGAAGTCGCCCCATACCACGACGGAACGTGCCCTCATCGAGACAGTTGCCCCCTTCTGGGAACTGCTGAAGAAAACACTGGAGGATATTCCTGAAAAGTAATAAGACAAAGGCGTTAAAAGGTAAAAAAGGAGGTTTCGTACTTTCTTTTTTACCTTTTTTATTTGTTTTTTTGCCCGCTTATTCGTACCTTTGCAACCGATAACCAAAATAGTAATAACAAAATGGACGATTACCCGGCGAATCATTACAATTCGTAAGGCGTGAGGACAGCAGGCAAGACCGCTAATCCTCTTGCCGCTAAGACCGTTTGACAAAAAGGATTAGCATTATGAAGACTTACTGGAACATGACTGGTGGGCTCAGCCAACTCGAAGCGTGGCAGCCTAATTGTTGGATACAAGTGACGTGTCCGACAGAAGAGGATATCCAGATGCTGCAAGAGCAGTATCAGATTCCAGACTATTTTCTTTCCGACATCAGTGATACCGATGAGCGTGCCCGTTATGAGTACGACGACGGATGGATGCTCATCATCCTGCGTATCCCTTATGTGAAGGAGGTACGCTCTCGTACCCCTTACACCACCGTGCCATTAGGTATTATCCACAAGCGCGATGTCACCATTACCGTCTGCTACTACGAAACCAATATGATGATTGATTTTGTATCGTATCAGCAGAAGCGTGGGGAGGGATTCACCGACTATGTCGACATGATTTTCCGTCTGTTCCTGTCCAGTGCCGTATGGTATCTGAAACGACTCAAACAGATTTCCATGCTCATCGATAAGGCCAAGCGCAACCTGGATCGTGAGGTGAACAACGAGAGCCTGATCGGTCTGTCACGACTGCAAGACTCACTGACCTATTTCAATACCTCTATCCGAGGTAATGAGACCCTGCTCTCCAAGTTGAAGTTCAAGTTACAGATCGACGAGTTGGATGCCGACCTGATCGAGGACGTGAATATCGAGATGACACAGGCCCGTGAGACCACCAATATCTACTCCAACATCCTGGAGTCGACAATGGACACCTATCAGAGTATCATCAACAACAACATGAACACCATCATGCGTACACTGACCTCCGTGACCATCATCCTCATGCTGCCGACCCTCGTGGCCAGTTTCTTTGGCATGAACCTCGTCAACGGCATGGAGAACAACCCTGTCGGATTCATCATTGCCATCCTGTTATCGTTGGTCATTTCCGTTGTTTCTTGGTTTTTCTTCCGCCATAAACGACTGATTTAACCCAATTTTCGCAAAAAGTTCACAAAAAATTAGGTACATTCAGAAGTTTTTATTAAGTTTGTACCTTGATATGTGTGTACTAACCATTTTCATGAACTAAAACAATTAGATGATGGACTCTCAAGAAAACGCTCTCGAACAGGAGCAGAACGTGGAACAGAACGTAGTGGAAACAGAGGCAACAGCCCCAGTAGAAGAGACAGTAGCAGAACCAGAGCACAAACAGTACCAGAACAAAAAAGAGGTACTGGAACGTGCACGTGAAATCGCCCAAGGGGAGGAAGCGCCACAGAAGGAGGAGGTTGACTACCTGAAGACAGCCTTCTACAAACTCCACATCGCCGAGCGGGAGGCCCGTCTGAAAGAGTATATCGAAGCCGGTGGAGACCCTGAGGCATACCAGATCCTGCCCGATCAGGACGAAGAAGCCTTCAAGGCAGAAATGGGTATTATCAAGGAACGCCGCCAGAAACTTTTCAAGGAGCAGGAACAGGAGAAGCAGGAGAATCTCCAGAAAAAACTGGATATCATTGAGAAGATCAAGGGGATGATCACTTCCCCGGAAGAGGCCAACAAAGCCTATAAAGAGTTCAAGCAACTGCAAGAGGAATGGAAGGAAATCAAGAATATTCCCGCAGAGAAGGCCAATGAGTTATGGCGTAACTACCAACTCTATGTAGAGCAGTTCTACGACCTGCTGAAACTCAACAGTGAAGCACGTGAATACGACTTCAAGAAGAATCTTGAGTTGAAGAATAAACTCTGTGAGGCTGCGGAGAAACTGGCAGAGGAGACAGATATCATCAGTGCCTTCCACCAGTTGCAGAAGTTACACCAGGAATACCGTGAGACAGGTCCTGTGGCCAAAGAGTTGCGTGAAGAGATATGGAACCGTTTCAAGGCTGCCTCTACCGTCATCAACAAGCGTCATCAGCAGCATTTCGAGGAGTTACGCTCTAAGGAAGAAGATAACCTGGCCCGTAAGACCGCTCTCTGTGAGAAGGTAGAAGCCATCGCTGCCGAAGAGAACAAGGGAAGTGGTGACTGGGAACGCCATACCAAGGAGATTATCGCATTACAGGCCGAGTGGAAGACGATCGGTTTTGCACCTCAGAAGATGAACGTGAAGATCTTCGAGCGTTTCCGTGCCGCCTGCGATGATTTCTTCGGACGTAAAGCAGAGTATTTCAAGAGCCTCAAGGAGAACTTCAAAGAGAATGCCGAGAAGAAACGCGCCCTCATCGAGAAGGCCAAGGCTTTGCAAGACTCTACGGAATGGAAATCAACGAGTGACAAACTCATCAACCTGCAGAAGGAATGGAAGACCATCGGAACCGTTCCCAAGAAACTGGGTGACCAACTATGGGAGGAATTCCTTACCGCCTGCAATAAATTCTTCGAGGCCCGTAATGCCGCAGGAGCCAACTCCCGTGGAGAGGAGTATCAAAACCTGGAGAAGAAACGTGATATCATCGAACAACTCAAGGCCGCTGCCGAAGAGACTGGAGAGGGCTTGCAGGAGAAGGTCCAGAAACTGGTGGAGGAATACCAGAGTATCGGACACGTCCCCTTCAAGGAGAAAGACAAGATCTACGAGGAGTATCATGCCATTCTTGACAAACTCTATAAGGAACTCAATATCAGTGTGGCCAAACGTCGTCTGAACAAGTTCAAGGACAACCTCCGCCAGGTTGCTGAGCGTGGTGAGAACGCCCTTGACAATGAGCGTGCCCGCCTGATGCGCCAGTATGAGCAGTTGAAGGCGGAGGTACAGACCTACGAGAACAACCTCGGGTTCCTCAATGCCTCCTCGAAGAAGGGTAACTCTCTGATTGACGAGATGAACCGTAAGGTGCAGAAACTGAAAGACGAGGTACAACTGGTTCGCGACAAGATCAAGGCGATTGACGCTGAGAACCGTGAGAAAGAATAATAATACCGTACGATTCTTCTAGATATTGGAACAAGTTGTTCCCCTGTGGGGAACAACCCTGAAGGCGGCACCTCCTGACCCCGAAGGCGGCACCTCCTGACCCTGAAGGCGGCACCTCCTGACCCCGAAGGCGGCACCTCCTGACCCCGAAGGCGGCACCTCCTGACCTCGAAGGCGGCACCTCCTGACCTCGAAGGCGGCACCTCCTGACCTCGAAGGCGGCACCTCCAAGGGCCGAACCCTGTGGCTTCGAGCGGGAAGTCGAGATATCGCAGGTCGTTATATCGTTATCTCGATGTATCGAGATATCGAATTTTTTAGCCCTTTTGCCCCCATTTTAGCCCCTTATCCTACAATCTGCAACCCATCTGCAACACGTAACACCCTGATTTGCAGGGAGTGTTGCAGAATGGCAGATGTTGCAGAGGATAAACATTTCTGGTAGGCGATTGTAAATTCGCTTTGACCGTGTGTCAAAGAAAAGGACAGATTCCCTTTTGTAACTTTTCCGAAAAAGTGATCGGTCGACAGACCGAAAGAAGTATGAAAATCGAAGAAAGGAGGAAAAAAAGACGAAAAGGATTTGTCTATTCTTTACACCTATTTGTTTATTCTAAACAAAATGCGACTCTTTAACGTTCTTTAAGGGGGTAACGCACGTTAACAAAATTGTGCTTATCTTTGTAGTTGAATGATAAGCAACCTCCACGCTATGAACCGTTGGCAAACCATTGATCAGCAACTGCAGCATATCAGTTTGAACAACTTCGGGCAGCGACAACTCGAGTCGTTCCGTCAGTGTGTGCTGTCGCTGATGGCAAGCGGCACCCCTACGGTGGAGAAGGTGGCGGATGCGATGGCGATGCACCCCACCAAGTTACGCCGTCGCGTCAAACTCCTCACAGGAGTCCCAGCCAACACCTACTTCACCTACCTCCGCATCCACCATGCGATGGAGATGCTTGGCGAGTACCCGCTCTACAAGGTCCACCAGGTGGCATGTGCCTGTGGCTTTGCCGACACTGCTCATCTGTGTCATGTGTTCCGTTGCTGGACGGACCAGTCGCCGATGGAGTTCATGGACGATGTGAAGAAGAGTTTTCTGAATCAGCAATAATCATTATTAATTTTATAAACATTAAACATTCACAATTATGAAACAAGTTTTACTTAAACAACTCAACCGAATGGCAGCGTTGCTGTTCATCGCATTGCTCGTGCCAATGGGGGCGGGGGCTCAGGAGGAAACTAATGTGTCCTGTACTGTTCATGCTAACGTAGGTGATGTTCTTAACATTGGTGACATACGGGATGGCGACAGGAAACCTCTTATGAATGGCAATATTGTTAGTGCTAATGGAGGAAACCCCAATGTCGCTGTCACACCTATAGAATATCTTGGCATCAATGAAACAATGGGAGAACCGTCATATAAAGTTGGTCCCAATCTTTATGTCATAGGAGCAGGAAGTACCAATTTCAGTTTTACCTCACATCAGTATCAATGGTCAATGATGGGTGTAACTATAGGTGGTATAATTAACGGAAGTCTTTTAGTCATTGTCAACCGTAACATTCCGCAGCCAGAATATAGTGGATTTGATGGAGAGAAAGATGGTAAGAAGGTGAAGAAGCACACGATGGGAATGGCTTGGGATGCCCCCAGTGTTTCGTTCAAGGCACCAAAGATCAATACCGAGACGAGTGAAAGCGGTGAGACAGTTTACTCGCAAGGTTATGACGTTATGCCCTACACTATTACCAGTAGTAACCCCAGTGTTGCAACGATTGTGGACAATCAAGTGACTATTGTGGCTCCTGGTGAGACAGAGATTACCTATACAACCGAAGAGAGCGAGACAAGTGAGTCATCATCGTTCAGTTATATCCTTATTGTAGAGCCTGCTCCCGTGGAGAAGAAGAATGTCAACATGTGGTTTGAGGAGGCTGGTTATGAGGTTACCCTTGGCGATGTCCTCACCGTTACTGCAAAGAGTGATCCTGTAGTGCAGCCGATAATATATAGTTCGGAAGACGAGACCGTTGCCAAAGTGGATGCACAGACAGGTGCCATCACCGCCTTGCAGGTAGGTTCAACCATTGTCTATGCCAAGTTCGCAGGCAACGACGAGTTTAACGAGGCATCCGCAAGTTATGTGCTGACGGTCAAGGAGTACCACGCCAAGGGCTACGGTATCACCATCCTGGGCGACGAGATAACGGAGGCGAAGACGAGCGGCGACATCCCCGAGGCATACGGCACGGGCTCATGGACCTTCGACCCCGACACCCGCACGCTGACCATCACCGGGATGAACATCACGGATGCCGGCATGATAGGCTTGAAGGGCGGCATCATCGAGACCGTTAGGACGGGTTGGACAGAGGACATGGATGACTACAGTTTCACCATCGTGTTCAACGGTGAGAACAAGGCGAACAACGTCATGGGCGGCATCATGGTACACCATCAGGGCAGCATCACCATCATGGGCGGCACGGACGACGCGAGTCTGACGCTCAACGGCAACTACTACATGCTGAACGGTGACTTCACGATCGACGGCATCAAGGTGAGACTGACGGCACAGGAAGACTGTGTGATGAAGATGATGAAGGGCACGGAGTTCATCGGCGAGTATATCAAGGACGTGAAGGGTACCGTGACCATCAACTACAACAATACGGCCGACACCTGGTACTTCGCCTTCACGGGTGAGAGCGAGACTCCTTCGGGTGCGCGTCGTGCCCCGGCCGCAGGGAGTGGCCTGAAGGTGTTTAAGATCAAGATAGTCCCCGCCGGTGGCGGCGGTACGGCGATCCTTGAGATCAATGCCGAGACGGGCCAGTATGAGGTCTACAACCTGCAGGGTCAGTGTGTCACCTCACCAGTCAAGGGCCTGTTTATCATCAATGGCAAGAAAGTCGTGATTAAGTGAGCATCAAGCAAGAACAATTAGAAAAGGCTTCCGATATCGGAAGCCTTTTTTAGTGTTGGGGTACTCGGACAACAAAGCGTTAAATCCTATCGATTTCTGTCTAATTCAAATGTTTGTAAATCTCTGAAAATAAACGCATTATATAATTATATAATTTTAACAATTATCGAACTAATCACGCCAATTTTAAATTAT
>JAFTFG010000015.1 GCA_017449675.1 Prevotella sp.
GCGGTATTCTCGAAGATGGAGAACTATAAAGATGATCTTATTGCCTTCCCTGGTTGTGAGGGATGGGGTCGTTTCACGACTGGTGGCCGAATGGTTGACAGCCGTGGTGCCAAGGTATATTATGTCACCCGTCTGGATGACTGCACTGATGATAATCTCGTTGAGGGAACACTTCGTTGGGCTTTAAAAACAGGAGATGACACACCACGTACCGTCCTCTTTAAGGTGGCTGGTACTATCTACTTGACATCTAAACTTTCAGGTACGAAAGCAAACTGTACAATAGCAGGGCAAACAGCACCTGGTGGTGGCATCTGTATTGCTGGTTATCAAATGAAGTTGAGTTCGAACACGATAGTCCGCCATATTCGCTTCCGTGCCGGCGACCTGCCATATAATGTCAGTATGTCGCAGTTGGATGTTGAGAATATTAATAATATCGTGCTTGACCATTGTACTTTTGCCTGGTCTATGGAGGAAAACCTGACGATGTACGACACGAAATACACCACCGTTCAGTGGTGCCTCTTCTCTGAACCGCTGTATGGCTCTGGCAACTCAAAAGGTGAACGTGCCTACGGTGCTCAGTGGGGTGGCGAGCACGCCACAATGCACCATTGCCTGTTTGCCCATTGTATGAGCCGTTCTCCCCGTTTCAATGGTGTGCGTAGTAGTGTAAGTGATCGTCAAATTGATGGAGAGTTCATCAATAACGTTATCTTCAACTGGGGAAGCCATAACTCGCTTTATGGTGGAGAGTGTTCCGCTGGTGGTGCCACCGACTACAACCGAATCTATATGATTAACAACTATTATAAGCCAGGTCCTGCTACACAGCAAGGAGCCAATGGAACGCGATATTTCGTCCGTCCTACGGGTGCCAACATCAACGAGGTTGGCGAGTGGTATTTGCATGGCAATAAGTTTGAGATAGGCAGCAAGTGGCGTGGCTCGAACAATGATTTGTGGGGCGATGATGTCCTGCAACATGTAAACGAGAACAACTACTGGGGATATCTGGAACAGAATAAAGGTCGTGCTTTTGAGTTCTGGTCGCTAACACCTACACAGCAGTTGTACGACCAAAAACTGCTAAAGTCGCTGCCAGAAGGCTATACGCTGACTATGGACTATGAGTCTGCCGATGCCGCCTACCAGAAAGTCATTAAGCAGGCAGGTGCATCGTTGCCTCGTTACGACGAGGTGGATGCCCGTGTGTTGGCTGAGGCGGCAGGAACTATAGAACCGCAATTTAAAGGTGAGCCATTCCTTACAGGTAAGAGTGGTGACAGTGACAGAAAAACAATTACTCCTGCATTGGGAATCATCAATACTCCTTACGACATTACTCTACAGCAACATGATGAGTTTGCTGCTTTTAGTGGTGAAACGAACACGGAGATTCAGGTCACTTGCTATCCCCGTTTGCAGCCAACGGCAGAGGATTATGCCAACCAGGTGGTGGATACCGATGGTGACGGTCTGCCCGATGCCTATGAGACAGAGGTGGGACTGAATCCCAATGACGCCAGTGACGGTATGAAACTGACGACGAGCGGCTATTCTAACCTGGAGACGTTCCTCAATGGTGTTGCCGATGGTGCTATTGATGTCACCAAATATACCGAGCATCAGCCCGAGACGGGGCTTACCTCCTTTAATGCCGTAGTGGGTGAGGGTGGCTTTACCACCGTACAGGCGGCCGTCGATGCTGCTCCCGCAGACGATACACCTTATTATATATTTGTCAAGAAGGGAACCTATGAGGGACATGTGCAGATCAATCGTGCCAATGTGCACCTCATCGGACAGAACAAGGCAAATACCATTATCTCGTGGAATAAGTTGTATAATGAGGATGGCGGTAATGTGGATAACAACTCAACGGTCAACGTAACGGCCAATGACGTGTCGTTCGACAACCTGACCATCCGTAATACCCGTATCAACGAAGGACAGGCACTGGCTCTCTATACCAATGCCGACCGTATCGCGATCACTTCTTGTAATCTGGAAGGATGGCAGGATACCTATCGTACAGGAAAGGACGGACATCGTCATATCGTTCGTAACAGTAAGATCAGTGGTACTACCGACTTCATCTACAACCGAGGTGAGGCTTTCTTCGATGCCGATACACTACATGTGCTGCGCTCAACGAACGTGATGATTGCTCCAGATCATATCTCACCCAAATATGGTTATGTCTTCAACAACTGTGTCATCACTGCTGCGACAACAGGAGCACAGACTCATCTGGGTCGTCCTTGGGGAGATACGCCAAAGGCAAGTTTCATCAATACCCGTCTGACCAGTGGTGTGTCAATTCCTACCGAGGGTTGGGTAGATATGGGTGGTCTGCCCACGCAGATGGCTGAGTATAATACGGTGGATGCCAATGGCAATGCGGTTGACCTGAGCGGTCGTAAGACCTCATTCACCGCCGATGGAACGACGAGAAGCAGCAAGGCGGTACTGACTCCCGTAGAGGTGAACAGTTATAAACTCGACTATATGTTGCGTGGCTCCGACAACTGGGATGCCGACTGGCAGGCCTTCGTCCTTCCTGCTCCCGCTGTCTATGTCACTTCATCCACTGTTTCCTGGAACGACCAGACGGGTTTTGCCAAGAGTTATCTCGTGATTGTCGATGGTGTTGCTGAGATCACAACGAGTACCAGTCGTGCTAACGATGGTAAGGAAGTGGTTGTGCATGCAATCAGTGCCTATGGTGTACTGAGTGAGATGGCTACCTCCCTGAATCCTACTGGTATCAACCAGTTGAAGAGTGGGGTGACAGTCACTGACCGCCAGTACTTCGGTGTTGACGGTCGACAGCATTCACGCTTGCAGCATGGAGTGAATATCATCCGTGAGACGCTCTCCGACGGTACTACCCGTACCGTCAAGGTGATGGCGAAGTAGATGGATGATGTAAGAAGTAAGAGGTTAGAATAACGAACCCCAGGAGTAACTCCCTGGTTTCATGATAACGAAAGTCCCATTCGGGGCTTTCGTTTTGATTACCCCTGGTGCTATCTGACTGACCATCTCCAGTTCTGACCAGCCAAGGTGTTGGAGGGTGGCAAAGGCACTGGCTCCCCCCTCAATGATGAGTTGCTGAGGCTGTCGCTTTTCCACCAGGTGTTGTATCAGTGTTGCCGTCATCTCACGCAGATGGACGGCAACCTCCTTTCCTGTACGATGATGGAAAGGAATGGTGATCATCAAAGAGCCTTGTTGCTCGTAAACACTATATGCTTGCTCCTGCCATGATGTGATGTCCTTGCTGCCGTCATAGATGGCACGAGGCATCTCCGTAACAGGAATACCGAGGGCTAAGGGTTTGCTCTGCGTGCTGCCGCAGAGGAGGAGGGTGGAGGTGAGAGGGCTTTTAGTTTCTCTAGAGGGTCTAGTATTCTTGGTATCTCTAGTAATCCTAGTTGTTCCAATGAGCCAAGCCTCAAAGAGATCGGCAGCCCCGGCAAAGAGCGTCTTTCCGTCATCATAGTCGGCGATGATCCGTTGGATATCCTCTTTGCTCTCAGCATCCGGCATCAGGATACCCTTCTGTGCGGCATCAGGGAAACGCTCCTTCAGAATGGAGGTCGTGGCAGGGAATTCCGGGTCGTAACTGAAAGCGGTCTCACTGATAGGTATTTCTCTCCCTTCTTTTATAATATAATAGGTACCCGCGCGTATAATCCTTCCTTTCGACGGATTAGCGGGCAGGTAGACGGTACGCTGATACCCCATCACTTTCATCAATGCCGACAACTCCGCTACCACATGTCCACGAAGTGCGGAGTCGGTCTTTTTAAAGAGAGACTCACCTCCAGCCCCTCCCTGTTTGGGGAGGTGAGAGGCAATACGTTGCGTCTCTGCCACCGCTTCTTCCTCCGTCATCGAGCGGGTATCAGTGGCGATGACGGTGGCTGCTGCTGTTCCCTCTGCTGCGACAGTGTCGCAGCAAAGAGGACTGCAGCAGAGACGGACAGGCAGCCCATGACTATGGGCGATGCCTGCCATCTCTGCTGCCCCAGTGATGTCATCGGCAATGACTATCATGCGTGCTGGCGACGGTATATTGCCATACGGGTGGCATAATCAATACTAAGCGTCATGGCACTATCGTTGGCAATACCTTTTCCTGCGACATCGAAGGCGGTACCGTGATCCACGCTGACACGGATGATAGGCAGTCCGAGGGTGATATTCACCCCACTGGCACTCTCCATCTTTCCCGTTTCCTTGTTCCAGTTGAAGGCACAAACCTTCAAGGGGATATGTCCTTGGTCGTGATACATGGCGACACAGCCGTCGTACTGTCCGCATTTCGCCTTGGCGAAGATAGAGTCGGGAGGTACGGGACCGTCGACATCAAAGCCACGTGCTTTCAGTTCCTCGATGGCAGGGATGATCTCCTGTGCCTCCTCATAGCCGAACATACCGTTCTCACTGCTGTGGGGGTTGAGACCAGCCACACCGATATGTGGTTTCTCAATACCGAACTGGCGACAGGCATCGTCAATCAGTTCCACACACTCGATGACACGAGCCTTCTTCACCAGATCGCAAGCCTTCCGCAAAGGGACATGGGTGGAGACATGGATGACACGGATGTTCTCGTCGGCCAGCATCATGGCATACTTCTTCGTATTCGTGAAGGTAGCGTAGATCTCCGTATGGCCGTCGTAGTGGTGACCGGCAAGGTTCAGTGCCTCCTTGTTCAGAGGTGCCGTCACCGTACCGTCCACCTCATCGGCCATAGCCAGTTCGATGGCTTTCTTGATATACTGGAAGGCGGCGTTACCACATTGTGGTTGTACCTTGCCGAACTCGAAGGTAGAGAGGTCGACACACTGCAGGTCGTAGACATCGATGGTGCCATACTCGAACTTAGCGTCCTTCACGCTCTGTACGGCATTCACCTTCAAGTCGAAACCCAACAACTGGACTGCCTGCTTCATGATGGCGGCATCACCCGTGACGATGGGTTTACACTTCTCGTAAGTCTCTTTTCTATTCAGGGCACGTACCGTGATCTCAGGACCGATGCCTGCGGGGTCGCCCATCGTGATTGCTAATATTGGGGTCATAATCTTTTTTTGATTCGATATCTCGTTATCTCGTTATCTCGTTATCTCGATATCTCGTTATCTCGATATCTCGTTATATCGATATATCGATATATCGAGTTAATATAATGAATTATAAATATCCCTCGCATCCTGCTCAGTAACTTCTCTCGGGTTGTTCTTCAACAGACGCTGCACCTCCATGGCCGCCTTTGCCATGCCGTCAACAGCACTCTGGGGAATGCCCAGGTCGGTGAGTTTCTTGGGAATACCGACCGCATCGGCAAGTTCATAGATGAAGTCGACACCACGCTGAGCAAGACTAGTATCACTAAGCGAACTAGCATCCCTAGGAGAACTAGGCGTACTAGAGAGCAATGCCTCAGCCACCTCGGCATAACGCTTTGGACATGCCTCAGCGTTGAACTTCATCACAGAGGGCAGCAGGATAGCGTTTGACAGTCCGTGAGGAATATGGAACTCACCACCGAGCGGGTAGGAGAGGGCATGTACTGCAGCCGTATTGACAGGTCCTAAACATAATCCGCCATACAGAGAACCGAGTGCCAGTGCCTCACGAGCCTCTTGGTCGTTACCGTCCTTCACAGCACGCAACAGGTTGGCGGCTATCAGACGAATACCTTGCAGGGCATAGATGTCGACTGCGGGATGGGCAAACTTGTTGGTATAGGCCTCAATACAGTGGGTCAGCGCATCCATTCCCGTATCTGCGGTCACTTTGGCAGGTACCGTCCATGTCAGTTTGGGGTCTACATAGGCGGCATCAGCAATGAGGAAAGGTGATACGATACCTTTCTTCAGGTGGTCACGCTCATCCAGCAGGATAGCATTGGGCGATACCTCTGAACCTGTTCCCGCCGTAGTCGGCAGACAGGCAAACCAGAGTCCTTTCTTCTTGATGAAGCCTGTGCCGAAGCAGTCCTCTGCCTGCTGGTCACTGTTGAGGAATGCGGCCACCAGTTTCGTCACGTCGAGTACGGAACCGCCTCCGATACCGATGACACTGTCGGCTTGGAAGGCACGTGCTTTCTCAAGAATAGCCTTGAAGTCATTGACGGTAGGCTCGGCAAGGATATCCTGGAATACCTCGATCGTAATCCCATTGCTACGCAGTTCCTCCATCGTCTCCTCGATGAGTGGACGGATGGGCGGGGCTGTCAGGATGAAGAGACGCTGATATCCCAGAGTCAGGTAATCTGTTACTAATGTCTGGATGCAGCCTGTGCCGAACACGATCTTCTGTGGCTGCAAAAGGGTGATTGCTTTCATATTTTACCTTTTTACTTTTTTACCTTTTTCTTCTAAGTATCCCCAGATCGTCAGTTCCTTGTCGGCCAGTGGGGTCTTGAAGAGATAACTGGCCAGATAGCCGACGACGAGGACGATGAGATGACTGTATACGCCCAGCATATATTTATGGTGGGGGAAACCGTCACTCAGTGTTGCCCATGCCGTGAAGATCACAGCAGCGGCAATACCGATATACAGTCCTTGCTTGTTGGCGCGACGACTGAATAGTCCTAATAGGAAGATGCCCACGATACCTGCCGAGAAGATGGCATAGAGTTCAAACAAAGCACCAAGGACACCCTCACCGCCCCAGGAGATATACAGACAGGCGACACCGATGGCTCCTGCTCCTGCTATCACTACCATCCATTTACCGAAACGTAGTTGTTGCTTGTCGGTGGCATTCTTGCGGAAACGGACATAGTAGTCCTGTACGGCAATAGCCGACAGACAGTTGAGGTCTGCATCCAGACTACTGATTGCTGCTGCGGCAAGGGCGGAGATAATCAGTCCGCGAATACCGACAGGCAGTTCATGGGCAATGAAATACGGGAATACCTCATCCGCCTTGATACCCTCTGGCAGCAGGGGGGTACCCTGGGCGTGGTAATAGGCAAAGAGGGCCGTACCGATAAACATGAACAAGGCCCAGATGGGTACGGACATCAGTACACCGATATAGGCAGCCTTCTTCGCCTCCTTGTCGTTTTTGGCGGCAAGGTAACGCTGTACGATGGTCTGGTCGGTTCCGTATTTCTGCAGGGCATAGAAGATACCATTCAGAACCATGACAAGGAAGGTCAGATGGGTGAGGTCCCATTCATAAGGTCCGAAGTCAATCTTGTTGTATTCCGAGGCAATACTGAAGAGTTCCGACGGTCCCCCGTTAATACCGAACATCAGGATCAGGATACAGATGATACCGCCGCCGATGAGCAGGGCACCCTGTACCACATCCATCCATACGATAGCCTCCATACCACCGAGGAGCGTCAGGATCACGATGGTGATGCCCAGCACGAGTACGACGGTATAGATATTGATGTTCAGGAAGGTCGCCAGTGCCATCGATACCAGGAAGAAAACGGTTCCCGCCTTCGAGAAATGTCCCAGGGTGAAGGCGAACGAACTATAGAGTCTGGCAAAGAGTCCGAAGCGGTGCTCAAAATACTCATAGGTAGAGAGACGGATGACCTTGCGGAACAGAGGAACGATGATGCCGATGAGGGCTACAAGCACGATGGGTACCATCAGTCCTTGCACCAACAGAATCCAGTTGCCGGCATAGGCAGCACCGGGGTAGGCGAGGAAGGTCACACTACTGATCAGGGTGGCGAAGATAGAGATACCTACCGCCCAGGCCGGTATCTTACCACCTCCCGCAAAATAGGTCGACGTGTCTTTCTGCCGATGGGCGAAATACATACCCATGCCGATTGCGGCGAGTATCGACACCAGTACGATGATGTAGTCAATCCAATGCATTTACCTTCTCTTTAATCTGCTGTTCTTCTGTCTCTGATAAACGTGTCAGTGGCATGAGCATCCATGGCTCACAGAGTCCCTTGGTCTGCATCATCACCTTCAGTGCGGTCAGTGACTGTCCTAACGTACGGTCCTTCTGATAGATCTTGGCAATCTCGTTGGTCTCATCCTGCAAGCGGTTTGCCGTTGCCATGTCTCCCTTGATGGCAGCATCGTAGAGTTGTTGGAACATCTCTGGGACGAAATTACCCGTCGATGGTACGATACCGTCGCCACCCAGTTCCAGAGAGTGCGCCGACTGTGCTGCCCATCCGCAGAAATAGCAGAAGTCGTCACGGTCTTTGGCAATGGCAATACACTGTGCCATACGCTCCAGGTCACGCTCCGAGTCTTTCAGTCCCACGATATTGGGGTGGTCGGCAAGACGGCGGATGACCTCTACAGGAATACTCATATGCGTGGTGGCCAGGATATTATAGAGCATCAACGGACCCTTGATACTGTCGGCTAGGGTGCGGTAGTAATTCTCCATCTGCTCTTCTGTCAGGGCATAGTAGGTAGGCAGGGTAGCGACGATGACATCAGCACCAGCCTGAGTATAGGCCTCCGCCTGTGCCAGTTGCTCCGCAAAGCAGTTGCCGGTCAGTCCGGCATAGATGGTGATGCGTCCTTGTGCCGCCTTGACGGCAGTCTCTACAAAGAGCAATCCATCTTTCTGACTGACACTGTTACCCTCACCTGTCGTACCCATCAGTAGGGGGGATACTCCTGCTTCGGCAAAGAACTCGATGATACGTGCTACTGCTGCGGTATCCAAGGCACCTTCCTTGGTAACCGGCGTGACCATTGGGACGACCACACCGTAATATTTCTTCTCTTTCATACCTTCTTACTTCTTACATCATACATCTGATTATTCATGCACATAAAGGTTCCATCCGAGATAGGTCTCAATGGCCTCGTTGAGGATGTCAACGACATCGGTGCGGCACATAGCGACATGATGCTCGAAACCGTTCTTGCAGATATACTTCATCAGTTGCTGCAGGTTGTCGACCTTCGTCACGGCGATGCAGCCATCCATACCGTAGGGATCATTGGTCAGTTGACCCTTGCCGAGGTAGGCCTTGATACACCCCTTCGGGTCATCGGTAGAGATACGGAAGAAGGTGAACGGCCCCTCACTGACCTTGGCGTATACGGCACCGAAGGTGTTGATCTTACCGAGGGTGCGTCCCAGTACTCCCAGAGGACCTAGTT
The DNA here is from genome assembly GCA_017449675.1 of Prevotella sp. GTDB lineage: Bacteria > Bacteroidota > Bacteroidia > Bacteroidales > Bacteroidaceae > Prevotella. The sequence continues at coordinate 9,135 of JAFTFG010000015.1, forward strand.
TCAAATCGTTATTCCCGACGAACTGCTTGGGGAAATTACCGCAGTGGGTACACACACACTTGTTGCGGTCCTCGGCGAAATTGTTGTTCCAGTCGAGGAGGGCAGGAGCCTGCTGACTCGCCAGTGACAGGGCATACATCGACACAGCACCGGCAAGGTCGGTCTCACAGGCTGCGGGGATGAGTTTGTTGGAGAGCATCGACATGGTGACGCAAGGGGCACAGCCGTAGTTCTGTTCCAGGGAGTCCCAGCACTGGATAGCGACAGCCTGTACGTCATTGGCCTCAATCCAGTTCTCTACGGCAACGCTGAACTTAGCCTGTAGACTTAGTTTCTCCTTATAGTTGTCGGGAACCTTGGCATAGTCACAGGTCCGGTTACACATCTCAATGAACTTCGGGTCGTCATCGCTGATCTTCTGTGCGGCATAAAGGATCTCGCTCAGGTCTGCGGGAACGACGGTAATACCGCTACGCTGTAATAGTTTCTCACTGGCACGGCAGGTGTTGAAACCCAACGGACGGGTACCGATCTGTCCTAACCGACAGTGACGCAGACCGTTGACCACCCGACAGATGGCTGCAAAACGGTCGATGTCCTTCTTGAGTAGCGGGTCGTAGATACTATAGGTATGCAGCGTGGTATCCGTAAAGGGAATACCATACTGGTAGAGGTTGTTACAAACGCTGATCTTACCGCAGAAGGCATCACGGCGACTGTCAAGGTCTACCTTGTCATTCTCGTCGTCGCAGGCCTGTACCAAAACAGGTACGTTGAGGTCGGCATCACTGATGGCATTGATGATGCCGATCTCGAAACCGAAGTTAGGCAGTGAGACGATGATGCCGTCTATCTCGTCGCGGTGCTCCCGGAACTGTTTGGATACTTTCAGACCGTCCTCACGGGTCTCGATACTGCTGCTGCCTGTGGGGGTAGCATCTTCTGGCAGGATGATGTACTCGTAGCCGCCCTCTTCAAGGGTTTTCAGTAACTGCTTACGCACGTCCTTTGCCAACTCAGAATTAAAATAGGCGCGTGTTCCGATGATCACGCCAAAGCAAGTCTTTCCGTTTTTCATCTGTTTAATAGAATTTGTTTAGTAGATTTCTTGCAAAGGTACAAATAAGTGTGCGAAAAACAAAAGAAAATTTGTTTTTTCTCACAATTCTTCGTACCTTTACACCCAGAAGACTAAAACAAACAAAGAAAAGCAAGATGAGAAAGATTATTGTGACTGTGGCACCCGTCTGCCATGTAGGAAAGGAGATACCTGCCGATGTGAAAAACCCGTTGACACCCGAGGAGATTGCAGAGGATACCATCAACTGCTATAAGGCCGGAGCCTGCGAGGTGCATCTGCATACCCGTGACTTGCAGGGGAACCCGACCTTTGAGTTGGATGTCTTCCGCCAGACCATCGGACTCATCCGTCAGGAGACAGACATGATAGTGCAGGGCTCAACGGGGGGACTCTCCTCGTTGACACTGGCTGAGCGTTGTGTCTCTCTTGATGTGCCGGAGGTGGAGGTGGCTTCGCTGAATATGGGTAGTGTCAACTTCGGGGAGACGGTATATATCAATACGATGCCTGACCTGCGCTACTGGGCGAAGCGACTGGATGAGACAAATACCGTTCCGGAGATGGAACTCTTCGACCTGAGTCATGTGGAGTGTGCTACCCGACTGGCTGATGAAGGGGTGATCCATCGTCCGCTGCATTATAATTTCTGCGTGGGTCCCGGTAACAGTAGTAACCTGTCGGCCACCGGCCGTAATCTGGCCATGCTGTGCTCGTTGATGGAACCGGGATGCAGTTGGGGTGTCACTCACGACTCCATGAAAGACTTCAGTATACTGGCTTGTGCTATCGGCATGGGTGCCTCTGCCGTTCGTGTAGGCTTTGAGGATAGTTTCTATTATGCAGAGGGGAAACGGGCTCATACGAATGCTGAATTGGTGGAACGACTGGTGGCACTGATCCGTATGATGGGCTGTGAGCCGGCGACTCCGGCAGAGGCTCGTGCCATGCAACATATCAAGATGTAAGATGTATGATGGAAGAGGTAAGATGTAAGACGATGGGGAGTAACGATCGTCTGGTCGTCCTTGATGACGACCCCACAGGAATACAGACCGTTCATGGTTGTCTGCTTATCACCCGGTGGGATGAAGAGAGCGTACGACAGGCCTTCAAGGATGAACAGCCCTTTTTCTATATCCTCACCAATACCCGTGCTATGACCCGAGAGGCTGCCGCTGCCGTGACCCGTGAGGTGATGGAGATGGTGATACGAGTGAATGATGACTATGGTTACCGTCTGATCATCGTGAGTCGCAGCGACAGTTGTCTGCGTGGTCATTTCCCGCTGGAGACAGATGTCATCCGCGACTGTCTTGTACGTCACGGTGTCACCGTGACAGAAAAGACTCCCTTCTGTCCGGCTTTCATAGAAGCGGGACGTGTCACGATAGATGGGGTTCATTATATGAAAGATGGTGAACGACTGATTCCCGTCTCTGAGACGGAGTTTGCTCGTGATAATGTCTTTGGCTATCATACCAGTGTGCTCCGTGACTATATCTGTGAGAAGGGGGCTGATCCCAATGACTATGAGATTGTGAATGCTCAGGGCTATGAGGAGTTAAATGCCTATGCCTCCCATCTTACCTCAGACATCTTGCCTCATACATCAGCCATCGTCATCCGTTCTTCGTCGTCTCTGCCCAAGGCCATTGCCGGTTGTCCTGATATTCCTCTGCTCGACAGGCGTATTCTGAAACATTCCGGAGTGGGTTGTTTTATCGTCGGTTCCCATGTGAAGAAGACCACCCGGCAGTTGGAGTGCCTGCTGAATGCATCAGGTACCTGTGGTATTGAACTGGATGTACAACGTATCTTGGATGATGCGGAACCCTTGATGCAGGAGACCCTGCAGGTCATCCGACAGGTGGCGGATGAGTATCTGACACCTGTGGTCTATACCTCCCGACAGGAGATCCGGCTGGATGATGTCGACCGTCGGCAACAGTTGGGACAACAGGTCAGTGACTTCCTGGTGGATATCGTGCGCCGACTGCCTTTCACGCCGTCTTATCTGGTGGCTAAAGGCGGCATTACCTCCCATGATATTCTGACTCAAGGACTCGGTATCACGTCGGCCCGTGTCTTGGGACAGGTGGTGACGAACGTACCCTGCGTCATGGCAAAGGACTTCCCCTATATCATCTTCCCGGGGAATGTGGGGAATGAGGAGTCGCTCAAGGAAGTATATCTTCTACTATCGGCTTCTCAGGATTGATGAAGGCGAAGAGGAGGGCACTCACTAACAACATCCCCGCAATCATGTAGAGGGGGAGGTTGTAGTTACCCGACTGCTGTACCAGTTGTCCAAACAGGATCCCGCAACAGAATCCCCCGATATTACCTGCCGTATTCATGGCTCCGCTGATGGTACCGGCATGATGCTTGCCGAGATCGATACACAAGGCCCATGCGGAGGGTAACATCAGGTCGAAGATACCGAAACATAATGACAGGAATACGAAGACGGCTATCTTACCTGGGATGAATGCTGCCAGAAACATACAGACGGCAGAGATGGTCAGAGAGGTTGACCCTAGGGCTTTGCGTCCTATCTTAATACCGTATTTCCGGGTTAACCGGTCAGTGAGGTGACCACCTGCGATATTACCAATCATACTCATAATAAACGGGACGGCAACGGCATACGTCAACTCGGTCTTGTCGAAGCCACGACCCAGTTCCATGAAGGTGGGAAACCAGGAGAAGAAAAACCATGAACCGAAAGCATAGAAGAAATACATGCCGCAGATGAGCCAGAACTGGCGATTACGCAGGATAGATGACCATGAGAGCGAACTAGGAACACTAGGAGAACTAGGAACACTAGTATTTCTAGGATTACTAGTCTCCCTAGGATCCCTATAATACAACCACCATACTACCGCCCAGATGACACCCAAGGCTCCCAACAGATAGAAGGCGGCACGCCATCCTACCCACATCATCACAGGGATGACAACAAACGGAGTGAGGGCACCGCCCATCCGACTGGCAGCCCATACATATCCTTGGGCCTTGCCCACCTCGCCCTTCTCGAACCAACGACTGATGACCCCCGTAGAACAGGGTGACGAACCAGCCTCACCGATACCGAACATAAAACGGATAACCAGTAGGGAAGCCAGTCCACCGGCCAGTCCTGTGAAGGCAGTGAAGGCCGACCACCATAGGACGATGGCTGCCAGTATCTTACGATGACCGAAACGGTCACCCAAGGCTCCCATCGGTATCTGCATCAGACCGTACGAGAGGATAAAGGCACTCTGTACCCATCCCCATTGGGCAGGTGACAGATTGAGGTCGTGCATGATACTCGATCCGGCCACACTGATATTGATGCGATCCAGAAAGGTGACCATGCCCAGGATAACGAGCATGGTCAGGATGATATTCTTTCTTTTCATAGTCCCAAGAACTTCCTCAGTCCCTTCACACCCAGTACCGGACTGGAGAGTACGGGCTTGCCCGTCAGTTCAGAGAGCCGCTGTTCCATACGGGCCATCGATCCCTGAGCCAGTACAAACATATCCACCTCAGAGGCGATACGCTGGGCGGCCTCGGCAATCAGTCGGTCGTGCGTCTCCCCGTCACCGCTCTGTCCGGCAGCAAAGGCACCGTCGGCCAAGCCCTCTACCAGTGTGACCTGACGACCGGCCTTCTTCGCCTCGTTCTGTAACAGCCGACAGGTAGGATCGAGGGTAGTGGGTAGGGTAGAGATCACTCCGATGCGGTCGTAGTTCGCCACAGCCTCGGCAGCCATCGGCTGGTCGATGCGGAAGATAGGAATGCGGGCATACAGGTTGCCATAGTCGGCGATGTCACCCACACTGCTGCATGTGTTGAAGACCACGTCGGCTCCGGCATCAGCCGCTCCGTTATAATAGGAGAGGAGACGGCGGCGCACGGCATTCGTCACCTGATTGTTGGCAATCACCTCTTTGATCAGCGACGAGTCGGCGATATGGTTTACGGTTACTTCAGGCAGATACTCCTGGAAAATCTTCGTCAACGGCTCTACCAGAGCCATGGCGGTGTGTACGCATACTACGTGAATCATATTCTTTCTTCTTATTTGATCAATTGGTTGACAGCCTCACGCCAACCCTGATAGAGGGCTGCCAGTTGTTGGCTGTTAGTTGTTGGCTGATAGGTGTCTGTCACCTTCCGCAGAGGAATCACCTCCTCGAAACTCTTCCACAGGCCACGGGCAAAACCATTCATGATGACGGCACCGAGGGCCGAGGCATCATCCACCTCCGTACAGACGACGGGAGTGTCGAGCATGTCTGCCTGGAACTGCATGAGGAAGCGGTTCTTGGTAGGACCGCCATCAGCACAGATATTACTGAGTCGTCCACCGGTGGCACGGGCCATCACATCCACCAGGTCTTTGATCTGGTAGGCGATACTCTCCAAGGCCGCCCTTAGGAAATGGGCCTTCGTCGTGGCGAAGGTCAGTCCGAAGACTGCCCCTTTCACATGACTCTGCCACCAAGGGGCACCCAGTCCGGAGAAGGCGGGTACGATATATACGCCGCCGTTATCCTCCACACTGGTGGCCAGTGCCTCCATCTCTGCGGGATGTCCAACCAACTGCAACTGGTCGGCGATCCATTTCAGGGTGGCTCCTGTACTGTAGATATTACCCTCGAAACCGTAGTAGGTCTTACCGAAGGCAGAGAAACCGACACTGGTCACCAGTCCTTCGGGGGCTTCTTGAGGTTCTTCTCCAATGTTCACCATCACACTGGACCCCGTACCGTAAGTCACTTTACCGGAACCGGGTTTGAAGCACATCTGTCCTACCAGTGCACCATGCGAGTCTCCCAATACGCCGGCGATGGTGATGGGGGTGGCAAACAGTCCTTCCACCGTTGTCTCTCCATAGATGGCATCGCAGGGTCGAACCTCCGGCATCATACTCTTTGGGATATCGAAGAGTTGTAGCAGGTCATCGTCCCATTGAAGGGTATGTATATTATATAACATGGTACGCGAGGCATTGGTATAGTCAGTGGCAAAGGTTTTCCCACCAGTCAGTTTCCATACCAGCCAGGTATCGATGGTACCCATCAGTAAGTCTCCTTTCTCCGCAGCCTCACGGGCTCCCTCGATGTGGTCGAGGAGCCATTTCACACCGCTGGCCGAGAAGTTGGGGTCGATGAGCAGGCCGCTCTTCCGCATCACCATGTCTGCCTTACCCTGGCTCCGTAGTTCCCGACAGAGTTCGGCACCACGGGTGTCTTGCCAGACGACGGCATTGGCGATCGGCTTCCCTGTCGTCTTGTTCCAGACGACAACAGTCTCACGCTGGTTGGTGATGGCGATGGAAAAGGTGACCTCTTCCTTCTGACATCTGACATCAGCCATCAACTTTCTGATGGCCTCTACCATATTCCGGTATATCTCCTCAGCATCGTGCTCTACCCATCCGGTCTGGGGGTAGTATTGCTTGTGGTCTACGTTGGTACGTGCCACTATCTTACACTGCTCGTCAAACAGCAGGGCTTTGGTTGACGAGGTGCTCTGGTCGATGGCGATAATGTATTGCATGGGCTTCATGGGCTTATTGGGCAATGAATGAGCGCGTTGCTTTCACGATGCCCTCAGCATCAAGGCCGTAATGGTGGAATATCTCCGCATTCGTGCCGTGGACGGCGTTCTCATCGGGAATACCGAGGATGCGGACGGGAACGGGGTGCTCGCTGATGGTCTCACAGACCATAGCACCCAGACCGCCGAACATAGAGTGCTCCTCAACGGTGACGAAGCGTCCCGTCTCCTTCGCTGCCTTGCGGATAGCCTCTGTATCGAAGGGCTTGATCCATGAGCAATCGAGTACACGGGCCGATATACCTTGTTCTTTCAGTTGCAGACCGGCTTGCCAGGCGTGGTATACCGTCTCGCCGGCAGCCACGATGGTGACATCATGACCGTCAAGGAGTTGGATGGCCTTACCGGGTACCACCTCAAAGTTGTCGTCGGCATAGACATCAGGAATGGCAGCACGTCCAACACGGACGTAGCAGGGCTTGTCGTAGTCGACGAGCAGTTTCACCAGTTTCTTGGTAAAGCGCCAGTCGGAGGGCAGACAGACGGTCATACCCGGGAAGGTACGCAGCACGGCGATGTCATGCAGCGAGTGGTGAGTGGCACCCAGTGCGCCATAGGCGACACCGCCGCTGACTCCTAGAATCGTCACGGGATTCTCACTATAGGCGAGGTCGACTTTCACCTGTTCCAGGCTTCGTGCCACATAGAAACAGGCAGGGCCGCAACAGAATACTTTCTTGCCGGAGTGGGCGAGTCCTGCGGAGATACCTACGGCATCCTGCTCGGCAATACCACACTCCACAAACTGCTCGGGCAATGCCGTGGCATAGTCGCCCAAGGTCACCGAGCCTCGTGCGTCGGTCGTTACGGCGATAATATCTTTGTCTTCACGTGCCAGTTCCAGCAACGTGTCGGTAAATTGTTTTCTACATGCAATCATATTGTTTTCTTTTTTGGGTCGATATATCGATATATCGAGATCTCGATATACCGAGGAATCGATATTCCGATATTACGATTCTAGTTGGGCGATTCTTTCTTCAATCTCCTTGACGGCCTCTCGGCACTGCTCCTCGTTGAGCACGCCGTGGTGCCATTTGGCGATACCTTCCATGAAACTTACGCCCTTGCCCTTCGTCGTATTGGAGATGAGCAGGTGAGGTTTCCCGTTGGTATAGTCGATGGCCTCGAATGTCTTGAGGATATCCTCCATCGAGTCACCGTTCATGCTGATGACATCCCAGCCGAAGGCGCTCCAACGCTCACGGATAGAGTCGATAGGCATCACGTCCTCCGTATCACCACTGATCTGCAGGTGGTTACGGTCGATGATGGCCACGAGGTTGTCTAACTTGTACTTGCCACCAGCCATGGCAGCCTCGTAGATAGAGCCCTCGCCTTGTTCGCCGTCACCCATCATGACATAAGTCTTATAACTCTTCTTGTCCATCTTGGCGGCTATCGCCATTCCTACACCGATGCTCAGACCGTGTCCCAGGGCACCGCTGTTTACCTCAATACCGGGAACCTCGATGGTGGGGTGTCCGCTAAGGATACTACCGTATCGTCCCAAGGTGTCGAGTACTTCAGGTTTCAGGAATCCCTTGGCCTCCAAGGTCACATAGAGGGCTTCGACGCAGTGACCTTTCGACAGGACGAAACGGTCACGGTCAGGATTACCTTGTCCCCGTCCACCTGTCTGTGGCGGATTACTGCCCGGTTCTATGTTCTTCATTACTTGAAAGTAGAGGGCTGTCATCACATTCAGACAAGACAGGTCTCCACCGATGTGTCCGGCTTTGGCACGGTAGACGACCTCTACCAGTCGTTTGCGGTTTTTCTCCGCCAGTATGGTTAATTCTTTACTATTCATTATTGCAGTGGTTTGTTTAATGTGTCGTGATTGTTCTTCAGGTCTGTCCAGTCTACCTTCTTGTCGGTAGGAATACCGTTAATATACTTCTCGATATTGGTGTAACCATCACCGTTACAGTCTTTTACGGCATCACTTGCGTCGTTGGGGTTCAGTCCGTTAGCCTTTTCCCATTCGTCAGGCATACCGTCACCGTCGCTGTCCTTCCAAGGTTTCCATTTCTTATATTCAGGATAGCCGCCCATCTGTCGTGGGTCGGTGATGATACCGTCCTTATAGGAGTCCTGAGGCAGACGACGGTATTTGAAGAAGCCCTGCTCGTTCTGTGACTTGGGATGCAGGCCCCACATGTCACCATAGGGGTTGTCCTTCACCTTCTTCTCGTAGTCCTTGACATAGTAGGCGATACCCGTTTTCACCTCCTCACAGATGCGCTGGTCGACGATATCACGGCAGGGGATGGTGGCACCGGCGTTAGCCAGAACCCAGTCGAAAGCCTGCTGCGCATCCATCATGGTGATATGTGGCATGACGAACGGCTCGTTAGAACGCATTACAGCCTTTTCCGTCTCATCCATATCTCCGTCTTTATCAGCGGTTTGAATACCGCCGTTCCAGTTGTCCTTGGTAATCTCAGGATACCCTTCCATGATGTTGCCATCGGCATAGACACGACCGAACTGTTTGAAGGGGAACAGACCTTGTGAGCGGCTCTCGCTCTTGAGGATACGATGCCCAACAGGACCGTCCTTGGTGGTCAGCGGACCGGGTTTATAGTAGTTGTTGATGAAGTTATACATCGACTTGTACTCGCCGCCGTCGGCCGTACGGTGTACCCAGTTATAGACCACATTGTTGACGAAGTTGAAGATGCCAGCCCAGCCCACACTCGGGTTACGACCGGTGTTGTCGGCCCAGAGGTTACGCATGAAGGTGGTATTCTCACCGCCGATGGTCGAGCCGAAGGCGTGGTTCCATGTGTCGAGAGCCTTGGCCGATATGGTGTTCTGGATGGTGACATTCACGGTCGGCTTCTTCTCTTTGGGTTTACCGTTGTTCATATCGAACATGTGACGGTAGAATGAGATATTCTCATCGAGGCCCCACTCACAAGAGCAGTGGTCAATCATGATATTTCCCACAGGGTTGCCACCGAAGGAGTCCTCACGGTTGGTGACCAGGGTCTCGCCACGACGGAAACGCATATGGCGGACGATGACATCATGGGTATCTACCTGGAATGATTCACCGGCGATGATGACACCCTCGCCGGGAGCCGTCTGTCCAGCAATTGTAACATAGGGAGCACGGACGTAGATCGGGGACTTCAGACGGATGATACCAGATACGTTAAACACGATGATGCGGGCACCGCCCTGTTCACAAGCCCAGCGGAAGGAGCCGGGGCCGTCGTCGTTGAGGTTGGTGACTGTCAATACCTTACCGCCACGACCGCCAAAGGTATACATGCCGCCGCCCTCAGCACCGGGGAAGGCGGGAATAGTGGCCTGACGCAGGTCGTAAGGCATACCAGCCCAGGGCACGTAAGGTCTTCCTGCCTTTGCCTCCTCAATCACGATAGGGAAGGCTACAGCCCAAGCGGAGTCGCTGTGCTCAGCCCATTGCTTCTTTTGTTCACCAATCAGTTGCTTGGCCTCGGGGGTGAGGTCGGGATACTGTGCAAATGCCGTCGTTACTCCAACTAGTAACGATACAGCAGAAATCAATAGTTTTTTCATAAGTTTTTAAACGCGTTTGTTTCTTTTTACTTATAAGACCTTATTTATTATATAATGTACTCATTATTTTAAAAAAGACCCTGCAACCAATGAGAAATCAAACACACTTTTCTAGCATCACAATGGGATATTCTTGACGTGTCATGAGCACTTTCCCAACATGTTGAAAGGATATCCGTTAAATATTGTGAACGAATGAGTAATATTTACTAATTTGTATTATCTTTGCATCGATTTATGTTCGCAGGATACGCCCTGGCGGACAATTTCGCCATAACTATTAATTCATTTTTAATTCATATATACTATTAACAAACTAAAAGCGATTGCAGAATGACAGTAGCGGAGAAGAAAAAGAGAATGGCTGAGAATTATGCCATCAATTCTAAGAAAACGCCAAGAACATATAGAATGGCGTTTGCAAGAGCACATAGTGGCGGTCTTATCATACTGGATCCTGCTTTAAAAGCCAGGTTGACTAATTATGTAGATGATTAGACAATGAAATTATTGCTTGACACATGTGCGGTGATAGATTTGGTTACTGCTCCAGACTCACTAGATAAAGGTTTCTGGGACATCTTTGATGATCCGGAGAATATTCCTTTTGCGAGTTTTGAGACAGCAAAGGAACTTGTTGTTTCTTTTAATAATAAACGCTTGCTATCTAAGTATTGGAAAACAGCAGAAGAGATGCTAATATGCATAGAGCGTGATTATGGTATTGAGTTTTTGCCACTGAGACGTGATAGTGCATTCGTGTATTCTCGATTACGTTTAAATCAGCAACAAGATCATAGAGACCCTTCTGACCATGTTATTATTTCACATGCGATAGCGGAACATTTGACGCTATTATCAAGTGATTCACGTTTTTGGTACTATCGAGATCAAGGTCTTGAATTGATAGAGTACTAATAAGACCATAACTATTAATTCATTTTTATTAATTAACACTATACTATTAACAAACTAAAACAAAAAGCGTATGAAAAAGAAATTACTTTCTTTCTTATCGTTGGTAGCGATTGGTGTCCTCGCCTTCGCTGCTACACAGGCTTCGCGAAGAGCAACTACCACTCTGTGGGAGAATGCCGAAGGCGTTGCCGTTAACTGGAACGGTGACGTGACTGTTGCTAAAGACAAACTAACGTCATTAAAGATCGGTGATATTATCACTGTTACGATTAAGGATGTTGTGGCAGGTGCAACAAAAGATAACTGGAACGCTCAGGTTTCTCTTAGAGAAGGATGGTGGAATGAAGTTGAGGCTGATGTAGCGGTTGCAGAAGCAGACACAAAAGCAGAGTTCACAGTAACAGGTGATATTTTAAAACTTATCCAAGCACGTGGACTGATGATTTCTGGAAAGGGATTTAAAGCTACAAAGATTGAAGCGTCTGATGGTGAGTATACTGGATCAGAAAATTCAATTTGGATTGGTAATTCTACAGCTAAGCCAACTCTCAGTAAATACCATTTTATAATGGCGCATGGTGGTTATAAAGAAGAGAGTGTCTGGAAGAATGGTGTCAAGGCAGGTGATATTATTCGTGTAAAAGCAACTACTAATGCAGATGCCACTGGTGACAAATATTTTGTTTTGTCATATAGTGGTGAAGATACTAGTTGGAGTTGGAAAAATTATGAAGGTATGGATGCCGTAACTACGACTACTGGTTTCGACTTTGTAGTTACCGAGGGTAATATTGAGCAGATAAGGACTGATGGTATTATTTTAAATCAAAACGGCTACATCATTACTCAGGTTGAGTTGATTACACCTCCTACGGATATTACTATTTCTCCTGCAACAGGTGCAAATATCTCAGAGGCTCTTGCGACAGCAACGACAGGCATAGACAAGGTTGGTAACATTACGATTAATTTGTCTGCAGGTGACTACACTCTGAGCGATGCAATCGTTGCCGGTGCCGGTGCTGTTACTATCAACGGTAACGGTGCCACTATTGACGCAAGCGGTTGTGTTGTAACGACTGGTGAGGGTGAGAGTGCTACGACCTCTGCTGCTCCATTCATTCAGATGAGTGCAACTCCTGGTGTTGCTGCCAATGAGGCAGGTGGCTATCCTATCGATGGTATTACC
>JAFTFG010000016.1 GCA_017449675.1 Prevotella sp.
GGAGAGAACAGGATTCGAACCTGCGAACCGGTTTTGCCGGTTACACGCTTTCCAGGCGTGCCTCTTCAACCACTCGAGCACCTCTCCTTAGTCTGATTTTGCAGACGATCGTCAAAAATCGACTGCAAAGGTACAAAGAAGTGATCAAACTGCCAAATTTTATAACGAGAAAATTCGAGCGACATTGCGGTTTGTCCTCTCACAGATTTCTTCCTCACTCACGCCATACGCATCGGCAAGACGGGTGATGACATGACGGATAAATGCAGGCTCATTACGCTGTCCACGCATCGGGACAGGAGCCATATACGGGGCATCTGTCTCTAAGACGATACGGTCTAATGGTACACAAGCCGGCAACACCTCCGGCAAGTGACTCTTCTTAAACGTCAACACGCCCCCGATACCCAGTACAAAACGGTCGAACTCCAACAGTTGGCGTGCCTCCTGCTCATTACCCGTAAAACAATGGAAGACACCCCCCGGTAACTCATGCGCATACCTTTTTAATATAGCCACCATTTCATTCTGGGCTTTCCTGCAGTGTATCATCAGCGGCAAACGCATTTCTACCGACCAACGGACCTGTTCCTCGAAAGCCTCCAACTGCTCCTGTTCGTACTCACGACTCCAATAGAAGTCGAGCCCCACTTCGCCGATGGCAATTGACTGTTGGCTATTAGCGGTTAGCCTTTGGCGGATGGATGACAGTACTTCTCGCCAATCAACCTTGACTTCTTCAGGATGCAGACCAAGCATGGGATAGGCGAAGCAGGGATAACGACGGGCAACCTCCATCACCGTCTGACACGACGGAAGGTCGATGGCAGGAATAAAGACTTTTGCACAACCGGCATCCTTGGCTCGTTGTACTACTGTGTCTAAGTCATCACGAAACTCCTCACCATCCAGATGGCAGTGGGTATCTATGAATTTGGCTGTTGGCATTTGCTTACTTGTTGCGATGGAGCAGTTCTTCCATATATTGGCGCAGTGCCTGCTTACGCTCGTCTGGCACACTGACCTTTGCCAAGTAATGGGCAGCCTGTTGGAAATAGTAGTTGATCTTCTCCTCACAGAGTTGACGAATACCAATCTCGTCATACAGACGTGTGACGGCAGCCACCTTCACCTCACGATTAAAAGTCTTCGCCTCTATCCATCGCGTCAACTCCGCCCGTTGTTTCTCGTCGGCACGGTTATAGGCATTGATGAGCATATACGTCTTTTTATTAGATGTGATATCTCCACCAATGGCCTTGCCGAATACCTTCGAGTCCCCATAGACATCGAGCAGGTCATCCTGCAACTGGAACGCCAGACCTAACTGTTCACCAAACTTATACAAGCAATCCACGTCCTGCTCAGGAGCATCAGCCAGGATTGCCCCGATCTTCGTAGCACAGGCCAGCAAGACAGAGGTCTTCAAACGAATCATCTCAATATACTCCTCCTCCCGGACATCATTACGTGTCTCGAAGGCCATATCGTACTCCTGCCCCTCACCAATCTCCAGTGCTGTCTCCGTAAAGCAATCCAACACAGAAGCCAGTTTCTCAGAAGGCACTTGTGCGATACGCTGATAGGCCAGAACCAGCATCGAGTCACCAGAGAGGATAGCGGTATTCGCATTCCAGCGCTTATGCACCGTCTCATGACCACGACGAAGGTCTGCATTGTCCATCAAGTCATCATGCAACAACGTATAGTTATGGTAGGTCTCCAGTCCACAAGCCGGCATCAGTATCTCTTGGGGCTGGTCCTTAAACAGGTTATAGGCCATTAGCATCAATACCGGACGGATGCGCTTGCCCCCGATGGACAACACATATCGAATAGGATCGTATAATGACTGAGGATTACGCTCGTAAGGCAGTTGTTCTAAGAAATCATTAACCGATTTCAGGATTTCATGGGATGTCTGTATCATAATCTTTAATGTTTAATGTTCCATCTCACAGTTTGAATACGATGGGAATACTGACTTTCGTCCGACAAGGTTTTCCGTTCTGTACACCCGGTTGCCAGTTGGGCATCATACCCAAGACCCGAAGGGCTTCCCTGTCGCACTCTCTCGACAGCGACTGTACGACTTTAAGACCGCTAATACTACCGTCTTTCTCCACATAGAAATGAGCGATAACCATTCCTTGTGTCTTACGGAGTTGTGCGATTTTCGGATATTGCAGGTTCTTTGTCAGCCACTTCATGAATTCAACGGCACCACCAGGATATTGTGGCAGGTCCTCTACCAAACGGAATTTCAAAGGGTTATCTTCTGGATCGATACCCATCGGTGCCAATGCTTTCGGCTCCTCTTCTCCTTGTAATTCCTGTAAGAGCATCTCGTCATCACCATCACCCTCAGCCTCCGCCACCTGCTCTTCCTGAGGCGGCAGTTCCACCTGGTCATCAACAATATGCAATTGTTCCGCCTCTTTGGGTTGTGACTTCTCCGGTTCCAGATGAGCAAACTGTTCTTCCACAGACATCGGGATCATCTCATCCTCATGCACCAGTTCACTCAGATCGAGAGTAGCATCCTCGGTCGAGGAGGGTATACTATTCCATTCCAATGTGACAAAGAACAATGCCAGTACAACAATCAGCGCCAACAGGAACCTTGTGGTACGCTGTTGTTCGAGATCCGCCTGTGGTGTTTTCTTTTGTTCCATGCCGTCGGCAATAAAATCTGTTATCTCCCGTTATTATTTTGCAAAGGTACGAATTAATTCATAACTTTGACGCGAATTTAGGAATTATTAGATGAAAAGAATCATTTTTGCCCTCATCACTATTCCTTTCACTCTCCACGCCAATGCTCAGGAGAGTCAGGAGGTGTATAGTTTCCTGCGACTGCCGGTCAGTGCGCATGTTGCGGCATTAGGCGGTGACAATATTACTATCTGCGATGACGACCCCACCCTCATCTTCCATAATCCGGCTCTGATCTCCAATACATCAGACAAGAGTATCAATCTAAACTTCATGACCTACATGCAAGGTGCCAAGACTGCTTCTGCCTCGTTTGTCAAAGCATGGAGAGAACGCGCCACATGGGGTGTCAGTGCACAGTACATGGACTATGGGAGTATGAAGGAGACTACTGCCGATGATATTGAGTTAGGTACATTCTCCGCTAAAGACATCGCCATCGCCGGGTCGTTTGCCTACCTGCTCAGCAATCGATGGAGCGGTGGTATCTCACTACGCTTCATCACCTCATCCATTGCCGGCTACAACTCCATCGGTATTGCCGCCGACCTAGGTCTCAACTACTTTGATGAGGAGCGTGGCTGGTCGATCTCCGCTGTTGCCAAGAACCTCGGCGGACAAGTGAAAGCCTATCAAGACACCTATGAGAAAATACCTATCGACCTGCAGGTCGGTGTCTCCAAGCAACTGAATGCTGCTCCGTTACGGTTCTCCGCTACCCTATCCCGCCTCAACCGCTGGGACACCAGTTTTATCCAGCATGTTGCCATAGGCGCTGATGTTTTTCTCGGAGACTACGTCTATATCGCAGCCGGTTATAATTTCCGCCGCAGAGACGAGATGAAGATCAGCGAAGACGACGGTAGCAGTAGCCATGGTGCCGGTCTCTCCCTAGGTGCAGGACTGACCTTAAAGCGTTTCAAACTCAATGTGGCCTATGCGAAATATCATGTGTCGGCATCATCACTATTGATCAATGCGACGTACTCGTTATAACGTGATATCGTAATATCGAACAAACAAAAAAATATGAAAAAGATTACAATAGCAATAGACGGTCATTCGTCATGCGGCAAGAGTACAATGGCCAAAGACCTGGCCCGTGAGGTAGGTTATGTTTATGTAGATACAGGTGCCATGTACCGTAGTGTCACCCTTTTTGCACTCCGCAACGGTCTGTTTACCGCAGAAGGCATCAACGAGGACGAGTTACGCCGTCGGATGCCTGAGATCCATATCTCGTTTAAGTTCAATGCCGAGACGGGTCGTCCTGACACCTATCTGAACGGAGAACTGGTAGAGAGTGAGATCCGTTCGATGGAGGTGTCCAATCGTGTCAGCCCAATCGCTACCCTCGGCTTTGTCCGTGAGGCTATGGTAGCCCAACAGCAACAGATGGGTAAGGACAAAGGAGTCGTGATGGATGGCCGTGACATCGGTACTACCGTCTTTCCCAATGCCGAACTGAAGATTTATGTCACAGCCTCTGCCGAAGTACGTGCCCAGCGTCGCTATGACGAGTTGAAGGCCAAAGGGATGGAGGCTGACTATGACGATATTCTCAAAAATGTACAGGAGCGCGACTATATCGACTCCCATCGTGAGGTATCACCCTTGCGTAAAGCCGATGATGCCATCGAACTCGACAACTCCCACATGACCATTGCCGAGCAGAAGCAATGGCTTCTGGATCGTTTCAATGAGACGGTGAGAGGATAAATGAAGCCTTCAAACGGGTCGTTTTTATGCCATTAACGCATCACGGCATTGCTCCATGAGCCATTTCGGGGTGCTGGTGGCACCACAGATGCCTACCGTCTGAACACCATTGAGCCATGAGGGGTCTATCTCCTCCGGTCCCTCTATCAGACGACTGTTGGGATTGACACGCAGGCACTCGTTGAAAAGCACCTTTCCATTACTGCTCTTACGACCACACACGAAAAGGATAAGGTCGTGCCTACTGGCAAAGGCAGAGATATTGGGCATGCGGTTTGCCACATTACGGCAGATGGTGTCGAAACTACGGAAGGTTGCCGACGGTGAGATATGCTGCTGGATGTATTCGATAATCTGGTGGAACTCATCCAGGCTCTTCGTCGTTTGCGAATAGAGATAGACATCACGGG
This sequence comes from Prevotella sp., assembly GCA_017449675.1. Taxonomy (GTDB): domain Bacteria; phylum Bacteroidota; class Bacteroidia; order Bacteroidales; family Bacteroidaceae; genus Prevotella. The sequence continues at coordinate 4,845 of JAFTFG010000016.1, forward strand.
AGAAGTCAAGTTTCTTCACTTCCTCGAAACTCTCGATGACGATAGCCGTCGACTGTGTCTGTCCGACAAGTCCTAACACCTCCGCATGACCTTTCTTTCCAAAGATAACGATTTGTCCGTTGCCTGCCTCAAACTGCTTTTTGATTTTCTTCTGCAACTGGAGAACCACAGGACAGGTGGCATCGATAATCTCAATATGGTTGCGCCGAGCCAGTTCGTAGGTGGCAGGGGGGTCTCCATGGGCACGCAGCAACACCTTGACATCATGGAGTTCACGCATCTCGTCATGGTTGATGGTAATCAGTCCCATCTGTCGCAACCGCTCACACTCCATGCCGTTATGCACGATATCGCCCAAGCAATAGAGTTTATTGCCCTTTGCCAGTTCCTCCTCTGCTTTCTGTATCGCCGTAGTTACTCCGAAGCAGAAACCACTGCCATTATCTATTTCTATCAACATGAAAGATTAAACATTAAAGATTAAATTCGCTTCGCTCAGAGATGCTGTTTCAGGGAATCGAAGTAGCGGTCGAGGAGGTCTTGCGCTGCTGTGAAAGAGGTCATCTGCCCTGCTAATACAATCCGTTCTGCCTCCAGCAACTGCTGTTGAATCACAGGATTGTTATAGAAATTAAGCCGCAGGTGCTCATTGATACTCTCATACATCCAATACTTCGACTGTTCACTGCGACGATAGTCGAAATAGCCATTGTCTTTAACAAAGGCGATATACTCATAGATCATATCCCACACCTCTTTGATACCTAGTCCATAGAACCCGCTATAGCAGAGTACTTTAGGAGCCCAACCGCTTTCCGGCATCGGGAAGAAATGAAGGGCATTACGGAAATTGGTGGCAGCCATATGACACTTGTCAACATTCTCGCCATCACACTTATTGATCACGATACCGTCACATATCTCCATAATTCCACGCTTGATACCCTGCAGTTCATCACCTGTGCCGGCCAGTTGGATGAGCAGGAAGAAATCCACCATCGAATGACAAGCCGTCTCACTCTGTCCGACACCCACCGTCTCTACAAATATCTTATCATAGCCGGCTGCCTCACAGAGGATAATGGTCTCACGGGTCTTACGAGCGACACCACCCAAGGAACCTGCCGTCGGACTAGGACGGATGAAGGAGTCCGGATGGACAGACAACTTCTCCATACGTGTCTTATCACCCAGGATACTACCCTTGGAACGCTCCGAACTGGGGTCGATGGCAAGGACAGCGAGTTTACCGCCTTTCTCCTTCAACACATAGACACCAAACTCATCGATAGAGGTGGATTTTCCGGCTCCTGGTACACCGCTGATACCCACACGGATGGAATTGCCGCTATAGGGCAGACATTTATTGATCACCTCCTGCGCCTTCGCCTGATGGTCGGGGTTGACACTCTCGACCAAGGTCACTGCCTGGGAGAGTACGGTGACATCCCCTTTGACGATGCCCTCTACCATCTCAGCGGCAGTCAGTTCACGACGCTTAAAACGATTACGCTTCAGATAGGGGTTGATGATGGCGGGCTGTTGCACCCCACTGTTCACCTGCAGGCCAGCATATTCTGCACTATTCTCAGGATGTTCCATGGTTAATATTTGGCATTAATCGTTATCACTACTTTCGAATTGTCGGGATCATTGGTTATCATCAGGATACGGGGCTTGGTACGTACCTTCATCAGTTCATCGCGTGAGGCCGTCACTTTCAACTTTGTCGCCTCACCGGGTTGCAGTGTACTCTTACCTAATGAGATACTCAGTCCATCCGTGAACATCTGCAATGACGAGATGTTTAAGGCTGTTCGTCCCACATTGGTAATCGTCACCATCTCTTTCACCTTGGACTTACCGTTGAAAACAACATCCACCGTTTCCTTAGACAACTTCATTTTGGGAGCATACTGTTTTTGTTGTGCCGTCATTTTCGTAAAAGAGGGCAGCAACACCACAGAGACACCTATCAAGTTCTCCTTGGTAGCCTTATCCCCGGGATTAGCAGCCAGATAGACAGATGACTGCGTCAGTCCGAAATCACTAATCATGGAAGAGTTCAGTGTCACCGTCATCGTGGCAGCCCGTCCTGGGTTGACGACTTCAGGGACTACCGTTGCAGTAAGATAGGAAGGCAGGTGCATCAGGTTAGGACGCATCACCGTGCTCCCGTTATTATAAAGATGTATCTGCTCCATCGGTGTCTCTCCTTTATTGACATTATCAAACTCCAGTTCATTCTTGTCAATACGCAGTGTACCCATCTCAATAGGATAGGTACCGGAATAATCCTGGTACTCCGTCGACACGACACCTTTCATCCTGATATAGATAGGATTCTTCGTACCATTTGAGATGATGGCGGCCTGCTTATCAAAATGTCCAAGCATCTTAGCATCATACGTCATCTTAACCTGGAACGACTCCCCCATTCCTATCGTTGTCTTCGGGTACTCGACCACTGTACAATTACAATCTGGCTGTACAGACTCTATCTTAAGACGACGTACACTCTTGTTCTTGAATTCAAACACGGCACTGACAGGTTGTTGAAAACCTGTCTTACCTACATCAATCACTGTTTTTTCCGCAATCAGTTTCTGGGCTGCCACCGGCACCATCGCCATGAACAGCAGCATTGTTATTATCGTTTTCTTTTTCATCATTCATTAATTTTCAACGTTTCAGACTTGGCCGTAGCGCGATATTCAGGAGAATAGGCACACTGCACCGTGCAGGTACCTGTCTCATAAGTTCCGGCTCGGTCGATATAGTATTCTGACTCCAATACATGCTTTCCCTTGCTGATCCCATAATAGTAGTAGTTGGTCGAGAAATCCTTAGGAGACCAGTAGGCCCCGTTATAATAGCCGGAAAGTTGACGAACAGGTTCCATACATGCCGCACGTCTGTCGAACACCTGTACGAAATCCAGGTCACGTGTCGAATTGATGGAGATACGCACCATGATACGGTCGCCGACCTTCAAAGGAACTGTAAGCGGTTTCCCGTCTGTCGTCAGGATCTCACGCTTGACAGAGACTCCGCTCTGGGAGTCCTCCACCTCTGAAGTCTTCTGCATAAACTGGGCATAGACAGCCCCCCATGACGTTCCTGTGGAGGTCTTGGTGGCTGTAAATTCCTTACCCTGCGGCTGTTGGATAGCAGTCTTCACATACCCTATACCAGCAGTTGCCTGTGGCAGTTCTATAGGCTGTTGGTCAATAGCCAAAACGGTAGGCTCCTGTACGGCCAACAGGTCAGCATGGTCGAAGAGGAATGCGTAGATGGCATTCACACTGCTGATGGGAGTGTCCCACATCTGAGTCTTCTTCTCTTGCAGCAACCAACGGCGCATCTCATCGATGGTCTTCCCATCCTCCGGAGCAACATGCTTAATCGCCTCGATGACAGCCACCTCGGTAGGAATCTTATAACTATACCATGAATAACCGGCACGAGGTGTATCATAATAGCGACCCATCTCTTCAGTATAAACCGTATATTCCTTCAGACTCCGTACATATTCACGGGCTATCTTCGTCTCTCCCTGCTGTTGGAGGATCACCGCCGTCATTGCCTTCTCATAGATAGACTGTGCCTTGATATCTTTCTTTAGAAGCGGCATCAGATATGCACTGGCCTCCGCTGCTTTCTTGGACAAGTCTCGTGAGACAATGGCATTAACATATAACCAACGAAGGGCGACAAAGGAGGGGAATGACGGCTTATGTCCTTTCTTCTCCCATTTCTTCATCTCCTTCACCAGTTCTATGATCTCCTCATCCATGAAGTCCATAGCCTTTGCCTGTATCGACTCCGCCTTACCATAGGTTTTTGTCATTACATGCAGACGGGACAGCATCTCAGCAACACTCATGGTGATATGGGCACTGGCCGGCATACCGGGATACCAAGAGAAACCGCCGTCGCCTTGCTGGAGTTTCTCTAATTTCTCCAATGCCGTTGCCAGTCGATTGTCTATTAGGTTCTCATCGAAGAAATCCGCCAGTCGTTGCTTCTGCTCAGCCTCACGGTCGGCATCATTCACCCAAGGAGTTTCCGCAAGGACGATATCCTTCAGTTCCTGATTTTTCTCTAAGTTACTCTGCAGAGAAGTTCCGTTACCGCCCGTTCCTGAGCCTTGCTCGCCTCTGCGTAGACTTTCTTGTCTCCACTGCTCAAAGACTGTCTTCGCCTGGGGAGTCTGTTGGAGAATCGTCTTTGCCAACAGGTTGGAATAATAGGATGCTGCCTGATCGATAGCACTGGTCTCCCAAGGTTGTCCGAGGGTTGCCAATGACTGCACCATCAACCATGCAGGATTGTTGGTATATTCGACAGTGAGTTTCTGCTGACTCGTACCAACCGGGAAGAGTCCCGTGAGGTCAATGGTCTTCACTCCTGGCTCATGCTGGGTAAAAGGAACAGACCGGGTCACTCTCTCCTTGTCAGGCAAGACAGGCAGGTAATGCTGCTCACCATCAGAGAAGTCTGCCCCTACAGCCGTCATCCTACAGATGAGCAGGGAATACTGGTCGGTAGGTTGATAGACGAAAGTCACATGCCCCGTCTTACCAGCCTCCACCGTAAAGGACTGCTCGTCCGTATAGACCACCTTCTCCGTCTCCGGATCAAGAAGTTCCAGACGAGCCTTTCCTGTTTGTGACTGCTCGCTGATATTGAAAATACGTGCAGACAACTGTGCTTTGTCACCCATACGAACAAAGCGAGGCATATTAGGCTGGAGCATCACATCCTTCTGGGCGATAGTCTCACCTCCCAGCGTACCGGTCTGCACCTCCGGAGTCACGGCAAGTCCCATAAAACGCCAAGTCGTCAGACTCTCCGGCAAGGTGAATCTCAAGGTAACCCTACCCTCTTGATCTGCCACCAAGGCAGGATAAAAGAAGGCCGTCTCCTGCATGTTCTCACGCAACTGTACAGACTCCTCCTGTTTCTCTTCTGCAGCATTGTCTGTTACCTTCTGATCCTCCACAACTTCCTTAGCCTTCAGTATTTCACCTGCGGCCTCGTCGTTACCCTTCACGTCTGCGGCAGCCATAGCCATCACGGGAACCTCCTCCAGTACCATCTCATCTTCCACCATAGCCGACTTCATCACTCGTCTGCCTGTCATATACATATTCCTACCATAGGCAATATAACGGACAGGATAGACGGAATGGTCGAAATGACTGAATTGCAGATCAGGATAGTCATACCTTCTGGCACTCTTCTCCCCATAGACAGACAAGGCACCAAAATTCTTGACGACCCATGAGGTATAAGGTAATGGGGTGTTCATCGAAGGATAGAGAGACCAATAATGAGAAGCCAGTTGGTCGAGGCTCTTATCATAAAGGACAGCCATCAGTTGTGCATCAGCAGGTTTGCCGTCCTTATCCTTGACGACAAGTTGCCATTCTTCCTGTTGACCCGGTTTCAGACGGTCACGGAATGTCTCCCATTGCAGTTTAAGGTGTTTATCAGGCACAGGGCGACCTATCGTGGTCGTATGCTGATAACTATGTCCGTCTTTCACCCATGCGAAGGTAAGCAACAACCCGTTGCCGTATCTTTCTTGATAAGTGAACTTCCGATTCCACAAAGAACGGTTCTCACAGATAAAGCCCTGTTCAATGACCTGGCCGTCAGCAATCATGGTATAGGCGATATACAGATCCGGATCGGAAGAGCCTACCTGTATGGTAACCGGTTTCCCGTCGTTGGGGAAACGGCTGTCACTGGCATAGAACCAGTCTTTTGTCTCAACAGCAGGTTTCTTATCGTCCAAACTGAACACCGTAAACTTCATATCAATACTATCACCCTCACAGGCTGCCTCCAGATGATGTTCCCCGCTCTTCAACTGCGCATTGAAAATCGCTTTCGGAGTATTCGCATCACATGAGAGCCACTTGCCGTCGTCCAGACGATAGCGTACCGTACCGGCTATCTCACTGCCTGCGGCATTGCGGCGATAGAACGTGATCGGCTGTATCTGATCCTGACGGATACGCTGTGGCACATTACAACTCAGTGCCGTTGGCCTCGTACCCAGTGGCATCATCTTGGTATTCCGATGGGTCTCACCAGCCTGGTCTGTCACATCAGCCTCCACCTCGAAATGGTAGAACATAGGATAGCGGCCGTCATCCTCAGGTAATAACATCGGTATCCTTACGTCAAAGGTACCGTCGTCCTTGGTGACCGTCTCATCAGTCAACAACTCCTCCTCATCAGTATCAAGATCATAGTAGCCACTGCCCCAGTACCAAGAATAACTCATCCACCAGAAAGCGACACGACGACGAACCGTATAACGGACGACAGCATCCTGTACAGGAACACCTGCATAACTTACTGCCTTGCCTTGTACGGTGATGGTATCCCCGGCCTTATACGACTCCTTGTAATCTGAGAATGACACCTCAAAGGTCGGACGTTTGTATTCCTCCACCCTAATACTATGTGACGAACCGTTCAGACGGAGTGTGAAACTGCCATTCCTCAACCCTGTGGGGATGGTGAAGTCGGCCGTACACTTACCGAAACGGTCTGTGGTGATGGTCTGTTCCGCCACCAGTTTATAATTGGCATCCCGCAACTGAGCCGTCACCGTTTTCCCTTCTACGGCTGAGGTCTCAATATAATTCCTCACCTGATAGAGGATACCTGCCATGTGAATGGTCTGCCCTGGGCGGTAGATGGCACGGTCGGTATAGATATGAGTAAACTCCCGCTGCGCATTCCCTTCATAGAAACGGTAATTGTCGGAAGCGTTCACAGAGGGACAGGCCTTATCATTCTCCGTATAGACAAATACCCGATGGCTATTATTATTCTCAAAGGTGTAGGATGTCTCACCCTGAGCGTCTGTGGTCAAAGTTGCCAAGACCTTGCTATCACGATACCGGTAGGATCGAATAAGAACCGTAGCACCCTTGACGGGTTGACCGGTTTTTGCCCCTACCACGACATAGCGCATCTTACCATTGGGCTGACCCACTGCCAGGAGCCGTAAATCGGTAACATAATATAGAGCACGGTAGATATCTGTCTCCGGCTTTGTGGAGAACTCCAACAGATAGATACCTACGGGAAGACCTGTCAACTGAATAGAATCTTCAAACGACTCATAGTCCGGACGAACAGGAAAGGTCCGTTCCTGGAATGCCTCCGGCACCTCTACCAGATGGTCCTTGATCTTCTTATAGTCATTTTCATAATTAGGATTGAGATCATGGTCGCCTTGGAGATGAGTCCGGAACACACGCAACGTCAACGTATTGAGATGACGGAGACCTCTCAGTTTAACCGTCTGAGACTGGAATGGCAGTTGCACATTGGACGAGATCTCTGCCGAGAACTTAGAAGTGATTAACACCTCTTTTTGATTACGCAACTGATCGATACGTTTCCACCGTCCCCATTTCTCCACCGCCATATCCAAGAAAGCGATCTTCTCTTCTGTAGTGGCTGTGGTATAATTCTGCATATAGTCGTAACGCTCCATAGCGACCTCACCGGCTTCCGGCAGATCACCATATCGGGCCAGCAGAGAATCCAGTCTCCTGATATAATCGCTCTCTGCTAGTTTTTCCATGGTAGTTCCTTTTCCTTTCTTTTCCTCCAGCATCAAGAGAGCAGTAAGACAAGCGGCCCGGCGATTACCTGCTTGCTCATAATAGTTATGCATCCATTCCCAAGCACCCAACTCATGTCCGATCACGCTCAACAGGTCGTTTTCATATATCACCGCATCCTGTCCTACCTCTACAAAGGGATCGTAACTCTTGTCTTTGATGTTCCCCAAGATATCGGGAGCAATCAAGGCCTTCGTACGATACGCATCGGCTTTCTCATGAGCATCCTCCCCAAGAGTGGAATTCTCCAGGTATATCCGGTAGAGGACCGCATCATAAACAGCACGTAAGGCGACATCCTTTACCTGTTGTTCCTCACGCTCCAATCTTTCCACTGACGGCTGCAATGAGTCCGGAGCCACCTCCGCCTGAAGTTGGGCGCGATACAACGTTGCCTTCAACAGATGTCCATAGGCTTTCTCCTTTCGTGCCTTATCCTCCAGTTTCTGCAGATAACCGATGGCTGTCTGAGGAAGATCTTTATCTTCTGCTTCCCTTATTTGTTGCCATAGGGAGTTGTATTCTTGTCCAAAAATCCACATAGTCGAAAATATAAATACTGCAATAATGGTTAGAACCCTCTGTTTCATATCGCATCTGAATTAATTAATGATATGCAAAGATAGATGAAATAAGTTAAAGTACCAATTCCTTTAACGAGATTTAGGGATTCTTCGCAGGCAAAGCGTACCAAAGAACGGTTACATCGAATATTTCCGAGAATAAAGAACCGTTTGGATGACACCGCGAGTGGCGAGATATAGCAGCATCGACAACCATAACCCATGGTTACCCATGAGGTTCATGAGTCCGACAACCCCCATAAAGAAGACAATGGCCGCAATGCATGAGGAGAGCAGCATACCCTTGGTGGCTGTTATACCAATGAACACCCCGTCCCAGATAAAAGCGGCCACCCCTGCTATTGGTATGAGGTAGGCCCACCATACATAATCTTGCGACATGGTCACCACGCCCGGCTCATCAGTCAACAACCGCAGGAAGGGCATACCACCCAGTACATACACCGCAGTAACCAATACCACCATCAGCGTTCCCCATCCAAACAGATGTCTCACCACATCCCGATAGGCCGTTCTGTTATTAGCCCCCCAATACCTCCCCCCGAGAGCCTCACCGGCATAGGCGAAGCCATCCATAAAATAGGAGAAGAAGAGATAGAGTTGCATCAACAAGGTGTTCACAGCGAGGATAACAGCCCCTTGCCGGGCTCCCGCTGAGGTAAAGTACAGATTGACTGCCACCAGAAAGAGGGTACGCAGGAAGATATCACGGTTTACCCGGAAGAACACCAGCCAATCGGTAAGTTTATCTTTCCACAGAGGAAGGTGATAGTCCCACAAACGGCGATAATACCGGAACCATAGCACTGAGGCCACAGACAATCCCGTATATTGGGCAATACACGTACCCAGTGCCACGCCCTCCACCTTCATCCCCAATCCATAGACCAGCCATAGTGAGGCTACGATATTCGCAATATTCTGTATGACGGATACCAGCATAGGGATACGGGAATTCTGCATACCGATAAACCAACCGCTGAGGGAATAGAGCCCTAACACCGCCGGAGAGCCCCATACAACAATGTCAAAATACCTGCTTGCCAGTATCCGTACATCTTCCGTGGGATGGATAAACCATAACATCATCTCACGCAAGGGTACTTGGAGGATGATTACTGACAATGAGATAACCAGTGAGACCGTCAAAGAACGCATCAGGACAACCATCACCGCTTGTAAGTCCCGTCTGCCTCGGGCCTGGGCCGTCATTCCGCTGGATCCCATCCTCAGAAAAGCAAACACCCAATATACCAGATTGAAAATCATAGAACCCACTGCGATAGCCCCGATATAGGCGGCATCACCCATGTGTCCCACGATTGCCGTATCGACCAGTCCTAACAAGGGAACAGTGATATTGGTGACAATAGCAGGAATGGCAATATTTAATATTTGCGTGTCTCTTTGATTCATTTTTCTTGGACAAAGGTACGATTAAGCGAGAACAAAACAAAAGAATTTATTCTTTTTTTTGCCGAGTGTGAGTACCTTAACGCATTTTCTTGCGTAAAGGTAATGGTTTTTCGATAATTTTCACTATCTTTGCCAAACAAATATAAACAAGCCATCTTATGGAAATGAAGAACAGAAGGTCGACATGGGCGGCATTGGCCACATTAGGAGTCACTGCGATTGCAGCCGGAACTACGGCCATTGTCAAGATTCGCCAGAAGAGAGAGAGACGCAGGAAACTGGCCGAACAGGAAAGAGAGAAGGAGAAAGATCTGCTGTCCCGGAAACTGTCTCCGGAACAGATGATGGTATATAACGAGGCTGTCAGGAAATTTATCACCCTCAACAACCGAATCTATGCGTTGCGCCATTCCCAGAAAGAGGTACAACCACTTATCCAGATGCTGGCAACAGGTAAAACTACGGAAGAGGACGGACTGACTGGAAATGAGGAGGTCGACTTATTGGCAAGTGACATCCGTAAATTCATTGCCCGCCAACTGCCCTTCATCAGTACCTGTGTGAGCATTATCAGTGAGGGTGACTCCTATGAGGATTTCGTACACGGCCCTATCAATGGTAAGTTCGACAAAGAACTGGATCGGGAAGAAGACGGATATGACGTTGCTGACGGGACACCTATCAAGCATGTCCTGAAGTTAGGGTATTTCTTCCCTGAGTCCACCATTACTACGTATCCTGTCAAATCTATAGTGACTGTATGATTAACCGTGAACTGTTAGCACCGAAGTCTATTGCCGTTATTGGCGGTTCCAATAATGTCCATAAACCAGGGGGTGCTATTGTGCGCAACCTCCTACAAGGCGGATTTGAGGGTATTCTACGTATCGTCAATCCCAAGGAGGACGAGGTGCAGGGCATCAAAGTATTCCATGATGTCAAAGAATTACCGCCGACAGAACTGGCAGTACTCGTCATCCCTGCCAAGTTATGTCCTGCCGCTGTAGAGGTGTTGGCGAGTGAGAAACAGACACGTGCGTTCATTATTATCTCTGCAGGTTTTGGCGAGGAGACACAGGCCGGAGCCATCTTGGAACAGCGCATCCTGGACATCTGTCAACAATACGGCTGCGCCCTCATCGGTCCTAACTGTATCGGACTACTGAACCGCAACCACCATAGTGTGTTCACACAGCCCATCCCTAAGTTGAATCCACAGGGTGTCGACTTCGTATCAGGTTCCGGAGCCACTGCTGTCTTCATTCTGGAGAGTGCCGTCATCAAAGGCTTACAGTTCAATAGCGTCTGGTCTATCGGCAATGGTAAACAGATAGGTATCGAGGACGTACTGCAATACATGGACGAACACTTCAATCCTGATACCGACTCTAAGGTAAAACTGCTCTATATTGAGAATGTCGCAAACCCTGATAAACTACTCTTCCACGCAGGAAGCCTCATCCGAAAGGGGTGTCGCATAGCAGCCATCAAGGCCGGTTCATCGGAGAGTGGCAGTAGGGCAGCCTCTTCACATACAGGAGCCATCGCCTCCAGTGACTCCGCTGTCGAAGCGTTGTTCCGCAAGGCAGGTATCGTACGCTGCCATAGTCGGGAGGAACTCACGACGGTGGGATGTATCTTTACCTTGCCACCTCTTACAGGCAAGCGTTTTGCCATCGTCACCCATGCCGGTGGACCCGGTGTCATGCTGACGGATGCCCTGTCGAAAGGGGGACTGGAAGTACCAAAGTTGGAGGGGAAGATTGCTGAGGAGTTGAAGACAAAACTATTGCCGGGCAGTAGTGTGGCTAACCCCATCGATATTCTGGCGACAGGGACTCCAGAGATACTGGGAACAGCCATCGACTACTGTGAAGAGCATTTTGACAATATTGATGCGATTGCAGTCATCTATGGCACCCCTGGCCTGACGACCCTCTATGAGGCGTATGAGGTATTACACCAGAAGATACAAACCTGCAAAAAGCCTATCTTCCCCATCCTGCCAAGTCTGCATACCGCAGGACCTGAGGTGGCGGAGTTCCTGGCTAAGGGCCATGTCAATTTCTCCGATGAGGTCACACTGGCTACAGCCCTCTCACAGATTATGCAGACACCGCCACCCGCTCCGCCAGAGGTGCAACTCTATGGCATTGATATTCCTCGACTTAACAAAACCATCCAGAGCATTAAGGATAACGGCTACCTCCCACCAGATATCGTCCGTGAGATCCTGTCGTGTGCCGGTATCCCGATGGTACCGGAGATGGCATCTTCCTCGAAAGACGAACTCATTGCCTTCTCCAATAAGATTGGCTACCCTGTGGTGGCCAAGGTGGTGGGACCCGTCCATAAGAGTGATGTGGGCGGTGTGACCCTCAACATCCGTACTCCTGAGCACCTGTCCTTGGAGTTTGAGCGTATGATGCGCATCGAAGGTGCCACAGCCGTCATGGTACAGAAAATGCTGTCAGGTACCGAACTGTTTATCGGGGCCAAATACGAGCAGCGCTTCGGCCATGTGGTCTTGTGTGGCTTAGGTGGTATCTTTGTCGAGGTACTGAAGGACGTACAGAGCGGTCTGGCACCGTTGAGTTATGGCGAAGCCTTCTCGATGATCCATTCCCTAAAGGGCTACCGTATTATAAAAGGTACGCGAGGACAACAGGGTATCAACGAGCAGAAATACGCAGAGATCATCGTACGCCTTTCCACCCTCTTGCGTTTCGCTACAGAGATCAAAGAGATGGATATTAATCCACTACTGGCAGATGCTAACGACGTGGTAGCCGTGGATGCACGCATATTGATTGAAAAGTAAAAGAAGTAAAAGAACTAAAATAATACAAGATTATGGAAAACAAACGCTATGGTCATTTCGACGACCAACATCGGGAGTATGTCATTACAGACCCCAAGACCCCATGGCCCTGGATCAACTATCTGGGCAACGAGGATTTCTTCTCACTCATCTCCAATACGGCAGGTGGCTATTCCTTCTATAAAGATGCCAAGTTTCGCCGTATTACCCGCTATCGTTACAATAACGTACCGATGGACAATGGAGGACGGTATTTCTATATCAACGACCAGGGCACCGTCTGGAATCCGGGTTGGAAGCCCTGTAAGACACCCCTCGACTTCTACGAGTGCCGTCACGGTATGAGTTACACCCGCATCACAGGTCGAAAGAATGGTGTGGAAGCCAGTGTACTCTTCTTCGTACCCCTGAAGAAATGGGCTGAGGTACAGAAACTTACCCTAAAGAACGAGTCCCAGGAGGTAAAAAAACTGAAACTCTTCTCCTTCGAGGAGTGGTGCCTGTGGAATGCCGCTACGGACATGGAGAATTTCCAGCGTAACTTCTCCACAGGTGAGGTAGAGATCAAGGGTTCCACCATCTATCACAAGACGGAGTATCGGGAGCGTCGCAACCACTATGCGTTCTATCATGTGAACACTCCCATCCAAGGCTATGACACGGATCGAGAGACCTTCGTAGGTCTCTATAACGAGTTTGCCAATCCTGAGGCTGTCATGGAAGGCAAGCCCCGCAACAGTCATGCACACGGCTGGAGCCCTATCGCCTCGCATTATATCGAGGTGGAACTGCAACCCGGTGAGTCAAAGGATTTTATCTTCCTCCTCGGCTATATCGAGAATGAGCAAGACGAGAAGTTTGAGGCTCCGCAGGTGATCAACAAGCAGAAGGCAACTGCACTGATCGCTGAACTCGACACCACGGAGAAAGTTGACAAGGCTTTCGCTGAACTCAACGAATACTGGGATGCCCTGTTGAATATCTATAAGGTAAACACGGGTAATGACAAACTCGACCGTATGGTGAATATCTGGAACCAGTACCAGTGTATGGTGACGTTCAATTTCTCACGCAGTGCCAGTTTCTTCGAGAGCGGTGTAGGGCGAGGCATGGGTTTCCGCGACTCCAACCAGGACCTCGTGGGCTTCGTCCATCAGATACCACCACGTGCCCGTCAACGAATCATTGACATCGCCTCCACTCAGTTCCCTGACGGCGGCTGCTACCATCAGTACCAGCCCCTCACCAAACGAGGTAACAACGATATCGGCGGTGGCTTCAACGACGACCCCTGCTGGCTCATCTTCGGTACGGTGGCCTATATCAAGGAGACGGGTGACTTCTCGATTCTCGATGAGATGGTACCCTTCGACAACCAGCCGGGTACAGAGGTGACCCTCTTCGAGCATCTGAAAATATCGATGAATCATGTCATCAATAACCTCGGGCCGCACCTGTTGCCACTCATCGGACGTGCCGACTGGAACGACTGTCTGAACCTGAACTGTTTCTCATGGGATCCTAACGAGAGTTTCCAGACCACAGAGAATGTCAGTGAGGGAACGAAGGCTGAGTCACTGATGATTGCCGGTCTCTTCGTTGTCACAGGTAAAGACTATGTGGCTCTGTGCAAGCAACTTGGAAAGGCTGACGAGGCCGAGCGCATGCAGCAGGCTGTCGATGCCATGATCGAGGCCGTCAAGAAGCACGGCTGGGACGGCGAGTGGTATCTCCGTGCCTACGACTTCTACGGTCGTAAGATCGGTTCCAATGAGTGTGACGAGGCCAAGATATTCATCGAGTCACAGGGCTGGTGCACGATGGCAGAGATTGGTGCCGAGGACGGTATGGTCGCCAAATCTCTCGACTCCTGCAAGAAGTATCTGGAGTGCGAGCACGGTATGGTACTGAATAACCCTGCCTTCACAAAATACATCTACGAATACGGTGAGATTTCCTCTTATCCGGAGGGCTACAAGGAGAACGCCGGCATCTTCTGCCATAACAACCCGTGGGTCATCATCGGTGAGTGTATGGCTGGGCGCGGTAACGACGCATGGTCGCACTATGCCAAAATCCTGCCCTCGTACGTCGAGGAGAAATACCAGACACTGCATAAGGTGGAGCCCTACGTCAACTGCCAGATGGTAGCCGGTAAGGATGCTTTCCGTCCTGGTGAGGGTAAGAACTCCTGGCTCACAGGAACTGCCGCTTGGATGTGGTACACGGTATCAGAGTTCATCCTGGGTATTAAACCCGACTACGACGGCATCCGTATTGACCCCTGCCTGCCTGAGACAGCCACCGACTATACAGTCAACCGTAAGTTCCGTGAGGCAGACTATGAGATCACCATCCACCCCAATGGACAACAGAAGGGTGTCAAACAGGTGATTGTCGACGGCAAAGCCATCGAGGGCAACACCATTCCCTACTCCGCAGGGAAACATACGGTGGAGGTAACGATGTAAAAACGTTACCTGAACGGTATACAAAACAGCAAAAGATCGTTTCTTTTCCGACAGAATGGCATCACAAACCGCCATTTTGTCGGTTTTTTCTTATTGGGCACAGAGATTGAAGTGAGAAAGGTAGAAGCAAAACAAAAACAAGGAGGACAAAACTATGACATTAGACAAGTTTACAATCAAAGCACAAGAGGCTGTTCAACAGGCAGTGAACACAGCACAGTTGAACGGTCAGCAGGTCATCGAGCCTGTACATATCCTGAAGGGTATTCTGGAGAAGGCGAAGGACGTGTCCAACTTCATCTTCCAGAAACTGGGAGTGAATGGTCAGCAGATTGACCTATTGATTTCTCAAGAGATCCAACATTTGCCAAAGGTACAGGGAGGTCAACCCTATCTCTCGAATGAGAGTAATAATGTACTCGTGCGTGCACAAGAGACGGCCCAGAAGATGGGAGATGAGTTTGTATCGGTGGAACCTATCCTACTTGCTCTGCTCAGTGTCAACTCCACGGCTGCCCGTATCATGAAAGATGCCGGATGTACGGAGAAGGAGATGCAGAAAGCCATCCAAGAGTTGCGTCAGGGACAGAAGGTGCAGAGTCAGTCGGCAGACGATAACTACCAAAGTCTGGAGAAGTATGCCAAAAACCTCGTAGACATGGCCCGACAGGGTAAACTCGATCCAGTCATCGGACGCGACGACGAGATACGCCGCGTGCTGCAAATCCTGTCGCGCCGCACGAAGAACAACCCTATATTAATAGGTGAGCCAGGTACGGGTAAGACAGCCATTGTAGAAGGACTGGCAGGACGTATCGTTCGTGGCGACGTGCCGGAGAACCTGAAAGACAAACAACTTTACTCGCTCGATATGGGCGCACTGGTAGCCGGAGCGAAATACAAGGGTGAGTTTGAGGAACGCTTGAAGAGCGTCATCAATGAGGTGACGAAAGCAGAAGGACGCATCATCCTGTTCATCGACGAGATACACACCTTGGTAGGTGCCGGTGGCGGTGAGGGTGCTATGGATGCCGCCAACATCCTGAAACCGGCTTTAGCCCGTGGTGAGTTGCGTGCCATCGGAGCGACTACGCTGAACGAATACCAAAAATATTTTGAGAAGGACAAAGCCCTAGAACGACGTTTCCAGACTGTCATGGTGGACGAGCCGGACGAACTCTCTGCCATCTCTATCCTGCGCGGTCTGAAAGAGCGTTACGAGAACCACCATAAGGTGCGTATTCAGGATGATGCCTGTATTGCTGCCGTACAACTCTCTGAGCGGTATATCTCCGAGCGTTTCCTGCCCGACAAAGCCATCGACCTGATGGATGAGGCCGCTGCTAAACTACGAATGGAACGCGACAGTGTACCTGAGGAACTGGATGAGATTACCCGCCGATTAGCCCAACTGGAGATTGAGCGTGAGAGTATCAAGCGGGAGCAGCCTACCGCACCTACCGACCCTACCACCCCCAACAAACTGCAGCAACTGGACAAAGACATCGCTGAACTAAAAGAACAGGAGCAGCAATACCGTGCCAAATGGGAAGGGGAGCGTCAACTTGTCAATAAGATCCAGCAAGACAAGCAGGAAATAGAGCAGTTGAAGTATGAGGCTGAGCGTGCAGAACGGGAAGGCGACTACGGTAAGGTGGCCGAGATACGCTATTCTAAGTTAAAGGCTTTAGAGGATGACATCAAGAATATCCAAGCACAACTCGCCAACGCACAGGACGGTAATGCGATGGTACGTGAAGAAGTGACAGCGGACGATATCGCTGAGGTGGTAAGCCGTTGGACCGGTATTCCTGTCACCCGTATGATGCAGAGTGAACGAGAGAAACTACTGCATCTGGAAGAAGAGTTACACAAGCGTGTGATTGGTCAGGACGAGGCTATTATCGCTGTCAGTGATGCGGTACGCCGCAGTCGTGCTGGACTACAAGACCCGAAACGCCCTATCGCCTCGTTTATCTTCCTAGGCACTACCGGTGTCGGAAAGACAGAACTGGCCAAGGCACTGGCCGAGTACCTGTTTAATGACGAGCAGATGATGACCCGTATTGATATGAGTGAGTATCAAGAGAAGCATACTGTCTCACGACTGATTGGTGCACCTCCGGGTTATGTCGGCTATGATGAGGGTGGACAACTGACAGAAGCCGTACGACGCAAGCCCTATTCTGTAGTCCTGTTTGATGAGATCGAGAAGGCACACCCTGATGTCTTCAATATCCTCCTACAGGTATTGGATGACGGACGGCTGACGGATAACAAGGGACGAACGGCTAATTTCAAGAACACCATTATCATCATGACATCCAATGCCACTCGTGAGCAGTTGAGAATGACGATGCGTCCCGAGTTCCTGAACCGTATCGACGAGACTATCACCTTCCAGCAACTGACAGAGACACAGATTGCAGATGTAGTACGCTTACAGATGCGTAAGGTCACAGAGATGCTGGAGCCGCAAGGTATCCGTCTGGAGATTACAGATGCTGCCGTCAAGTATCTTGCCAAGGAAGGTTACGACCCCGATTTCGGTGCACGACCAGTAAAACGAGCCATCCAGCACTTGGTGCTTAACGACCTTTCCCGCAAGATTCTTGCTGATGAGGTTGACCGCACGAAACCAATCATCATTGATGAATTTGGGGAAGGACTGATCTTCAGAAACTAGTTTCAAGGTAAAAGAAATGGGTAACAAAAAGTGATAAGGCTTAATGCTTTATCACTTTTTTGATTTCTCCTTGTGCGTTCCTTATTATATATACTGGTCCCAGGTCATACAGCACCTTAGACTGTCCGACGAACGTCTTCTCAAGAATACCAGTGGTACCGCCCATGAATTTAAAGGAAGCAAGCCCCCCTTCTACAGACATCTCCGTGACAGGCTTATTCATCAATGTCGTCCCATCGGTATTCTTATGATATAAGGAAGCAGCAGGACTACTCCCATTGGTCAGTACGTTATTGCCGTTATAAGGATAAGCCCACCTACTTTGGTATGACGTACCAAGTTTATTGTTAGCAGGAATAATCGTATAACGCTTACCTGCATAGGAATTGGGAGTTCCACTTTTCCAGGAGGTCTCATCAAAATCGACATGAAATACCACGATACCACTTCCAGGCAAGGAACTGTCCCATCCTGTCTGTTGACGATTTTCGATGATATAATATTCATCACTATAACCATCATTACGAATCAGGTAAGCCTCCTTCTGTCCATTACTGATAGACCCCATCCCTGTAATGGTCGTCGCCTCCGTGAGTTCTGGAATCGTAAGCCATCCCAGATACATCTTCTCATGAGCACTATACCCAGGAGGACAGTACCCTCCCTCATTATAGTTCCCACAATCCATAATATCCCATTCGCCGACATAACTGGTACTCCCATAGTAGAAGTCAGGAAGCCCCAGACAATGTCCGTATTCATGACATAAAGTACCGAAGGTGCCATAGGTTCCCGAACCTGTCAACTCTGGGAAGATCGCATAGTTGTCTATCAAATAATCCTTTCCACCGCCAGTCACCGTATACACATGTCCCCATTCTCTGCTATAGGGTCCCAAGGATTGCTCACTCAGTTTCCACTGATGTGCCCAGATGGTATTCTCGTCACCGCCGTCATTCTGTCCCTTACCTGCGAACAAGATAAACACCTGATTGACATATCCGTCATTATCCCAGTCATAGGCCGACCAGTCTGTGATCTCTCCCTTCTTCATGTCCAGGATTTCCGTCAGCAACAGTCCCGCCCGTGTATCGTCAAATTCGTCAATATCCCCACTGCGATATTGGCGATGCGCTTTGTCCATATGTACATAATACAGGTCAAACAGCAGATTGAACTGTCCAAAACTCTGGTCGTAGAAATAGTCATGAACAGACCCCCGGAAAGGAGTCTCCTGAAAGTTCTCTTGATTGAATATCTTATTCCACAGCGTAGCAGGTGCCGCATCCGTAAAGGCAAGATCCGTAAAATCCACCAAGAATACCAGTTGGCGTTTGTCCCCTATATACTCATTGGCCCGTTGGGAGGCATCTCCTGACTGCCGTGCCTGGGCGATGGCATGGTTGGGATGACGACCACGTGAACAATGAGGCCGTATCTGTTCTGTAGCAACAGCCGACAGACTGATCAGCAACAATAGAGCGGAGAGTACACAACTTCTTTGTCTCATATTAATAGATAAACTTACGGGCTGTCCCATCTTTTTTCTTAGCGATATAAAGTCTACCCGGCAACGGGATATACACCCGCTGGCCTGATAGTGTATATAACACCTCACTCTCTTCCTCCAGCATCTGACGAACCTGATGAATCCCCAAGGCATTGTCTGCCATAAAGTCAAACGAAATCAGTCCTTCACTATTCATCTGAATATTCGTGATAGGTTTCGACAACAAGGTCTCATCACCAGCATTCTTTGTTTTCATCTGTGCGGCAGGTGTAGAGGTATTGGTCAGTTCATGGTTCGTGTCATAAGGATAAGGAGAAGTACTGAGATATCGTCTGTTCATACGGTCATCATTCAGATAACTACTCAAATTTTCCTGCTTGATCTTATCACCCCATTCACTATAAGTCATGTTATCAGCCGAGACGAGCCGATAGCGGAAATCTGCCTCACTGGACACATTATTAACAGAATTGACACTCCAGACCGAAGCGTCATAATTCACATAATAAACAACCAGGCCTTTTCCTGGGATACCAGCATCCCATCCTGTCCACTGACGATTTTCCAACAGCAGGTATTCTGTGTCTGTATGTTTGATCTGATAGACAGGTCCGCCCTCCTCTATCGGTTTCATATCCGTAATGGTCGTTTTCTCTGTCAATGCAACAGGAGTCAGCCACCCCATTAACATTTTCTCCAATGGAGAGAAATTGGGCGGGCACCAGCCCCTATTGGTAAAGTTACCACCATCCATCAAGTCCCATTCGTCAACAGCAGAGTAAAGACTTCCGCTAGTGGGATAGATATCAGGCAACCCCAGACTATGCGAGAACTCATGGCAGATAGTGCCGATACCGCAATAATCAGGAGTCGTCTCAGAAAATTTCCATATCTCCGCACTAGCCGTATAGTTGTAGATTCTCTTTCCGTCAGGGGTCGTAACCCCAGGGAAACTGGATGTATTCGGCCAGATATAACCAGCGGTAGAACCAGTATTACCTCCAGGCCCCGCATGCACAAAGATCACCTGTTCTATCACCCCATTCCCGTCCCAGTCATACTGGGAGTAATCTACCGTAGGATTGGCCTCCAAGACCAGTTGCGTGGCCTCCTGCATCGACGTGCGCCCATAGTTTGTCACACCTTCCGTCGGACAAGCCTTACCACTCACCTGTACCGGTCCGTAGATATCAAACTCAAAGTTGACGAGTCCTCCAGACTGTTCTTTGTAATAGTCAGCCACACATCCCAGGCCATATCCCTGATTAAAGCCATGCTCGTTAAACAGTCTCTGGTAATACTCCTTAGGATTCTCCATCGTATAGTCCTGATCAGAGAAAGTAAAGAGGACCACCATCTGCTTATAGGTCTTATCAGCATCCCAGTCGGTCTTACGCTGAGGCAAACGACGGGAAGCACGATGGTTTACACCATCCTCCAACAGGTCAGGCATACACCCGCCCTTGATGATCGTAAACTCCTCCCCCTGTGCCATCGCACATAGAGGGAAGAGTGATAACAGTATTAGTCTTGTGAACTTGATTCTCATCGTTATTTACTTTGCATTAGGGCACCAAGGCTTCAACTGTTTAAAAAAGTCATTACCCTTGTCATCCACAAGAATAAAGGCAGGGAAGTCCTCCACCTCAATCTTCCAGATAGCCTCCATACCCAACTCAGGATACTCCACACATTCGATGCTCTTGATAGAACTCTGGGAGAGTACTGCGGCTACGCCACCGATCGTTCCCAGATAGAAGCCACCATGTTTCTGGCAAGCATCTGTCACTACCTGAGAGCGATTACCCTTGGCAATCATCACCAGAGAGGCACCATTGTCTTGGAACTCATCCACATAGGGGTCCATACGATTGGCCGTCGTGGGCCCCATCGACCCACAAGGATAACCCTCCGGAGTCTTGGCAGGACCAGCATAGAGCACGGGATATTTCTTGAAATAATCAGGCATTCCCTCACCTGCATCCAGACGAGCCTTCAGTTTGGCATGAGCGATATCACGGGCCACGATGATGGTACCCTTCAGATTCACACGAGTAGAGACCGGATACTTAGTAAGTTCTTTCCTAACGGCATCGATACCCTCGTTGAGATCGATTTCAATACCCTTGCCGCCCTCACCCGGACGACGCAGTTCTTCCGGAATCAGTTCTGTAGGATTAGCATCCATTTTCTCCAGCCAGATACCGTCACGGTTGATCTTCGCCTTGATATTACGGTCGGCAGAACAACTGACACCCATACCGATAGGACAAGAAGCACCATGACGCGGCAGACGGATGACACGGATGTCATGGGCAAGAGCCTTACCACCAAACTGGGCACCCAGTCCAATCTTATGAGCCTCATCAAGCAGTTTATTCTCTAAATCAATATCACGGAAGGCACGACCAGTCTCATCACCCGTCGTAGGCAGGTTATCATAGAATTTGATAGAAGCCAACTTCACTGTCAGCAGGTTCTTCTCTGCGGAGGTACCACCAATCACGAAAGCGATATGATAAGGAGGACAGGCTGCTGTACCCAACGACTTCATCTTCTCTACCAAGAAAGGCAGCAAGGTGCCTTCATTCTGGATGGTAGCCTTCGTCATCGGATAGAAATAAGTCTTATTGGCAGAGCCACCACCCTTTGCCACCATGATGAAACGATACTCCGCACCCTCCGTAGCCTCGATATCAATCTGGGCGGGCAGGTTACAACGGGTATTCACCTCGTCGTACATATTCAACGGAGCATTCTGTGAATAGCGCAGGTTATCTTGTGTAAAGGTATTGTAGACGCCGCGACTGAGAGCCTCCTCGTCCTCGAAGCCTGTCCATATCTGCTGTCCTTTCTCACCATGGATAATCGCCGTACCCGTATCTTGGCAGAAAGGAAGGATGCCCTTGGCAGCCACCTCCGCATTACGCAGGAACTGCAAGGCTACATATTTGTCATTCTCGGAGGCCTCCGGGTCGTTCAGGATCGCTGCCACCTGCTCATTATGTTCGCGACGTAACATAAACTCCACATCGTGGAAAGCCTGTTGAGCCAGTAAGGTAAGTGCCTCCTTGGAGACCTTCACGATTTCTTTTCCCTCAAACTCAGCAGTACTGATACCTTCCTTAGATAGTAATCTGTACTCTGTGTCGTCCTTGCCCACCTGGAACATAGGAGCATACTTAAAATCCGGTGTTGTTGCCATAGTCTTAAATGTATTTATTTAGTTATTAATATCCAAAAACTTCCTCTAAGGTGAGCCGCTTCACAGGAGCAATCTTCTCCAGTGACTTCATATCCAACTCTTTCTCGTCACCCAACAGCAGGTAGCGATAGGGCTTACGTGCCATTTGCTGCTGCTCGAAGCGGACGATATTCTGTAAGGTCACGTTCTTCACATCCTGATAGATTTTTTTGCTGATGTCGAAGTCATAACCCATCTTCTGCATCAAGAGGTATTTGCTGATAACAGCAAACTTGGTGGTACGCTGACTAGCCATCTGTTTGATGACAGCCTCCTTGGCAATCTTAAAGGCAGCCTCACTTTGCGGGATGGTGTCAAGGATATTGTGGAACTGGCGCACACAGTCCATCATCTTATCATTCTGTGTGATGATATGGGTATAGAACGTCTCACTATCCCCTTTCTTGGCAGGACGGGAATAATAGGCTGACGCATTATAGGCAAGACCACGAGCCTCCCGCATCTCCTGGAAGACGATACCATTCATGCCACCCCCGTAATACTCGTTGAAGACCGTCACAGTGGCTGCCTCGTCGAGGTTGAAGGAGCGTCCCTCGTTATGGAACATACGCAGGTAAATATTCTTCGCATCGTAGGGTGCTATCCATATCTCGTTCTGCGGAGTCTGCTCAGCCGTAAAAGGTTTCCCTTGTGGAACAGGCAGCAGTCGCTGGGGAGTCTGATGCTCTTTGGTGATAAGTGTGGAGAGTTCCTGCTCTGACAGAGGACCGTAATACAATACCCGATGCTCCAATGTATTGAGATTTCCCAACAGGTCGAGCAACTGCTGTGGGTCTGCCTCACGCAACTGCTGTTCTGTCATGTCGTCACGACGGGTATTATGAGGTCCGTATACACCATAATGATACAAGTAATCAAAACAGGTACGCTGGTCTTTCTTCCTGTCGGCACGTGCCTTCAGTGTCAGGTCCACAAACTGGTCGTAAGACGCTTTGTCCGCCTTGGCGTTGTGCAGCACGTTCTCCAGCAGGTGCAAGGCAGGCTGCATACTCTCATTCAGACCACTGAGGGTGACTTGAATACAGTCGGCGGCCACATGAACACTGTAGTTACAGGCAAGGCGGTAGAACTGCTGTTTGATGGCGGCAGCACTCAACTCTGGAGTACCCACATAGTCGAGATAGTAACTAGCGATATCATAGCGGTTATCGTCCTGATGTCCGAACTCATAGCGGAAGACGAGAGTGAAGAGACTGTCATCCTCGTTATGCTTGTAAAGAAGGGGCAGTCCTTTCTTTATGGTGGAGACGGTGAGGTCACGCTGGAAGTCAACGAACTGGGGCTGGATGGGCTCCACCTTCGCATTCTGGATGTCTTTCACAAACTGGCTCACCAAGTCGCGGTTGGTAGGGATGGGGGTGATGGCAGGCTTGTCGATTTTCTTCTGGAGCGTGTCCACGCCCTGTTTCTTATAGACGACGGCATAGCCGTCGGTAAAGAAACGACGAGAAAAATCGACCACCTGCTCCTTGGTCATGTGAGAGATACGGTCCATCTTGCCGACGAACTGCTGCCACGGTTCACCATTGATGAAAGACTCCAAATGCAGCCTGACACGCCAGAGGTTATTATCAAGGGCCCGCTGGTAGAGCAGTTTCCGATTGTTGATGACAGAGAGCAGCAGGTCGTCGCTGAAGTTACCTGCCTTCAGGTTCTCCAATTGTGTCAGCATGAGGTCTTTCACCTCCTCCAACGACTGACCGGGCTTGGGTTGACCAATCATGAGAAATGCTGAGTAGTCCTGCTGGGGCAGTACACTAGCCTGTGCCTCCTGAACTTTCATGTTCTGGTTCAGGTTGAGGTCGAAGATACCAGCCTTGCCGTTCGACAACATCTCCTCGATAACCTCCAACGTATCACGTTGCAGTTCACAGGCTTTCTTGGCCAGCCAGCCCACATACACCTCATCGGCCTGCTGACCCACGACGGTCGTATCGGTAGGTGCCGTCAACGGTTTCTGTATAGGAAACTCCGGTTGGGGCACCGCCTTGACTATACCATTCTCTACGATAGAGGGTTTCCACGCTCCGAAATAACGGTCGATGATGGCGATGGTCTGGTCCGGATCGAAGTCGCCTGCCATACAGACAGCCACATTATTAGGAACATACCATTTGTTGAAATAGTTCTTGATATTGACGATAGAGGGATTCTTCAGATGCTCCTGTGTCCCTATGGTTGTCTGTGTCCCATAAGGATGGGTAGGTGTCAGTTTCTTCCCCATGGCACTCCATATCTTATCCCAGTCATCCGTCAAGTAGATATTGTACTCCTCATAGACAGCCTCCAGTTCTGTATGAAAACCGCGTATCACCATATGCTGGAAACGGTCGGCCTGTATCTTCGCCCAGTTATCAATCTCATTCGATGGGATATCCTCCGTATAGCAGGTGACATCATTGCTGGTAAACGCATTCGTGCCCTGTGCACCAATGGCCGCCATCAACTTATCGTACTCGTTGGGAATAAAATACTTAGCGGCAAGTTGACTCACGCTATCGATCTCGTGATAGGCCTGTTTGCGCTCCTCCGGGTCAGTCAGTCTACGATAGGTCTCATAACGCTTTGTGATCTCATCCAGCAAGGGAGCCTCAGCGACAGGATCCGTCGTACCAAACTGTTGGGTGCCCTTGAACATCAGATGTTCCAGGTAATGAGCCAGACCCGTTGTCTCTGCAGGGTCATTCTTCGAGCCCGTACGTACTGCGATATAAGTCTGGATACGTGGTTTCTCCCTGTTGACGGAGAGATACACCTTCAGGCCGTTATCCAACGTATAGATGCGAGTCTTTGTCAGGTCGCCCTCTACGGTTTGATACTTGTAGTCCTTCGCCTGGACATTACCATTAGCCAACAGCCAACAGCCAATGGCCAACAGTAATAAAAATTTAGTCTTCATAATCTATTTCGTGATCTAATTTCGAGATGAAGTCATCAAACACATCCTGTTCGACATCACCCATTGCAAATTCCTTCTCGGCATCCTTGCGGATCTCAGCAATCCAAGCACGACGAGCACGGACATAATCCTCACGGATACGCTGCATGTCAGGCTCTGTCAGTTCCTCCAGACCGTAGTAGTCGAGTATCATACGATAGGTCCATGTCCACTGGTATTCACGATAGTGCTGGTCTATCTCCCTGAAGCGATCCAGGATGTCTTTCACACTTTCAACGTTTCCGCTCTTGATATCATCAATCAGGCGCTGTTCCTCCGAGGCAGGCAATAACAGTCCCGACAGGTCATTCCAGTCACCCAGTCCGATATCTGAGGTCGGTTTGTTCAAGAAGCCCTCCTTCACCGCCCTTTTGAGAACGGCACCCATATAGATACGAAGGGCTATGTCATAGTATTTGATACCCTTACGCAATGACGATGCGTTGATGATATACTCATGGTAGTTATAGGACGACACATTATCACCGCCAGCCTGTCGCAAGGCCTCCAGGATTTTCTTTCCCTGTACGATCTCACCCACCGTAAAGGGCGACAACCAGTCGAAGTTAATGATACTCTTTCGGGAAGATGCCGCACGCTTGTCACGCTTCGGCCATTTCTTGATGTCACGATAGAGTCCTACTGTGGTGATATTACGACCAGGTACGATATACATCGTCTCGCCATATGCCATCAGATAGGCGAAAGGCAGGCAACGCATGTCAGGATGGTTCATCAGTTTGCCAAAGCACACGGAGAAGGCTCCGATCTTAGCAGGCATCAGTACATACGCACCACTGGCCGTCTTCGAGCCACGCTCCAGTGTTCCATAGTGCATAGGTCCCATCTTATAGGCATGGTTGGAGAAATTGGTGTTCGAACCGGCATTATAGAATGAGAACTCACCGCCAATCAGGAGGCTCGACTTATGATGTGAGGCGGAGAATGGTCCGCAGAAGGCCGCACAAGCCTCGCCATTCGCCATAAACGAGTTGGCAAAGAACACGCTGGCCTCGGCCGTGAAGCCATTGGTGATCTGACAAGCCTCACCCACAAAGCAGTCTTGCATCTTCACGGAATTGGTTATGGAGCAACCATTGGAGATGATGGAGTTCTCACAGATAACACCCGTACCGATATATACCGAGGCATCCTTCGATGACATGATGGTACAGTCGCTCAGACGGGCGGCCCCATTGACCTCACACTCATCCTTGATGACGGTATTGGTGATCTCCTTGGTATTGATGATCTTCACTCCATTACCGATCGTTCCGCGCTCAGGAAGGGTAAAACGAATCTCCTCGTTGATCAGGCGAGTGATATTATCCTTCAATACCTTATCCTTGAAATGCTTCACCATAAAGGCAGCCAACTGGGAGTTCAGGTCATGGAAGAGGATCACATTACCGTCACCCATCTCATTCAGTACCGACACCAGATGCCCCTCACCATAGGTAGCGCCCTCAGTGGTCTCCATCGTACAGATATTCGAGATATAACAGTTGTCTCCGATGATATAGTTATTGATGAAATTACCTACTTTCTCTATCAGACAGTCATCGCCCACGACAACATTACGCAGTGTGGCATCATTGATACCAGAATGCTTGGTGAATCCCTTGGTCACCTCTACCTGTCTGTCGAAGGAGCCCAGTCGGATGTCGCCATAGAACAATACACGATGGAAGCCATACGGTTTGAAGGTCTCTGCCACCATCACACGATTCCAGTCCTCTGCCCAACAACTATTGCGTTCGAGAACATCTATTTCCTCTTGTGTCAGTTTTCTGTAGTCTCTCATAAGTTTATGTGTTTGGTTCATCTTCTATTGTATACAGGAAGTCGTTATAGGGATATTTCTGCACATGCAACTCCCTCACCTTCTGGTAGAGCACATCCCGCAGTTCGTCGATATTCTCTTTCTTCTTAGCGGAAATAAAAAGTGGAGCGGAAACAAATTCTTCACTTTTCGCCATCCAGGTCTTCTTCAGTTCCTCCAGCGAGACATTCTCCCTGGTAGGTGCTGTCAGGTCGTCCTCATCCTGCGGAGTCCAGGTGTAGGCATCTATCTTGTTGAATACCAGCATCGAGGGCTTGTCGGCACACCCCAGGTCTGCCAGCGTCCTCTCCACCACCTGTATCTGTTCCTCAAAGTCGGGATGGGAAATATCCACCACATGCACCAACAGGTCGGCTTCCCTCACCTCATCAAGGGTCGACTTAAAGGAGTCCACGAGGTCGGTGGGTAGTTTACGGATGAAGCCGACAGTATCGGCAAGGAGGAACGGGAGGTTGTCAATGACCATCTTGCGCACAGTAGTATCGAGGGTGGCAAAGAGTTTGTTCTCCGCAAAGACATCACTCTTTGAGAGCAGGTTCATCATCGTCGACTTGCCCACATTGGTATAACCCACAAGGGCGACACGGATCAGACGACCGCGGTTCTTGCGCTGGGTGGTCTTCTGCCTGTCAATCTCTGTCAGACGCTGCTTCAATAACGTGATACGATGCAGGATGATACGACGGTCCATCTCCAACTGGGTCTCACCAGGGCCACGCAGACCTACGGATCCCTTTCCACCTCCAGAGCCAGAACCGCCACCCTGTCGCTCAAGGTGGGTCCATAGACGTTGCAGACGGGGTAGCATATAGCGATACTGCGCCAGTTCCACCTGTGTCTTCGCCTCAGCAGTCTGGGCCCGCATGGCGAAGATATCGAGAATCAGCGAGGTGCGATCAAGTATCTTCACCTTCAACTCCGCCTCGATATTACGGATTTGTTTTGCCGACAACTCATCGTCGAAGATGACCATGCCCACAGGCTGTGTCTCACCAGTAGGATCGTCGTCAGCAGCATCTTCCTGCATCTTGATATACTGTTTGATCTCCTCGAGTTTTCCCTTACCCACGTAGGTCACCTGACTGGGGCCCTGTACTTTCTGCGTGAAACGCTTCACCGTCACGGCACCAGCAGTATCAGCAAGGAACTCCAACTCGTCGAGATATTCCTTCGTCTTCGCCTCGTCCTGCTCTTGCGTGATGAGTCCCACCAGCACAGCGGTCTCAGCCTTGACTTCGGAAATCACAAATTCTTTCATACCTTATTATTATTCGGGACAAAGGTACAAAAAAATATCAATTCTTACACTTCTTTTGTAAGATTTTTACTACCTTTGCACACAAAACAGATACATCTTTAATTTTTAGACTTATGAGAGTAATTATTGAATCCGACTATCAGAAGATGTCACAATGGGCTGCAGAACATGTCATTGAGCGCATCAACGCTTTCCAGCCCACCAAGGAGAAACCATTCGTATTAGGCCTGCCTACAGGTTCGTCACCTGAGGGAATGTATGCTTGTCTGGTGAAAGCCAACAAGGAGGGCCGTGTATCTTTCAAGAACGTACTGACGTTCAATATGGACGAGTATGTCAACCTGCCTAAGGACCATCCTGAGAGTTACCACTCCTTCATGGCTCGCAACCTGTTCGACCATATCGACTGCCCCAAGGAAAATATCCATATCCTCAACGGTAATGCCAAAGACCTCGCCGCTGAGTGTGCTCACTATGAGGAGATGATCCGTGAGGCCGGTGGCATCGACCTCTTCATCGGAGGTATCGGTCCTGATGGACATATCGCCTTCAACGAGCCTTATTCCTCTCTGACCAGTCGTACCCGTGTGAAGACACTGACGACAGACACGATTATCGCCAACAGCCGTTTCTTCGACAATGATGTCAACAAGGTGCCCAAACTGGCTCTGACCGTTGGTGTGGGTACGGTGATGGATGCCCGTGAGGTGATGATCCTCGTCAACGGCCACCACAAGGCCCGTGCCCTGAAGGCTGCCATCGAGGGTGCTGTCACACATGAGTGGACCATCTCAGCCCTCCAGATGCACCAGCATGGCATCATCGTCGCTGACGAGCCTGCCACTGACGAGTTGAAGGTCGCCACCTACAAGTACTTCAAGGATATCGAGAAGGACAATCTTTTGTAAGAAACAGAATCCCGATAAAACAACAATCGCTTCCAATCTAATCTAATGACTGGAAGCGGTTTTCGTATTAGCATCTGTTATTTCAAATTCACTTTAACACCTGTTATCGTATTGGCTTGATTTCCTGTCCAATAACCTTTTAGGCTCGTGGAAGTCAGATAAGTGATAACGATACCACCGTCAAGCACATCAGTACCATCACTTTTATTAATATATACCTTATTCCCACTAACAGAATATTTTACCATAGTGGAAGACCCCATATAACCGTTTGTCTTGCCATCAATAAAAAACTACAAGTCACAACCGTGAAAAAAGTATGTGCGACACCTGATAAATAGTAGTACAGATAGTGTCACAAGTCAAGGGAGCATTTGTAAATCAATTTGAATTGCAAAGTAAATCAAATTGATTTGCTGAGTAAAACAAATTGATTTACCAAGTAAATTAAATTGATTTACATTTGCGGAACTATCACTTTTCATACGAAAGGCTTGGTAGTTACAGGAATTATGTGTACCTTTGGCATTCGAAACCAATATCTTAATCATATTATGGCTATACATTACAGATTAGTTCAGAACAATATCAAGAGTAATAAGGCTTATGGTAAATGGTATGCCCATACCGTCAAACAAGGTGAACTCAATCTCAATGAGATTGAAAAGCAAATACAGCAACGCTGTTCATTGACCCCGGCCGACGTACGTGCTGCCATCGTAGCACTCACAGAAGTGGTGGAGGAAGGACTGAAAAACGGACAGACAGTCAACCTAGGTGAGTTGGGAAAGTTTGCTTTAAGCATCAAAAGCCTATGCGTGGACAAGCCTGAGGACTTCAGGGTCGACACGCACGTCAAGGAAGTGGTATGTAAATACACCCCCGAAGGGCATCGCTCCAAAAATGGGGACAGACGGATTGTCAGGGCATTTACGAATGGATGCCATTTAGAGCAAGAACCCTATTACGACTCCAACACCGGGGAGAGGAAGCGAGCAAGACGTGGTGGAACATTCAGAAAAGGATGAGATATGAAGACTAAACTATTATTATTGACTATGCTCTGCCCGTTAACCATGATGGCAGAACAGCGAGAAGTGAAATCACCTGACGGCAGACTGGTCGTCGAGGTGAAAGTGGATAACGGATTAGCGACATATGGCGTGACCTATGACGGTATCGAGATGCTGAAGCCCTCACGACTGGGACTACAGTCGACCTTCGGCGATTTCGCAAAGGCACTGACTTTCGTTGATGCGAAAGAGGAAGCGGTGGAGAAGCATTATGACATCTCACGCACCAAGACCTCGCATGTCGATGTCACGGCCAACCGCCTTGACATCACCCTGAAGAACGAGAAAGAGCGTCAGATGGTTGTCACCTTCCTGGTGGAGAACCATGACATCGCCTTCCGTTACACGTTGCTCCGACAGGAGAAGAACGACACGAGAAGTATCATCATCGAAGAGGAGAACACCTCGTTCCGACTACCTGACGAGACGACGGCATTCCTTTCCCCGCAGAGCCATGCCATGATCGGTTTCGCCCAGACAAAGCCCAGTTACGAGGAGGTATACTCCGCCGACGCTCCCATGACAAACAAGTCATGGTATGGTCACGGCTACGTATTCCCTGCCCTCTTCCATGTAGGTGACAAGGGCTGGGTACTGATCAGTGAGACAGGGGTGACCTCCGCATATGCGGGTTCCCACCTAAGTGACTACGACCAAGAGAACGGATATACCATCGCCTATCCGATGCAGGAGGAGAACAACGGTTTCGGCTCGAATACGGCCAGTATCGCCCTACCAGGGAGCACCCCTTGGCGCACCCTGACAGTGGCCAAGGACCTGAGGCCCATCGTCGAGACCACCATCGCCTTCGACCCGTTGAGTCCCTTATACCAACCCTCTCAGGACTATCAACCAGGCCGTTACACCTGGAGTTGGCTCATCTGGCAGGACCAGAGTTGTAACTACGACGACCAGGTGACGTTCATCGACCTGGCTGCGAAGATGGGATATGAGTACTGTCTGGTGGATGCCTGGTGGGACACGAATATCGGACGTGACAGGATAGCCGACCTCTCGAAATATGCCCAGTCGAAGGGACTTAGTTTGTTGCTATGGTATAACTCCAACGGACATGCCAACAACGCTCCACAGGGACCTTTCGACTGTATGAACACCACGATAGCACGAGAGCGTGAAATGGCCTGGATGGAAAGCATTGGTATCAAGGGTATCAAGGTAGACTTCTTCGGAGGTGACAAGCAAGAGACCATCCGTCTCTATGAGGATATCCTCAGTGATGCCAACCGTTATGGTCTACAGGTTATCTTCCATGGATGTACCCTGCCGCGCGGATGGGAACGACTCTATCCCAATTATGTGGCCAGCGAGGCTGTACTGGCCTCCGAGAATGTGTTCTTCGACGAGAATGCAGCCAAGCGACAGGCCTTCGACCTCACCCTGCACCCTTTCTGTCGGAATACGGTGGCCTCGATGGACTGGGGAGGAACTATCATGAACCGTTTTATGAGTAAGGACAATAAAGGACGACACAGCCGCAAGACCACTGATGTCTTCGAGATGGCCAGCGGAATCACCATCCAGACCTCCGTACAGTGTGTAGCCATCCAACCTAATAACCTCACGGAACTGCCACAGGTGGAACTTGATTTCCTTAAGACACTGCCCACCACATGGGACGAGACACGACTCATCGACGGCTATCCGGGTAAGTATGTCGTACTAGCCCGCCGTCATGGCAACCAATGGTATGTCGCCGGCCTGAATGCCGAGAAGGAGACGAAGACACTGACCCTCCAGTTGCCGATGCTGGCAGGAAAGACCGTCAACTACTATACGGACGACGCACAAGGGTATGCCATCCTCAAGACATTGAAGATTGACAAGAAAGGACAGGCCAAGGTAGTGATACAACCCAATGGAGGTATCATCCTGCAATAAACAAGAAAGGGCAGCCTTCCGGCTGCCCTTTCTTCATCTCCATCACTATTGTTTGATTTTAAAAGAGTTCTCAATACTGCTCAACTCTGCAGAGAACGACTTGTCTACTTTCAAGCGCTGCTCAACGGCAGAACAACTGTGTATCACGGTAGAGTGGTCTCTGCCACCTATCAACTGACCGATACGTGAGGCAGGCATCTTCGTGTATTTCTGGGCCAAGTACATTGACACCTGACGGACGATGACATAGTCACGCTTACGCGACTTGCTGAACACGTGCTGCTGAGAGACATGATAATGCCCACATACCTTCTCCAGAATATCATCAACGGTCAGCGGATGGTTGTCTACCTTCACGGCACGCTTGATGACACGCTCCGCCAGACGCAGGTCAACAGCACTGTTATAGACAATCGAATAAGCCATCAGTGAGTTCACCACACCTTCGAGGTCACGGACAGAGCCGTTGGCCGTCTCTGCGATAAACTGAATGACATCCTCCGGAATCACCAGACCGTCACGCTTACACTTCGAATGCAGGATATCAATACACAACTGCATATTCGGCTTCTCCAACTCTGCAATCAGTCCACAGGAGAAACGAGTCAGCAAACGGTCCTTCACACCCTGCAAGTCGACAGGAGGACGGTCGGAGGCCAGTATGATCTGCTTACCCAGACGGAACAGATGGTCGAAGATATGGAAAAAGGTATCCAGCGTCTTCGTGGCTGTCGCCCACTCCTGAATATCATCCACTATCAGCACATCGATAGACTGATAGAAACGGATGAAGTCGTTGACGGTATTCTGACGGGTGGCATCCGTAAACTGCACCTGAAACAGACGGGCAGACACATAGAGCACACGCCTGGTGGGATACATCTCCTTACACTTCACACCAATGGCATTGATCAGATGCGTCTTACCACATCCTGAAGGTCCGAAGACGAAGAAAGGGTTGAAGGTCGACTTACCCGGATGCTCTGCTATCGACAGGCCCACCGTACGAGGCAACTTGTTACTGTCGCCCTCGATGAAACTCTGGAAAGTCTTATGGACATCCAACTGCGGATTCAGATCCTGCGGGACAGCCGCATCCAGCACCGAGGGCGACTTGTTAACACATGCAGACCCCAGAGATTGTTCTATATTGACGGGTTCACTACCCTCTTCCTCTACTGTCAACTTATGGGCTTTGTCCACCACGATACGGTAGTTGAGTTTCACATTCGTACCGAAACAGCGGCAAATCACCTTACTTAATAAAGACACATAGTATTGCTCCAGATACTCAAACACATACCGGCTCGGCAGTTGTAAGAGTAGCGAACGGTTGACCTCGTCGTATTTCTCGAATACGATGGGCGCAAACCAGGTTCTATATTGCTGCTCTGTGACTATGTCCTTGATCAGACGAAGGCAGTCGTCCCAAAGCGCCTTTGGAGTTTTTTCCATGTGGCGTTAATACTTTCTTTATTAATAAACTAACCTTTGTTAAGATTATAGATTTCGTTTTCGATTGCAAATTTCGCACTTTTTTTTGATATAAACAAATCTTCATATATTTGGGAAAAATATACAATCGACCGTAACTCACTAAAATATCGGGGGTTAGGAATATTTTAAACAACGGAACGTCCTCCCCCTCTTGCACAATTTCAAGTACCTGTCTTCCAGTGACTTACAAAATACCGCACACTGGGATACCCATGTGCGGTATTAAAAATATGATTGTGCCGAAAGTCGTACTTATCAAGCACTTGCAAAACCTTAGTCGAAACTTTTTAGAACGGTCCCCTTTATTTAGACAAATTTAAAATTGTAACTTTTTTATTTGTCCTTTTTTCCGAAAACGGAGAAGTGTACGTAGCGTTTCGGATGCGCCTTCAGATCCCTCATCAACGAATCAGCATCAGCCATCGTCTTCGCCATATTATTATATAAGGTGGGATCCCTCATCAGCAGTCCCAGTGTTCCCTCATTACTGTTCAGTTTACGAGTCATGGCCTCCACATTGGCCAATGTCTGGTTGACACTGGCTGTCATCGCTGCCACATCCACTGCCGACAGGTTGGCCGTCAACCGTTGGGTGTTACCCAACACACTGTCTGCCCGTACCATCATCGAGGGTACGTTACGGCTCAGACTGGCAGAGAGGATGCGCAGGTCAGCACTCGTCTTATCCAGATTAGCCGTCATCCCTTCCACATGATATAAGGTATTACGGAGGGCCGGATCAGCCAACAACTGATTCAGACTGGTCAGGATGGAGTCGAGTTTAGGCATCATCGTCTCGATGGCAGGTACCATCTGGGCCACCTTCCCCATCATCCCCTGTTCGATACTTCCGAGGATGGTGTCTCCGACAGCGATAAACTGCAAGGGATTATCCGACAGCACCAGGTTGACTTTGATATTTCCCAACAGATCACTGGATATCTCCGCATGCGAACCTGTTGGTATGCGCATCTGTTTGTCGAGTCCTACCTTTGCCACGATACGCCTGGGGTTGTTATAGTCATAGTCAATACCCTCTACGACACCCACCTTATAGCCGTTGGCATAGACGGGTGAGGAAGCGGAGAGACCTGTGACATCATCGAACACCAGACAGTACGTATTGGAATTGGAAAAGATACTCAACCCCTTGAGGAAGTTCAGGCCAAAGTAAAGCACGACGAGTGCGACAATGGCCACCAAGGCGATCTGTACTTCTTTCGTAAAGAACTTCATACTTCTTATCTCTTATTTTTCTGTTTTGCTCTGAACTCACGGATGGCGGCACGGACATCAACTTTCTTACCTCCTTTGAGGGCAATGATAAAGGCCTGCGGGAAGTTACTGATCAGTCGTTCACGGACCTGTACGATCTCATCATAGTCCACCGACTCGCCAACAGTATATTTATAGAAACCGCCTTCCTCATAACACTGTACCTCCCCCTGTCCGTTCAACTGTGACTTGTTGATCTTCTTACGGGAGTTGCTGGCCAGTATCTGTACCTTGAAGACCAGTGCCGTATCCTGCGGTTCCTGTACAGTCTCCTCCTTGGTCTCTTCCTTCGGCTTCGGCTCTACCACCTCCGGCTCTTTCTTGGTCTTCACTGGTTCCACAGCCACAGGCTCCGGCTGCCGTTTCTCTTCCTCAGGGACTACAGTAGGGATGTTGATCTCCTGTTGCTGTTCTGCCTGATAAGGTACGGTAATCTTACCGTCATATTTTCGTTTATAGTCAAGAAAGGCCTGATAGATACCATACCCCAGTCGGTCGATCCCATTCGCACTGTTCAGCAACTGTTCCTCGTCCGAGGTGGTGATAAAGCCCAACTCTATCAGACAACTGGGCATGGAAGTCTCGCGCAACACCAGGAAACCGGCCTGTTTGACTCCTTTGTCGGGACGGCTGGCAGCGGCACAGGCTCTTTTCTGTACGAAGCGAGCCAGTTCTACACTCTGAGCCATATTCTTGTCTTGCATAAACTCGAACATGATATAACTCTCACTCGAATTGGGATCAAAGCCTTCGTAACGCTGTTTATAGTCTTTCTCTATCAGGATGACAGAGTTCTCTCGCTTGGCCACCTCCAGATTGGTATTGGCGCGATGCATACCCAATGTATAGGTCTCCATACCCCTTGCTATCCTCCCTTTAGGTAATGCATTGGTATGAACAGACACAAACAGGTCGGCCTTGTTTTTATTGGCGATGTCAGCACGGGTATGCAACGGAATGAAGACATCCGTCTTACGGGTGTAGATCACCTTCACGTCAGGACAGTTATTCTCCACATATCGGCCAAAGGCCAGGGCTACGTTCAGGTTGATATTCTTCTCCTTGGAGAATGATCCGATAGCACCGGCATCATGACCGCCGTGACCAGGATCGATAACGAGTGTGAATTTCTTGTTTGCAGCCATAGAGACCACTGCAAACACCATCGTTACCCATATTAAAACTAATATCCTATTCTTCATTTCTTTTAAAGGTGCAAAATTACGCATTTTCCACGTAAAAAGCCTTACTTATGCTAGAGTTTTATCATTTATTAAATGTAACTCCACACCAGCCCCCTCACAGTCTGCTCCCATCGGAGGGTTCTGCTTCGTCAGTTTGATGTCGATACTACTGACTTGTGGAAACTGTCTGAGGAGGGAGTTGGCAATACGTCCTACCACATGTTCCAGCAGAGCCGAAGGGGTCTCCATCTCCTGTCTCACCAAGGCATAGACCTCCGCATAGTTCAGCGTATCACAGACCTCATCAGATACCAACGCCTTGGAGAAGTCGTAGCCGATACGAAGAGAGAGCAGGAAATCAGCCCCGACCTTCCGTTCCTGAGGCATCACCCCATGAAAGGCATGGAAACGGACTTCCTTCAAAAAAACATATCCAGATTCGACCCGCATCATCCGTCTATTCCTGAGATTCCTCCAGGTCCTCGTTATTATCTGGTAAGTATTTCTTCAAAGCACGCTCCACCCCGACCTTCCAGGTATTGATACTCTCATCTTTGAGAGACAAGGAGGCCACCAACCGGATGACATGCTCCAAAGGCATACGGTAACGCAAGACACCACTGATCAACTTGGCATAGTTCCAGTACTCCGGATTAAATTTCTCCGAGAGTCCCTCCACGGTAGTCTTATAACCCCGCTTATTCTCAAACTGGAAGTCATAACGCTTGGTACCATCAGGATTCACCTGTTTGATAATCTTACCACGGGTGACGGTCTTGGGCAAGACAATTCCCTCCTCGTCATCCTGCAAACCAGTGAATATCTCATAGGGATAGCCGTCGAGCAATCCTACGAAAGCCACCCATTTCTCCTTGTTGTTCTGGAAACGCACCACATCACACTCTAAGACCTGAGGACGTACCTCCACCACTTCAGGGCGTTCGTTCTGCAATGATTCTTTTTTATTATTTCCCTCCATATCTTCACGATTTTGACGGCAAAGGTACGATTAAACGAGCACAAAACAAAGAATTTTATTCTTTTTTTGTCGAGTGTGAGTACTTTCGGCATTTTTTCGTACCTTTGCAGCATGAAGAATCTTACAACACGGCGAACTATTCGCCAATACAGTGACAAGGAAGTGAGCCAGGAACTCCTTAACCGCCTCATGACTGAGGCTAGTCGGACACAGACGATGGGTAACCTCCAACTATACAGTGTGGTGGTGACTCGTTCCGCAGAGATGAAACAAAAACTGGCACCCGCCCATTTCAACCAGCCGATGGTGACGGCAGCCCCTGTGGTACTCACCATCTGCGCAGACTTCAACCGTACCTCGACATGGGCACGATGCCGTCAGGCAGAACCGGGTTATGACAATTTCCTCTCGTTTATCAATGCAGCCACCGATGCGCTACTCTACACCCAGACGCTCTGTAACCTCATGGATGAGGAAGGACTGGGCTACTGTTATCTGGGGACTACCGTCTATATGCCCCAGCAAATCATCGATATTCTGGAACTGCCTCAACTCGTCATGCCGGTAGCCACCCTCACTGTCGGATGGCCTGCTGAAGAACCTCCCCTCTCCGACCGCCTGCCCTTGGAGAGTTTCATTCACGAGGAGACATACACCGACTATCTGGCCAAGGACATTGACACCTATTATTATAATAAGGAGCATCTGGCCGAAAACTTGCACTTCGTGGAAATCAACCACAAAGAAACCCTCGCACAGATCTTCACCGATATCCGTTACACGCGTAAAGACAACGAGGCGATGTCGGAAGGATTGTTGAAGGCCCTCAAGTGCCAAGGATTCGTATAACACCAAAAACTTCCTTACGATAAAAGGGTAGTTTCCTTACGAGAAACTACCTCTTTTATTGAAACGCTGTGTTGTTTACTCCACGATGATGGGCTTGTACTTAGGAACAAGGGCCTTCATGATACACCAACCGATGAGGTAGGCGACAGCACAGATGCAGAAGACAACCATATAGGCGGCTGGCTTGCCCTCGAAACCGAAGAACGAGAAGGCAGCACCCTGCCCGGCAGCCCAGTCGAAGAACTTACCAGAACCGAGGTTGATACTCATGGAGCCCAGACCACCTGCCATCGTTCCCAGACCGACAATCGTACCGATGGTAGACTTCGGGAACATGTCGCCGATGGTAGAGAACAGGTTGGCAGACCATGCCTGGTGTCCGGCACCCAGCAGACCAATCAGAATAGCAGGCCACCAAGCACTATAGGCACCCATAGGCTGTGCGAAAAGACCCAGCACGGGGAAGCAAGCGAAGATAAACATGGCACGCATACGACCCAGGTAGGGGTTCATACCCTTCTTATCGACGAAATAGGTAGGCAGATAACCGCCACCGATTGACAGGATTGTCACGATAGCATAGAGGGTGAAGATCAGGGCGATACCCATCGGAGAGTCGGAGGTATAGCCATACTGGTCACTGAAGTAGGCAGGAGCCCAGAACAGGAAGAACCACCATACGCCATCCGTCATAAACTTACCCACGAGGAACGACCATGTCTGCTTGTAGGTGAAACACTGGAAGAACGGGATAGTCTTCTCCTCTTTCTCTGCCTCACGATCCTGTGCCTCGGCAATGTCATTATCCTGTTCGATATAGTTCAACTCAGCCTGGTTGACACGCTTGTTCTTAGCGGGTTTGTCATACAGCCAGGTCCACAGACCCATCCAGATAAAGCCCAGGGCACCGATGATGATAAACGCCATCTCCCATCCCCAGGCACGAGCCAACAGGGGAATGGTGGCAGGAGCGGCAAGCGCACCTACTGAGGCACCACTATTGAAGATAGAGGTGGAGAACGCACGGTCTTTCTTGGGGAAATACTCAGCAGTAGCCTTGATGGCAGCGGGGAAGTTACCTGCCTCACCGACAGCAAGGATCAAGCGACAACTCAGGAACAGCCATACCGAGATGGTAGCGATGGCGACAGCGGCATCACTGCCAGCCTGAACAGCACGCAGGGCCTCAATAGAGTCATAGCCCTCGACGGTCATAGCCACCCAACCGCAACCGGCATGCAGCACAGCACCCAATGACCATACGAAGATGGCGATGAGGTAGCCCTTCTTGGTGCCCATCCAGTCGATGAACTTACCGGCGAAGAGGTTGGCGATAGCATAGAACAGGGAGAACATACCGGTAATCGTACCGTAGTCACCATCTGTCCAGTGGAACTCAGGAGCAATAAAATCCTTCCATGTTAATGACAAGACCTGACGGTCCATGTAGTTAATCGTCGTTGCCAAGAACAGCAACGCACAGATGACCCAACGGAAGTTGGACATTTTAGTTGTTTGTACAGGAGCCATATTATTTAAGTTTTTCGTTATTTCGATATTACGATATCCGATATTTCGATTATCTTAGGTCACTGACTGGGATATTGTCCTTGTCGTTATAGTTCAGGTTCTCACCAGCCATACCCCAGATAAAGGTATAATAATAGGTGGCAGCAGCGCAGTGGATGCTCCACTCCGGCGACATGATAGCCTGCTCGTTCTTCAGCCAGACCACACGGGTCTCCTGAGGCTCACCCATGAAATGGCTCACCTGCTGACCCTCGGGCACATTGAAATAGTAGTATGCCTCGATACGACGACCATGGGTATGGGCGGGCATCGTATTCCACACACTACCTGCCTGCAACTGGGTGAGTCCCATCTGCAACTGGCACGGTCCCTCCTCCAGCGAGGTGTTCACGATCAACTGGTTGATGGTGCGCTGATTACTCTCAGCAAGAGTACCGAGAGGTTTTTCCTTGGTACCTACGATGGTTGCCTTCAACGACTGCACCTTTCCGTTCTTACGACCGTCGAGGGTCACCCACTGTGTCTTGTAGTGCTGGTGGGCAGTAGCGGAGTTCAGATAGAACTTAGCGGGTTTCTGAGGATCCTTCGAGCGGAAGATGACCTCCTTGTTGGAGTCAATGTCCTTGCCGTCCTTGTCCTTGCCCAGCCATCCGCGACCGACATAGAGTGCCTCACTATAGCCGAGCGGGTATTCCTGTCCGTCGACGATGACGACACCATCACCACCGGTATTGATGATACCCAGTTCACGGTTGCGCATGAAATAGTCGGCACGCAACTGCGGATGCGTCTCTAACTTCAGGTCTTTCGTGACAGGCATGGCACCACCGTAGATGAAACGGTCATACATTGAATAGGTCAGGTTAATCTCGTCGGCAGCCATCACCTTCTCCATCACGAAACGGTCACGCAGTGTCTGTGTGTCGTAGTGCTTCACGTCGGTAGGATGACATGCCTGCTGGAAATTCATGGTCTGCTGAGCAGAACCAACCGAAACAGTTCCCATAAGCATTAATGTCAAAATTGTCTTTTTCATATTTCTACTATTTGTTACTCTTTTCTTCTTTTGTAATGCGCTGGCGGTTCCAGACGACCATACCGATGGTGATGAGGGTCAGGATACCGGCACCTACCCACTGGAGGTTGTTTACGCATTTATAGATGACCCAACCGAAAAGTGAGGAGGCGAAGTCAAGTGCACCGGCCTGGAAGCCCTCCGGAATCTTTGCGGCAGGGTCTTGTGTCTGCGCATATACCGTCTGGGCGGCCTGTGTGAAGGCGGGAGCCATGTCCGTGACGAACCACAGACCAATACCCACCGTAACAATACCGATGATCAGGGTCTTCACCACGTTACCCTTCGTATAGGGCAGTACCATCACGAACACATAGAACATGCCGGCCAAGGATGCCAGAGGCAGGAACTCATTACCTGGCAGGATGACAGCCATCAACAAGGCAAGGGGTATCAGGATCAGGGATGCCACCAAGGTGGTCGGATGACCGATAACCAATGCGGGGGACATACCGATATACACTTTCTTGCCAGCCCACTTCTTCTGCACCACCTCCTGTGTCTTCTCAGCGATAGGTTTCAGACCGTCGATGAAGAGTTTGGTGATACGGGGTATCAACTCCATCACAGCACCCATCGTCACGCCCAGGAACAGGATTTTCTTGATGTCCAACTGTGCCACGGCACCAATCAAAGCACCGACGATGACACCCAGTACGATAGGCTCACCGAGTACACCGAATTTCTTTTTCAGTCCCTCTGCGTCAATATCAAGTTTCGAGAAACCGGGAATGCGGTCCAGCAACCAGTTGATGCCGATAGCAAAAACGGTGAAACTCTGACAGAAAGGCTGTGGAATGGAGATACCGTCCATATCGTCATAGTAGCCTTGGAACTTATCAGCGGTCAGATCCGCCATCACCAAGGTAATGATATAGCAGACAATGGCTGCGAAATAGCCCCAGGCAAGACTCTGGTCCATCACGAAATAGGCCACAGCACCGATAAAGGCGAAATGCCAGTAGTTCCACAGGTCGATATTCACGGTACGGGTACATCCTGTGATCAGCAACAGGAAATTGACACCCAGACAGATTGGGATGATCAGCGCACCCACCGCCGTGTTATAGGCGACGGCGGCGGCAGCGGGCCAGCCCATATCGAAGACACCCAACTGCAGGTCATAGAGTTTGGATATCTCACTCAGGGGAGAACCGAAGTTCGTCGTCAGCAATGCTGTGACAATACCCAGTCCCACGAAACCGACGCCCACATACAGACCCGATTTGAGAGACTTTCCGAACTTCATACCAATACACAGACCGATGATCGTAAACAGAATGGGCATCATCACCGATGCACCCAGACTGATGATATAACTAAAGACTTGTTCCATTGTAGTACTTAAAAATATCGATATTCTTCGTTTGTTTTAGCCTATTTGTTTGCAAAGATAGTGTAAATCGAGCGAAATACAAAATAAATCCACATTTATTTTAAAAAAGAGGTCCGCCTCCACAAAGAGACGGACTCTTACTGAATCTTCTAGCAATTACTTCAGCAATTGTTCTATCATACTGTTCGGTCCACCAAAGAGCAGTTCCTCATCTTCGCGCGACAAACCTACATCGCCATCGCCAGCATCTCCACTAAGAATATTACTTCCATTAGCAGACCCAGCCAATAGACTTGTTGCTATTCTCATATCCACGACTTCCGTCTGTGGGGACATATAAACTTTCTTCATACATCTGCCCTCCTTTTATTTAATGATGACCTTTTTACCATTCACAATATAGAAACCTTTCTTAGGATAGAGCACACGACGACCCTGTAAGTCGTAGTATTCCTGATTCTCCATGTCCGTTATAATATCCTCTATACCGGTAGTTCCACCAATACCAAGGAAACTACGAGAGCCAGCCCCGTCTGCTGTCAGATAAGCATGATTTGCAGTCACGATAACAGTACCTGAAGTGACTTTCGCAAAACCGACCTCAGCACCGCTCTTTTTCAGAATATAACTATTCTCAGGAACCTTGGTCGAAGCATAGACACCGGTCAGTGCCCCATACTGAGGAGCATTCGAGTTGGTCGTACCATTAGAGGTAAAGGTATAAGTACCAGCAACAGCATTGATCAGCACAGGCTGATTGGCTGTAATCACATTCACCTCTGTCGTCTTCACCTGATCTTTTCCCGCTGTGTAATTTACCGTATAGGCTCTCACACCACTAGGCAAAGCAGCGCCGAAGGGTAATACCAAGGTAGCAGCACCAGCATCAGAAACGGTAATCTCGATGGATGTTTCTGTCTTACCATACATCAAAGTACCAAAGCCCAACTCGTCGGTTGATGTACCTTCAGCCTCACCCCAGGAATTCTGCTGACGCATATAGTCTACCCATTGTTTGGTGTAGATATCTGACTTACCTGCATTCACTGCGTAAGCGTGGAATAGTTCCCATGAAGGGCGAACCGTACCTCGTTCTGCTTCCGAGAGTGTTGCCATAGTGCTATGATCTGCCACGGTATAAGAGGTATAAGGAACCTTGGCAGCACCATACATAAAGTTGTCACTGGCATCCTTCAGATTATACTTGCCCACATACTCTGCCATTTCCATGGCTTTGTAAGGAGTAAACAGGTCTGTTCCCTGACTCTGTGCCATCTGACAGAAAGCGCCCAACAGTGTAATGTCAAGGGTCGCATGTCCTTGGTCACGTCCACTTTCCTGACATTGTGCCAGTGTCTCATCACTATCCGGATCGCTGTGTGTCGCCACTACGGCTTTCGACTTATTACCATTTCCTGCACCATTATTGACATAGTCGAGCGCATAGTCCACCAATGCCTGGTCATCGCAAAGTACACCTACTGAGTACATCGCTGTCAATGCTGCCAAATCCCAGTTCAGCCAGTAGTGCTGAGGATCTGCATTCTTATGGTGATTTCCCAAGAAGAGGATAGCAACATCGGCAAAAGTCTGACGAATCCAGTTCTGGAACTTCGTAAAGTCAGCAGCCGCCCACCCAGAATAGCCACGCAACAGTTCTGCGGCATTGGCAAACTGATAGGCCTGAATGGTCATCAGATATTCATTCGGATCGGGTATATTATTGTTGTAGCCTGTCAAGCGAAGCATACCCTTATTAACTGTTGCCCAGTTATTCAGGATATTCACTGCGGCAGTAGCAGCCGCCGTACTCCCCTTCAACTGATAGCGCAGTGCTAATTCGTAGGCCAACTTAGCATCCGTTGCAGCACGGCTGAAATTTCCATAATCCGCATAGGTGTCACTCCAGTGTGAGTCCATACGTTTCAGATACTCAACGGCACCGGCAGCAGATCCTCCGCTCTGATTCTCCAAACGGCTGTAGGCTGCTGCTGTCAGGGCATCACCAGCAGTGATTCTTGCCTTTACGGCATTGATATCCGCACTGGTATGTAACAACCCTGGATGCGTATAACTGTTGGCAACAGGTAACGGCATAACATAAATGCCATCCTGTTGTTGTGACAGACGGAAGGTACTGCAAGAGAACTTGCTGGCATCACCTCC
Source organism: Prevotella sp. (assembly GCA_017449675.1). GTDB lineage: Bacteria > Bacteroidota > Bacteroidia > Bacteroidales > Bacteroidaceae > Prevotella. Next base: position 49,063 of record JAFTFG010000016.1, read on the forward strand.
CTCTACGAGTAGGCCATAGGCATAGCCGGCTTCTGTCACCAATGTCGTTGTCGACCCCATCGTAGCACCGGTGGCTGTTATCGTCAATCCCTTGGCCACATAGATTGATGGTATACCGATAGCACCTTGCAGTATCAGTTTTCCACCAAGTTTATTGACAACAGCAGCATCAGCAGTGGTCACAACATTCTGTATCGTAACATTATTCAGGGTCGTCGTACCATTATTACTTGCTTCGATGACGGCGGCAGAAGTACTGATGCTCTGTCCATCGATTGTCATATCCTTCAGCGTCAGTGAAGCATTCTTCTCACCAGTACCCGGCTTCACGGTCAGGAATAACAGACCGTTCGTATAGTCCGTAGCACGTTTGATGGTATAATTTGCACCATCGATGGTGACAGCCTTATTCTGCACGTTGATACGAGAAGACACTTCCTGATCGGCAAGCAGTGTGATGGTCTCCCCATCCTGTACAGCAGACATTGCCATAGCGACATCCGCATAACCCTTAGTACCTATCTTTGCAGTAGGTGCTACTATTTTCAAGTCACTACCTGAAAGCCCCAGTGCCCAACTGTCATTAGTCAGACTAAAGCGGTCTGCGAAGGATGCCTTCACACCTACGACGACAGAGATTCCTGCTATGAAAACATTGTTAGCATTCGTGCTCAACCAGTCAATCGTGATGACATTGGAAGCAGTAAAACTATTATCGTCAACCTTGATACGTCCGTTCACCTGCGTATCACTCTTGTACTCGGCTGTCGCACAGATATTCGTACCAGAGCAGTCACTGTCAATATTCAGGTAGCCCTTCAATACCAACTTATCATTAGTCACACGCTCATTATAGAAGAATCCTTTTGCCGGATTCTTACTGTTTTTGACAGTAATACCATCCAAGGTTATCACGCCATCAGCATTACCACCTTGACAGAGTGCACTCTGGTTGTTCAGGTCGAAGTTCTGGAACGTGACGTTCTTCAACGTAATATTAGCAGTTTTCTCACGTTTGGTAATCGGATAGGCACCCATCTTATTGTTTTGTCCATCGAGAGTAATGGCATAGTCACTGCTACCGACAACCAGATTAGCATTATTCTCATTGGCAAGGAACCACATCTGGTTCGTATGTCCCTTGATGGTGATGTCCGCCTTCGGGGTGATGGTCAGCGTATGCGCCTTGTTCCATGTGCAGCGACCCGTCAGTGTCTGGTCCTCATAGACCTCCAGTTCGGTGTCTGCATCCGTCAATGCCGCAAAAGCAGCATTCAAAGAGGAATAAGTAACACCTGTCGTCTTATTGACCACTGTAGGTGTCTCAATGGTAGCCACCAAGGTAGGACGGTTAGTCTCTGCCGTAGCAGTATTAGAACTCTGGAACTTACGAGAAGAGTTTGACTTAAGACTCTTGTCTGTAAACATCAGAGTGAAAGTTCCGTCTTCTGATGCACTGGCCTTTACTGTTGCCAGTGCCGTACCGCTGATGGTAAAGGTAGCCTTGGCGGGAC
>JAFTFG010000001.1 GCA_017449675.1 Prevotella sp.
CGCTCATATACGCAAATGAGGTGCTTGCAGAGACCATGCGAGCCGGAAATCACAAAAATTGCGGCATAGAGACAACTGCGAACACAGAACTACTATAAAAAGATAAAAAAAGAGGATGTGCCTATTTTGACACACCCTCTTGTTTTCCAGGGGGACTAGTATAGGAGTACTAGAAATACTAGAAGAACTAGTTAAAATAATAAAGGAAGGCGGCAATACCCTCAAGGGCGGGTTTACGCTGTCCCTCTATCTCAATGACGAACTTGATCTCGGCCTTACAGATACCACGCAGGTTCTGGATATTGTGCAACTTCGTGACCAGACGCACCCGACTACCCGTAATCACAGGCTGACCGAAACGCATCTCGTTCATACCGTAGTTGACCAACATCTTGATATTATGCACCTCAATGATCTGATCCCACAGATAAGGTAACAGACTCAGCGTGAGATAGCCGTGAGCAATGGTGCTCTTATAAGGACTCTCCTCCTTGGCACGGGCCACATCCACATGGATCCACTGATGGTCAAGGGTGGCATCCGCAAAAAGATTGATACGATCCTGGTCAACCTCCAACCAGTCAGAAGCGCCTAATTCCTCGCCCAGATGAGCGGCAAACTCGTCGTACGAGTTAATGACTAATTTTCCCATAAATTCTTTCTTCTGTTTTTTAATAGTTTTTGCAAAGATAACTAAAAATTATGAATTATGAATTATGTATTATGAATTATATTTTGTAATTTTGCAGAAAATATGACCGCCCTGATAGTTAAATGGATATAACAAGGCTCTCCTAAAGCTTAGTTCCGAGTTCGATTCTCGGTCGGGGTACTATGAAAACAATAGAAATCAGGAAAGTGAATGGCTTGCGGGACCTCCGGCAATTCGTACAGTTCCGCTATGATATGTATCGCGACTGCCCACAGGCAGTCCCATTTCTCTATTCAGATGAGATGAATACATTACGCCAGGATCGCAATGCTTGTTTCGAGTTCTGCGAGGTGGAGTATTTCATGGCCTTTCAGGAACAGCGGATGGTGGGACGTGTGGCCGGCATCATCAACCATCGTGCCAATGAGCGGTGGCAGCGCAAAGAGGTACGCTTTGGATGGCTTGACTTCATCGATGATACCGAGGTGAGCCGTGCCTTGATGGATGCTGTCATCACCTGGGGTAAGGAGAAGGGTATGACAGAGATCGCAGGACCGCTGGGCTTTACGGATATGGATCGGGAGGGCTTGCTCATCGAGGGTTTCGAGGAGGAGGCTACGATGTATATCAACTACAACCACCCCTATTATGTGCAGCATATCGAACAGATGGGTGGTTTCGAGAAAGACAACGACTATATGGAATACCGCGTGAAGGTGCCGGAGCAGGTACCTGAGAAGTTCCATAAGATTGCCGAGATGATCCGTAACCGCTACCATCTGCACGTGAGGAAGTTCACCCGTAAGGAACTGCTACAGGAGGGTAAGGGTAAGGAGATCTTTGACATCATCAATGCCACGTATAAGGATCTCTACGGTTACTCCGAACTCTCGGAGAAACAGATCAACCAACTCGTTGACCAATATATTAAGGTGGCTGACTTGAACCTGGTGACAGCCATAGAAGACAGGAGTACACCAGAGCCTAAGATGGTGGGATTCGGTATTACGTTCCCCTCCTTCAACCAGGCTCTGCGGAAGACACGGGACGGTAGACTGCTGCCCTTCGGATGGTGGCATATCCTCAAAGTACTGAAATGGCACAAGACCAAGGTGGTCGACCTGCTGCTGATCGGAGTACTGCCCGAATACCGTGCCAAAGGTGCCAACTCCCTGATCTTCGACGACCTGATACAGTGGTTCCAGCGCTATGGTTTCGAATGGGCCGAGGCGATGCCCCAGATGGAGTCCAACGAGCATATGCGCGGACAGTGGCAGTATCTGGAGGCCATCCAGCACCGCAGACACCGCTGCTATCGGAAATCACTCTAGAGGAAAACCAAAAACAACAAACAAAATACATTACTAACTATGATACAGACAGTCGTAAAGCGTGACGGGCGCATTGTGGGGTTTAATGAACAGAAAATCATGGCCGCTATCCGTAAGGCCATGCTCCATACCGATAAGGGAGAAGACGAACGGCTCTTGCAGACAATCACCGACCGTATTGCCGCAAAAGGTAATACCCAGATGACGGTGGAGGAGATACAGGATGCCGTAGAGATGGAACTGATGAAGAGTGCCCGTAAGGATGTGGCACAGCGATATATCGCCTATCGTAACCAACGCTCTATCGCCCGTAAGGCCAAGACACGTGATGTCTTTCTGGACATCGTCAATATCAAAAACAATGATGTGACTCGTGAGAATGCGAATATGAATGCCGACACACCAGCCGGTATGATGATGAAGTTCGCCTCCGAGAGTACCAAACCCTTCGTCGACGACTATCTGCTGTCACCCGAGAGCAGGGATGCCGTAGAGCATAACTACCTGCATATCCACGACAAAGACTACTATCCCACGAAGTCACTGACATGTGTACAGCATCCCTTGGACAATATCCTGACTCAGGGCTTTATCGCAGGTCATGGTGCCAGCCGTCCTGCCAAGCGTATCGAGACAGCCGCCGTCCTAGCCTGTATCTCTCTGGAGTGTGCCCAGAACGAGATGCACGGCGGACAGGCGATCCCTGCCTTTGACTTCTACCTCGCTCCTTACGTGCGTTCCTCTTATATAGAGGAACTCAAGGCTCTTGAGGACCTCAACGGAGAAGACTATAGCACCCTCTATGACGAAACGCTGCTGGACTATATCAAACAACCACTCGATAAGTTGACAGGCATCGACCGCATCCGTCAGCACGCCATCAACAAGACGGTGGGACGTGTACATCAGGCGATGGAGGCTTTCATCCATAATATGAACACCATCCACTCACGAGGTGGTAACCAGGTGGTCTTCTCGTCTATCAACTATGGTACAGACACCTCCGCCGAAGGACGTTGCATCATGCGTGAACTGCTCAACAGTACCTATCAGGGAGTGGGTAATGGAGAGACCGCCATCTTCCCCATCCAGATATGGAAGAAGAAGAGGGGTGTCAACTACCTCCCGCAGGACCCGAACTACGACCTCTATCAACTGGCCTGTAAGGTGACGGCCCGTCGTTTTTTCCCTAACTTCCTGAACCTGGATGCCACCTATAACCAGGATGACGAGTGGCGTGCCGATGACCCGAAGCGTTATCTGCATGAGGTGGCTACGATGGGCTGCCGCACCCGTGTCTTTGAGAACCGTTTCGGACCGAAGACCTCCATAGGACGCGGTAACCTGTCATTCTCCACCATCAATATCGTACGCCTTGCCATCGAGTGTATGGATGTCAAGGACCAGGAGGCTCGCATCGCCAAGTTCTTCGCTAAACTCGATGAGATGCTGGAGATCACGGCCAAACAACTCGATGAGCGTTTCCAATTCCAGAAGACGGCCTTCGTCAAACAGTTCCCCCTGTTGATGAGAAGTCTGTGGATCGGTGCTGACAAGTTAGGACCTAACGACACGATTGAGGGTGTCATCAACCAAGGCACACTGGGTATCGGCTTCATCGGACTGGCCGAGTGTCTGGTAGCCCTGATCGGTAAGCATCATGGAGAGAGCGAAGAGGCACAGGAACTGGGTCTGAAGATTATCAGTTATATGCGTCAGCGTGTCAATGATTTCTGCGACCGCTACCAGCATAACTACTCTGTTCTTGCCACCCCTGCCGAGGGACTGAGTGGTAAGTTCACCAAGAAAGACCGTAAGGAATTCGGTATCATCCCAGGAGTGACAGACCGTGACTACTATACCAACTCCAACCACGTCCCTGTCTATTATAAGTGCTCTGCCCGCCATAAGGCGGAGATAGAGGCTCCCTATCATGAACTGACCCGTGGCGGACATATCTTCTACGTGGAGATAGACGGTGATGCCACCCATAACCCACAGGTCATCATGGGTGTCGTGGATATGATGGACAAGTTGAATATGGGCTACGGCTCTGTCAACCATAACCGTAACCGTTGTATGGACTGCGGCTATGAGAATGCAACACCATCCTTGGAGGTTTGTCCGAAATGCGGTAGTACGCATATCGACAAGTTACAGCGTATCACCGGCTATCTGGTGGGTACCACCGATCGCTGGAATCACGGCAAACTCTGTGAACTGAACGATCGTGTGACGCACATCGAGGGCTCTCAGCAGCAGGAACTCTTCTAGAATATCTAGAAATACTAGAATATCTAGAAATACTAGCACATGATATCTGTCCTAGACATTATAGAAGACACCATGGTAGACGGTCCGGGATTCCGGACCTCTATCTATTGTGCGGGATGCCGTCATGCGTGTCCGGGTTGTCATAACCCGCAGTCATGGGATTTCAGTGGCGGCCATCCGATGTCTACGGAACAGATCATGCGTATCATAGAGGCCGACCCCTATGCCAATGTGACATTCACAGGCGGCGACCCGATGTATCAGCCGGAGGGATTTGCGGAACTGGCTCGTGCCATCCGTGAGCGTACAAAGAAGGATATCTGGTGCTTTACGGGTTTCACCTTCGAGACACTGGTACATAACCCCCGCCACCGACAGTTACTCGAACTGATTGATGTCTTGGTTGACGGCCCGTTTATCAAGGAACTGCGAGATGAGACATTACTATTCCGAGGGAGTAGTAATCAACGACTGATTGACGTACCGGCATCACTGAAGAAAGGGGAAGTCGTACTCTTCCAACCTGATGTATGACTATTGCAAGAGTTTACCGATCTCCTCTTCCACCTTGTTCTGCTCAATATCACGGGCAATAATCTTTCCCTGTTTATTGACCACAACCATAGAGGGAACCATGAATAAGCCTAACTTATTGATCAGGGGACTCTGGAACATCTGACCATCGTAGACCTGGGTCCATAACAAAGAGTCACGATCAATACGCCTACGGCATTCACGCTTGTCACCATCCAGACAGATACTGATGAGGGCAAGGGTCTGCGGATTCTTCTTCTGGAGCCTACGGAGTCGCTTCTGGATATCCGTACTCGGATAGTTCCAAGAGGCCCATGTGGTGATCACACCCACTTTTCCCTTCAACAGACTACTGCTGATCTTCTGACCGTTGATGTCTGTCGCCGAGAAGGTAGGCAACTGGGCTTGCAGTCTACCATTCTTCAAACCGTCAAGACGGGTCTTGAGCCTACGCAGCCTGCCATTATCCGGGTTAGCCTTCAACATCAAAGCAGCCAACCGCTGCCCCTCTATATAGTCCGGTGTCTTGGCATTCACAAAGTATTTATCGAGCAGATACATACTGACGATAGAGGTAGGGTTCTCTTCAATATACCGGGCAATGGCAGACGGTATCTCGGGAGGACTGAGTTTGTTGATACGGATGCGTAACTTCGTCAGGTCGTCGTTGGCATCGGTACCATTGATGGTCATCTCACGCAGATGAGTGGCATCACCCTTGACCTCCACCTCCTCACCAGGCTCTGCTATCACTACTTGCTCACTGAAATTAGGGAACACGATCATCAGCATGACTTCCTTGCGCACCTCTTTCTCATAGGAGAAGCGACCGTTGCGTACCTTGATGGTGTCAACTCCGACAAAACCGCCATCAGGGCTATAGACCAGGAACTCACCCTGGTTGATGTTACGCAGACGACCTGACAGGCGGAATTTCCCACCCTCCGGACCGCAACTTAAAAATAAAAAGGTAAAAAGGTAAAAAGGTAAAAACCTCATCACCTTCTTCCGAAAAAGTCTCTGTAACAACACGACCATCCTTTTTTACCTTTTTACTTTTTTACTTTTCCAAGTTCCAGATCTTTTGCCGCATAACTCTTCAACGACGGGTCTTTCTGCAGGGCACTGCGCAGGAAAGAGGCTGCGGCATCATTATTACCTTGACGTGCCTGTACAAGGGCAGCCAGATAGTCCGTCATCCCATCAGGATTCTTGATATTCTTCAAGGTCTGCTGAGCACGCGCATAATCTTTATTCATCAACTGAGCGAGGGCGGCACTGTTGCTGGCATGATAACCGAAGTCCTGCTGGGCAAGGGCATATTGTCCTTGAGCGAGGTGAAGATTACCTAAGGCCTCAGCGAGTCCGGAAGCACCTGCAGCCTTGGCTATCAGGTCTTCGGCTGTCTGGGTATCACCCTCCTGTAAGGCCAGCAGACCGAGGTTAGCACTGGTCTCCGGTATCACCTGCACACCCTGTGCCTGTTGGAAATACCGCTTTGCCTCCTCTCTCTTCCCCTGTTGCATGGCAAGGGAACCCAGATTGCTATAAGCACGGGCATCCTGAGGATACAGCCGTGCGGTGGTCTTCAGGATATCCTCTCTCTCCGTATCTGTCTGTGCGATAGAGGAGGCATACAGCAACTCCTCCACACTCAACTTGGAAGCGTCCTGCCTGTACTGGTTGAAAATCTGCTCGTCATCACGACCAATCACCTCGTAATTGATGGTCATACGGGCACGACGAAGTTCAGGTAACACACCATCGGCCAGTTCCCTGAACCCCTGACTCATATTCTTAATCTGCTGTTCACGTTCCTGAGGGTCCTGATACATGGAGAGGACACGCAGGATGACATCCTTGTCAGGGATATTACTGGCTTTCACCAGTTCCTGGAAACCCTCCCAGTCCTGAGCGGTATATTCCGAACTGACACCACCCTCCAGATGAGCGTCCTTCAGTTGCTGACGCACATAGTTCTCCGTGTTCTGCTGACGTTTATTGGCTAACTGCTCATTGAGTTTCAGACCACCATCAGGAGAGGCATAGGCGGAGATCTCGACATTCGACAGATTCAGCCCCTCCTGGTCTTTAGCAATCTGCTGTAACAGTTTGACGAAGTCCTGAACGGAGTTCGACTGTAACTCACTCTTCCGTAACTCAGCCTGCTGGATGAGGAACTTGATATTGGCCTCCTGTTTCTGCTCGGTGATACGCTGGAAGGCATCAGGTGCCACACAGGGCTGTGCCGTAACTACGGTCTGACGATAGAGTTCACTGGTAGCAATCACGCCTTCGGCCACCTTGACGGCAGGAACCTTCACTTCCTTATTACCCACCTTGGCATTGAAGGTCAGATAGAGGTCGCTCTGTTGCATGGCCGGCTGATAGGGGAATGTCGTCTTCATCGTATAACGTCCGCCTAACAGATAGGAGATCGTCTGGTCATTACCCATCACCTTCTCACCCTGGAAGGTGGCTGACTGTCCCTTGATGGCCTGTTGCACACCATCTTTCGTAAAGCGTAACTCAGGAATCACCGTCACCACGGCCTTCCGATTCATATACTGTTCAGGAAACAGACCGTTGATCGTTGCCTGTACCTGTCCGCCCTCCGTCTCTAATGGGTTGGGGACTACCTTAAAGTTATCTGCGGAAAGCGACTTCAGCCCTCCGCCACAGGATGTCATCAATGTCATGACTCCAGCCAGAAATATCAGTGTCTTTCTCATTTCTTTCTATTTAATGATGCGAAGGTACAACATATTTTCTATATGACAAAGCGTTTCACATCTTTTACGATTTTAGTTGATCGGAAGAAGAGATCGTATCTGTCCCGATATCATCAGCGTTCAGAATAGGTGCGGAATACCAGATAATAGCCATTGGCATGGATGGTGAAGGAAGTCCCTAAGGCTTCATTCAACGTCCCCTGCCACCACTCGGTGGTGGGATAACACTGCCATTTCAGTCCCTCGGACGACAACTCCGTACATCCGAAATTGAAGATACTGACCTGTTGCCCAGGGGATACCTCAAAAGTCCTATCACCTTCCACAGGGACAAAGAAGCCATGGTCGGTATACATCACACCCTCCACTTGATATTCTCGGAAATAGCGCATGAGTAATGAGATATTCCCGATGGTATGGTCTTCCCGCTTCCCCGTACAACCGAGGTAGGCAATCCTCCGCCACCCCTGTGCGATACTATAGCGGGTCGCTTTCGTCAGGTCGTTGTCATCCTGCTCGTCAATCTGTATCAGTCGGTCGTGATACTCTGAAGGTACGGAGTCGCCATCACCTATCACGATGTCCGCATGTGGATAGTGAGTGATGGCACCATCACAGCATACCACCCTGTCAGTCTCGTGCAACACCTTGAGGGGGACGGCATGCGTGGGGAAGGTCCCATCCGCCAGGATGGCAACATCAAACTCTCTCATACTCCGTGATTTTCGCCATCTTCTTCCATTTATAGTAGCCTGCGACGGCAATAATGACATACAGTCCGTAAAGTCCCGCCTTGAAGGGGATGCCCTTCATGATATAAAGATAGGTACATACGGCATCGACCACAATCCAGAACAGCCACTGCTCTAGGAACTTACGTGCCAAAGCCCATAGTCCCACGAAGGAGAGGGCATTGGTGAAAGCGTCCAGCAAGGGTACGGTGGAGTTTGTCCAAGTGATGAGCACATAATACGTCAGTCCCCATGCCACGAGGAAAAAGACGAGGGTGGGCAAGTAATACTTCTGGGGCATGTGGATAATCGGCAAAGGCTTATGCTCTTTCTTGGTTTTCTTGAATCGCCAGACGGCAAAGCCATAGAGCGCAGCGACAGTATAGTACACTGCCATACCAGCGTCCCCATAGAGTCCGTGCCGCCAATAGAGTACGATATCCAAGGCAGGCATCACTACACCGATGAGCCACAGCCAGATACTGGCACGGTACTCGAGCCAGATATATACCAGTCCGAGTACCGTTGTCAATATGTCAAGCCAATCGAACTCCATTTAGAAGTTTATCGACAGATGAGCCATCAGGTTGAAAGGAGCCGAGGGGGCAAAACCTGCTGCATCCATGTCACGCAGTCCCCATTCGTTGACTGCCTTCACGCCTCCATTCCCGTCTTTCACGAATTGCGGGGCAGCCCATCCGTTATTGTCGTATTTTGTGGAGAAGATATTATACAAGGTCAGACCGGCGGTTATCTCCTTCACACCTAACTTTTTCAGGGCGAAGGTGTAACTTAAGTCGATATTCGTATTAAAGTGGCTCTTCAGCAACAGCGTCTCATAGGTGGTGTTTGCCGTGGCATCCCAAGAGTCCTTACACTCCATCTCCTTGAAGCCGGTATTGGTGAGATACTGGTCACTGATATACTGGCTCTGGATGGCAGCCTTGAAACCCTGGTAACTGAAGGTGAGGATATTATTGGCAATCACATCGGGTGAGAAACTCAATGGTGTGTCGCCTAAGTTATGCATATCCCCATCATTGTCGGTAATCGTCCAGTCTTTGGCACGGTTCTTCGAGAAGGTGGCATTCACATCCCAACGGAACCAGTCGACAGGTTGCCAGGCAGCCTCCAACTCAATACCCAGGCGATAACTCTTACCCACATTGGTGGCGATAGCCTCACCAATCTCATTCAACTCACCCGTCAGCACAAACTGGTCTTTATAAGACATCCAATAGAGGTTGGCACCTGCGGAGAACTTCTCTGACAGGAATTTATATCCAACCTCCAAGTCGTTCAGTCGCTCTGCCTTCAGTTCTGTGCCAAGATTATCCTCGTAGTCATTACGAGTCGGTTCCTTGTGAGCGATGGCAAAGGAAGCATACACCTTATGATGGCGGTTGATATCATAGTTCAGTCCGAACTTAGGGTTGAAGAAATTGAACTTGTCATCAACCACATAGCCCATGCCATAGACCAGAGTGCCGTCAGGTCGGAGGATGCAGTTATGCCCATACTCGTCGGCGGGGTCTTCCATCTTGTAGCCGATATGACGGTACTGTAGGTCAACATAGGCACTCAGTCCCTTGTAGAACTCATAGTTTGCCTTACCATAGATATTGAAGTCGGTCTTCTTCGCATTGTTGCGATAGTATTCGTAATTAGGCACGCCCACCACATTACCGAAGTGGTCACCATCATATTTGTTCCAACCACCACCGAAGGCAGCCTCCAGCCCCTTCCGGTCGTTATATACCAGCGAGGCCACAGCACCGTAGAAGTCGTTAGCCATCTTCTTCTGCTCGATGAGGTCACCACGCTCATCATCTTCGCCCAATCCGTATTTGTTCAGTTTTCGGTTTCGCTTATACTGCTCATAGTAGCCGTCGCCACGGGTATAGTGCAGGGCAGCATTCAGATTCAGAACATTACTGATACGCTGGTTCAGAATCAGTTGGTAGTTCTGCTGATGGTAGTTATCCGTTTGGTTGTTATAATAGCCAGTGGGCTTCCCGTTATCATCAAAACCCATCACACCACAAGAGTTATAGGTGCGCCCATAGAGGCTCTGCTCATACTTTGAGGTGTAGTTCCACGCATGGTAAGTCTCCTCCACACCATTCCATGTGATGAACTTCACCACGGTATTGTCACCAAACCATCCTGCTTGCAACAGATAGGAGTTCAACTTCGTAGAGGCACGGTCGAGGTAACCCTTTGAGCCGATATTCGACAGCCTTCCCTGGATGCCCCAGTGGTTGTTGATCAGTCCTGTGCCAAAGCGAACCGTCTCCTTATGGGAATAGTAGGAGCCACCACTGAAGTCCAGTCCGACAAACGGCTGGATGCCGATATTCTCCGTCAACATGTTGATGGTGGCACCAAAGGCACCCGCACCATTCGTGGAGGTACCCACACCACGCTGTATCTGCATCGACTGCACGGAAGAGGCGAAGTCACCCATGTTCACCCAGTAGAGTTGAGCACTCTCCGCATCATTCATCGGTACACCATTTGCCGTGATATTAATACGACTGGGGTCTGTACCACGCACTCGGAGGGAGGTATAACCGATACCGTTACCAGCATCCGATGTCATCGTCACCGAGGGAGTCAGTGACAAGAGATACGGGATATCCTGTCCGTAGTTGACACTCTTCAACTGCTCCTTGTTCATGTTGGTAAAGGCGACAGGGGTCTTCTTCGTAGCGCGAGTAGCCACCACCTGCACGTTCTGTAACTCCACACTCTTCAGCGTGTCCGTCTCTTCTGCCTGCGCTGTCATCACAGCACCCAGCAGCATCATTAGAAATACTCTTCTCATTTCTTTTCCTTTAATTTTTTGTGTTAAAAAATAAAGGGGGTCTTTGTTGAATCTCGAACTCTATCATCCCTACGTCGGTATTGCCCGCATCAGGTTAAGAGGGTATCATCTCAGCCGCCAACAGACGGCACCCCTTGATAATTCGGGTGCAAAGGTACGAATATTTTGATTAAATCCATCATTTATTTGAGGATTTTCTCGATTCACCTTATTTAGTAAAGCCAAGGGTGAGGACACTCAGACGGAGACGGGGGATGGCCGAGAGTGCATGGACACAGGCAGTAAGGGTGGCTCCCGTTGTACAGACATCATCTACCAAGAGGAGATGCCTACCCTCCAGATGCGCTGTCTCATGAAGGGAGAACATATCCGCCACATTCTCCTGCCGCTGATGACGCATGAGGGCAGTCTGACTCTGTTTGAAATGCTTACGACGCAGGATCTTTGTCATGACGGGTATTCCTGTAATATCACGAATACCCCGACAGAGCATCTCACTCTGGTTATAGCCCCGTTGCCGCTGCCGCTTAGGGGAGAGCGGTACAGGCAGGAGGTAATCCACCCCTGCGAAATAGTCAGCCTGCTGCATCTCCTCTGCCATCATACGTCCCAGGTCTTCCCCGATATCCGGACGGTCACCGTATTTGAGGTCGTATATCAGACGGGCCATCTCGGAATGCGGCTGATAATAAAACATGGCGGCGGCCCTGTCGACAGGTGCCAGTCCCCAGAACAGTTGCGTCATCGGGTTGTCGTAGGGCGTATACTGAAAGGCCGTGCGTGGCAGATGGAGGTAACAGGGTGTACAGACCGCGTGTTCCGAGATACTCAGTCGTTGTCCGCAGACCCCGCAAGTGCGAGGAGAGAGCAGGTCAAGCAGTCTACTCCAGAAACGCATCCTCATCATCCACCTCCATACACTGTCTGATGATATCCATCGTAAAACCGCGACTGATGGCAAACTTGATAAGTTTACCATTCAACTCATACTCGCTATTCGCCTTGGTGGTCTTCCGCTTCTGACGAAGCATGGGTCGCAGGACACACAGATACTCCTCATCGTCCACCTCATCAAGCACTCGTTGACGAACAGCCTCATCGATATGCTTCTGCCACAGTGCCTGCTCCACCTTACGACGGCCCCATTTGTTATAGTGCACCTTATCCTTGACGAAGGCACGGGCAAAACGCTCATCATCCACAAAACGCTCCTTCATCAACCGCTCTACGACCCGATAGCGTACCTCGTCAGGTACTTCCCAACGATGCATCTTCTCCATCATCTCATACTGACAATGCTCCGCTTGGGCACATAATGCCGCCAACCGCAGGTATGCCTCTTGTTCTGTCATCTCTTTCATCGTTGTGCTCTCATAAATCGTTGTTTACCAAACTGATCGGTGCTGAGTTCGATGTCGTGATACGACATCCGACCTAACAGTTCCTTTAATTCACCGGCATAGAGGGGGTTCATCTCAAAATACAGCCATCCACCACTTGTCAGTGCTGTCTGTGCATAGTCTGCGATAGCCCGATAGAACAGCAGGGGATTGTCATCCGGAACGAAAAGCGCACGATGAGGCTCATAATGGAGTACGTTGCGCTCCATGTCCTCGCGTTCCTTATTACATATATAAGGAGGATTAGAGACAATCAGGTCGAAGGCTCCCGCTGTCTGATGAAAAGAGGTTAGATGCAAGATATCCACCTGCTCAAACGACACGTGAACACGGGTACGTTTGGCATTCTCACGAGCCACCGCCAAGGCCTCTGCGGAGATATCCCAGGCCGTCACCGACGCTTGCGGGAAACGGGCTGCCAGTGAGATGGCAATACAACCGCTACCTGTACCGATGTCTAACATTTGGGTGATTGGCCTTTGGCGGTTGGCGGTTAGCGATACCCACTCCACCAGTTCTGCTGTCTCCGGACGCGGGATGAGTACCTGAGGAGTGACAAGAAAGGTATGTCCGGCAAAATCCACCTGACCCAAAACATACTGAACCGGTTCCCCCTCAGCCAGTCTTTTGGCGATTTCTTCCAGTTCCGCTTGGTTGTCTGCGGATAATTGTGTATCTTTGCCGATGTATATGTCCGACAACGAGAGACCATAGCGCACCTCATAGACCATACGGGCAATCGCTTTAGCCTCTCCCTCGTCATACAGTTGTGTCAACTGCTGCCACAATTCGCGGTAAGTCATGATGCAAAGATACACATAAAAGTAAAAAGGTAAAAAGGTAAAAAGGTAAAAAAAGTAAAATAGTAATAATAAATAAATAAATGACTACAGACGAAAAATATATGCGCCGTTGTCTACAACTGGCAGTCAACGGGATACAGGGGGCACGTCCCAACCCGATGGTCGGAGCCGTCATTGTAGTTAACGACCGCATCATCGGAGAGGGCTATCATGTGCGTTGCGGGGAGGGGCATGCTGAGGTGAATGCCTTTGCGGCCGTCAAGCCCGAGGATGAGGATCTGTTGAAAGAAGCAACCATCTACGTATCACTGGAGCCCTGTGCCCATTACGGGAAGACTCCCCCCTGTGCCGACCTGATTATCCGGAAGGGTGTGCGGCGTGTGGTAGTGGGCTGTATAGACCCCTTTACGGAGGTACAGGGGCGTGGTATTGAACGTATCCGTCAGGCCGGTATCGAGGTGACGGTGGGTATACTGGAGGAGGAATGTCGCTGGCTGAATCGCAGGTTCTTCACCTATCATGCGAAGCATCGTCCCTATATCATTCTGAAATGGGCCCAGACCGCCAACGGCTATATCGACGACCATTTCAAGTCTACGATGATCTCCAATGAGCAGACCCAGATGCTGTCACATCAGTTACGTGCCGAGGAAGACGCTATCCTGGTAGGGCATACCACCTTCGACCGTGACCACCCTCAGTTGAATGTACGCCACTGGTACGGTCAGGCTCCCCAGCGTATCGTACTGACCCACGACCGTCCCCTGTCCCGTCTGATGGAGGACCTCTATCAGCACGGTATACAGTCACTTATTGTAGAGGGAGGCAGGATGACCCATGAGGCTTTTATGGATGCCGGACTGTGGGATGAGATACGTATGGAGACTGCTCCTATCACGGTCAGTGACGGTACACGGGCTCCTCAGTTGCCTGCGGCGGTCACCCTTTTGCACCAGACCGTCTATGGGCAGCATGTCATGAGGATATACAAAAAAGCGGAATAGTTATTTCTTACGTCCGAAATCGGCAGGCACCTCACCCCATTTAGAGGTTTCCCACTTAATGATGGGGTTACGCCATGTATGGGTGTTCAACCAATGCTCTGCCCGTAAGATAATCTGATAGAGCGGTTCCGTCTCAGGAGTACGCTCCAGTTTTGTCTTACACTTGTGTTTGCTAACCCAGAGGATGGCATTATAGGAATCACTATAGATGGTCTTGTCATGGAGTCCCTGCTGTTGCATAAGAGCAAGAGCATGGACGATGGCCAGAAACTCCCCGATATTATTCGTACCTTTCATAGGTCCGAAATGAAACACCCTTGCACCCGTCGCCAGGTCGATGGCCTGATATTCCATCGGTCCGGGATTACCGGAACATGCCGCATCGACAGCCCATGCGTCAGCATTGACCTCCAACGGAAGTGGAAGTACTGTGTCGTGACGGTAGTCAGGAGGATTCTGCATCATATTCCAAGGGATTCCAGGCTCTACTACATCCTTTCAGGGACCTCAATACCCAGCAATCCCATACCGTTCTTGATGATCTTGGCAACATTGGCAGCCAGTACGAGACGCATCTGACGAACCTGTTCATTCTCCTCATTGAGAATGCTATAGTCATGATAGAACTGGTTGAAGACCTTTGTCAACTCATAGCAATAGTTGGCGATACCGCTGGGTGAATAATCCTTACCTGCTTGTTCGACAGCCGCAGGATACTCACTCATCTTCTGGATGAGTTCGACCTCCTTGGGATTAATAGGAACTATAGTGTCTATAGGGACTATAGTATCTATGGAAGCCTTGCGCAGAATCGAACGGATACGGGCATAAGTATACTGGATGAAAGGACCTGTATTACCATTGAAATCGATACTCTCCTCTGGGTTGAAGAGCATGTTTTTACGAGCATCCACCTTGAGGATGAAATACTTCAAGGCACCCATACCCACGATGTGAGCGATCTCATTACGCTCCTCCTCCGACATGTCGGCATTCTTACCGGCCTCATCAGCGACACGGCGTGCATCCTCCACCATCAGTTGCATCAGGTCATCGGCATCAACGACTGTTCCCTCACGGCTTTTCATCTTACCGTTAGGCAATTCCACCATACCATAACTGAAATGCACAAGTTCCTTACCCCACTTAAAGCCGAGGCGGTCAAGCAGGATAGAGAGCACCTGGAAATGGTAGTTCTGTTCGTTACCTACGACATAGATCATCTTTTCGATGGGATAGTCCTGAAAACGCATCTCTGCCGTTCCGATGTCTTGGGTCATATAGACACTGGTACCGTCGCTGCGCAACAATAGTTTCTGGTCGAGTCCCTCATTGGTGAGGTCGGCCCATACACTATTATCCTCATGACGCTCGAAGAGTCCCTTGGCAAGTCCCTCTTCCACCTTCGCCTTACCTTTCAGATAGGTCTGGCTCTCATAATATATCTTGTCGAACGAGACACCCATCTTCCGATAGGTCTCATCAAAACCGGCATATACCCAGTTATTCATCTTCTCCCACAGAGCACGTACCTCCGGGTCGTTCTGTTCCCATTTCACCAGCATCTCATGTGCCTCCTTGATGAGTGGAGCCTCCTGTTTGGCCGTCTCCTCATCCATACCCTGGGCCACGAGTTCCTTGATTTCCTCCCGATAGTGCTTGTCGAAGGCTACATAATAGTCACCGATAAGATGGTCGCCCTTCTTTCCACTGGTCTCCGGTGTCTCTCCGTTACCCCATTTCAACCAAGCGAGCATTGACTTACAGATATGGATACCACGATCGTTGACGATGTTCGTCTTCACCACCTTATTGCCATTCGCCTGCATAATCTGGGCTAGCGACCAGCCAAGGAGATTATTACGGACATGTCCTAAGTGCAGAGGTTTATTGGTATTGGGCGAGGAGTACTCAATCATGACAAGGGGACTATTATCGGTAGCCTCCTTATGACCAAAACAGTCATCGGCATTCATATCTGCCAATAAAGAAAGCCAGACTGCCGGAGCCACCACCAGATTAAGGAAACCCTTGACGACATTAAAGGATGCCACCACCTCACTATGGTCAGCCATATACTGCCCTATCTCCTGAGCGGTCTGCTCAGGACTTTTCCTGGAAATCTTCAAGAAGGGAAAGACAACCAGTGTCAGATTACCCTCAAACTCACTACGTGTCTTCTGCAACTGTACCATCTGAGCCGGTACGTCCTGTCCATACAAAGCCTTTACAGCCTCAATGGCGGCATTCATCATTTGCGATTCAATGTTCATCTTTCGGTATACCTATTTAATCGTGAAATCATCCACATGGAGCATGCGGATGATTCGTTAGAAAGTTGTCCAAGGCGGATTCGAACCACCACAAACAGAACCAAAACCTGTTGTGCTACCATTACACCATTGGACACCCATATGCTTGTAAGCGGATGCAAAGGTAGTGGTTTTTCAGGCCACCACCAAATTTTTCGTGAATTATTTCACTATCAGAAGATAATAATTCTTCTTTCCTTTCTGTGCCAACAGGTACTTCCCGTCAATCAAGTCATCCGCTGTCACGGTACGATTCTGATCGGTCAGTTTCTCCTTATTGAGGGAGACACCGCCACCTTGCACCATCTTGCGCATCTCACCCTTTGAGGGGAAGACAGGGGCCACGGTGGTCAGCAACTCTATGGAAGGCTGTCCCAACTGATCCTTCGAAATCTCGAACTGGGGAACACCATCGAACACATCGAGGAAAGTCTGCTCGTCCAGCTTCTCCAATCCCTCCTTAGTGGACTTGCCAAACAGCAGGTTGGAGGCTTCAACGGCTGCATCGTAGGCTTCTCGGGAGTGAACGAGGACGGTGACTTCCTCAGCCAGACGCTTCTGCAGCACACGACGACCTGGGTCTGCCTTGTGTTCTTCAACCAGTGCGTCGATGGTCTCCTTGTCCAAAGAGGTGAAAATCTTGATGTAGCGCTCAGCATCGTCATCGCTGACATTCAGCCAGAACTGGTAGAACTTATAAGGTGTGGTGCGCTGCGGGTCGAGCCAGATATTGCCACTCTCAGTCTTGCCAAACTTCTTACCATCAGATTTCGTGATAAGCGGACACGTCAGGGCGAAAGTTTCCACCTCGTTGCCTAAGGTGCGGCGAATCAGCTCTGTACCAGTAGTCATGTTACCCCACTGGTCGTTGCCGCCCAACTGCAACTTCACGCCGTAGTGCTGGTAGAGATACAGGAAATCGTAGCCTTGCAGGAGCTGGTAGGTGAACTCTGTGAACGACAAGCCGTCGCGCGCGGTGCCATTCAGTCGCTGTTGGACACTCTCCTTGGCCATCATGTAGTTGACTGTAATATGCTTGCCCACCTCGCGAGCGAAGTCAAGGAACGTAAAGTCCTTCATCCAGTCATAGTTGTTGACCATGAGGGCTGCATTCTCGTCCTTCGACTCAAAGTCGAGAAACTTGGCAACCTGACGCTTGATGCACTCCTGATTGTGGCGCAACGTCTCATCATTGAGCAGATTGCGCTCCTGCGACTTACCGCTGGGGTCGCCAATCATGCCCGTGGCACCGCCGACGAGAATGACGGGACGATGGCCACAGCGCTGCAAGTGGCGTAACATCATGATGCCACACAGGTGACCGATATGCAGTGAGTCGGCCGTCGGGTCAGTGCCCAAATAAGCCGTTACCATTTCGCGCTGAAGCAATTCTTCCGTGCCGGGCATCATTTGTGCCAGCATACCGCGCCAACGAAGTTCTTCTACAAAGTTTTTCATATTCATTCTTTTTTTATGTCGTTATATCGACATATCGATATACCGAGATTCCAATATTCGAGAGGCGAGAGTCACGGGACCGGATCATAGCCGCTACCGCCCCAGGGATTACATCTAAGGATGCGCCAGATGGCAAGATAGAGTCCTTTGACAGGACCATGTTTGATCAGTGCCTGTTTGGCATACTCGCTACAGGTGGGTGTGAACCGGCAGGAAGGACCCAAGAGCGGAGAGATGGCTACCTGATAGAACCGGATAGGAAGCAGCAGCATCCATACCAAGGCTTGTGAAAAGGCATGCAGAACCGTCTTCATAACTTCTCCGTGATTTGCCGTATCAACCTCCTCATCTTTTCCGCTACCACTGCCGAACTCTGCAACTCGTCAGACAACCAGATGAATCCTATGATAACGCTCTTGTCAGGCATCTCGTCCAGTCGCTCCGCCAGAGGCTGTTTGTTTAACCGATAAGCCTCCCGTATCTGACGCTTCACCCTATTCCGCTTGACAGCATGTTTAAAGTGGCGTTTTGAGACACTCACCATTATCTGGAGGGGTGCCTGTTCCTGACGTTCTATGACGCTCCATACCACCCGCATGGGGAAGGCAACCGTAGAATGACTGCCTGCTCCATTGAAGAGACGGTCTATCAGTCGCATACTGCACAACCGTTCTCGCTTCCTGAGCGTTAGGGCTGCCATATCAGGGTCTTATCTTATTTTTGCTTTTTCTGTAGGTAATCCTGTAGGGCACCAGTCATAGAGGGATACTTCTCTGACGGTGCTTCTAGGTCGAGACGCAACCCGGCATCCTTGACAGCCTTTGCCGTAGAGGGGCCGAAGGTGGCTATTGCGATATCCCCTTGTTTAAAATCAGGGAAATTCTTTGTCAATGACTCAATACCTGACGGACTAAAGAAGATCAGCATGTCATAATCGAACGTCTTAACCTCCTCAGGAGTAAAGTCATTACTGACCGTACGGTACATCACACACTCCTGATGCTGCAATTTCTTGGCATCCATCATTTGTGTCAGATGATCGTTGTGAACATCACTCATCGGTACCAGATACTTCTCCTGCTTGTGCTTTGCCATCGTAGGAATCAGATCGTCAATCTTACCTGTTGTCCCGAAGAAGACCTTACGCTTACGATACTGAACATACTTTTGGATATAGAGTGAAATGGTCTCTGTCACACAAAAATACTTCATATCTTCAGGAATTGCGACACGTAATTCTTTTGCCAATGTGAAGAAATGGTCAATGGCGTGACGGGAGGTGAAT
This sequence comes from Prevotella sp., assembly GCA_017449675.1. Classification (GTDB taxonomy): domain Bacteria; phylum Bacteroidota; class Bacteroidia; order Bacteroidales; family Bacteroidaceae; genus Prevotella. The sequence goes on from JAFTFG010000001.1 coordinate 19,344, forward strand.
ACGATAGCAGTATAGTCGAGGATATTCACTCTTTGCGCACGAAATTCCTTGGCTGTAATTCCTTCCACCTTAATGAACGGGCGAAATACCAATTCCACTCCGAACTTCTCTGCGATGTCATAATAAGGTGACTTCTCGCTGGACGGCTTTGGCTGGGAAACCAGAATCTTCTTTATCATTTGATGTCCTAAAAATTGATTTTTAAACTATTTGCTGTGATGACAAGCACGCCCCAAAAGACGAGCAATGGTACCATTTCGAGGGTGCAAAAGTACAAAATAATTTGCAATTGCACGACTTTTCGGCGGAAAAAGATAGCATAGCACTTATAAAATGTTAGTATTTTAACTAAAATCAGTGCTATAATGACATAATATTCAACAGTTTCGATATCCAATTCATAGTAGGCACCCAACAGTACGGCAGGGAACAACAAGACTCCTTCGACAGAGAGAATAAAGAGAATGGTCTTTATCCATTGTTGATTTTTTTTACTATCAAAGAAGACCAGGTTAGTGCACGTATACAAACCCATCTTCAGCAAGAAATAGGTAATGGTGATTCCCATAAAGATCGCTATGAGGGAATATTGAGACTGCAGGATGAAAGTTTCCCCAATACGTTCTAACGTATAGAAATAGAAAAGCAGGGAAATCATAAGACTGCCCAGGAGTCCCAAGGCAATCTGAAAGCGCAGTTCATTGGTTGTCTCCGAATACTCGGAAGTACCCTCATGGGGAGTATAGAAGAAATGCTTGGCCTGACGGAGAATACTGCGCCGAGCATTGGCAAAGGCTATCACAGAGAAGATAAAACATGCCAGTAAGAGGGAGGTGATGACATTATCATTATGTACCCGATAGGGGACAGGGTCACCCGCTACTCCATAGCGTCCTCCTTTAAGTTCCGGATGAAACAAGGAGTCTTTTGAGAAATAACTCTCCTTATAATACTGTGGCAGGTCAGCCTTCATAAGATCCACTCCCGGAGGATGCCCCGGCAGGTGAAGGGTGTCAGGATGCTCACTCCAATGAATCTCAGAGGGTTTGAATCGTGACTGGATGGCAGAGTCCTGTTGGGCGGGGGTCGCATTATGCGGCAACCAGCCCAACACTTGAGCGGGTGTCAACGGTTTGGGTTTGGCTATCACAGAGTCAGTGCCCGGTATACCCGTCGACTGGAGTGCGATGGAGTCTTGCTGCAACAATTATAGTGCGAATGCTCGTTTAATATCCTCTACACGGTCCAGTTTCTCCCATGTGAACAGTTCGACATCGATGGTCTTGGTCTCATGGTACCTGCTGGTGAACGTCTTCCTGACAACCTCCGGCTGCCGTCCCATATGACCGTATGCCGCC
>JAFTFG010000017.1 GCA_017449675.1 Prevotella sp.
GACGAAAGTGGTATCTTTGCATAACATTGATTTTGATGTTGTAAAGATACTAAAACTTTACGACATAACAAAGCCCTGGCTTGAGAAAGTCGGGGCTTTGCGATAAAAAAAGAGGATGTGCCTATTTTGACACACCCTCTTCCCTTATTCTCTCAATCTTTCCAATCTTTCTAAAAACATGCTCGCTTATTTCCTAATCATGGAAATTGCTTTATTAGCGAGCGAAACTACTACATAATTCAAAATAATCATAATCTTCTTCCTTTTTGTTATACCTGAAACTTGTCTTTTGACGATGCAAAGGTAGTAATTGTGTGCGAACACAGCAAGCAAAGTTATCCTTTTTAGTAAGACACTGTCATCTTCTTGACGTATATCAAAGAATCAGTCGCTCAAACGGGGAATACGCACCACCGCATCACATAATTGAGCAACAGTAGAGCGATGCGTTATCAAGATGATGGTCTTGTCTGCATAAGCGGCAAATAGACGCGTAAATAGTTCTCGCTCCGTCTGTTCGTCCAGAGAGGCACTAATCTCATCCAACAGGAGGACACCACCGGGACGCAGCAGTCCTCGAGCGATGGCGATGCGTTGAGCCTGTCCCTCACTGAATCCCATGCCACGCTCACCACAGGGAGTATCCAGCCCTTGCGGAAGATCGAAGACGAAATCAGCGACAGCCACATGAAGCACATGTCGCATCTCCTCCTCTGTAGCCTGAGGACAAGCCAGTTGCAGGTTATAACGGACTGTACCGCTCATCAGGGTATTGCCTTGGGGAACAAACACAAAATTACGACGAGTCTCACTGGCAACAGGAACCCATTCTTGACTATCATACACCTCTATGCCTCCTTCTTGTGGAGTGATTAGTGCCAACATCATACGGAACAAGGTGGTCTTCCCTGCCCCCGTCTCCCCCATCAGAGCGGTACGACTACCTGGCAGGAAATCATGAGAGAACTCCCGAAGCACCTGACGCTTATCCTGTTGATAACGATAGGAGACACCTTTGACAGAAACACCCAATCGATCTGTCAGCAACCTAGTGTGGAGCATCTCCTGTTCGGCATCCTTCCCCTCAAGTTCTTCCAAACGGTCCACACTGGCTGACGCATGAATCAACTGAGGAACCATATTGAGCAGGTCGAGGATGGGATGCTGTATTTGAGCGACCAGTTGCAGGAAGGCTGTCATCACACCAAAGGTAATCACGCCATCACGCAACTGTAGTCCTCCCCACACAAAAGCCAACAGATAGCCAAACCCGAAGCATACCGCCATCACCGTACGAGCGGCCAAGGTGAAACGGGTACGCCGCTCTATTTTAGAAAGTAATCCCTGTTGCATGCCATCTAACTGACTGGTAAGCCAACTCCCGCTTTCCATCACACGCAACATCGCATTATGCTCCATTCCTTCCTGTACTAGCATCTGGATACGACTATCCTGTTGACGGACATCATGGGTCATTGTGCGCAGACGAAAGGCAAATAGTTTTCCCATCACAACCAAAAAGGGCGTAGAAAGCAACAGCATCCATGCCAGTTGACGATCCATAGAATAAAGTAACACAAAAGCCCCTGTCAATTTGGCCGTAGTGACCACCAACTGCGGCAAGGTACCGGCTACGGCCTCACTGATGGCAGAGACATCCGTTTCCAGACGAGAGGTGATATCACCTGAGTGAAGCGGTGCGTCATCATATATCCGCCGACGAAGAAGATGACCGAAGATACGCAGACGAACCGCATTCGACTGATAGGCAGTAGCACGTATGGTCATATAGAAATACAGTTGCCGTAAAGCAATATTCCCTGCAACGACCAACACCAATTCACAGATGGTGGTCACCAGAACTTCTGACGAAGTACCCCTGATGGCGACATCTATGAAATAACGGCAAAGCCACACCATCAACAGGGCCAGAGAGACCTGCCCTACCCCCACGATGATGCGTAAGAAAATATTACCTCTTACACCCAAGGTGTTATGCCACAGCCATCTTAAATATCTCACTCCACAATCCCTATCTTCTGCCATTCTTGCAGCATCTGCTCCACATCTTGAAGTGCCTGCTCACGACTGACATCATATTCCTCACATAACTTCTCTACCAACTGGTCTGCTGTAAAATCACCCAATGCGGATGCTTGCTTCCAAAGGAATGCTGCACTCTCATTCAGGCTCAATAACTTATTGAAGTTGACCACCTCAAGACCCTCTGCCACGATCACTGTCTCGCCACAGACCTCACGTAATGTAAATCCTTTCTTCTGTCTCATATACGATTTCTAAATATTGTCCTTCTTAATACAGCAAGTATCCAACGCCGAATGGGACGCAGGGTATTCCAGACCTTCCACCAGAACAGTTGAGAACGACTGTATAAAGGGGTTTGTGAACCGTCTGAGTGTATTACAGTCTCCGCACGTGCCACCACATCACCCAAACCACAGTATTCTTTTCCCGCTATGTTGCCATCGCCCATTAAGACCAGATGACCATCTGCCCTTATCTCTATAATACGATGAAGGACATAACGGCAGTTGTCAACCCAAGCCAAGATAGCGTCACCAATAAATAACGGTCCCTTCGGTATCACCAGTTCCACGCTATCACGACTACCGATGATAAAAGGTAACATACTCTGTCCTTTGACTGGAAGGATTACCTTATGTCCCTCTTTCAACAGACTGGCAACCTCGGCTATCGCCTCGTTATTATCCACCGTCTTCAAACGACTGGCCTCCACTGTCGGAGCGACAGCACGCATACAAGTTAGTGCAGCCTCCTCATTGGGAAGACAACGCAGATGATACATCGGAACATGCCCTACTATCCAGTTCTCGGTCTCATGCAGTCCGTCGGCAATACGCCTGTCCCATCGTTTTCCTGAGACAGCAGGTACCAAATCCGCATAGGCCTCAATACCCTTGATACGACGAATCTCATTCACAGGTGCCTGACTCAGTTGGACAAAGGCCCCTATGGGATAATGGACATTCCGATAACAGGGTGTCTTACCGCTCCATGGAGAACCGTATACTACAGCCCTGCCATCAACGATACGCACGACAGGATTGTCGTCATTGACCAATTCCGTCCCTGCTATATGCGTTAACCACAAATGCGTGTGGGTACTTTTTCCAGTACCACTCTTCCCCAGCATCAGATAAGCCCCCCCCTGATAACTAACGACAGAAGCATGCATCAGTAATGTCTGCTGCTCTGCCGTACTCAAGGCAAACATCACCATTAAAGCATCATTCAGTCCGAACAAACGGTCACCTTCCGCATATAATGTGCCCTCTTGATAATTATCACTCGTCAACAAGCGGGCTTGCCATTTCCCACATAACAGGAAATCGAAACAGGGATGTCCATCCACTCGTCCCGCAGAGATCTCCGAACCATCATCATCCTGATGTGTCTCAGGAAGGAAGGCTCCTGCCTGTAATTGAGAGACCACCTGAAGACGGAATACCGGTTCTATATCGTCTTTAAAAGTCCTGAACGGAGCATATTGACTGATTCTCTCATGCAACGGGTCGTCTTGTGGAAGTGACAACTCAAATACATGTCCTGCTACTTGATATTTATACTTCTCCTGCATTAACAGCCTTTTCTAATACAATTGACATATTCAGATGACAAAGTTACGAAGTTTTTTGTAGTAGGACAAATGTTGCGCATTTTTCTCTGTTAATTGTTCTTAAATATGAGATTTTTGATTTGGCTAGTTGAAATTATCAGCGTAATTTTGCAAAACTATAAAGACACATTATTTATTTAAATAGATATAGCAATGATTTATTCAACAGAAGTGAAAAACATGTGTAGCGTCTGCAAAGGTGCCTACCATGGACCTGCACCCATTCCCGAGGAAGGTAAATGGATCCAGGCAAAAGAGATCAAGGACATTTCAGGTTACACACACGGTATCGGTTGGTGTGCACCACAACAGGGTGCATGCAAACTGAGTCTGAATGTCAAGGATGGTATTATTCAGGAAGCACTCGTTGAGACAATTGGTTGTACGGGTATGACCCACTCTGCCGCTATGGCCAGTGAGATTCTGCCCGGCAAGACCCTGTTAGAGGCTCTGAATACCGACTTGGTATGCGATGCTATCAATACCGCTATGCGTGAGTTGTTCCTGCAGATTGTCTACGGACGTACACAGAGTGCCTTCTCTGAGGGTGGTCTGGCTATCGGTGCCGGTTTGGAAGACCTTGGTAAGGGACTCCGCTCACAGACTGGTACACTCTATGGCACTGTTGCCAAGGGTACCCGCTATCTGGAGTTGACCGAGGGTTACATCACCAAGATGTACCTTGATGCCAACAATGAGGTTTGTGGTTATGAGTATGTACATCTCGGCAAGATGATGGAAGCCATCAAGAACGGCATGGATGCCAATGAGGCTATGAAGAAGAATACTGGCAGTTATGGTCGCACAACCGAGGACCAGGGTGCAGTAAAGGCTATTGACCCACGTAAAGAATAAGGAGGACACGACGATGATTAGAAAAGTACAGTTTGAGAGTCAAGAGCGCCGTATCAACCAAGTTCTTGCTGCGCTGAAAGAGAATGGCATCAACAGTATTGAAGAGGCCAATGAGATTTGTGATAAGGCTGGAGTTGATCCCTATCTAATGTGTGAGGAGACTCAGCGTATCTGTTTTGAGAATGCTAAATGGGCCTACGTTTGTGGTGCCGCTATCGCTATCAAGAAGGGTGTGAAGAATGCTGCCGACGCTGCCGAAGCCATCGGTATTGGTCTGCAGAGTTTCTGTATCCCTGGATCTGTTGCTGATGACCGTAAGGTTGGTCTGGGTCATGGTAACCTGGCTGCCCGTCTGCTGCGCGAGGAGACTGAGTGCTTTGCCTTCCTGGCTGGTCACGAGAGTTTCGCTGCTGCCGAAGGTGCTATCAAGATTGCCGAGATGGCTAATAAGGTACGCCAGAAACCCCTCCGTGTCATCCTGAACGGTCTGGGTAAGGACGCTGCTCAGATTATCAGCCGCATCAACGGTTTTACCTATGTACAGACTCAGTTCGACTACTTCACCTCTGAGTTGAAGGTAGTGAAGGAAGTTCCTTATGGTAACAACCCCAGCCGTCTGAAGGTAAAATGCTATGGTGCTGATGATGTTCGTGAGGGTGTCGCTATCCTGTGGAAGGAGAATGTAGACGTGTCTATCACGGGTAACTCTACCAACCCCACCCGCTTCCAGCATCCTGTGGCAGGTACCTATAAGAAGGAGCGCACTCTGGCCGGAAAGCCCTACTTCTCAGTAGCCAGCGGTGGTGGTACAGGTCGTACGCTGCACCCCGATAACATGGCAGCAGGTCCCGCTTCTTACGGTATGACTGACACCATGGGTCGTATGCACAGTGACGCTCAGTTTGCAGGTAGTTCTTCTGTTCCTGCTCACGTGGAGATGATGGGCTTCCTCGGTATTGGAAACAACCCGATGGTGGGTGCTACTGTTGCCATCGCCGTAGCCATCGACCTTGCTCTGAATAAGAAGTAAATTGGCTATTAGCAGTTAGCAATTGACTAAAAGCAATAAAAAAGCCTCGCCGAATGGCGGGGCTTTTTCTTTCTAGATCTCAAAATCCAAACATGAGCGCAGAACGGTATAGGGGCGCACCTTTGAGTTTGCCACCGCCACATGCTCAGGATGCTTGGAATAGCCTTTCAGCGCATCCTCACTCTCCAAGGTGCTGTCGAGCATCACGTCTGCATTAGAAGAGGCTAAGTGCCCATCAATATGCACTTTGACATCGACAAGTCCTGGTACTTTACCTACCAAGCCTTCTAAACCTGCTTTAATACCTGCCTTTACGGCCTTCTTCTCCTCTTCGGAGAGTTCTGGATTCAATGTCCAGAGAATAATGTGCTTAACCATACGATTGTATTTTAAAGATTAAATACTAAACATTAAAAGGGAAGAGGTGCGACGAAGTGCATGTCCTCACCTGTAACGGGATGGTGAAACCATATTTGTTCTGCGTGCAGATAGAGACGATTGGCTTTCATGCCATACAGTTCATCACCCTTGATGGGTCTGCCCAGCCCTTCTGGATGGGCACAATGAATTCGTAACTGATGGGTACGCCCGGTCTGTGGCTCAAGAGCCACCATATCATCACTGAGAAACTCATAGTCTGTGACTGCTCGTTTACCATGCTCGTCATCCACCACCTGACGCGGACGGTTCATGGGGTCAGGACGGAGTGGGAGACTGATTGTCCCCTTCTTGGGAATACCAGAGACCCTGGAATGTTCCAGCATAGCCAGGTAACGCTTCTTTACTTGATGTTTGATAAACTGCTGCTGAAGAGCATGATATGCTTCCATCGACTTCGCAACAATCAGTAATCCAGAGGTCCACATATCCAATCGATGGGCGACATGACTTTCAGGATAACGCTCTCGCATTAAAGTCTCCACACTATATTGCTCCATTCGTCCCGGGACACTGAGCAGACCGGAGGGTTTGTCAATCACCACAATGGCTTGGTCCTCGTAGACTGTTTTGACTTCTAACCGTGAGAAGCCAAAGGTCTCAGGGTCAGGATCGACCTCCAACCCTTGTAACATCCATGTCAGGATTGGCTTACATTTTCCTCGGCATGCAGGATAGAAATTCCCATGCTGTCGCAGTTCCTCTTTGGTGGACTGTCCCCACCAGAACTCCGCCATACAGACAGGCTTCAGTCCTTGCTGATAGGCGTATTGCAGAAGTTTTGGAGCACAGCAATCACCCGTTCCTCCAGGTGGTAGTGGGAATTTGCGTCGCAGTTTTTCCCGACTGTAATAAGACTGCCAGATAGCCACCAGGTCGTTCTCCTCACCCCGCGCATTCGACAACTGATACTGGTGAAAAAGCCACAACTGGAGATCTTGGGACATCTCCTTGGTATCGCCGGACTCTTTGGATAAGCAGGAAATCTCCCGCTCCTTGGTTTTAAAATAACCATCGGGCTGTTGAGCGTCAAAGACAGGAGGCACAAAATAGTCCCAGTCATTACGACCTGCCAACAGTCCGCTATAGGCGGCGAGGAAATAATATGGGGCTGATGGGTTTAATGGGGTTGATGGGGTGACGATGAGAACTCCGAACATCTTCCCTCGGTCGGCATCCTCCCTGATCTCTTCATGGCTACCGACATACGCCTGTACCTCCTTGGCCGCTAACTGACACAGCGGATGAGGCTCATAACAGAAAGGATACGTAAACCTCTCTGGCTTCGGGATGTCGGTATATAAGGGATGCATCTTCATTTTAACATGCAAATATACATTATTTATTTTTATTTTCGTACCTTTGTCATCGAAAACTAAGACTAAAACAAAATAACAGATGAAAAACCTACTATTGACAACCGTATTCTGTGCCTGCGCTATGACGATAATGGCACAGAACATCGATTTCGACTTTCCTGGCAAGACGAATCCAGACAAACATACTGAGACAGGGTTCACATCATGGGCTGTAGGACGTGTGGCATCTGACAGCAAGACCTTTGATAATGGTGTCACCATCACGCTGACACCTGGTGGCGCAGCAACATCGTTGGGTTCCAACTGGAGCAAACTGGACGTAGAAACCAACAAGTTGAAACTCATTGGCGAACATGTGCTGGTAACTAATCTGAACAACGGAAACCTGACAACTATCACAGACCAGTCAACTTCGCTGACCCTGACTATTGAGGGTCTGACGGCAGGAGAGCATACGCTGAAGGCCTATCACAACAACTCTGACAAGAATCAGGTGCAGCCCGACTTCGACATCAGTGTCAATGGAACCATTGTTGCCACAGGACAGAAAATATCCTCATCAGCACAAAGTATCAAGGATGCCGGCCAGTCATTCGTTTCCTTTACAGCAATAGAAGGACAGCCAGTAGTCATTACCTATACCACTAAACTCAAGGATGGAGAGACATACACCAGCACACGGATGCTGATTTGTGGATTGGAGTTTGATGTGGCAGCCATTACCGCCACAGACCCTCAGCCCGCTAACAAAGATTTCCACGCAGGAACCGATGATGGCACTGTACACTTCTCATGGAAAGCACCTGAGGGTATTACGACGCACAAACTCATACTGGGAACTAATGAGCATGAGGTTGCCACATCCACCACTTATGAATATGAGGGTACTCTTGCGGAATATACCAAGACCAACCTATACTCCATGCAAACCTATTACTGGCGTGTGGACGAAGTGGAGTCTGACGGAATGGTGCATAAGGGCAACGTGTGGAGTTTCAAGCCCCGTCAACTGGCATTCCCCGAGGCAGAAGGCTATGGCCGCTACGCCATCGGCGGACGCGGTGGCATCGTCTATCACGTCACAAACCTCAGCGGTGACCCCGACACACCCGGCTCATTCCTCTACGGACTTGTCAATATCGACGAACCACGATACATCGTCTTTGACGTGAGTGGTATCATCGAACTGGACATTGAAGGCATCATTGCCAACAACACTGCCGGCAACGATCCGAAGAGTTTTCCCTCACGCTTCTCCAAGAACTTTGCCTATATAGCAGGACAGACTGCACCAGGAAAAGGTATCTGCATCAAATCGTCGAACATCGGACTGGGTTCTGATGTCATCTGTCGCCACATGCGTTTCAAGCGAGGCGGCAACGGAGGAACTGGTAATGCCCTGGGGTGTGGTAACGACCATACCATTATTGACCATACTACAGCGGCATGGGGTACTGACGAGACACTTTCCACACGCGGTGCCAAGAATGTCACCTTCCAATACTCTATGATTACCGAGGCCTTGGGCATCACTGGCCATAAGAACTACAGCGATGGAAGTAACCATGGCTTTGCTGCTACCATTGGCGGCAGTATTGGTTCGTTTAGCCATAACCTACTGGTGAATTGTCAAGGACGTAACTGGTCAATGGGTGGCGGTCTGGACGGTGCTGGCAATGCTGCTGGTGAACTGGATATGTTCAATAACGTTTGCTATAACTGGGGAGGGCGCACCACTGACGGAGGTGCTCTCCACATGCAGTTTGTCAACAACTACTACAAGATGGGCGAGGCCTCATCTAACAAGTACTTGTTTACTGCCCAGAACGAAGATTTCGACCATCGCTCGCAGTTTGCATACGTGAGTGGTAATATCCGTGAGAACAAAAACCATACACTGACCACCGATCTATTGAATGAGACCTATAGAGCAACTGGTCCTGAACCAGAACTGACTTGGTATGACAAACCTTTCTTCGAATCAGAAGCCAAAATACATGATGCCAAGGATGCCTTTAAGATTGTAACGAGTTATGCCGGAGCGACAATGCCTGCCAGAGACGACCAGCACCTCCGGAATATCAAGGAGACACTGGAAGGTTCATGGACATACAAAGGCAGTCGCTCCGGCATCAAAGGTGAGATAGATCACGAGGACGACGCAGGCGGTTGGGAGACCTATCCTGAGGAGACCCGTGCTGCCGACTTCGACACAGATAAGGACGGTATGCCCGACTGGTATGAGAAGATGAGGGGCAGCGATCCTAATACCCCTAACCAGAATGACGACCCCAACGGAGATGGTTGGACTTTGCTAGAAGACTATCTGGAATTGATGGCACATCCCTATCTCATCATTGAGCCCAGTGCCACTAAGACGATGGATGTAAAACCCTATTTCATCGGTTTCTATGGACAGAACGGTAATAGTGTGACTCCCACCTTTAGCGTTGCCACTGAGAGTACTCTCTTCACACCTTCCATTGCCGGCTCTGTCATCACCGTTAAGGCTAAGGAGACAGGCGGTGTAGGTATTGTCAATGTGACCGTCAACGACGGTGAGACCACCTGGACACAGCGTTTCTATGTCGCCGTGACTGGTGAGACCACCGGTATTCCCTCTGTCTGGAGTGAGGAGAATATCAAAGTCGCCAAGCGTGAGTTCTTCACCATTGACGGCAAACAGGTCAGTCAATTGCAACAGCATGGTGTCTATATCATGAAGGTTACAGACACCAATGGCGGCATCCACACCATGAAGATTATTAAGGATTAATGTCACTACAAGCATCACCTATACAAGTACTCCAACAGCAACGACTCCTGTTGCAGTTGGAGTACAATACAGAAAAGGAGGCTTTCCGCAAACAGACCGAGGAGATGGGAGTGCAACGGAAAGTCAAACGGGGTGATGCGTGGTATCCGTTAAAAATTGGTAAGAGTTATTATAACTCCCTCAACCAACTCGCTATTGAGGTGTACCGTACTGCCGACCAAGACATCGAACACACCTTCGAGTTTGGTAAGACGGTGATGTTCTTCCATCTGGAAGATACCAATATCAAATACTTATCGTTTACAGCCACTGTCAGTTATGTGGACGGCGACCGTATGGTATGTATCCTCCCTAACAACGGTTATCTGATTACCTTGCAAAATACGGAGAATCTTGGTGTACAACTCTCCTTTGACGAGACCAGTTATCGTTTGATGATGGAGGCTCTCGACCGCACGATCAAAGGGAAAGGACGTCTTGGTTATCTGCGTGACCTCTTCTATTCCCGTCAGAAAGCAGAGACCTTTGTCTTCCCACCGATGCATTTCCCCTATCTGAACCCCACCCAGGAGGAAGCCGTCAACTTAGTGCTACGAGCGAAAGATGTGGCAATCGTGCATGGTCCTCCCGGCACTGGAAAGACGACAACACTGGTGGAGGCGATTCGTGAGACTTTGATGCGAGAAAGTCAGGTATTGGTATGTGCGCAAAGTAATATGGCTGTCGACTGGATATCAGAGAAACTGGTTGACCGAGGCATCAACGTACTGCGCATCGGTAATCCTACACGTGTCAATGACAAGATGCTTAGTTTTACTTACGAGCGACGCTTTGAAGCCCATCCCGACTACCCCCATCTCTGGGCTATCCGCAAAGCCATCCGTGAGTTACGTGCACATCGGAAGAGAGGGGATGAGAGATACCATCAGAAACTGGAAAGTCTGAAGGGCAGAGCCACCGAACTGGAAATCCGCATCAACAACGAACTGTTCAGCGAGGCTCGTGTCATTGCCTGTACACTGGTAGGTGCCGCCAACCGACTGTTAGACGGACAGAAGTTCGGCACCTTATTCATCGATGAGGCTGCACAGGCACTAGAGGCCGCCTGTTGGATACCCATCCGTCGTGTCAGTCGTGTCGTCCTAGCCGGTGACCATTGTCAGTTACCCCCTACTGTCAAGAGCATCGCCGCCCTAAAGGCCGGCCTAGGTATAACCCTTATGGAACGTATTGTAGAGAACAAACCCGAAGTCGTTACTCTCTTGAGAATACAATATCGCATGAACGATGATATCATGCGTTTCTCATCCAACTACTTCTACGATGGTCAGGTAGAGAGTGCTCCTGTCGTCAAATATCGGGGAATCCTCGATCTAGACATCCCGATAGAGTGGCTCGACACCTCTGTCTACGAATTCAAAGAAGAGTTCGTCGGAGAGTCGTTCGGTCGTATCAACAAAGACGAGGCAGAACTGACCCTGAACACCCTACAACAGTATTTCGAGCGTATCGGTAAGCAACGGTTACTGGACGAGCATATTGACGTAGGTATCATCTCCCCCTATCGGGCACAGGTACAATACTTACGCCGACTCCTGATGAAACGGGAGTTCTTTAAACCGTTCCGTCGTCAGATAAGCATCAATACCGTAGACGGTTTCCAAGGACAGGAGCGTGACATCATTATCATCTCTATGGTACGTGCCAATGAAGAAGGACAAATAGGATTCCTCCGTGACCTCCGCCGCATGAATGTCGCTATCACCAGAGCACGTATGAAACTTATCATCCTCGGTGATGTGCCCACCATGACCCGTCATCCTTTCTATCGACAACTCTGGCAATACATCCAGTCGTTGTCATGACAAGTCTTGATTGATGAGTTCCAGTAACTTCTCAACAGCCTCTTCCTCCGGGATGTTCTTCTGGACACAGACCTTCTGCTTATACAAAGAAATCTTACCACGACCGGCACCTACATAACCATAGTCTGCGTCAGCCATCTCACCAGGACCATTGACAATACAACCCATAATACCAATCTTCAAACCTACTAGATGACCTGTTGCCGCTTTGATACGGGCGATGGTCTCCTGCAGATTATAAAGGGTACGACCACACCCTGGACAAGAGATATACTCCGTCTTGGTGAACTTGATACGGGCAGCCTGTAGGATAGCGTCTGCAAGACTCGTTAATCTGGAGTCATTAAATGCACTGGAATGAATAATCAATTTTGTCGCTTTGCGATCAATGAGCAAAGCACCTACTGTCATGGCCGCCTTCAACTGGAGCGTCTCCCAGTCTGGTTCATCAATTGTCAACGTAATGGTATCATCATGGATAGAAGCCTCGGCCTCAGCACGCCGACGGGCACACTCCTCGACAGCGTCGACCAACTGACGAGCAACAGGAATCTCACATTCTGGCTCCTCAGAGAGGGATACTCGGATGGTGTCACCGATACCTTCAGTCAGAAGAGCACCAATACCTACGGCACTCTTGATACGACCGTCCTCACCTTCTCCGGCCTCTGTCACTCCAAGGTGCAAGGGATAATGCATATCCTCCTTGTCCATCGTCTCCACCAACAACCGAACCGTCGTCACCATCACCACCGTATTCGATGCTTTGATAGAAATGACAATATCATTGAAATGCTCCCGTTTACAAATACGCAGGAACTCCATACAACTCTCTACGATACCTGCCGGTGTGTCGCCATAGCGTGACATGATCCGATCAGACAAGGAGCCATGATTCACACCGATACGAATAGCCGTATGATGCTCTTTACAGATATTCAGGAAAGGGATCAGTTTGGCCTCTATCTTCTTCAACTCCTCTGTATACTCCTCTTCCGTATATTCCAAATGTTTGAACACACGGCCGGGATCAACGTAATTGCCAGGATTGATACGTACTTTTTCACAATACTGCGCCGCTACATCAGCCACATGAGCCGTGAAATGTACGTCGGCCACCAAGGGTGTCATATAGCCATCCGCCTTCAGACGGTCAGAGATACATTTCATATTCTCCGCCTCACGAGTACCTTGTGTGGTAAAACGGACAAGTTCACCACCGGCATCAATGATTCGCTTCGCTTGGGCCACACACCCCTCCGTATTGTTGGTGTCCACCGTCCCCATCGACTGGATGCGGATGGGGTTTTGACCACCGATCAGGATATTCCCGACACGGGTGACCGAGGAGATTCTTCGTTGATAGATCATCTAATTAGTCTTAAATGAATATTTCACATCTGCCAACTCCTTATTGGCTTTTTCTATCTTCGCCTTTAACCCGGCTTTATAATCGGCCAGACGCTGTGCGACAGCCTCATCAGAGAGTGCCAACATCTCAACAGCCAGAATAGCAGCATTCTGAGCACCATTAACACCTACTGTTGCCACAGGGATTCCCGGTGGCATCTGGATAATAGAAAGCATCGCATCAAGTCCGTCGAGCATACCCTTGATAGGAACACCTATCACAGGGAGTGTAGTCGATGCCGCAATGACACCAGGAAGTGCCGCAGCCATTCCGGCTGCTGCGATAATGACCTTAATACCACGTCCTTTGGCATGACGGGCAAACGCCTCTACAGCCTCCGGCGTACGATGTGCCGAAAGGGCATTCACTTCAAACGGTACCTGCATCTCATCTAAAAGTTTACAGGCTTTCTCCATAACGGGCAGATCACTTGTACTACCCATAATAACACTGACAATTGGTTCCATATTCTTTGATATTTTGTTATTCCGATATTTCGATATTCCTATATAAAAAGGATAGAGACGGCCGCACAGACAAACCCAACCCAGAATCCTCCTATCACCTGAGAGAGCGAATGCTGGCGGAGTATCATACGACAAGTACCCAAAATACCGGCCACTAAAAAGACGACACACATCCACCATACTGGGTTAAAACCCAGATATTCCGCAAAGGCGAACAAGGCACCTCCGACTCCTCCAATGGCTGCTGTATGAGTGGATATCTTCCACCACACATTGATAATCGCACAGATAATCTGCACCATCAATGCCGCTATCACAATAGAGATGATGAAATGCGGTATGTGCAACCGATTCATTACATAGACACAGGAGAAATAACAAACGATAGAAAGCACATAAGGTATCATTCGACGCTCCCGATGTCCCAGTTCTATCAGGTTCCATCCCTGATAACGGCGATAGAGATGGATCATCACCGTAGGCAACAATATGGTGAAAAGGTAAACCATGATAAGTACCTGCAACTTATATGCCCATGGGAAGATACTCATATAACTGAATGTAAACAACGCTATCAGTCCGATAATAGGTAGATAGAATGGTGTGAAGAGCATGCTAATCACCCTGGCTGCTAAGATTATCTGTTGGTTTCTCCTCATCATCTTCTCTTTATTTCCTTAGTCTGGCAACTGGAATACCCAGTTGTTCTCTGTATTTGGCTACCGTGCGACGAGCAATAGGATATCCTTTTTCTGCCAACATCTTACCCAAGGCCTCATCACTGAAAGGTTTCTGTTTGTCCTCGGCATCAATGATATCCTGCAAAGTCGCTTTGATTTCTCTGGTGGAGAGTTCATCACCCTCCGACGTGGTATAGCCATCACTGAAGAAATGACGTAGCGAGAAAGTTCCCCAACGAGTCTGTGCGTATTTAGAGTTACAGACACGTGAGATCGTACTCAGGTTAAGTCCCGTCTTCTCTGCGATGTCTTTCAGTATCATAGGACGCAGCAGTGCCTCGTCCCCTTCCTCAAAATAACGGTGTTGCCACTGAATAATAGCCCTCATCGTTGCTGTGAGTGTCTGACGACGAACACGTATCGCCTCTATAAAGTTCTGAGCAGCATCCACCTTCTTCTTCGTGTAAAGCAGTGTCTCTTTCATCTGCCTACTCATGTGCTCCTTGTTGCCTTGGTATTCTCGCAAAGTATCCGTAAACGACTGTGACACATGTAACTCAGGTACTTCACCGATATTCAATTGAAACGTCACCGTCCCATCATCATGCGTGTCAATAATAAAGTCAGGCGTTATCTGCTGCATGGAGCGTCCGATGGCCTCTCCCATAGAGGCACCCGGCTTAGGATTGAGTTTGCGTAGTTCTTTCATCAGTGCTTCCGCCTGCATACGGTTCAGTTGCAGCGACTGTTGAATTTTCTGCCAGTGTTTCTTGGTGAAGGCCTCAAAATAATGTTCTACCACTTGGGTCATCAGGTCACGCAACCGAGACGGTTCTCGACGACGAATCTGCAGTAGAAGACACTCCTGAAGAGAACGACCGCCGATACCGGCAGGGTCAAACTCCTGTAATTGATGGAGCACCTGCTCTATCTCCTGAGGAGTGGCATCAACCGCTTGGTAGATAGCCAACTCATCGCTGATGGTATCCAGAGACTTACGCAATAGTCCGTCATCATCCAACGATCCTATCAGATATTCCATAATATCATGTTGTCTCTCATCCAAGTCAATCACCCCCATCTGCTCTTTAAGTTGATCATAAAACGACCGCGTCTCTCCATAGACCATCTCCTCACGTTCCTCATGACTGGGATGTCCACCTTGATAGACTGGAAGGTCCTCATCGTCTCTGCCGATATTCTCTAAAGCCGCATCTAATGCCGACTGACGCTCTTCTCGCTCGCTTCTAGTATTAAAGTCTTCTTCCAACGCATCATCGACATTGTTGTCCTCCTTCCAGTCATTATTGTCTTCACCTGCATCGATTTCTAACGCAGGATTGTCATCCATCTCCGTATTCACACGTTCCAACAACTGTGCGACTGGCAATTCTATAAGTTGCGCCTGCAACAGTTGTTGCTGCGTGATACTCTGCGTCTGTTTTAACGTCTGCGTTAGTTGCTGTTCCTGTATCTGCTCCTGCGCCATTATTTGAAGTACTCTTTTAGTTGTTTCGCATAAGATGCCAACTGTTCTGTATCACTATTACCATAACGCTGCCATATCTCTAGGCAAGCAGGATACAGTTCACTGTCTACTACCTCTTTGCGGTGGAGATAGGGATCACAATGCTGATAGAGCGTCATTACATCAACAATTTCACTGACTGACACTTTCATCAGACTCGCCAATTGTCGTATCTCCGGAGTCTCTGCCACCATCGTGATAGGAGTCAGACGGAAATACTGGTCTAAGATCAGAATCAGCATGACAGGAGTCATCTTACTATGTGGTAATACCGGACGGAAATCACGTTCGAAGGTCTCTTGGACATCCACTCCTTCATAGAAATCCTCCTGTCTTCCAAATCCCTTCATCTGACGTAACAGACTAACGGCACGACTCAGTCGACGGGGATTCTTACCGTATTCCTGCCAGATACGTTCGATACGAGGTGTCTCCAAATTGGCAATCGCACACATCTTATTAAACAGATCCTGTGGGGTAACATGCAGTTCCATGCCCAGATCTACCATCGCTTTACTGTACATCGGTTTTACGCCCACCGGTTTCTTCAGATACAACTGCATCAGGAGAAGCCAGTCGTCATCTATCCAATTCCTATTTTTTGCCATACCGCTTTCTGTTTGATTCTATCGGCAAAGTTAGCGATAAAAAGGCAAAAAACAAAGAAAATGTAAAATAATTGCATACTTCTCAACTAATTTTCGTATCTTTGCAGTATCTTTACAGAAAGTTTTTCATGAAACAACTAATATTCAGCCTGGCATTCTTAGGACTGACCACTGGCGTATCAGCACAAATTGCGAAAGAAGAGATACAACAGGATGTCCACCGTTCTGGTAGTAATCAATTGGCCTATCCAGGTCCGAAACAGGTACACCTGTCTGATGCTCCCAAGGGAAAGAAACCTTTCTATATCAGTCATTATGGTCGTCATGGCTCTCGTTTCCTGATAGAGAAAAAAGACTATGACTTCCCCTATCAGACATTGGCAAAGGCAGACTCTGCAGGAAAGTTGACCGCATTAGGGAAAAGCGTACTGGAACGTGTTACATTGCTCCGTGAGGAATCAGACAACCGAAGGGGAGAGTTGACCCCATTAGGGGCTTTACAGCATCAACAGATAGCCAAACGTATGGCAGAGCGATTCCCTGAGGTGTTTGAGGGCGATCCCGTTATTGATGCCAAGAGTACGGTAGTGATTCGTTGTATCCTCTCCATGGAGAATGCCTTACTGCAATTATTGGCTATCAATCCCAAACTGCATATCCGCCATGACGCTTCTTACCATGACATGTATTATATGAACTTGCATGATAACAAATTGAAAGCCCTGAAGATGGACTCTACCGTCAAGGAGGTTTATCGTGAGTTCACGAAGAAGTATGAGCGGGGAGATGCCCTCATGTCCAAACTGTTTAATGATATGGAATACGTTAAACAGGAAATACAGGCACAGCCCTTGGCCAATGCGCTCTTCAACCTGGCTTCAAACATCCAGAATACGGAGTTGCGTAAGAAAATAACGCTCTACGATATCTTTACCGACGAGGAACTCTACTGCTATTGGAAGATGAGTAATGCCTGGTGGTATATCAACTATGGAGGATGTACCCTAAATGGCGGTACACAACCCTATAGTCAGCGTAACCTGTTACGGAAAATCATCGAAGAGGCCGACAGTTGTATTCGTTTAGACCATCCTGGAGCCACCCTGCGTTTCGGTCATGAAACGATGGTACTCCCCTTGACGTGTCTGCTTGACTTGAACGGCTATGGCATGCAGACGGACAACCTGGATGCACTGGACCGCAAGGGGTGGATTAACTTCAATATTTTCCCCATGGCTGCCAATATCCAGTTTATCTTCTACCGCAGTAATCCGCAAGACCAGGATGTTCTGGTGAAGGTATTACTCA
Source organism: Prevotella sp. (assembly GCA_017449675.1). Taxonomy (GTDB): domain Bacteria; phylum Bacteroidota; class Bacteroidia; order Bacteroidales; family Bacteroidaceae; genus Prevotella. Next base: position 17,944 of record JAFTFG010000017.1, read on the forward strand.
ATGAGAACGAGGCTGAACTTCCTGTTAAGAGTAAGGAGAAACCTTATTATAGATGGAGTGACGTACGTGAATACTATTTAGAGAAACTCAACGCTTATCATGACTGAAAGACGATATGGCCGGCTCTTTACTGTTGTCATCCTACTATGCGGTATGGTGACATCAGGACTCGCACAGTCTCTTTCGGCCTACGACCGTATCAGTAAAGACCGCCGTTTCTCAGCCAGTAACTATTGCATCTATCCTGATACCATCGTGTTCAAATATACGCCCCCTCCTACGGGAAAACGACCTTTCTATATCAGTCATTATAGCCGTCACGGTTCACGTTATCTAAGTAACAGGAAAGGCTATGATATCCCCTATAAAATGCTTCAAAAAGCAGACTCCGCAGGAAAACTGACACCCATAGGCAAGAATGTGATGGAGCAACTGGCCAGTATTATCAGCGACTCAGAAGGACGTTGGGGAGATCTGACAGAACTGGGGAAACAGCAACAACGAGGTATTGCCCGTCGCATGATGACACGGTTTCCGGAAGTCTTCGAGGGGAAGGCACATATCAATGCCAGGAGTACGACCGTCAATCGTTGTATCCTTTCAATGGGGTCTGCCGTGCAAGGTATGATGTCGAAGAATCCCAAGTTGCAGATCAGTATGGATGCTTCCCGCCATGACATGGAGTATATGAACCATCAGGATCAGGTATTGCGAGACAGTATGACATCCATCCATGCCAAGAAGATCTATGACGCTTACTGTACAAATCGTGAACATAACCCCAGGTTGATTGCCTTGCTCTTCAATGATTCCGTCTATGCCAAGGAGAATGTCGATGAGGTATGGTTTAACTATTACCTCCTGAAATCTGCCTTGATACAGCAGAATACCAGAATGGGCCATCATATCAACTATCTGGACTTATTCACCTTTGAGGATATCCACCAATACTGGCAGAAAGAAAATGCGTGGTGGTATTTTATGTATGGGCCGGCCTTGATTAACGGAGGGAAGCAGCCTTTTACACAACGCTACCTGCTCCGTAAGATCATTGAGGAGGCTGACAGTTGTCTGCGGCTGAAGAAACCGGGAGTACAGTTACGTTTCGGCCATGAGACGATCATCCTGCCACTGACCTGTCTGATGGAAATCAATCATTTCGGTTATCAGACGACCGACCTGGAGACCCTGGAGGAGCATGGCTGGTGGGCCTGTATGGTATTCCCAATGGCTTCCAATATCCAGTTTGTCTTCTATCGGGAAGATTTCTATGACAAGGACGTTCTGGTAAAGGTCCTCTTAAATGAGGAAGAGGCCACACTACCTGTCAAGAGTGATATCGCACCTTATTACCATTGGGCAGATGTCCGTGACTATTATCTCCAAAAACTGGAACAATACGAGAGAGAAAGAAGTGGGAAGTAACAGCATACGACGACTGATAACCATCATTTGCTTTTCCTGTCTGGTGAGCATCGTTTGGGCACAGACTGTCCTTGAGGAGATAGCCAAGACTCCTTTCCTGTCGTCTAACAACTATTGTGTCTATCCTGATCGGGACGACCATCAATACACAGAGGCCCCTGCAGGAAAGAAACCGTTCTATATCAGTCATTATGGCCGTCACGGATCCCGATACCTAAGTCGCCAGCATGCTTATGACATCCCCTTCGGAATACTTAGTAAGGCTGACTCTGCAGGGAAACTGACTCCTCTGGGGAAGGATGTCTTCCGTCAGGTGATTATTGCCCGTGAGGATGTGAAAGATCGCAACGGAGAACTGACAGAACTGGGAAACCGACAGCATCACCATATCGCTCGAAGAATGATGGAGCATTTCCCTGAAGTCTTTGAGGGGAAAGCCCATATCGATGCCCGCAGCACCACGAAGATACGCTGTATCCTCTCAATGGGTGCCGCCCTGCAACAGATGGTGTCACTCAATCCTGAACTACAGATCCACCGCATGGATGCCTCCCAGCATGACATGTGGTATATGAACTACCAAGACCAACTATTGAAGAAGAGCAGGATGACACCTGCTGCCAACGATGCCTATACCGCCTTTACGAAGAAACGGGAGCATAACGAGCGACTGATGTCCATCCTCTTCAATGATACGGCCTATGTCCGTCAGGAGGTAGATGACGCTACCTTGAACTATTATTTGTTTAAGGTAGCCTCCATCCAACAGAATACCCACCTCTCTGACAGTCTTCACCTGTTGGATATCTTCACCAACGAAGAACTCTACCGTATCTGGCAAAAGGAGAATGTCTGGTGGTATATCAATTTCGGAGCGTGTCTTCTGAATGGAGGAAAACAGCCTTTTACCCAACGTAACCTGCTAAGAAAGATCATCGAGGAGGCCGACAGTTGTATCGCTCTCACACAACATGGGGCCACTCTGCGCTATGGTCATGAGACCATCGTCCTGCCCTTGACATGTCTCTTGGAACTGAACGGCTATGGTATGCAGACCATGGACCTGGAGGAAGTGGAAAAGAACGGGTGGGTGGCCTACCGTGTCTTCCCAATGGGCACTAACCTACAGTTTATCTTTTATCGGACTGACCCCTTCGACCATGATGTCATCATAAAAGTATTACTCAATGAAGAGGAGGCAACACTGCCCATCCAGACAGACATCGCCCCCTATTACCATTGGAGTGATTTCAAGGACTACTACTTGAAGAAACTCGATGACTACGAACGGTCTATAACCCCTCCTTTGCCTTGAAGGCAAGGGCATACATCCGCATCTGTTTCACCATTGCCAACAGACCATTACTACGTGTTGGCGACAGATGATCCTTCAACCCTATCTGATCGATGAAATAGAGTTCGGCATCGAGGATCTCCTGAGGAGTATGACCACTGAATACTCGTATCAACAAGGTAACAATACCCTTGACTATCAAGGCATCACTCTCTGCCGTGAAGTCGATGATGCCGTCATGATAGTCGGCTTGCAGCCATACCCTGCTCTGACAACCATCTATCAGGTTACTCTCTATTTTATATTTCTCGTCAAGAGGTGCTTGGTCATTACCCAGGTCAATGAGTAACTGGTATTTGTCCATCCAGTCGTCAAAACCGGCAAACTCCTCGATAATCTCGTCTTGTGTTTCGTTAATCGTCGCCATGATGACATTCCATTTTATGCTATACTTGCAGATATTTCTTTGCAAAGTTAAGTCTTTTATTGTTGACAACAAAATGATTTACTAAAATTTTGGCATTTTACTCACTTATTCGTACCTTTGACTTTGTCGAAAGAACTCACGTTCGAAAATGCTCAAATATATTTGGCATTTTACTCACTTATTCGTACCTTTGTCTCCTGAATGGAAAATAGTATCAAAGATTTCGAGATTATGGCACCAGTAGGTAGCCGTGACTCTCTGGCCGCTGCACTAAAAGCAGGAGCAGGAAGCGTGTATTTCGGCGTGGAGCAGTTGAACATGCGGTCACACTCTGCCAACCATTTCACGATTGATGACCTGCGGGAAATAGCCGCTACTTGCGAGGAGCATGGGGTAAAAAGTTATCTCACCGTGAATACGATTATCTATGGAGAGGACATTGAACTGATGCACCAGATCATCGATGCCGCTGTCGAGGCTCATATCTCTGCTGTCATCGCCTGCGACATCGCTGTGATGACCTACTGCCGGCAGAAGGGGATGGAGGTACACCTCTCCACACAACTGAATATCTCGAATATCGAGGCTTTGAAGTTCTATGCCCAGTTTGCTGATGTCGTCGTCCTTGCCCGTGAGTTGAACCTCGACCAGGTGGCGGAGATCTATCGGCAGATAGAGGAGCAGCATATCTGTGGACCCTCTGGTGAACAAATCCGTATCGAGATGTTCTGTCATGGTGCTCTCTGTATGGCTGTCAGCGGCAAGTGCTATATGAGTCTCGATAATACAGGACGCTCTGCCAACCGTGGAGAGTGCATGCAGATTTGTCGTCGCTCTTATATCGTGACAGACCGTGAGACAGGAACGGAACTGGAGATAGACAATAAGTATATTATGAGTCCGAAGGACCTGAAGACCATCCGCTTCATCGACCGTCTGATGAAAAGTGGTGTGAGGGTCTTTAAGATTGAGGGACGTGCCCGAGGACCGGAATATGTGATGACCGTGGTGCAATGCTACAAGGAAGCCATACAAGCGGTACTCGACAATACCTTCACGGAAGAGAAGAAAAATGCATGGGACGAGCGTCTTGCCACCGTCTTCAATCGTGGTTTCTGGGACGGCTACTACCAAGGACAGCAATTAGGAGAGTGGAACAAGCACTATGGCTCCTGCGCCACGGAACGTAAGCAATATGTGGGAAAAGGGGTGAAGTATTTCTCTAAACTCGGCGTTGCAGAATTTACTTGCGAGGCTTGTGAGTTCTCGGTGGGTGATAAGATGCTTATCACAGGGCCAACAACGGGTGCCCTCTATGTTACCGTTGACGAGATACATGATGACGTGCAGGCGGTACAGACAGCACAGAAAGGAACACGTGTCAGCATCAAAGTACCAGAGAAGGTGCGCCCCAGTGATAAATTGTTTAAGATACTAAAGGTAAAGGAAGATTAGGTAAGAGAAATATCCCTAAGATTACATACTTTTTCCTTCTGACCTTTGGAGTATTAAGAAAATATTCCTATCTTTGTGCCTGACTAATCCAATAACACAAAAATAACCATATAGTTATGAGACTTTTTAAGACACTTATCACTACGCTTTTGCTGACAACAGGACTGTCGGCATCGGCACAATACCTGAACATTACAGGCAACGTCAATGGCGAACAGAATTCCACTTATCACATCGATATCTCGAAGGTCAAGGACATCAGTTTCCCAAAGACTTCCGATGGTAAATTCAACATGCATTTGAAGTTTAAAGATGATACGGAATGGGATGTTCAGGATGTGAGTCAAGTGGGAGACATGACGAATACCGAGGAGATCGTGACCACCACGCCTCAGGTGATGTACTGCTGGTATGACCCTAATAAACCCATCAAGATGCTACCCGTCTATGGACATGACGGCTTATACCACTATCTCTTCTGGCTGTCAGACGAGAGTTATATCTATTATAGTGATAAACTGCCCAGTGAGGGAGGTGCGGAGACTGCCAAAAAGATTGCGAATCCCTATTTCGTTGGCTGGAATAGCATGTACTTAAATACTGTCGAGAATTATGCCAATATCTCAACTTGGCGTACCAGCGGATTCGGAGTCTACCTCAATGGCAAGAATAGTAGGGTCAAGATGAGTATTCCTCTCAAGGGAAATGCCTACTGGGCCTCTCCCACCTTTACGGAAGACGATGAGGTGTGGGGTTATAATACGGTAGCCGCTGGCAGTGAAGTGGTAAACGGAGGAATGGCGACGGCCTTTACTGCCAAAGACGGGAAGATCCGTTGGATAGACAGCAACGACCTGCCCAGTATTGAGTCTCAACTGAATAACGGACAGGGTATCAAGGTGCCCGCCGGTAAGAAGGTATACATCAACTTCGAGACAGGGGATGTCCTCGTCTCTACTCCTGACGAGGTTCCCTTTGGTTTGGAGAGTCCGTTGTTCATACAAAACAATGATGGTAGCGGCACTGGGATTAAGAACTTGAATACAGCCTACCTGAAATGGAATGCCATAGACGGTGCGTCCGGCTATCGGATCAAAGTGGCTTTGGCATCAAAGGTCAGTGGTGGTGGTGATCTATGGGACGACCCCAATAACCTGATCAGTGACCAGACGGTAGGGGCCAACCAACAGGAACTCACGATTGCAGGACTGAATTATTATACTGACTATCAGTTTGCTATCCAAGCCCTGTCCCCCCGTGGAGAGGCCTATCACTCAGACTGGTATGGTGTGGGGGATCTCAGAAACTGGTATGCCTACTGCCGACTTGTAACGAATGCCCGCTATGCCGTGCCGACTGTTCTGAAAGTATCCTATAACAGTCTCACCAAGACAGGAATGCGGGTGAATATCAACCGTACGGTCAATAGCAACACGTATACTGATGCAGAGATCGAGACCTTTAAAGAGCATTTCAACTTCATCGATGATAACAAGACACAACTCCGAGTGGACTATCTGACCATTACTCCTACTGAGTCCAACCCCAATGCAACGGTTCCTGAGAAATACAAGAAGTACCAGTTGTCGGAGGAGGAACTGGCTCAGGGTTATATCGAGGTGGACGGTCTCTCTGAGAACTCGCTCTATCATATCCAGGCTTGGGATCAGACGATTACGCCATCCATTGATGCCTGCTATAATTCTGTCATGGTACGCACCAAGGGTACCCCGGGGCCTCCCATCCCCATCAACCATGTGGCGACCCTTGAGGATACACAGTCTAATATCACTGGTGACATCTCCGCTTGGGAGTCGATGAAACTGGATGATATCCTGAATGAGTATGCAAACAACAACGACTTGGCGGAAGGACAGGAATACTATCTGGAGGGCGGAAAGGCTTATCATATCTCCAACTATGTCAGTATCACCAAGGGAATCACCTTGCGTACCAATCCTGCCGACCTTGCCCAAGGTAAAAGGGCCAAACTCTATCTGGGAGGTCTGCTGAAAGAAGGCAATAATGCCTCCTCTACAAACTTTATGATAGGACGCTCGCCTATAGCCGGTGAAGATCCCACGATTGTGGCACATATTGAGGCCATCCGATTCCTGGATCTGGATATCGATTGTCCTCTGGCTCAGAACTACGGAAACCAAATAGAAGGAACGGGTTCTTCCACTGGTAACTATTTCATGAACATGTTCTCCAATGGCTTGAGTGTCGATATCGATCTGATCGAGTGGAACAATTGCACCTTCCAAGGGATGATCAGAGGTTTTATGCGTATTCAGGGAAGCTATGATTTCAATATCCGCCAACTCAAGATGATTGACTGTGAGCATTATAATAGCGGATATTATGATAATGCGGGTAGAGGTTATAGTTATATTTATGCAGACCACGGCAGCAAGCCGAAGTCGAATGTTCTGGAAAATGTAGAGATTTCCGGTTGTGTGTTCTATGACAGTCCGAGGGGTAATCTGATTACTGACCATAACCGTGACCTGACATGGGATGAAAGTGTACGTTGGAACATCAACATTCACCACAATACCTTCGTGAACTTCTGTACACGCGCTAATACGGCAATCCTCAATACCCGTTATATCCCTGGTGGCTCAGTACTGGCCTTCCACGACAATGTTATCATCAATACCAAGGATGAGGCGGACGAGAACCGTACTATGTATTGTGCAGGATGGGATGCCCGTAATATCCAAGGCGGTGACGGCTCAGGTGCTTGTACGTTCGATATCTACAACAACTGGACGACCAATGACAACCTGACTAACGACCAACCGTTTACGGCCAATGCGTTCAATGCGTCTTCCAACAGTCCATATAAATCAGCATGGCGCACTACCTGTACCTATCCTCATGGTACTAATGAACTGGTTGTACATAAGGACAACCTGAAGGCCACGGAGTTGATGGCCAGTCCCAACCCACAGCATCATATTGGTGCAACAGCCAGTCATCTGGACCACCACACCGATACAGGTATCGACGGTCTGTACTATCAACAGACAAGTACTGTTTTGAACTCTGATATCTACAAGAGCGGAGCAGGCGCACCCAAGTTGCGCAACGGTAAATAATGAGGAAAGTGCTGTTGATTCTCTTGACCATCGGTCTGGTAAGTTGTCAGAAGCGATCGAATCTTGTCTTTACAGATGAGGTACGATTGCCGATGACTCCTGTGAAGGATCAAGGGAACTCAGAATTTTGTTGGGCCTATGCCATGCTGTCTACCATAGAGACGGAGCATCTGCTCCAAGGTGACTCTGTTCATCTCTCACCATCCTATATCGAGCGAGTGACACGTCGCAGACATCTGCGCGGCATGGGTTCTACCTTATTAAATATGATAGCCCGTCATGGGATTGTCAGTTATGACGCTTATCCGGACGCTTCCTACCACAAACTGCCACGTCCCAAGTGGGTCTTTATGCTGGGAGCACGCTACACCCCATTGGAGTTTGCCCATAGTGTCTGTGCCCCTGACGAGTATATCGCTGTGACGAGTAATGAGAAATATCCCTATTATCAAGAAGTGGTGCTTGACTTGCCAGACAACTGGGAGCATAACCGTTTTCTGAATATCCCCAAAGACTCCCTGTTGGCCCATGTGGAGCGAGCCATCCGCAACCGGCATGCCGTATGCTGGGAAGGAGATACGGACGAGTGTGGTTTCTCTTTTGAGGATGGTATTGCCGATAGTCACGACAGTACCACTCCCACAGACAACCACTGCATGGCGATTATCGGACTGGCACGTGATCCGCATCAGCGCCTGTTCTTCACTATGAAAAACTCATGGGGAACAGCCAACCCATACGATGGACTGATGTATATGTCGGAGGCGTATCTGCGTGACAAGACCGTTGCTGTGTATATGACTCGTGAGGCATATGGACAATAAAAAAGCCGAGGTAATCAATCCTCGGCTTTCTCTTTATTTATTCAGTCGCCATGTCACTCCGTCTTTGGTGTCCTTGACCTCAAAGCCGGCAGCGGCAAGTTCATCACGGATCTTGTCGGAGGTTGCCCAGTCTTTGTCTGCCTTTGCCTTGGCACGCAGGTCGAGAACCATGTCGACTACTTTTCCAAAAGCCTCCTCTCTCTCGTTAGTGCCATTGGCTGTTGACTGTTGGCTGTTGGCTTTCAGTCCGAGAATGTCGAAAGCGAAGAGGTGCATGGTCTCTGTGAGTTCCTTCAGGCAATCGGCACAGATAGTAGCCTTGTGGTCGACGAGTTTGTTGACGACGGTGCATGCCTCGAAGAGATGGCTGATGACCTGTGGGGTGGCAAAGTCATCATTCATCGCATCATAGCATTTCTGACGCAACGCTTTCACGATTTTCTCAGTCTCTGCGTCACACTTGTCGCTAGCCTGTACCCTGTCTAAGTCGCTGATGGCATTCATCAGTTTCTCCAGTCCCTTCTCCGCTGCCTGCAGTGCCTCGTTGGAGAAGTCGACCGTACCACGATAGTGGGCGGAGAGCACGAAGAAACGGATGGTCATCGCTGTATAAGCCTTCTCCAGCAATGGATGGTTGCCCGTGAAGAACTGCTCCAGGGTGATGAAGTTATTATACGACTTACCCATCTTCTGTCCGTTAATGGTCAGCATGTTGTTGTGCATCCAGTACTTGACAGCCTGATGTCCCATCGATGCGGTAGCCTGGGCGATCTCACACTCATGATGGGGGAAGACAAGGTCCATACCGCCACCATGAATATCAAAGGTCTCTCCTAAGTATTTACGACCCATCGCCGTACACTCACAGTGCCAGCCAGGGAAACCGTCTGACCAAGGAGAGGGCCAGCGCATGATATGCTCGGGTTGTGCTTTCTTCCAAAGGGCGAAGTCTGCCTGGTTGTGTTTCTCCCCCACACCAGCGAGTTCACGGCTCTCGTCCTTGATGTTCTCCAAGGAGCGACCGCTTAGGATTCCATACTTATATTTCTTGTTGTAAGCCTCGATATCGAAATAGATAGAACCGTTCGACTCATAGGCGAAACCATTGTCCAGAATCTGCTGTACCAGTTGCTGCTGCTCGATGATATGCCCTGTGGCATGGGGCTCGATAGAGGGGGGCAGCACGTTCAGTGCATCCATCGCCTGATGATAGCGGTTGGTATAGTACTGGGCGATTTCCATCGGCTCCAACTGCTCCAGCCGTGCCTTCTTGGCTATCTTGTCCTCTCCCTCGTCAGCGTCATGCTCCAAATGACCTACATCCGTGATATTACGGACATAGCGCACCTTATAGCCTAAGTGCTTCAGGTAACGGAACACCAAGTCGAAGGTGATGGCAGGACGGGCATGCCCCAGATGGGGATCACCATAGACGGTAGGACCACAGACATACATACCCACATGAGGGGCATTGATAGGTTCGAAACGCTCTTTCTGGCGTGTCAGCGTATTGTAGATAACCAGTTTTGATTCCATACACATAAATTTATTTTGGCTGCAAATTTACGAAAAAATATGCATTATGAACTATGAATTATGAATTATTTTGTACCTTTGCAACCAAAATCATAAAATATTAATAAGGTATGGCTTATACACGTATGACGGCTGCCGAGGCTGCAGCACTGATTAAGAATGGCGATAATCTCGCTATGAGTGGCTTCACACCTGCTGGTGTGGCAAAGGCGACAACCAAGGAACTGGCAAAGATTGCAGTAGCGGAGCATGAGGCTGGACGTGAGTTCAAGGTGGGTATCTTCACAGGTGCCTCTACAGGACAGTCTACTGATGGTGACCTTGCCGCTGCTGGTGCTATCAAGTATCGTGCTCCTTATACGACCAACCCTGATTTCCGTAAGCATGTGAACATGGGTGAGATTCCCTATAACGACCTGCATCTGAGCCACATGGCACAGGAGTTGCGCTATGGTTTCTACGGACAGGTCGACTGGGCTATTCTGGAGGTCTGCGACATCGAGGAGGTAGGCAACGACTATCATGTCTATCTGACTGCCGCAGGCGGTATCTCTCCTACGGCTGCTCGTCTTGCCAAGCACGTCATCCTGGAACTTAACTCGTTCCATAACCCCAATGCGAAGTATATCCACGACGTGTATGAGCCGTTGGATCCTCCTTACCGCAAGCCCATCCCCATCGTGAATGTCAGCGACCGTATCGGTCAGCCCTATGTCTCTATCCCCAAGGACAAGGTGGTGGGTGTCGTAGAGTGCAACATCCCTGATGAGGCTCGTGCTTTCAAGGACAGTGATCCTGTGACGGATAAGATTGGCTATCTCACCGCTGAGTTCCTGGTGGAGGAGATGCACAAGGGACGTATCCCCAAGGAGTTCCTGCCTTTGCAGAGTGGTGTGGGCTCAACGGCTAACGCTATCCTTGGTGCCCTCGGACAGGATAAGCACGTGCCCGACTTCAATATTTATACAGAGGTATTGCAGGACGCTGTGGTAGAGATGATGCTGAACGGTCGTGTGAAGGATGCCTCGGCATGCTCTCTGACGGTCTCTAACGACTGTCTGATGCAGGTATATGATAACATGGACCACTTCAAGAACCATCTGACCCTGCGCCAGAGTGAGATATCCAACAGTCCAGAGGTCATCCGTCGACTGGGTGTCATCGCCATCAATACCGCTATCGAGTGTGACATCTATGGTAATGCCAACTCCACCCATATCAGTGGTGTGAAGATGATGAATGGTATCGGTGGCTCTGGCGACTTCATCCGCAATGCCTACCTGAGCATCTTCACCTGTCCTTCTACTGCGAAGGGTGGGGTCATCTCCAGCATCGTTCCTTTCGTCAGCCATCAGGATAGTTCTGAGCATGACGTGAACATCATCGTCACAGAACAGGGTATCGCTGACCTGCGTGGTAAGAGTCCCGCCCAGCGTGCCGAGATTATCATCGAGAACTGTGCGCATCCTGACTACAAGCAGTTGTTGTGGGATTACCTGAAGATTGCGAAGATGGGGCAGACACGCCATAACCTGCCTGCTGCTTTCGCCATGCACGACACCTTGGCTCGCAAGGGCGACATGAAGTTGACGGACTTTGCAGAGTACGTAAAATAACTGAACGAATCAAAATAGGTCAGCAGCGAGTGCTGCTGACTTTGGTAGCGCCCGCTGTCAATATTAGCAGCGGGCGCTGCTAATAATAGCACCGCCCGCCACTATACCAGAAAGAACGTTACTTACACCCAGAAAGTGCCATCCTTTCACCCTTAAAACTGCCGTTCTTTCCCCCTCAAGCAATGGCTCATTTACTCCATAGAAAGCATTGGAACGAAGTGCAACTATGGGTGCAGAGATTTAAGTCCAAAATGGGTCAAGAAACAGATTCGCAAATTTTACCGATAAAGAAAATTGTCGAATTATTTGGAGGTAATGAATTATTACCTATCTTTGCAAAAAGAAACAGAGATATGCCGACAATATTTACCTTACTTGGATATAGATTCTGGTTTTACGCCAATGATCATACGCCTATTCACATTCTTTTCAATAATAACAAATAAGGAGGATGCCTATGGAGAAGATTGTTAAGATTTGGCTGACTGATACTGCAGTATGGATTCAGACGGAGAGTGGTAGAGAGGCTTGCGAGCACTTTAATGACTATCCTCGTCTTAAATATGCTACCCAAGAGCAACGGGAAAGATATGAAGCCGATGAATATGGCATTCATTGGGAGGATATTGATGAGGATCTTAGTTTTGAGGGCTTTTTCGAGAAACATGAAACCACAGAACTATACAAATTATTTATGGCTCATCCAGAATTGAATGTCTCTGCTCTTGCTAGGCGAATGGGTATTTCCCAAAGTCTTATGGCTCAGTATGTGAGCGGAAAAAAGAAAGCAAGTGCAGAAAGAATAAGCCGTATTTATGAGGCTGTTCGAGAAGTGGGACGTGAACTTGTAGCAGTCTGAAGCAGGAGGATAAGTTACTAATGTTACTGAAAACTCAGATTATTCTGAATTGACTCTATTTGCCCACAATCTTAGAGATACTCCATCAGTACATCCCAGACGGCGATGATATGGCAGATGCTGCCTGCGAGGACGAAGAAGTGGAAGACACTGTGCATGTACCGTTTCTTGTGGAAAGTGTAGAAGGCGGCACCTGTGATATAGCATACTCCCTCGGCGATGATCCAGATGACGGCGGCGGTGGATACGGAGTCGATCAGAGGTTTGAAGGCTACCAACACACTCAACCCCATGCCGATAAAACAGAACGTCTCGATGTTGGAATGCTCCTTGAGTTTGATGAAACTGACGATAGTTCCTGCGATGGCACAAGCCCAGACGAAGCAAAAAAGACTCCAACCCCAATAGCCCTGTGTCCTCAACGCCACCAGAGTCAAAGGAGAATAGGAGCCTGCGATATGCCAGTAGATAGCGGCATGGTCCCATCGGCGCAGCCGCTCCTTCCATTTCGAACGGCGAGGGAGGGTGTGGTATATCGTAGAGGCAACATAACTTCCTAACATACCAAAGAGGTAGAGACACACACCCAATCGTGCCCAAGGGTTGTCACCCTTGAACGCCATCACCAGGAACACGATACCGAAAGCCACTCCCATGACGATACCGCCCGCATGGCTCCAGGCATTCCACAGTTCTTCCTTATGTGTATATCGGATAGCCATCGCCTGCAAAAGTACGAAATAATTGTGAATTATAGATGGTCGGTTGTTAATTATTTCGTATCTTTGCAGAGATGATGGATGAAGCGACACGGAAATATATACTTGCACACCGCCATGAGGATGTGCGGCAACTGGCACTAAGCGGCAGGAATGCCGAGGTGGACATGCCGATGGCACTCCAGCAGATCGCAGGGTGGCAGACAGCACAGAAGAAGTTACCGTCATGGGCCGCTGTAGAAGACATCCTCTACCCGCCTCATCTGAATATGGAGCAATGTTCCAGTGAGCAGACGGCTCGTTATAAGGCAAAAGTCGTTGCTCGAAATATTGATATCTCGAAATCCCATCAGGTCTTTGTCGACCTGACAGGTGGATTTGGTATTGACTTCTCCTTCATGTCACGTCCGTTTAGGAAACGGATTTATGTGGAGCGTAATATGGAACTCTGCGAGATAGCCCGACATAATTTCCAACTCTTGGGGTTGGAGGCAGAGATCGTGTGTGACAATGCAGAGGAATATCTTGCCCGGATGCCCCATGCCAACGTGGTATTCTTGGACCCTGCACGAAGGGATGCGCATGGCAGTCGTACCTATGGTATTGAGGACTGCACCCCTAATGTTATCGAACTCCTGCCTTTGTTGAAGGAGAAAGCCGACACGATCATCCTGAAACTATCGCCCATGCTCGACTGGCGCAAGGCGGTCAGCGACTTAGGAGGGGTCAGTGAGGTGCATATCGTCAGTGTTGACAATGAGTGCAAAGAACTATTACTGGTCATCCGCCAAGACCTTCCCACCGCTCCCTTAATGGTTTGTGTCAACGGAGATAGGAGTCTACGGATAGTTTCCAACGTGGAAACGAATAGTTTCTCCCATGAAAACTCACAGTTTCTTCCGAAAAGACTGATAGTTTCTGCCGTAGAAACTATTCAGAGACTAACGCTTCTTGAGCCGAATGCCAGTATCATGAAGGCTGGATGCTTCAAGGAGATAGAACAGATGTTCGGTATCCAGCAGTTGTCGGCTAACTCCCATCTCTTCGTATCAGAACATGAGATCCCCGATTTCCCTGGCAGACAATTCCGGATAGAGACCGTCACCTCCATGAACAAGCAGGAACTGAAGGCGGCGTTGCAGGGAATCGAACGAGCAAATATCACTGTTCGTAACTTCCCGATGACGGTAGATTCCCTGAGAAAGAAACTGAAGGTGAAAGACGGTGGTGAGATGTTTATTTTCGGAACAACCATGTCGGATGGTTCACACAAGTTACTTATTTGCCGTAAAATAGGTTAAATATTTGGGATTTCTCATGATTTTCACTACCTTTGCCATCAATAAATCCACAAACAAGAACCCATCATGTCATCAGTAGAAATTCGGAAGGTTACCGACAAGAAGGGACTGGAGGCCTTTATCCAGTTTCACTATGACTTATACCGTGACAACCCTTACGATGCTCCCAATCTACATAATGATGAGGTACACACCCTGAGTAAGAACAAGAATGCCGCCTTTGAGTTTTGTGAGGCAGAATACTTTCTGGCCTACCGAGACGGGAAGGTCGTAGGACGCGTTGCCGGTATCATCAACCGTCGTGCCAACGAGCGTTGGAACCGCCAGAGTGTGCGCTTTGGATGGATAGATTTCGTGGATGACCTGGAAGTGTCGCGTGCCTTACTCGCTGCCGTAGAGCAATGGGGTAGAGAGAAAGGGATGACAGAGTTGGTTGGGCCTCTGGGATTCACTGATATGGATCCGGAGGGTATGCTGATTGAGGGTTTCGACCAACTGGGTACGATGGCTACCATCTATAATTACGACTATTACCCCCGTCATATGGAACAGTTGGGTGGTTGGGAGAAAGACAACGACTATGTAGAGTATAAACTCATCGTACCCAAGGACGGTATGCCCGAGAAATACCAAAAGGTGGCTCAGATGGTGATGAAACGCTATAACCTGCACACCTTCCACCCTAAGCGCAGTCAGGTATTCGGCAAAGAGCAGTATGGCCGTAAGGTGCTGGATGTCGTCAACAAGTCGTTTGGCCATCTCTATGGCTACTCCCAGATGACAGAGGCACAGATAGACGAGTACCTGAGAATGTATTTCCCCATGCTTGATATGAATATGCTCTGCCTTATCGAGGACTGGAACACTCCCGACCATAAACTGATAGGTGTTGGCATCAGTATCACCTCCATGACACGTGCCCTCCAGAAATGCCGTAACGGCAGACTGTTTCCCTTTGGCTGGTGGCATTGTCTGCGAGCCCTCAAGTTCCACAAAGCCGAATGTCTCGATCTGATGCTTATCGGCATCCTCCCCGAATACCAGCAGAAAGGAGCCAATGCCCTCCTCTTCTACGACCTGATACCTTGGTATCAGAAATACGGATTCAAATGGGGGGAGACCAATGTGGAGATGGAGACCAATGAGAAAGTACAGAGCCAGTGGCAGTATCTGGAGCATGAGCAGCATAAGCGCCGCCGTTGTTATAAGAAAAGTTTATAAAGAGATATGAGCGAAGAGAAGAATATCGTGGAGAATCAGGAGACTGTCAACTATGATGAGGGTAACATACAGACCCTGACAGGACTACAGCATATCAGGTTACGTCCGGGAATGTATATCGGACGACTGGGTGACGGCTCCTCCGCAGAAGACGGTATCTATGTATTGTTGAAAGAGGTTTTCGACAACTCCATCGATGAGTTTAAGATGAAGGCGGGTGACCGTATCGAGGTGAATGTGGAGGACAATCTCCGCATCTCCGTCCGTGACTATGGTCGTGGCATCCCACAGGGCAAACTCATCGAGTCGGTCAGTATTCTGAACACCAGTGGTAAGTTCGACTCGAAGGCTTTCAAGAAGTCTATCGGACTGAATGGCGTGGGTGTGAAAGCCGTCAATGCATTGAGCAGTCATTTTGAGGTACATAGTTATCGTGACGGTAAGGTGCGAAAAGCACTGTTTGAGTGTGGCGAGTTAGTCAGTGATGTGACGGAGCCCACCCAGGACGAGAATGGCACCTACATCTATTTCGAGCCTGACAATACGAAGTTCGTCAATTATCAGTTCCACGATGAGATCGTGGAGAACATGCTCCGCAACTATACCTATCTGAATATCGGACTGACCATCATGTATAACGGTCGGCGCATCCTCAGCCGTCATGGACTGGAGGACTTACTGAAAGACCGTATGACCAACGACGCACTCTATCCCATCATCCATCTGCAAGGAGATGATATCGAGATCGCCTTTACCCATGCCAACCAGTATGGAGAGGAATACTACTCCTTCGTCAACGGACAGCATACCACACAGGGAGGTACCCACCAGAGTGCCTTCAAGGAGCATATCGCCCGTACAATCAAGGAATACTTTGGCAAATACGAATATGGGGATATCCGCACAGGTATCGTGGCCGCCATCTCTATCAATGTAGAGGAACCTATCTTCGAGAGTCAGACAAAGATCAAGTTAGGCTCTACGACGATGTCACCCGACGGGGTGAGCATCAATAAGTATATTGGTGACTTCGTAAAACAGGAGGTTGACAACTACCTGCATATCCACCAGGACGTGGCCGATGTCATTGAGAACAAGGTGAAGGAGAGTGAGCGGGAGCGCAAGGCGATGGCCGGTGTGACGAAACTGGCCCGTGACCGTGCCAAGAAAGCCAACCTGCATAACCGTAAGTTGCGCGACTGCCGCATCCATTTCAGTGATGCCAAGAACGACCGCAAGGAAGAGTCTTGTATCTTTATTACTGAGGGTGACTCTGCCAGCGGAAGTATCACCAAGAGCCGTGACGTGAATACCCAGGCGGTATTCTCTTTGCGAGGCAAACCCTTGAACTCCTTCGGACTGACCAAGAAGGTTGTCTATGAGAATGAGGAGTTTAACCTGTTGCAGGCAGCATTGGACATCGAGGAGGGACTGGACACCCTCAGATATAATAAAGTGATTGTGGCAACAGATGCCGATGTCGACGGCATGCATATCCGCCTATTGATCATCACGTTCTTCCTGCAGTTCTTCCCCGAACTCATCAAGAAAGGACATGTGTATGTGTTGCAGACCCCCTTGTTCCGTGTTCGTAACCGTCGTACCAAGATTCGGAAGAAGGAGATGCGTGAGGATGGTAAAAAGGGTGACTTTGTCACTCGTTACTGCTATAGCGAGGAAGAGCGTCAGAAGGCTATCCAAGAGTTAGGTCCCGATCCGGAGATTACCCGCTTTAAAGGTCTTGGTGAGATCAGTCCGGAGGAGTTTGCAGGCTTTATCGGTCCGGATATCCGATTGGAACAGGTCACCCTCCATAAGAATGATCAGGTGCAGAAACTCTTGGAGTATTATATGGGTAAGAACACGATGGAGCGCCAGAACTTCATCATCGACAACCTCGTCATCGAGGAAGACCGTCCAGAAGAAGACTATGAATAAAAGGAAAGCCCTGTATGCAGCGATATTATCACTGCTCTCCCTAACTGCCTCTGCCCAGATCCGTATCAATATGGGTGAGGACAGTCCCCTGCGTAAGTTACAGATAGCGGAGATGGCTATCAGTAACCTTTATGTGGATAGTGTTGATGAGCAGATACTCGTCGAGAACGGTATCCGGGGAATGATCGAGAAACTCGACCCCCATAGCAGTTATATGACAGCCAAGGAGGTGAAGGAAGCCAATGAGCCCCTTCAAGGAAACTTCGAGGGCATCGGGGTCCAGTTTAATATGGTGGAGGATACCCTGTTGGTCATCCAACCCGTCACAGGAGGTCCTTCGGAGAAACGGGGAATCTTGGCAGGCGACCGTATCGTATCCGTCAATGACACGGCCATTGCGGGAGTCTCCATGCCCAAGGAGGAGATCATGCGCCGTCTGCGCGGTCCTAAGGGTACGAAGGTCAACCTTGGTGTGGTCAGACGGGGAATCACTGATACACTCCGTTTCGTCATCACACGTGACAAGATTCCTGTCAAATCCATTGATGCCGCCTATATGATCCGTCCGGGTATCGGCTATATCCGTATTGGTAGTTTCGGGGCCCAGACCCATGAGGAGTTCTGTCAGAGTCTGATGAAACTGACAGGAGAAGGGATGCAGTCGCTGATTCTCGACCTACAGGAGAACGGTGGTGGTTATCTGCATGCCGCTGTCGAAATCGCCAATGAGTTCCTGGCAAGCAACGACCTGATTGTCTATACCCAAGGACGCAGAGTCCCTCGTAACGACTATCTGGCACAGGGTGACGGGCTCTTTACCAAAGGGAAGGTAGTGGTATTGGTAGACAGTTATTCTGCCTCTGCCGCTGAGATCGTGACGGGTGCCATCCAAGACCATGACCGTGGTGTGGTCGTGGGCAGACGTACCTTCGGAAAAGGACTGGTACAACGACCTATCGACCTGCCTGACGGTTCGATGATCCGTCTGACCATCGCACATTACTATACTCCCTCAGGACGTTGTATCCAGAAACCCTATGAGAAAGGGAAGGCGAAAGACTATGCGATGGATGTGATGAACCGTTTGAAGAGCGGAGAACTGATGCATGCTGACAGCATCCATTTTGATGACTCCCTCAAATACTACACGTTGAAAGAACACCGGGTGGTCTATGGCGGCGGCGGTATCATGCCTGACTATTACGTGCCGTTGGACACGATGAAGTATACACGCTTCCACAGGGAACTCTCTGCCCGTTCCTTTATCATCAATGCCAGTCTCCGTTATGTTGACCAGCATCGTAAACAACTCAAGAAACGGTATACTACCTTCTCCGCTTTCCAACAGCAGTTTGAGATTCCTGCATCCGTAACAGACGGTATCATCGCTGAGGCTGAGAAACAGAAGATCAAACCCAAGGATCAGGAGGAGTTACAGAAGACTCTCCCCTATCTACGCCTGCAACTCAAAGCATTGGTGGCTCGTGACCTCTGGGAACCCAGCCAGTATTTCGCCATTATGAACGAGACCAACGATGTGGTGCGTCGTGCTTTAGAGTTGATGGAATCGCAGTAACCGTATAATGGAGGTTATTCCACGTCTTCGCGCACAATCTCCGGACGTACATCAGGTGCTGTGGTGTGTATGTCGATAGCATCGAAACTAACACCACGAGCGTGACGCACATAAAAACCCTTGGCAGGTAGAGGTCCCCACATGGTTGCCTCAGGGTACTCGGCAACCTTCTCGTCCTTCAATGAGGTGTTGATGGCATCAAGGTCAGCCGTCTTGATATCCCCACGATGATGGATACTGATATGGGAGAGATGGACATCCTCCACAGGATAACCAGACAATCCTGTAATACTGCAACCATAATTACCGGCATCCCTCACGCGTACATTATTTATATATACCCCACACATCCGTCCTATAGTTTCCACACTATCCGGCTTTTGAGACTGTGTAGCCCCCTCGTTGCCTCCGCTCACATGCTGCGTCAAGAAGGCATCAACTCCACTCTTGTTGAATGTCCAGCCACGACCACGATGTCCGAGGCGCACGAAGATAGGAGACTCTGTTCCTGTAACTGTCATATCACTGACAGATACATTCTCCATGATACCTCCATCGACAATCTCCAGAGAGAGTGCGGAAGTCCCGATAGGTCTACCAAAGAACCGGCTCGACTGGTCGATACTGGGCTTGACAACAATCCCCCGAATCAAGATATTACGGAAGCCACCGTTGGTCTCCGTACCCAACTTGACAGCATTACAGTGACTGGAGACGATACAGTTCTGGATGGTGATGTCCTCACACAGGCGTGGTGAGGTGGATTTGAGCGTGATACCGTCATCATCAGAGTCAGCAATCATACCCGTTACCACCACATCATGACAACCATCTAGGTCTAAAGCGTCATTGTTGTAGTTGTTGCGGTTTGTTACTTTGATGTCATCAATACGCAAACGGTCACAGGCAAGATAGTGCTGCATCCAGCAACCACTGTTTCTGAGCGTAATATCCTTCACTACGATATTACGACTCTGGATAAACCGTAACAGATGGGGACGGGTAATACCCTCATCGTTCCACGATAGTTTTGGAAAAACACAGCCTCGTCCGTCAATGGTACCATAGCCATCAATCACTACATTCTCCACAGAATCGGCATAGATGAGTTGTATCGTCTCCGTATGGGTACGCAGTGACAGGTAAGAAGACTTCACCTTACGATAGTCTTTCAAATCAGTACTTCCATAGAGGGTAGCCCCCGATGCCAGATGCAGGTGTACATTGCTTTTCAGTATGATAGTACCAGTGGTATAATCGCCTGTAGGGATTATCACACGTCCGCCACCATCGGCAGAGCATCGGTCAATACACTGCTGCAGAGCATCTGTACACAACAGGGTCGTGTCGCTTTTGGCTCCGTAATCAGTAATCACATAATCACGAGCAGGCGCGAGCAGACTGTTACACAATAGCAACGAGCAAAACAGGAGTCTGTTCATCGTTTGGTGGCTTTAATGAAATAGATAATCAGTAGTATATAAGCAATTAATGAACAGAGTTCACTCAGGGGATTACTCCACCATCCACCATACTCAAACTGAATACCGCCAAAACGTAGCAAGGCACTGATGACACCCATCAAGGCACCACCGGCAATAAAGCCAGAGGCAATGAGGTTGCCTTTCTCTCCACGCTCCTTGTTGACCTCTGCATCTTTGGAGCGAGTAGTCACATACCAGTTGATGGCTCCACCGATGACCAAGGGGACATTCAGTTCCATGGGGATGAACATACCCAAGGCAAAGGCAAGGGCGGGAATCTTACAGAGTGTGAGGATGATGGCTATCGCAGCACCAATGGCATAGAGTGCCCATGGAGCACCTACCCCATTCATCAACGGGTCGATTACCGCAGCCATCGCATTAGCCTGTGGAGCAGCAAGGGCACCAGAGGCAAAGCCGTAGGTCTCGTTAAGGAGCATCATCACGCCACCGACAGTGGCAGCACTTACCAATGTTCCCAGGAACTTCCATGTCTCCTGCTTCTTAGGCAACGTGTCAGTCCAGTAACCAATCTTCAAATCGGTAATGAAAGAGCCAGCCATCGAGAGTGCCGTACAAACTACTCCACCCATGACCAGTGCCGCTACCATTCCGCCTGTTCCTTTCAATCCAACGGCGACCATCACCACAGAGGCGAGAATCAGAGTCATGAGCGTCATGCCCGATACGGGGTTACTGCCTACAATAGCAATAGCATTTGCCGCAACAGTAGTAAAGAGGAAAGCGATAACGGCTGTGAGGATAATGGCGACAGCAGCGAAAAGCAGGTTACCATCCATCACCCCAAACCAGAAGAAAAGGAAAGTGATGATGAGGGTGATACCTGCGGCAAAGGCAATAAACTTAAACGGCAGGTCCTGTTGTGTCTGTTGTGAATCTGCCGCAGCCCCGGCCTTGGTGGCTAGTCCCACCGCACTCTTGATAACACCCCATGACTTGATGATACCGATGATACCTGCCATCGCTATAGCACCAATACCAATCGACTTGCCATAAGAGGTGAAGATTTGTTCTGGTGACATATCACCGACGGCCGTCGTGATAGCAGGGTTCCACTGGTTCAGGACGGTATCACCAAAGATCAGTGCCATGCCAGGGACAACAAGCCACCAGACAAACAAGGAGCCCAAGGTGATGATCAAAGCATAACGGAAACCAATGATATAGCCAAGTCCTAAGACGGCTGCGCCCGTATTGTTCTTAAATACCAACTTTACCTTTTCGGCAAGATCCTCCCCAAAGGGAATCATACGACTGGTGACATTCTCATTCCACCATCCGAAGGTTGCCACGATGAAGTCATAGAGTCCTCCTACCAGTCCTGCTATTAATAGAGGTTTAGCCTGTGAGCCACCCTTATCACCACTCTTCAATACCTGTGTGGTTGCCGTAGCCTCAGGGAAAGGGAATTGCTCTTGAGGTGCCTCTACGAAATACTTACGGAAGGGGATCAGGAAGAGAATGCCCAAGATGCCACCTAATAAGGAGGCTATGAATATCTTGAGGAAGTCGGCAGACATCTCAGGATATTTCGCCTGGAGAATATAAATGGCAGGTAAAGTGAAGATAGCACCAGCCACCACGGCACCAGAACAGGCACCGATAGACTGGATGATGACATTCTCACGAAGAGCATTAGAACGCTTGGCCGCAGCAGAGACTCCTACGGCAATGATAGCGATAGGGATTGCCGCCTCGAAAACCTGTCCTACCTTCAGTCCCAGATAGGCGGCAGCGGCAGAAAAGAGTATTGCCATTAGCACGCCCCATGTCACAGACCATGTGTTTACCTCACTTCTTTGTTTCATCATATTATTGTTTTTATTCTTTTCAATCCTTCCATCATCTGACTCTTGGGGCAGGCGATATTAATACGGATATAGCCTTTCCCGCTTTCGGCTCCATACATCGTTCCGGGGTTGACCCATACCTTTCCTTCTTGGAGTAGACGGTCACAAAGTTTCTCCACGTTGTCGTATGCTGCGGCCGTGTCGCAGTAATATGAGACATCCACCCAGACGAGATAGGTACCCTCTAATGGACATACTTTACATCGTGGCAACTCTTCCGTAAAGAACTGAAGAAGTGCTTGGTAGTTCTTCCAAAGATATTGGTTGAGTTCGTCAATCCAGTCCTCACTCTCATTATAGGCTGCCTTTAAGGCAACAGGTCCGAAGGGGTTGACATCACATACCTCATTGATATTGATAGCACGGTCGATACGGCGGTGCCACTCTGGTTGAGAGCAAATGATATTGGCAATCTGCAGTCCTGCGATATTAAAGGACTTAGTGGGCGAGTTGAGAATAATCGCATCAGGGGCGACGGTTCCCATCGGACAGAATTGATGTCCTGGCATGATGAGTTCGCCATGGATCTCGTCTGAGATAATATGAACATGATGGCGATGACAGATCTCTGCCATACGCCCTAATTCCTCTTTGGTCCACACACGTCCTGTAGGATTATGAGGATTACACAACAGGAATGCTGTCGTTTTCTCATCCGCACACCGCTCTTCAAAGTCTTCCCAGTCCACCTCAAACCCGTGTTCCTGTATGTTGCGCCCAGGTCGCAACACAGACTCAGACACCTCACAGCCATTATTACGGATGGAGGAGAAGAAACAGTTATAGTCTGGAGAGAGTATCAACACTTTCTCCCCTGGCATGGTCAATGCCTTGATAGCACACGACATAGCAGGGATAACACCTGTGGTATAGAGGATGTCCTCTCGCTGAATCGTCCAGTGATGGCGACGCTGGAACCATGAGATGATAGCGTCGTAATAGTCTTCCTCCACGATAGTATAGCCAAAGACTCCATGCGCTGCTCGTTTACTGACAGCGTCTAAGATAGCAGGAGCAGCCTTGAAGTCCATATCGGCAACCCACATGGGAATGACATCCGCACCACTTTCATCCCATTTCACACAACCAGTACCCCGTCTTTCAACGAGTTCATCAAAATTGTAAGTCATGGCAAACTGTCACTTTCTGACCTCTATTACACAGTTATTTGGCTGACGCACGTTCTCGTCAATGGTTATCGAACCAATAGAGTCGGCGATGATATGTCCACTGGTGGGGTTCTTGATATTCTCAATATGTCCACGGATGTCAGCCTCAACGGTAGAGTATTCAAAGACACGGTCACACATCCTGTCGAACGTACAGTTCTCCAAGACTAGATTCTGGGTATAGCACAGCAATTGCTCACCAGCCAGATGACAATTGACCAGTCGCACGTTCTTAGAATGCCATGCAAGATACTCACCGTCCAAAACAGAATCATAGACTGTCACGTTCTCACACTCCCAGAAAGAGTCTTTGGTAAGAATATCAGCATGATGCACTTCTACGTTCTTACAATACTGGAACACATACTTGGCATCACTCTTCAACCCATCCACATAGATATTCTCCGAGAACATAAAGGGATAAGTGCCACCATGCAGGGTGACATTCTTTAATCGTAAGTCGTTGACTTTCCAGAAAGTCTCATCCGCATCAGTAATAACCACATCCTCCAGTTCCACATGATTCATCTCACGAAAGAACTTAGGACCATCAATACGGCATCGACGCATGACGAGGTCATTCGTATACCAGATTGCAGAACGTGATCCCAGAGCAAAATAACAATCCTCTATCAGTGCACCATCCACATGCCACCAAGGATATTTTCCATAGAACCTACAATTGTGTGCCTCCATATTCTGGCATTGCTTAATACCACTCTCACCATCTGTAATGGTGATGTTTTCCAATCGAAGGTCATGGGTGGCAAACAACGGACGCTCACCACCAAATTCTTTATCTTTGATTATTTCCATATATCTTTAAGAAGAAAACATGAAGTTTAGGCTAAATATCGATGCAAAAATACAAAAAAGTTAGTAACTTTGCAAGCAAAAAGAAAAAAACATGAAGAAACTCTATATAGAGACTTACGGTTGTCAGATGAATGTCGCTGACTCAGAGGTGGTAGCCAGTGTGATGCAAATGGCCGGCTATGAGTCGACAGAGGATATCAATGAAGCGGATGCCGTATTCCTGAATACCTGCTCCGTCAGAGACAATGCGGAGCAGAAGATATATCATCGCCTGGATGCGCTGGCTGCCATGAAAAAGAAACACCCGTTAATCATCGGTGTTCTTGGTTGTATGGCGGAACGCGTGAAAGACGACCTGTTGGAAAATCACCATTGTGATTTGGTGGCTGGTCCTGACGCTTATCTCTCCCTACCTGACTTGATAGCACAAGCGGAGACTGGACATAAGGCAATGAATATTGAACTGTCGACCTCAGAGACTTACAGGGATGTCGTTCCGCAACGGATAGGACTGGGGCATAAGATTGGTGGCTTTGTCAGTATCATGCGAGGATGCAACAATTTCTGCCATTATTGTATTGTTCCTTATACCCGAGGCCGGGAGCGTTCCAGAGACATTGAGAGTATTCTGCGTGAAGTTCGCGACTTAAGAGACAGAGGATTTAAAGAAGTGACGCTGCTGGGGCAGAATGTGAATAGTTATCGCCTAGACAACCTAGAACCTCTAGGATTTCCTAGATTATTAAGAAAGGTAGCCGAAGAGGCCCCCCAGATGCGTATCCGTTTCACGACCTCACACCCGAAGGATATGAGTGATGAGACGTTGCGGGTCATCGCTGAGATGCCTAATGTCTGTAAGCATATTCATCTGCCTGTACAGAGTGGCAGTGACAGAATTCTGAAACTGATGAACCGCAAATATACCCGTGAGTGGTATCTCGACCGTGTGGCGGCTATTCGTCGCATCATCCCTGACTGTGGACTGTCGACGGATATCTTCGTAGGCTATCACTCAGAAACGGAGGAGGACCATCAACTTAGTTTGGACCTGATGCGTGAGGTAGGCTATGACTCTGCCTTTATGTTCAAATATTCTGAGCGACCAGGCACTTATGCCTCCAAACATCTGCCTGACGACGTACCAGAGGAAGAAAAGATTCGTCGTCTGAATGAACTCATCGCTCTGCAGACAGAAATCTCTGCCCAACAGAACAAGAAAGACGAGGGCAAGGAGTTTGATGTCTTGGTAGAAGGCTTCTCGAAACGTAGCCGTCAGCAACTCTGTGGACGTACCGAGCAAAACAAGATGGTGGTATTCGACAAAGGTTCCCATCATATTGGGGAGACAGTGCGTGTGAGAATCACCAATAGTACCAGTGCAACTTTATTTGGAGAAGAGGTATGAAGGATTTTATGCAAATTTTAAGGCGTTTTGTAATGCCTTATAAAAAATATGTAGCACTGTCTATCGTCTTCAATATTTTATCGGCATTGCTGAACATTTTCTCCTTTGCGGCCTTGATACCTATCTTGCAAATTCTTTTTAAGACAGGAGATAATGTTGAGGTGACGACATTGATGGAATGGGGTGACGGCAGTTTCAAAGATGTCGCTATTAACAACATCTACTACTACATCAATCAGTATATTAGTGAGATGGGGTCTACCACTACCCTCCTCTTTATCGGTATTTTCCTGATTCTTGCCACGTTATTGAAGACAGCGACCTATTTTCTGGCATCCTCAAGTGTTGTTCCTATCCGTACCGGTGTTGTCAGAGATATGCGCAACCAATTGTATAATAAGATTGTAAGTCTGCCACTTGGCTTCTTTACGGAAGAGCGTAAGGGTGACATCATTGCCCGTATGACAGGTGATGTACAGGAAGTTGAAACTAGTATCATGTCTTCTCTCGACCTGATGTTCAAGAACCCCATCCTTATCATCTCCTACTTCACCACATTGATCGTTATTTCTTGGGAGTTGACACTATTCTCCGTCATCATCATTCCCGCCATCGGCTGGTTTATGGGATGGATTGGTCGCAAATTAAAGGCGCAGAGCATCAAGGCACAAGCATTATGGAGCGATACCATGAGTGTGGTGGATGAGACGCTGGGAGGATTACGTATTATTAAGGCTTTTTGTGCAGAAGATAAGATGCGGGAAAAGTTCAACAATATCAACTCCACTTACCGGAATGACATCATGCGCGTAAATATCCGTCAGAACATCGGCCATCCATTATCTGAGTTTCTGGGCACCTGTATGATTGTCATTGTCTTGTGGTTTGGGGGGGTACTTGTTTTGAACAACCACTCCCTATCCGGTCCTACCTTTATCTATTATATGGTGATTCTCTATTCTATCATCAACCCGCTGAAAGAGGTGTCTAAAGTAGGTTATAATATCCCCAAGGGACTTGCCTCCATGGAACGTATTGATAAGATCCTGCTTGCCGAGAACACCATTAAGGAACCAGCCCAGCCGAAACATATCGCATCCTTTGAGCAGCAGATAGAGTTCCGTGATGTATCATTCCGCTATGGAGACAAATGGATCCTTCGTCATATCAATCTGGTGATTCCCAAAGGGAAAACCATAGCCATCGTCGGACAGAGCGGTAGTGGCAAGTCAACGATGGTAGATCTGATACCTCGTTATTATGATGTACAGGAGGGCGAGGTGCTGATTGACGGTATCAATGTCAAGGACTTAGGTATTCAAGATCTTCGCCAGTTGATTGGTAATGTCAACCAAGAGGCTATCCTCTTCAATGACACCTTTAAGAATAATATCTCTTTCGGTGTTGAGGCTGCTACAGATGAACAAATTATGGAGGCAGCAAAGATTGCCAATGCCTATGACTTTATCATGCAGAGTGAGCACCAGTTTGAAACAAATATAGGAGACCGTGGTGGCAGACTGAGTGGTGGACAGCGTCAACGTGTATCCATTGCCCGTGCCATCCTGAAGAATCCTCCTATCCTGATTCTCGACGAGGCAACCTCTGCTTTGGACACAGAGAGTGAGCGACTGGTGCAGGATGCCCTGGAGCGACTGATGAAGACACGTACGACAGTAGCCATTGCCCATCGTTTGTCGACTATCAAGAATGCCGACGAGATATGTGTCCTGCACGAAGGACAGATTGTTGAGCGTGGTACACATGATGAACTGCTGAATATCGATGGCTATTACAAAAAATTGAACGATATGCAGAGCCTATGAAGCAAGGAGCGTTCTATCTGGTGAAGTTCTATCTGGTGACGGTACTGTTGTTTCTCGTTGCCAAGGTTTTCTTTATGCTCTATCACCATAGCACTCATGATTTTTCGTTCACGGATGTCATGCAAGTGATTCAACATGGTCTTTCCCTAGACCTCAGTTTCTCTCTCTATCTTTTCATTATTCCTTTTTTGGCTACAGCCATCTCTCTATGGACAAATATACCTCGATGGATATTCAATACCTACTATCTTCTGCTGGCTATTCTTCTCTCATTGGCTTTCGTGGCAGACACCAGTCTTTATGAGTTCTGGATGTTCAAACTCGATGCCTCATGCCTGCAGTATCTAGAGACACCGACAGAGGCGATGGCGAGTGTTAGTACAGGTTATATTATTATTCGACTGTTATGTCTGATCCTTTCTTCATGTATCATCTATTGGATCTATTATCGACTGACTACCCAATATCAGTCCGTAAACTTTCGACAGCGTATCGCAGGCACAATATCCGCCATATTACTTATTCCCCTTATCATCATTGGTATTAGAGGTGGATTAGGTGAGTCAACCACGAATATCGGACAAGTGTATTATTCACAGAATCAGTTTCTGAATCATTCTGCTGTCAATCCGGTATTCTCCTTCTTTGCCTCTTTTGAAAAGACTGCCAGCAATCATGTGACCTATCATTTTATGGATGATGCTACATGTGAGAAAATTATTCAAGAACTATACAATACACAGAGCATTGACAGCGATACCTTGTTGACAACACAAACTCCCAATATCATCGTTATCTTATTGGAAAGTTGCGGGGGTGAGTTTACGGAAATAGGAGGTAGAACAGATATTACCCCTAACTTAAATCGTTTTGCCAAAGAAGGGATTTATTTCACGAATTGCTATGGGAATACCTGGCGTACCGACCGTGGTACAGTTTGCACATGGAGCGGCTATCCCTCATTCCCAACGATGTCAGTCATGAAGATTCCCTCCAAGTCACATACCTTACCGAACATAGCCCGAACCTTACAGACAGAACGAGGCTATAATACCCATTATCTCTATGGTGGTGACATTAATTTCACCAACATGCGTAGTTATCTTGTTTCGGGGGGCTTTGGTGATTTGACATGGAAAGACGATTATACCCAGGAAATGCAAAACACTGCAAAATGGGGCGTTCGAGACGACATCACCTTTGAAACGCTTTACCAGTTGACTACGACGATGCACCAACCTTATCTGATTGGCTATTCTACACTAAGTAGTCATTCTCCTTGGGATGTCCCTATTCATCATTTTGACGACGAGGTACTGAATGCGTTCTATTATCTCGATCAGTGTGTAGGACAGTTTATAGAGAAATTGAGGAAGAGTAAAGAATGGGAGAATACATTGGTGATTATGTTACCAGATCATGGTGTCTTTTATCAGGATCTTGACGAATCCAATCCTTTGTTGAACCACATTCCCATGATCTGGATGGGAGGAGTTGTGAAAGAACCTCGTCGCATAGAACAAATATGTAACCAGACAGATCTGCCTGCCACACTTTTAGGACAACTGGGTATCAACCATGACGAGTATACTTTCAGCCGTGATGTCCTGAGTGCCAGTTATACACATCCTTTGGGTATTCACACCTATGATGACGGCTTTACAATGATTGACAGTGCCGGCTTCGTCAACTATGATTTTATTAGTAATCAGGTCATCACACAACAAGGTACAGGGATACAAAAACTCATCCAACAGGCAAAAGCAATCTTACAGGCTGCAACAAAAGACTTGAATGAAAGATGAAACAACTATTGAACAAGACATATGCTCCCTTATCGGCTGTGCTCTGGAACCTGCTCTTGGTTTTTATAGTCTATCAAGTTGCAAGACTGGAGTATTATCTGGAGAATATCAATTATCTATCTTATGACTTTGAGATTTTTCGCGGTGGACTACTCTTTGATACCTCTGCCATTCTCTATACAAATGTTGTTTATGTCGTAATGATGCTCTTTCCGTATCACAAAAAGGAAAACAAACTATATCATCAAATCTGTAAATGGCTGTATCTTAGTATCAATAGTCTGGCATTAGCCAGTAACTTGATGGACTCTGTCTATTTTCAATATACAATGCGCCGCACTACCACCACTGTTTTTGAGGAATTTTCCAATGAACAGAATTTGGGAGGTATTATCGGAACAGAATTGTTACATCATTGGTACCTGGTACTCTTGTTTATACTCTTAGTTGCCGCTTGGTGGAAACTCTATGCAAAACCTCAACAGAGTCATCAAGAACTAATCTGGTGGAGGTATGACCTCCTCTGTCTGGCATCTTTATTCTTATTCACTCCTTTCTGTATTGCCGGTATGCGAGGTGGTTTTACTACTGCTGTGCGACCTATCACCATATCCAATGCCAACCAATATGCCAATAGACCTATAGACGCTGCATTAGTACTGAATACGCCCTTCTCCTTGATTCGCACCATAGGAAAAAGCGTGTTTATCGTTCCACATTATTATAATAGTGAACAAGAATTGGAAGCGGTATATTCTCCAATACATACTAGTTCTACTACTCTTTCTAGTTCTACTAGAAAGAATATTGTCATCCTCATTGTCGAGAGTTTTGGGCGAGAATATATCGGTGCTTTGAACAAAGACCTTGAGGGTGGGAGATACAAAGGATATACCCCTTGTGTCGATTCCTTGATTAGTCATAGCACGACTTTCCGTTATAGTTTCTGCAATGGTCGTAAGAGTATCGATGGCATGCCAAGCATCCTGTCAAGTATTCCGATGTTTGTAGAGCCATTTATCCTTACGCCTGCCTCAATGAATGACTATACAGGATTGGCAGGAATCTTAGGAGCAGAGGGTTATGAGACGGCATTCTTCCATGGCGCACAGAATGGCTCGATGGGTTTTCAGGCTTTTGCGCAGAAAACGGGGTTTCAGCACTATTACGGTCGCACGGAATATGAGGCAACCAAAGGCACATCTGATTTCGATGGTACCTGGGCTATTTGGGATGAGCCTTTCCTACAGTATTATGCAGAGGAAATGGGTAGGATGAAAGAGCCTTTTATGACTGCCGTCTTCACGGCATCCAGCCATCACCCTTTCGTGGTGCCAGAGAAATATAAGGCACAATTCCCTGAGGAGCATCTGGAAATCCAGAAATGTATCAGATATACAGATATGTCTATCGGTAAGTTCTTTGAGACAGCAAGTAGACAACCCTGGTATGAGAACACCATCTTTATTCTCACCAGTGATCATACCAATATGAGTGATCATGCGGAATATCAAACAGACCTTGGGGGCTTCTGCTCACCAATTATTATCTTTGAGCCAAGTAACCCCATAGGTGAAGTGCAGGATAAAATCGCTCAGCAAATAGACATTCTGCCAACAGTGTTAGGTAAGTTAGGTTATCCTAAGAAATATTTTGGTTTTGGTATTGATGTGCTGAACACGCCCAAGGAAGACACTTGGGCCGTCAATTACCTCAACGGCATCTACCAGTATGTGAAGAATGGATATGTACTCCAGTTTGACGGGCAGCGTACTAAAGGATTGTATGCCCTTACAGACTCCCTGATGCAGCACAACCTCATACATCAGCCATCAGCCATTAGCCATCAGCCCCAGATGGAGAAAGAGTTGAAGGCGATTATCCAGCAGTATATGGAACGGATGACACAGAATGCTTTACGACCTTAGGCATCACTTTTCCATTAATGACTTCAAAACGTTCATTAAACTCTTCATGTGTCCGTTTCCATCGATTATGACTCCATAACCAGTACTCAGGAGCCCTTCTTATACTATCCTCCAACATCTGGAAATAGCGGTCTGTCACCTCAAACTCATCCAACAATTGTGGTTCACGCGTAATTAACTTAAACGTTGCCTCATAGTATCCTCGACGTATACATTGCACATCCAAATAGAAAACGGCGTGATTCATCTTTCGAGCAATACGTTCTGTTCCCGTTAGTACTGGAGTGTCATGGTTCAGAAAATCACACCAGTGATGGATATTCGTCCACAAGGGAACTTGATCAGAAATATACCCAATGACGACAGGTCGTTGTTGTTGTCGAAATTCTGTCAGTCTCCTTAACGATTCTGCCATAGGGATACATACAGAACCCATACGCTGGCGAATATGGAGAAACAACAGGTCGAAAGCCTTATCCTCCAAGGGATGATAAAATTGTCCGCACTGTGCCTCTGGTGTTATCCATAGTGGTAATGAGGTAATCCATTCCCAGTTGCAGTAATGCCCCAGGAAGACAGCACACGACTGACCGTCCTTGACTGCGGCTTCTACCAGTTCACAACCCTTGAATACCATTCTCTTTTTTAGATTCTCCTTCTTAATAGTTAATAGTTTGACACTTTCAACAATATAATCGCAAAAGAAATGATAGTATCGTTGCTCTATCGCATGCAACTCCCTTCCCTCTTTCTCTAGGAAAGATGTCTTTAGGTTATTCCGAACAACCCGAAGACGATATCTCACAAGATAATAAAGGATGTAATACAAGATGTCAGATATTACATAATGTACCCTCAAGGGCAAAATCGAGAGCATATAGGATACGATAAAGTAAAAGTTGTATCTGATTTTCATCCTATAATCTGGTTTAGATGTACAAAGGTAACATTTTCATGGATAATAGACAAATATTTAAATCAAATTTTGCCTAGTCCCATAAAAAATAGTACTTTTGCAACTGTAAGACAGAAGCCTGATGAAATTGAAGCGAAAGATATACTATCTGCTACATAGTGGCAAAAACAGTAACCAGAAATATTTTGCCAAAGCCTACCTTAGGAAATGCATACCTTCCTGTATCACACGTATGCTTCTAAAAAGAGAGTTGGCAAAACTGGATGACTATCCTGACAAGGATGACATTCTCAAAAGGGTAGATTACTATTGTAAACTATCTTTCCGTACTCCTTTTGACCGTCCACAATGGGAACAGCAGGCTGTCAGTATCCGTAAACAACCCGTATTGCCTCAAAAGGTATACTATTTCGATGCTATGGAGATCGCACGCTATTTCAATCAAGATCTACGATGGATCTTGAAATCAGGAGATATCATCGATCTTCAACCTGCTCCAACATTACTCAAGAGCCGCCCTTTGGGTGACGACAATCAAAACTCTGTATTGATGAAATTAGTGAAAGTGCGCCATTTCCTTTTCGTCAATGATCAGAAACCTTGGCGAGAGAAAAAGGATATGGCTATCTTCCGTGGGGATTTGGGTGATGTGAAATACAATCGTGATGTTTTCATGAATCGATGGTATGGACACCCGATGATAGATGCAGCGGCTACAAATATTGTTCCTGAACATCCTGAATGGCAACGAGAGAAGTTAACCATAGGAGAACATCTGGATTATAAGTTTGTGATGTCACTAGAAGGTAATGATGTCGCCTCCAATCTCAAATGGATTATGTCCTCCAACTCTATAGCCGTTACTCCTAGGTTAACATGTGAAACATGGTTTATGGAAGGGACACTGATCCCCAATTACCATTATATTGAAATCAAGGATGACTTTTCTGATTTGGAAGAACGTCTTACCTATTATATCGAACATCCTGATGAGGCAGAGGCAATTATCCGTCATGCCCATGAGTACGTCAAACCCTTCAAGGACCAGAAACGCGAGAAACTCATTTCCTTACTTGTTTTGAAAAAATACCTTGAAGTCACTAATCAAGTTTCCCTATGATATTTGCCAGAGATAAGAGTCAGATGTGCAACAACCTGTTGCAGTATGGACATGTCTATGCCTGGGGCAGAGAACATGGCCGTAAGGTTATTTCCATGCGCTTCAGTTATAAATATCAGTATTTTCATATCTGCCATACCTCATTGACTGGTTTTGGAT
Source organism: Prevotella sp. (assembly GCA_017449675.1). GTDB lineage: Bacteria > Bacteroidota > Bacteroidia > Bacteroidales > Bacteroidaceae > Prevotella. Next base: position 51,738 of record JAFTFG010000017.1, read on the forward strand.
GGTACCTTCTTGCTAAATACTTAGCGGCCATCAGACTCCTTCCAACGGCTAGTTTCAAGTATCGTAATTGTAATAAAGAGGTCTTGGAACAGAAGATGCTTAAGCATAAGCATATCGTGGTGAGCGGCTGGTTTGTTCGTTATTACAATCTCTTTCTGAAATATCGAGATGAGATTTGTAAACTATTCACATTAGATAGTCAGTATACGGAACCTGTCAAAATTAAAATGCAAGAGGCAGAGGCCTCAAAAGAGAATATCATCCGTTTGGGCGTACATATCCGACGTGGTGATTATGCAAAATGGCATGATGGTGCGTTTTTCTATGATGATGAGGTATATGTCCGACATATTAATCGCTTTCAAGAGTGGTATCCGAATAAAACTCTACATGTCTATCTCTCCACCAACGATTCTTCTGTTACAAAAGAATCGTTTCAGAAGCAGTGTCCCTCAGCAAAGATACACCATCTACAGGGCAGTGCCCCAGAAGATCTTTTTATGCTTTCTGAGTGTGACTACCTCATAGGGCCACCTAGTACGTTCTCTCTTGTTGCTGCTATGTATCGGGATATCCCTATTTATAGGATGGACAGTAGTGATGTCAGTCAAATGACACCTGATGCCTTCCGTTTGTTTGACTATTTATTCAGCCATATGGTATAACGGTTATGTCACAAATTAGAAAAATCAGATATCGCCTGTTTACCTGGCGGAAATTCCCTAAGTTGACACCTGCTACAGACCCTATTGATGTGGTCATACCCATTATTGCTAAAGATTTGCATATCTTACCACTCTGTCTGGAGGGGGTTCGCAATTGTGTATCACATCCTATTAAGGAGATTTATATCGTGGCTCCAGCCCAACAGGAGATTATTCGGTTTTGTGAAACACACCAGTTAAGATTCGTAGATGAAACTAGTGTTCTAGGCTTCTCTCCAAAAGAGTTGGATCTTATCATTCACAATCCCGATGGCTCTACCCGTGACCGTAGTGGATGGCTCTTCCAACAGTTAGTAAAACTTTGCGGAGAAATCGGTACCTGCCGCTATTATCTCTGCATTGACGCAGACCATGTACTTATCCACCCACATGTTTTCCTGACAGAAGACCAGAAAACAGTATTCTATATGAGTTATGAAGAGCATCAACCCTATTATGAGAATATCCATCGTCTATTACCTGATGTCGCTTTAGACACTCTGTCATATGTAGACCATAAGATGCTATTCGACAAAGAACAACTGACTCTCCTCCACCAAACACTTAGTGAACAGTCTGGAAAATCATGGGTCGACACCATCATAGATAGTTATGACCGTACCAATTTTGCAGGTTTCTCTGAGTTTGAGACCTATGGTAATTTCGTACAGAGGAAAGTACGCCGTCCTTGGTTACAAAAACGCCTGTCGTACAAGAAACTGGCGGATTATGAGACACTGAGGAAGAAATGGAGTAAGTCTCGCTGGTCGTTGACTTTCCCGGAGTATATGAACAAATAATCCTATCGGTCGCCTGAGAGGATGGCATAAAGTCTGTGAACTTTCTCATCTAGAAAATAAGCAACAGACACACAAAGAAAAACCACCAAAGGAGGTATCAGGAGATAAGCAATCCAACATCCCACCGTATTTCCCATATTGGCAATCACATAGCGTTGTAAGACATGCACAGGAATATAGTGAGTCGCATACAGGAAAAACGAATACCGATATATCCTGTGGGGAGCAAAATGAAACACTTTGTCCAGGAGATCGTAAAGACCGATATAGAAAAAGACGGAAGTCCAGGCCCTGAGATTCACACATAACATACTGTCGTATTGATGACTGAGCCATACGGAAACCGGAAAAGCAACAAGGGCCAAAAATGTAATCCATAAAGGTTGGGGCTTAAACAGATAGTCGTTATAATGTACACCTAACAAGGCTCCCATCATATAGATGGACATCCACACCAATGGACTGGCAAACGGATGATGGAAGGCAATTCCGATGATCAAGAAAATGATGACAGCAATGACTGCTGTCCGCAAACTACGAGCCAGATAATAGAAAACAGGAGCGGCAAGGGCATAAACGATGATGACCCCGACATACCACAGAACCGTATATTTACAACCAAGAATATTCCCGATTACCTCCGTCCAGGAATCGAAATAAAAACGGTCACTCACATACTGATTACCCGTAGACGATATCACCAAGAACCATGCTAGGGCACCAAGGGCATTCCACAACAAATAAGGAATGACCAAAGAGCGGAATCTGGTCTTCAGTTTCTCTGAATACTTATTGATGTGAAAATTACGGAAAAAGAGGAAACCTGTTATCAAGAAGAATGGAGCAACAGCGTCCTCTCCTATCTCGTTAAAGATCAGCAGTTGTTGGAAATAATCCGGTACTATCTCCCATCGGGGCAGACGGGAATGAGTCCACACAATGGCAAGCATCATGAAGAAAGAGAGATTCTGTATCTTGATAGAACGCTGTTTCATGATTTCTACTATCTGACTGATAATGCTAGTCGGAATCCTACTTCCATCCTACGGCGACGTTGGTCGTACATAAAACGGTTGGTGACTCGACTATACACAGAAGAACAATCATAGGCACCACCACGGATGACATGAAAATCGGTAGAAGCCTTTCCTGTTGGTGTCTTACGATACCAGTCCTCGCAAAACTCCCATACGTTACCAGACATATCATACAGACCTAACTCATTAGGTCTTAACTGTCCTACTGGCTTGTGGTGATCATCAAAGTCATTCTCCAATGTATAGGCTACCTCCCTGAAATTATTACTACCAGCATAAAGATAACCCTTCGATTTCCTACCTCCTCTGGCAGCATATTCCCATTCTGCCTCTGTCGGTAAACGGAAAACTAACCCTGTCATAATATTAAGCCTGACTATAAATTCTTGACACTGGTCATATGTAACGTATTCAACAGGCATCTTCGCTCCTTTCTGTTTTGAACGATTCTTGGACATCACTTTATCCCATAACTCCTGAGTCACCTCTGTCTCCCCGATATAGTAGTCAGTCAACGTTATTTGATGGCGCACTTCGTCAGCATCAGCAAGGGTGTCGTTTGGAAGGGCTCCCATGGTAAACGTACCTCCTTGTACTTGTATCATCCGGAATGTCACTCCTTTCAATTTAATAATCTTCTTATTTTGAGCCACCACTCCCAAAGGCAATATGAAAAGGAATAAACAAATAAGCATTCCTCTAACCTCTAACCGCTTACCTTTAACTTCTTCAACGGGTCCGACAGCCCACCAGATAACACGAAGCCAACAGAAGAAATAGGTATATACATCCAACCAAAACGTACGGTGAATGAAATTATGCAACCAAGCAGGACAGAGAACATCAGTGGGCAGGATACAGAAATTAACGACCAATGACCAGAACAATGTCCAATCCAACCAAGTACGCTTGGGCTGCAACCAAAACGCCATAGCATAGAACGGTAGACAAATCACATAGGTATGGGTCTCAGGACAGTCACTGAAGAGAATCATAAAACCAGTCAGTACCGCTAATGCCTGAACACGGAAACGAAATTCTTTCCAACGCTTATAACGCCAGAAGAAAAGAATACCCAGTATCACCATGACGATGACCTGTACTATACGATAGTTTGGTAACAAGAAAGGCTTAAGTCCTATGGCAAAGAGAATTCCGATATAGTCGGAGTCACTATGATGTGCCGCTATCATATCGAACATCTGTTGATAGAGTACAAAAGGATTGTCGAAGTTGGGATTTAACAAAGGTAAACACAAGAAGAATGCACCACATAGGATGGCATAGCCAAAATTACGCCATACTTTCGGATAACAGAACAGAATAGCAAGTTCTGCGGCTCCGTAAATCTTTGTCGTGGCTGATAACATAATGAGGAAAACTGCCCAGAAACCCTTACCTCGCTCTAATAGGATAAAGGCGAACAAGTAGATATAGGCTACAATGATGTTATGCTGATAGCAGAAGACTGTCTGCAGCACCACAGAGAGCATGAACACAAAGATATACAATTTATACTTGTCAAGTTGCTGTGGCAACCATTTAACAGCAAGTGAGAAAAGCGTATAATTACCGATATTCCATATATATGGTCCTAACCACCATGGCAGATAGAAGATGGGAGCGAAGAGGACACTGAACACAGGAGAGTAGAGAAAATATATCTGATGTGCCTGTGCATACTCTAAATTATAAGGACTCAAACCTTCCCAGAACATACGAGTGGAGTCCTGATAGTCGAAGTAGTTGGTGTTACGTCCACGAAACACTTCTACAGAGGTAGCGATGAGGACGATCAGCAGTCCTAAGCCCCACCAGAAATATTTGCTCGAGAAGATTTTCTTACTCATTCAAAGTTCAGTTTTTCGTCAATGATATAGGAAGGACGGTGCTTCACCTCATCGAAAATATTACCGATATAAACTGCCACCACCCCTATTACTGTAACAAGGATTCCTGCAATGAACCACATAGAGACGAACAAAGTGACCCATCCACTGACATCAATACCAGTCACTAACGTTTTGATGACTAGGAAAAGTGCCAAGAGAATTGCGACAAAGGTGATGACAACACCAAAGTATACTATCAGTCGCAACGACTTGGTAGAGAAAGAGACGGCTGTAGTGACTGCCAAATCTATACGTTTCCGCATAGAGTATGATGACTCTTTACCGTCCGTCCGCTCATCATGATTCACCAGTACTTTGGCTGTCTTAAAACCCACCCACTGATTCATCAATGGATAATAACGGCGATAGTCACCCATCTGTGCCATAGCATTTATTACTTTCCTGCGGTAGATGGCAAATTCGGCAAGTGACTCATCTTGCTTGGTGTCTGTCAGGAATCCCATCAGTTTATTAAAGAGATGTGACCCTTGTGTCATGAAGAAATTATCCGGACGGTTCTGCCTGCTGGCAAACACGATGTCATAGCCTTCCCGAATTTTCTCGTAGAGGTCTTTGATCTGTGCTGGCGGGTTCTGAAGGTCACAGTCCAGAGTCACCACATAATCACCTGTCGAGACATCGAAACCAGCATTCAGTGCGTATTGTTGTCCGAAGTTACGACTCAGGAAGACACCTTTCACCTTCTTGTTAGTTTGACAAATCTCCGTGATAATCTCACGACTATTGTCTGGACTATGGTCTTCCACCAGAATAATCTCATAGGCTGTAGTCAACTGACTAACCGTTGTCTCTATCTGTCGAACTAACTCACGCAAAAGGGTTGGTGCTCCATATACAGGACTGATGACTGATATTTCCATTTTTTCTATTTTTGTGCAAAAATACGAAAATTATTTGTAATTTTGCAGCGAGTATGAAACAAATTCGCAAATTCCTCTCAAAACCCTTCCTCCGAGACTACAGAACACTATTCGGATTGTGGATGTTGTTACCCATCATCATGTGGATCATGAAGATGACACGTGCTAATAACTACAACATCTACAGAGGGTCTTTCTGGAATGCGGTAAGGGGATGGAATCTCTATATGCCTAACCCCGAGGAATATGGTGACTTACACCATTATGGACCGTTCTTTTCCCTGCTGTTTGCTCCCTTTGCCATAGGACCTAAATGGGTAGGATTGTTATTGTGGGGAATTGTGCTGACCCTGTTCCTCTATTGGGCCATCCGTAAATCACAGTTTACGAAATACCAACAAATCTTCATCCTGTGGTTCTGTGCCCATGAGATGTTGACGGCCCTTTTCATGCAACAGTTTAATATTGCCATTGCCGCTACGATACTTCTCACCTATTATCTGATAGAGAAGGAAAAAGACTTCTGGGCAGCATTCTTTATCATGTTGGGCACTTTTGTCAAAGTATACAGTATTGTGGGACTGGCTTTCTTCTTTTTCTCCAAGCACAAAGGAAAACTGATTGGCGGACTGGTTTTCTGGGCAGTAATCATGTTTTTAGCCCCTATGCCTTTCTTTCACGGTTGGGACTATATCGTGTCACAGTATCATGAATGGTATATCTCGTTGGTGAGCAAGAATGCACAGAACACCGTTAATATCATGAACAACATATCACTCCTAGGTATGGTTCACCGTATCTCAGGCGTATGGTTCAATGACCTTTGGCTCATTGTCCCTGGGCTGGTATTGTTTGCCCTACCCTATTTACGCATATCACAATACCAATATGTCGCCTTCCGACAGACACTGCTAGCATCCGTTCTGATGTTCGTAGTATTATTCTCCACAGGTAGTGAGTCCAGTGGTTATATCATTCCATTTATTGGTCTTGTCATTTGGTATACCGCCGCCCCTTGGAAGCGAAATGGTTGGGATATTTTCCTATTGGTCTTCGCCTTTATCCTTTCGAGTATGTCGCCCAGTGACCTGTTCCCAGCCTATATCCGTAAGCAGTATGTACAGCCATACGCCCTCAAAGCATTACCTGTCACTATCATTTGGTTGAAACTCTGCTATGAGATGCTAACCATGGACTATCGTCCTACGGCTGTCATTGAAGATAAGGAAGATTAATAACTTTGTCTAAATTCATAAAGATGAGTAAATTCGTTCAAGGCTTTAAGAAAATCATTTATGGATATATTCCATTCTACTATGCGAAGACTTTCAATCCACACTCAGCCAGTTTACCCTATTATAAGTATGTGATTGATTATCATAATGCCCATCACTTATTCCTCTTCCGTCATGAATATGAAGACATGGAGGTGTATGTTGAAGTGGATCAAGAGTCCGGACTACCTTATGTCTTCCTCCCTGACAGCCAGAAAAAACTTTTCTTCAGTAAGAGGATGACTCATGAAGCGATTAAAAAACTCTATATCACCTTATTAATGGAACAGGATCCCCGCTCACCTCATCGCTACTTTGACCAGATAGAAGAGTTTAAGGGTAAGACCCTTCTTGACGTAGGAGCAGCAGAAGGTATTTTGTCATTGATGGCTATTGAACAAGTAAATCATGTCTATCTTTTCGAATGCGCCGAGGACTGGATTGATGCATTAACCAAAACTTTTGAACCTTGGAAAGAGAAGATTACCATCGTGAGAAAATATGTAAGTGATAAAAATGATGATAATCATGTCACATTAGATACTTTCTTCAAAGACCACCCCCAACAAAACTTGTTCTTGAAGATGGATATAGAAGGGATGGAGAGATTGGCACTTGCAGGATGTCGACAACTGTTCGCAACACCTGGTAATGTCTGTTTCGCCATATGTACTTATCATCGGAAAGATGATTTGAGTGTCATTTCCTCTTTCCTTAACACGTTCCATTGCAAATATACCAATCAGACGGGTTTCTTTGCACATCGCCTTAAAAGTATTTTGTTGAGAGGCTTTAATTAAAAATTCAAGAATATGTCATATCTATTTTCATCAGAATCCGTATCAGAGGGACATCCCGATAAGGTGTCCGACCAGATCAGTGATGCCTTGCTGGACCAGTTTCTGGCCTATGACGGGCACGCCCGTTGTGCCATCGAGACCTTTGTTACCACCGGTCAGGTGGTCATCATGGGTGAGGTACGCAGCGAGGAGTATATCGACTTGCAGACGATAGCCCGCAACACGATTAAGAAGATTGGCTACACGAAGGCCGAGTACCAGTTCGACGGTGACTCCTGCGGCATCCTGACTGCCATCCACGAGCAGAGCGATGACATCAACCGCGGTGTCGACCGTGAGGATGACGAGGACCAAGGGGCTGGCGACCAGGGGATGATGTTCGGCTAC
>JAFTFG010000018.1 GCA_017449675.1 Prevotella sp.
GAATAGATTAATTCAATTTATATAATAATTCATTAAGAGAGTGTTTATGGAAAAAAGACTAACGATGTTTATGGCATGCCTGCTCCTGAGTATAGGAATGGCATTCGCCCAGACAAAAGTTACCGGAACCGTTATCTCTGCCGAGGATAATCAGCCGATTATCGGTGCTACCGTCCTGGTGCAGGGACAGAAGAGCGGAACAGTGACTGATGCCGATGGTCATTTCACAATCAATGTGCCCGCAGGCAAGAAACTTGTGTTCAGTTACATCGGTATGGAGACACAGACAGTGACTCCAAAGAATGGAATGTCCATCACTTTGCATCCCAGCGCAGAGATTGAAGAGGTCGTCGTAACGGGTATGCAACGAACCGACCGTCGTCTGTTTACTGGTGCTACCGACAAGGTAAATGCAGAGGATGCTATTTTGAACGGTGTGGCAGATATCTCCCGTTCTCTGGAAGGTCGTTCAGCCGGTGTGAGTGTGCAGAACGTATCTGGTACCTTCGGTACTGCTCCTAAAATTCGTGTGCGTGGTGCCACGTCAATTTACGGTTCCTCTAAGCCCCTGTGGGTCGTTGACGGTGTGAAAATGGAAGATGTGACCGATGTGTCAGCCGATGACCTATCCTCTGGTGATGCAGAGACCCTGATTTCTTCTGCTATCGCAGGTCTGAACTCAGACGATATCGAGTCGTTCCAGATTCTGAAGGACGGTAGTGCTACCTCTATCTACGGTGCCCGTGCTATGGCCGGTGTGATTGTTGTTACCACTAAAAAAGGTAAGGCTGGTCGAAGCAAGATTAGTTATACTGGAGAATACTCCATGCGTCTGATTCCCAGTTACAGTGAATTTAACATCATGAACTCACAAGAGCAGATGGGTATTTACAAGGAGATGCAACAAAAAGGCTGGCTGAATTTCTCAGACACCTACCGCAATTCCAACAGTGGTGTTTATGGTAAGATGTATCAATTGATGAACACCTATAACCCTGCTACAGGAACATTCTTGCTGGCAAATACCACTGAAGCACAGAGTCAATATCTGAAAGACGCAGAGTACCGCAATACCGACTGGTTTGACGAGTTATTCTCTACATCTATCTCTCACAACCACTCAATCAGTATTTCAGCAGGTACCGAGAAAGTTTCGTTCTATGGTTCTGTTTCTGCCATGAGTGATCCGGGATGGTATAAGCAGTCAAAGGTCAATCGATACACTGCCAACATGAATGTGACCTACAACATTTCACCAAAAGTATCTTTGACAATGGTAACGATGGGTAGTTACCGTAAGCAGAAAGCACCTGGCACATTGAGTCAGAGTATTGACCCAGTTTTCGGTGAGGTGAAGCGTGACTTCGATATCAACCCCTATTCCTATTCAATGAATACTTCGCGTACGTTGGATGCGAATACGTTCTACACCCGCAACTATGCACCTTTCAATATCCTATATGAGTTGGATAACAACTATATGGATTTGAATGTAACAGACTTAAAGTTCCAGGGTGAGTTGAAATACAAGCCTATCAAAGGACTTGAGTTGTCATTGCTGGGTGCTGTTAAGTACTCCCATACGGGAATTGAACACACTGTCACAGAGAATTCCAACCAAGCAGAGGCTTATCGTGCCATGGGTGATGCCACGATTCGTGAGCGCAACCCATTCCTCTATGATGATCCTGATGATGAATACGACTTGCCACAGTCGATTCTTCCACGAGGCGGTTTCTTCTTCAAGAGAAACAACTCGATGCTAACTTATGACTTCCGTTTAACTGCCAACTACTCTTCCACCTTTGCCAATGACCATATCGTCAATCTGTTTGGTGGCATGGAGACCAACGGAATCGATCGTCGCAGAACAACATCAGACGGTATTGGTATGCAGTATAACATGGGTGAGATTCCTTCATTCTATTATATGTACTTTAAGAAACTGCAGGAAGGTGGTACAGATTACTATACTTTGAACAACACCTATTCCCGTACTGCAGCCTTCTTTGCCAATGCCACCTATTCTTATAAGGGACGTTATACGATTAACGGAACCTTCCGCTATGATGGTTCAAACCGCTTGGGTAAAGCAACCAGTGCCCGTTGGCTACCTACCTGGAATATCTCTGGAGCATGGAATGCCCACGAGGAGCCTTGGTTCCACAAGACCTTTAAGAATATTCTGAGTCATGCTACTTTGAAGGCAACCTATTCACTGACTGGTGACCCAGGTCCTTCAACTGTCAGCAACTCTATGGTACAGATTCTCTCCTACAATACCTATCGTCCTTCGGCAACCATTCAGGAGACAGGATTGAGAATTGAGAACCCTGCCAATTCAGACCTGACTTACGAGAAGAAGCATGAGTTCAACTTGGGTGTAGACCTTGGTTTCCTCAACAACCGCATCAACTTGGCCGTTGACTGGTATAAGCGTAACAACTACGACCTGATTGGTCCGACGCAGACTAGTGGTTGCGGTGGCAAGATTGTACAGATGGCCAATGTCGCAACAATGAAATCTCATGGTCTGGAACTGACTTTGACAACTAAGAACATCCAGACAAAGGACTTCACCTGGACAACCAACTTCATTTATTCTCAAGCAAAGAACGAAGTCACCAGTCTTGATGCTACAAGTAGTGTGATAGACCTTGTTTCTGGTGTTGGATTTGCAAGAGAGGGATACCCTGTTAGAGGTCTGTTCTCTTTGAAATTCAATGGTCTTAGTAAGGACGGTCTGCCCATCATTACCGACCAAGACGGTAATACAAGTACCAGCGGACAGGACATTGACTTCCAGAGTCAGGTATTAGACAACTTGGTTTATGAGGGTCCGACAGATCCCGTCTACACAGGTTCTTTCGGTAACATCTTCACCTATAAAGGCTTTAAACTTAATCTGTTTATAACCTATTCTTATGGAAACGTACTACGTCTCGATCCTGTATTCTCAAATTCATACAGTGACCTTGATGCATTACCCAAGGAGTTCAAGAACCGTTGGACTATGGCAGGTGATGAGAATGTGACAAACATTCCTACCATTATCTCTGCACGCCAGTCTGACAATGACAGATACATGAAGACACTCTATAATGCGTACAACTATTCCACTGCACGTATTGCCAAGGGCGACTTCATCCGTATGAAGGAGATTTCACTGAGTTATGACTTCCCCAAGAAGTGGCTTACTCCACTCCATCTAAGCGACCTCTCACTGAAGTTGCAGGCCACCAACCTGTTCCTGATCTATGCCGACAAGAAACTGAACGGTCAGGATCCTGAGTTCTTCCGCTCTGGAGGTGTGTCAGCACCTATGCCCAAACAGTTTACTCTGACTTTGAAATTTGGAATCTAAGAAAGAATAAAAAGTTAAAGATATGAAGAAATATATTGGATTATCCCTCGCTACTATTTGCTTAGGCCTTGCCTCCTGTAGCGATTACTTGGATAAAATGCCTGATAATCGGGCAACAATTACTACCACTTCGGATATCAACTCTATTTTGATATCTGCCTATCCGACTGCACACTATGCTTATATTGCCGAGTACTATTCTGACAATGTGGCTAAGGAGGCTAATCCTACTTATACCACCTATCAGAAGATAGAAGACGAAGCGGCACTGTGGCGTGATATTACTTACTTTGATCCTGATGGCGACAGTCCCTATGCCCTATGGGAAAAATGTTACGAGGCAATCGCCTCTGCCAATCTGGCTTTGGAAACTATCGAACAATCCGATAACAAAGAAGAACTGAATGGTCAAAAGGGTGAAGCCCTGATGTGTAGAGCATATGCTCACTGGGTTTTAGCCAGTGTGTTCTGTCAGGCTTATTCTTCAACCAATGCGGCTACAGATCTTGGTGTTCCCTATGTGACAAAGACGCAGGAGACTTACAATGAATCATACTATCGTGGTACCCTTGCTGAGACATATGCTGCTATTGACAAAGATATTCAGGAGGCACTTCCCATTATGAACGATGGACATATCACCATACCTAAATATCACTTTACGAAGAAAGCAGCCCTAGCCTTTGCCACAAGGTTCTACCTGTATTATGTACAGCCTGACTTCAGCAATTATGACAAAGTGATAAACTATGCTAACCAAGTGTTGACATCACGTCCTGAAGCCATCCTGCGTGACTGGGCAACTGTTGGTGCCAAGGCCATTAACGGGAGCGTCAGAGCGATGGCATACACTAGTGCTGACGACCCTGCCAATCTGCTGATTTATGGAACATATTCGATATATACACGTGCTTATGGTCCTTATGGTCTTGCTTATAAGTATTGTCACAATACTTACATCGCCAATAATCAAAGTTGCGCTCCGACACCATGGGGAAACAGAAATAGTTTCTACTTCAACATTCCTCGTTACACAGGTATGCCAAAGATTGTCATGGCGAAGATGGCAGAGTATTTTGAGTATACAGACGTTGTAAATGGGATTGGTAATCCCCATGTCATGTATCCGGCACTCACCTCTGACGAGGTACTCATCAACCGTGCAGAGGCTTATGTAATGAAGAAGCAGTACGCCAGTGCTGTCGCAGATCTCAATTTGTGGGGGACACGCTTCTATTCTGGTGCGGCAGAAATGTCACAGGACGATATCGTAGACTACTATAGCAATATGGCATATTACACTGTTGACGCACCAACACCTAAGAAGGAAATTCATGTGGACTACTCCATTGAGGAGGGTACACAAGAGAGTCTCCTGCAGGCAACGATTGCAGTACGTCGCATCCTGTCTTTACACGAAGGTAACAGACTGTTTGACATCAAGCGCTTCGGACTGGAGATGGACCGTGTTTGTGTAAATGGTACTCAGGTGATTGAAAAGATTGATCATACAAGTGCTCGTGACAAGCGACTTGCCGTTCAATTACCCTCTCAGGTTATCAATGCTGGTTTGGAATCCAATCCAAGATAAATGACATACTTTCACTAAATAAAAAGTACAATGAAAAAATATATTGTAGCATTAAGCATTGTAGTTTCGCTATTCACGCTTTCCTCATGTTCCGAGGATTCTCTCAATAGCGATAGCATCTTCGATGTATCTGATGTTCAGGCACGTCAGAATGATTTTGATGTCTGGCTGAAGAAGAACTTTACTGACCCTTATAATATCCGGGTCATCTATCGACTGGAAGATATGGAGACTGACTTGGAGCACACGGCTGCACCGGCAGACTTCGTGAACTCGCAGAAGTTAGCCATGATTGTGAAATATGCATGGTTGGAAGTTTATGACGAGGTTGCAGGTATCGATTTCACGAGAACCTATGCTCCGAAGATTCTTCATTTCATCGGTTCTCCTCTGTATGAGGACAATGGTACTATGATTCTTGGAACAGCAGAAGGTGGATTAAAAGTTACTCTCAACTTGATTAACTACCTGAGAATAGACAGAGACTTCCTGAACACCTACTATTTCCATACGATGCACCACGAGTTTACACACATCTTGCATCAGACCAAGAATTACGACACTGACTTTGAGCGTATCAGTGAGGGGGAGTATGTAGCAGGTGACTGGTATCTGTATTCTGATAGAGAGGCTCGTCAATTGGGTTTCATTCGTAACTATGCTATGAACCAGCCTCGTGAGGATTTTGCAGATATGCTTTCGATGTATATTATCCATACTCCAGAAGAATGGGATGACCTGATGACGGAGGCTGGTACTACTGGTTCCGCTATCATTAGTCAAAAACTGGAAATGATTCGGGATTACATGGATTCGCAATGGAACATTGACTTGGACGAATTGCGTGATGCCGTTAATCGTCGTATGGAAGATGTTGTCAGTGGCCGACTGGATTTAACTCCTATTGCTGAACTGTAAGAAATCGTTTAACAATTAAGAAAGTAACACAATGAAGATTTTCAAATATTTATTGCTGGCAGGTGTGGCAATGATTGTTGCGTCGTGTGTCAAGGACGAAGAGGACTTGTTCTCAGAGTCGGCAGCCCAACGCATCAACACCGCTGTGGAAGACTACACAAAACTGCTTGAGAGTTCAGAAAAGGGGTGGGTGATGAATTTCTACCCTGCACATGACGGTGAGATGGGTGGTGTAGTATATACTGCACGATTCAGTGATGGTACCGTTGCATTAAGATGCCAAGAGACTCCGGGCGAGGATGAAGTAAAATCACTCTATCAGGTAAAAGGAGAACAGGAGATTCTTCTGACTTTTGACACCTATACAGAAATATTCCATCAATATTCAGAGCCCATCAATTCCACTTATCCTACTGGTTATGAAAGTGACTATGAGTTCACTTTCAAAGGTGTAAGCGCAGATCAGGATACTATCTTCCTCAAGGGAAAACGCTATAGCCAGCCATTGGAATTGATTCGCTTACACGATGAAGAGCCTGCTGACTATATCAGTCAGATTGCCACGATGTATAACCAAATAGCAATGCTGCCACATCCAATTGCAGTTATTAATGATACAGAAACCATTGATATCAGTCTTGCTGACGGTGTATTCTATTTTGCTGAGTATGTAGATGCGCCAACTGATTGGGATGCAGAAAACAAGGACTTCGTTGAGCATTATATTCCATTTATTACAACATTGAAGGGACTCAAGATGCAAGAGCCTGTTACTATTGCTGGTGAGACTTTCCAGGAATGTGTATATAATAGTGAAGATCGTAGTCTGACGGCTGTCGGTGCTAATGTCGTGTTCCCCGTTATTCTTCCAGAGGGATATACAGAGTATGAGGAATATGAGGGAAGTTACACAATGTATGTCAGAAACGGTGCAGTGTCATTCCCCATTACACTGAAACCTGATGGAGATGGTTCAAATTATACCATTACTGGCATGAGTTCATATTTCGATGTTAAGGCGAAGTATAATGCCGCTAAGGGATGTCTTGAAATTCACTCTCAGCAAGTAGGTGAGTATGGTGGTAATCTTGTATGGCTATGCTGCTGGGACATTGCTGGAGGTGGTAGTTTAACATGGTCTACAACTGCCGCAGTTGACTTGCAAAGAGATTTGGATGAGGAAACGCTCACCTTCAATTTTGTAGCCAATAATGATTATGATGCAGACTTTAACGCAGACTCCTTCATCTTGTGGTCTACTACTTCTGCCGGATCTAGTGCAGGACAGTTTACTACATGGAGATTTAATGGCGTAAATTCAAACCAGATGCGTAACCTACAACGTATTGTTAAAAACAACTAATTGATGAGTTATATGAAAAAGTTATTTGGTATTGTCATGTTGCTGGCAGGTATGGTTACATTCGTTGCCTGCGGTGATGACGACTCAGGTTATATGCCATCAGATTACTACCGCCTTGAAGTGGTAGAGGCAAATGTCACTTTTGGTCCGGATGCAGAGACTGGTCGTATCGTTGTGAATACAGATCAGGATATTACAGCCACTTCAAGTGAGGATTGGTGTACGGTATCTGTCAACGGAAGTACGGTATACGTGTCTGTTGAGGATTTCTCAGAGATAACTTCTCGAAATGCAGAGGTAACTATTAAGAGTGGTGTCAAGAGTGTACAGGTTCCTGTTCACCAGAACGGTGTCGTGTTTGCACTTGATGCACCATCGGAATTAGTCTTCGACAACAGTGAAGTTTCTGTGAAGTATGCCATGAAGACCAACGCAGAATTGATTTTCTCTACATCGGCAGACTGGATAAGTATCAATCCGGGCACCGACAACTTGGAGATTAGTCTTTCGGAAAACACTACTGGGCATATGCGAAATGCATATATCTATTACCAAAAAGGCGATATGACAGGCTCTGTCAAAGTGGTGCAATGTGATTTTGACACTGACATCGCAGGTAAGATATTCTACTTTGCTGGATTGGATCTTAGCGAAGAAGAGGATGTTCTTATTTCTGAATATGCCAGATTTGTGAAGGATGACGAAGGTAATTACTTCCTGAATTTCTTCCAATACGGATGGAATGTGCCAGTCACACTAGCCAGCCCTACAGAAGCACAAATCTCATTAAGCAATAATATTGGAACGTATAGCGTATATACTATTGGATTTGTTGGCTGGGACTTGGATCAGGGATATATCTCTTGGAATTCTAGCGTTAGTATCAGTGCTAAGTTCTATTATGATGACGAAAATGAAGTCACGATGGCTAATATAGAGGATAATGGATCGTGGAATGGATATGAGATATCCGGCATTCGCTTTGAGGCTTGGAATGCCGCTGGAAGTCGTCTTGGCTATCTAGAAGCAATCGGTTGGCCGTTCATGCAAGAATACGTGCCTTCCAATGCAACGAGTAGATCTATCAAACAAAAAGCATTCAAATTAAATACCAAACCAGTTAAGGTGAAGTAATTTAATAACACATTCAATCGGGCAGGGACTCAAATTCCTGCCCGATTAATTATTTAGCCCTATTTTAAATCTTTTAACTAAATTTTTTGTTAAATTCAGCAAAAATTAGTAATTTTGCCGCCGATTCAGGAACATAGTATGTTATAAGAGAATTAATGGAAAAGAAATAAAACCATATTTTTATTTATTAATCAAAAGAGTTTTTTATGGAAAAAAGACTAATGACAACTGTCGCATGCCTTTTCCTTTTATTGGGGGGGGTATTTGCACAGACTAAAGTTAATGGTACGGTTGTATCGCAAGAGGACAACGAACCCGTTATCGGTGTTTCTATTCTCGTAGTCGGTACAAACGTAGGTACAGTAACGGACGCCAGCGGTAAATTCTCGCTGACCGTTCCTGAAGGAAAAAGCACTTTGCGCTTCACTTATGTAGGTATGGAGCCTCTGGAAGTCAGTGCCCGTCCTAACATGCGCATCGTACTGCGTAACAGCGACACCAACCTGGACGAGGTGGTAGTTACAGCCATGGGTATTTCCCGTCAGAAGAAGGCTGTGGGCTATGCCATTCAGGAACTGGGTGCCGACGACCTGAGCAAGGTAGGTACCTCATCTATCGGTAGTGCCCTGCAGGGTAAGTTGACTGGTGTGGACATCCGCACCTCCTCCGGTACTCCTGGTGCATCCACACAGATCCAGATTCGTGGTGCCCGTTCCTTCGACGGCAACAACACCCCACTCTATGTGGTCGACGGTATGCCTATCTCTTCAGAGCCTGACTTCTCTACAGGTCAGTCTGTTACAGGATCCGACTTTGCCAACCGTAGCATTGATATCAACCCAGAGGACATTGAGACCATCAACATCCTGAAAGGTCAGGCTGCTTCTGCCCTGTATGGTATTCGTGCCTCCAATGGTGTGGTTGTCATCACCACCAAGCGTGGTCGTAAGAATACTGAGAAGCCTGTGATTACCTTCTCTACCGACCTGAGTGCCCAGACCCTGAGCCGCAAGTTCGAGCGTCAGCAGGAATATGCACAGGGTTATGGTACCTACAGCCCAAATTCATCCATGACTTGGGGTCCGAAGATCTCTGAATTGCCTAATGACCCCAACTACGGAGGCAACGGCAACGGACACGAGGGTCAGTACTACAATCCTAAGTATGCCAATGCCGGACTGGACGGATGGGTTACACCACAGACCTATGACAACGTAGGAGACTTCTTCCGTACTGGTTTCACCCAGAATTCTACCTTGAACATCACCCAGAAGAAAGAGAAACTGGGATACTCATTCAGTATCAGCGACACCTACCAGCAGGGTATTGTTCCCAGCACAGACATGATGCGTACAGGTGCCCGTGGTGCCGTAGACTACGACATCAACGACCAGTGGAAGACAGGTTTCTCTGCCAACTACTCCTCTGTAAGGATTCACTCTGCACCAGGTGCCAACAACGGTCTGGTCAACGTGGTTTATTCTGCTCCTGCTGAGTATAACCTGAAAGGAACTCCCTACAATGTTCCCGGTGAGCCTACCAGTCAGATTCTGTTCCGTTCCACCAACTTCAACAACCCCTATTGGTGGGCAGACAACGATAGTTTCTATCAGCACACCAACCGTGTCTTCGGTAATGCATACGTAGAGTTCAGCCCGAAACTGAACTGGGGCGACAACTATAAGTTGACCTTCCGTGAGCAGGCCGGTATCGATACCTACACCACCAACAACGAGACTATCGCTGAGTTGGGTTCTGCCTACAACACCAAAGGTGAGGTTGAGGAATACGGTGTACAGCGCACGATCTTCAACAACCTGTTTACTGTCAACTTCACTGCTCAGTGGGGTAAGGACAAGGAATGGGACTTCGGTTTCATGTTGGGTTCTGAGTTCAACCATGACTATAGCCGCCACTGGGACTACGACGGTTCTGGTCTGCTCTGGTATGGACAGCCTATCATGCGTAACACCACCAGTATGGACTATTGGGAGAACTACCACTCTCAGGAGCGTACCCTCGGTTTCTTTGGCCAGGCATCCTTGGCATGGAAGAACCAGTTGTTCCTGACTGTTACAGGACGTAACGACAAGGTTTCTACCATGCCCCGTAACAACCGTTCATTCTTCTATCCCTCTGTATCACTGGGATGGATTTTCACAGAACTCCCTGCTCTGAAAGGCAACAAAATTCTCTCCTATGGTAAACTGCGCGCCTCTTTCGCACAGGTTGGACAGGCTGGTGCCTACTATAAGAACTACTATTACGTTCCCAGTTACGGAAGCGGTATGTATGTCTACACTCCTATCAGTTATCCTGTAGGCGGTGCCACCTCTTATACTCCGTACTACGTGAAGTTTGATGAGAACCTGAAGCCTCAGAACACCACCAACTGGGAGTTCGGTGCTGACCTGAACTTCTTCAGCAACCGTCTGCGCTTTGAGTATACTATCAGTTATCAGGACGTAAAAGACCAGATCTTCGATGTTCCTACAGCCGGTTCTACTGGTTATCAGTATCTGCGTACCAACGCCGGACGTATGACCACATGGGCACATGAACTCACTGTTAACGCTTCCATCATCCAGGAGAAAGACTATGATGTCAACCTCGGCATCAACTTCACTTCTTATAAGAGTAAGGTGAAGGAACTGGCCGAGGGTGTGGAGAGCATCTTCCTCGGTGGTTTCGTAGAGCCACAGGTCCGTGCTCAGGCTGGTAGCACCTATCCCAACATCTATGGTACTGCCTTCAAGCGTACAGAGGACGGTCAGTTGCTGCTTGCCGACGGTCTGCCTCAGCCTACTGCCGGCAGTGAGAATCTGGGTGAGTGTACTCCTGACTTCAATATGGGCTTCAACTTGAAAGCACGTTATAAGAAACTGACTTTGGCTGCCACCTTCGATTGGCAGAAAGGCGGTAAGATGTATAACGGTACCAATCTGGTACTGAACTACTTCGGAGCCACCAAGGAGTCTCTTGCCTATCGTGAGGGCACCATGGTTGCCGATGGTATCGATGAGGCAACAGGTCTGAAGAACACCATAGAAGTTGACAAGACAGATTATTTCATGCAGTACAACGACATCACAGAGGCTGGTATCTTCGATATGAGTTACTGGAAGATGCGTGACCTGACCCTGAGTTATCAGTTGCCCCGTCTGGGTAAGTTCGACATCTCCGTCTTCGGATTTGCACGTAACGTACTTATCTGGGCTAAGATGCCTAACTTCGATCCTGAGAGTTCTCAAGGTAATGGTAACATGAGTGGATATTTCGAGCGTTTCTCTATCCCTAACACCTCCAGTTTCGGCGGTGGTTTCAAGATCACATTCTAAACACATAAAAGAAAGAATAGCAATATGAAAACAAAATATTTGTTTACAATCGCATTAACTTCGCTGTTGATGGCTTCTTGTTCAGAAGATACCATGGACAGAATCAACGAAGACAAAGCACATCCTGAGGCAGGTGCCGTGAACGCCAAATACCAGTTGACGGATGCTGAGGTTGCAACAGCCTATTCTGTTGTCAACGGAGCATATGCCTGGTATGTATCCTCTTATACTGAGCAACTCTTTGGAACAGGTAACAACCAATTGAAGAACGCCGAGTTGCGCCAGATTGGTGAGACGGCAGCCGCCTCTACGTTCAATAATGAGTGGAATGCTACCTATCTGAACCTCTTCAACCTCAACCAGATCAAGGCAAAATGTGCAGAAGGTGGTGTCAGTGACGGACAATACGATATCCTGGGTATGGCACAGACACTGGAGGCCCTGAACTGGGGTGTCCTGACTGACCTGCACGGTGACGTTCCTTTCTCTGAGTGTTTCTCTAACATCTCTGCTCCGAAAGTCGACAAGCAGGAGGATATCTACAAAGCCATCATCAACTTGCTGGATGAGGCTATCGCCAACTTCGCAACAGGTGAGAAGAATGCCGGTTCACAGGACATTCTCTTTGGTGGCGACCTTGACAAATGGACTGGTTTCGCTCACGCCCTGAAAGCCCGCTATCTGTTGCATACCTATGGACGTAACAATAACGTTCTGAATGAAGTATTAACAGAGGCAAATGCTGCCATTGCTGCCGGCTTTGACGGTGTAGCCCTTGACGTATTCAATGGTGTGACAGCCGATAACTCTTGGTCTGCCTACTGGTGGAGTCGTGAGTATAACGGTTCCAGCACGACTGTTGACGACCTGCTGCTGGCCCGTAACGACCCACGCGAGGCTATCTACAACTGCGACTATTGGGAGTATGATATTGTCGGTGAGCCAGGTAATTCTGACATGGCTATGGCTACTGAGGTCATCAATATCCCACAGTGGCTCGACAACGGTGCTGCTCCCCTGCACTTGTTCAGCAAGGCAGAACTTTACTTCATCATCGCTGAGGCAAAGGCTCGTCTGGGACAGGATGCTGCCGCTGAGTTCCAGGAGGGTGTACTGGCCTCTATCGCTGACTACTCGGACAACGGCGCTGTCTACTATGGAGCCATCTCTGATGCTGATGCTGCAGACTACCTGACAAGTCTTCAGGCTCGCTTCGATGCTGACCCATTGTCTGAGATTCTGATTCAGAAGTATATCGCTCAGGCTCGTGACGAGCAGATTGAGACTTACAACGATATCCGTCGCTGTCTCTATGTTGATGGCAGTTATCCTGTCACACTGACCAACCCCAACAACACCTCCAGTGCAGGTAACCGTTGGCCATTGCGCTTGCCCTATGGTGAGAGCGACGTTCAGTCGAACCCCAACGTGGCTGCCGCCTTTGGCTCTGGCAGTGAGGCCGGTAACTACATCTTTACGGAGAATGTATGGTGGGCCGGTGGTTCACGATAAGCATCGGACAGATAACCTATCATTCGGGCAGGAACTCAAATTCCTGCCCGAATTTTTTGGTTTTCACACTACCTTTGACCTTTGGTCGAAGGTACTTTCGTTCGGAAATGAAAAGAAAAACAAGTTTTCCTTTTGCATTTCACACTACCTTTGACCTTTGGTCGAAGGTACTTTCGTTCGGAAATGAAAAGAAAAACAAGTTTTCCTTTTGCATTTCGCTCACTTATGCGTACCTTTGCCCTCACAATGAGTACGGAGAACCTAAAGGAGAAGACTGCAAAGGGACTATTCTGGGGAATACTGAACAGTGGTACCACTCAGGTACTGAATGTCATTATCGGCATTCTGCTAGGCAGGATGCTGTCACCTGACGAGTGGGCTCCCATCGGTATGATTGCTATTTTCTCGGCTATTGCAGGCAACCTACAGTCGAGCGGATTCTCTACCGCCATCGTGAATATGAAGGAGCCGACCGATAACGACTATAATGCCGTATTCTGGTTTAACACACTGGCCAGTGCCTGTATCTACCTGTTATTGTTTGCACTCGCACCCTGGATTGCCGTATTCTTTGAACAGCCCTGTCTGACAGACCTCTCCCGTCTGATTTTTCTGGCCTTTTTCATCTCCTCGTTTGGTATCTCCACCAATGCCTATATGACCAAGAACATGATGAATCGGGAGATCACCATTGTCAATTCCTGTGCCTTGGTATGCTCTGGAGTCGTGGCAGTGATACTGGCCTTCAAAGGGTTCTCCTATTGGAGCCTTGCCTGGCAACAGATCGTCAACGCTACCATCCTCGTCATCGGCCGTTTCTTCTTCGTGAAATGGCGGCCCTCGCTGAAGATAGACTTCTCCCCCATCTGCCGTACTTGGAAATTCGCCATGAACATCCTGGTCACCATGATCATCAACACGGTGAATAATAATATCCTGACCTTTATCTTCGGAAAACTGTTTACGAAGACACCGCAGGTGGTGGGTAACTTCTTTCAGGCCTTCAAATGGAACACGATGGCCTACCAAATGGTCAGCGGGAGTATTGAGCAGGTGGCACAGCCTGTATTGGTAGAGGTAAGAGAGGAGAGCCAAGAAATTAAAGTATTCCGTAAGATGCTGCGCTTCACCGCATTCCTGGCCTTCCCTGCTATGTTCGGCCTCGCCTTGGTAGCCAATGAGTTCATCCTGTCAACCATCGGACCTCAATGGGAGGCCTGCGTTCCTCTGCTCCGCATCCTTTGTATCGGAGGAGCCTTCATGCCCTTCTACGCCCTCTATAAGAATCTGATTATCAGTCAGGGACGCAGTGATATCAACATGTGGCTGAACATCTCACAGATTGTCCTACAGATGACACTTATTTTCCTCACCTACCAGCAAGGCATCCAGACGGTAGTAGGTGCCTATACCTTATTAAATATTATATGGCTTATCGTATGGCAGGTCTTTGCCAATAGGTTGATAGGAGTACGCCTGTGGGATGTCTGCAAAGACACGATACCCTTTGCTTTGATTAGCGTCATCTTGATGGCAACTATTTGGTTCATCACAACTGATATGACGAATATTTACCTATTGCTGTCCGTACGTATCCTCCTTGCCGTCATCCTCTATGCCGTCATCATGAGACTATTGAAGGTGAAGATGATGGACGAGTGCATACAGTTTATCCTTAAAAAGAAACGCTCATGACGAAATACCCTGCAGAAAACGATGTCGCTGTCCTGTTGATCTTCTTCACACGACAAGAAACCCTCAGACGCACCTTCGAGGCTATCAGGAAAGCACGTCCCTCCCACCTGTATCTCTATCAGGACGGTCCTCGCAACGAAGAGGAGGCAAAGAAGATAGAGGCGGCCAAACTGATTGTCGCAGACGACCAGATAGACTGGGAATGTGAGGTGCAGCGCAACTACCATACTGAAAACAGTGGAGCATGGGCCTCCAATTACCAAGCACAGCGATGGGCTTTCTCGCTCTACGACAAATGTATCGTCATCGAGGATGACTCCACGCCTGCCGTCTCGTTCATCCGATTCTGTAAAGAGATGCTTGACCGCTATGAACACGACGAACGTATCACCATGATTGCCGGTTATAATCATGAGGAGAAGACGGAAGCACCCTACGACTACCTGTTTACGTCCGTATTCTCCATCTGGGGATGGGCCTCATGGCGCAGGGTGGTAAGCCAGTGGGACGACCACTATCAGGTGGTGGACAACGACTTCGACATGCGCCAGTTGGAGAATATCGTCAAGGCACGTGGTGACCGCCAGGAGATGATCAAGAAACTCCGCAAGCACAAAGAAGCCGGCGACCCTATCTATGAGACGGTATACTGGTCGTATAACATGCTGCACTCCGGACTGACCATCGTACCTACTCGTAATATGATTCAGAATACAGCCGTATCCGAAGAGTCCGCTCATTACCAGAGTGCGATGAAGACCCTACCCAAACGGATGCAGCGGATGCTGACCATGCCCTCCTATGAGGTCACCTTTCCGTTACGTCATCCCCACTATGTCATAGAGGACGTGGCCTACAAGCAACGCATCTACCGTATCATGGCATGGGGACATCCATGGATCAAGATCGGACGCAGTATCGAGGAACTGCTGCGTAACCTGCGCTATGGCAACTTCAAAGCCATCTGGCATGCCCTTGTCTTTAGGGTTAAGAAGAATACCGGACATATCAACTATCAATAAGAGAGATTATGGAGATATCGATCATCATACCAGTCTACAATAAGACCGCATACATCGGGAAATGCTTGCAGAGTATCTTCTCACAGGACTTCCCCTCTTTCGAGGTGATTGCCGTGGATGACGGCAGTACGGATGCCTCAGGAAAGATATGTGACAAATGGGCAACAGACGAGCCCCGCCTGAAAGTCTTTCATATTCCCAATAGTGGGGTGACTGCTGCACGCCGTTGTGGAGTGAAGCATGCAGACGGGAAATATATCATGTTTGTGGATGCCGACGACCTGTTGACGGAGGGTGCCCTGACGAGGATGCACCGTGCCATCACAGAGACGGATGCCGATGAAGTCATCGGACCTTATAAAGACCAATACGGAAACATTCATGATAGCGGTTTCAGGGGCTATACGGACTGTGAGCCACTTATCCGTGACCTGCTTGCTACCAGAAACTCATTCTGTGTACTCTGGGGTATCATCTTCAAACGGGAACTATTAGACGGATGTCTAGGTGCTCCCAGGGAAATCGTGGAACGGGAAGACTCGCTCATGCAAATCAAATGCCTGATGAAAGAACCTAAGGTTTACTTCGTCGAGGAACCTGCCTACCTGCATTATGAGGATATTCCCAACAACCGCGTGGAAGACCTGCGGATGATACGTATCTATGATGAGGAACTGCGCCAGACGCTGCAACCACAATGGGAGCGTTATCGTGCTGCCTTCATAGGACATCAGATCAAAGTATATGAGAAATTCATCGACAAGCGGCAATACCATGTCCTTAACGACTACTACCGTCCTTTACGGAAACAGTTAGACAAGTCAATACCACTTGCCGACCGTGTGGCACTCCTGCTACCCCCACGTGTCAGTTACTTTCTCGTACATTATTATAAGATGTGGCGGAAACGCTCATCCTAACAAATATCCCACCAACAGAATACCATTGTAGAGCCAGAGGAAAAGGGTAATCGATGCGACAAGAAGTCGCAACCAACTTGAACTATGAACTAAAAGATACCCCATGGCTATAGGAATGACAAACGCCCAATGGGAAGCCATGATATATACCTCGTTGAGTCCAAAGCCCAACACCAGATGAATCACCATGTCAAAGGCAAAACCGGCAAAAGTGAGCCATAGGAAACGACTCTTACGCCCTAACCATAAGCCGGTGAGAAACAATAAAACGATAATAGCCTCCACGACATAGCAGACCCACCACCTGTAGGTCACTATCAACGGACGGTCACGCAAAGTATCACCCAACAAGTAGTCTTGATGTAACAGGATGGACTCACCAAAAAGGTTCTCCACCATCGAGTCCCAGCGGGGTGTCGTGATATCCGTCCACCGCAAAAAGATACTCTTACCCTTGATAGGCAGTCCTTTGTGCAGTTTCGCCCACCGCTCTTCAGCCTCTTTCTTCAGTTGCCGTTTATAAAGGATGGTGAATGCCCGTTGTTTCTCCTCCGGATTCGTAATGGATGTGGTATCCATAAATGTCTTATAGGCACGTTGACGGGCAATCTCTCCTTTCTTGGCAAGGGCTGCCTGGTGCGCTTTCTCTTGCGGTCGTACATATACCCGATACTCCCAGTTGGCAAATGCCCACATCAACCCTGCTGGCAGAATAACAGCAAACAATAAGTATTTCGGACGGAAGAAACCCTTGCCGTTCACAAACAATGCATCGATGAAAATCTTCACTCCGTTACTCAAAGTGATACCTGCTGTGATGACAAACAGGATGACCGTCTGGAGGATAGTCATTTGTCTACCCTCCCGCATCCACCGACCGGAGAGGTAGAGGGCAAATAACAACAGGAACATCGATACCGTGAAATGATCTGGTACGATACTCGCCACCATGATATGGGCAAATCCGTAGAAGAGAAATGTCAATAAGACGGCATCGTAACGCCTCACCCCAATGATTTCCCTGAGAATACGATACAGGAAAACCACCGAATAGATATTGCATGCCAACAGGATTGCCGCCAAGAGGAATTGTACGAGGTTATAGCCTGTCAGGGCAATCAGTCCATTATTCAACAAAAACAAAGGATAGACCATAAAGGCGAGCAACGGATGGCGGAACACCTGATAGGTCGTGCCCCAATGGGTCACCACGGCATAGGTAATCGGATCATAGCCTGACACATGAAACTGACTGTAGAACACGCTGCCATTCTCGATGGATTCCTGAAGAAATGTTCCTGAGAAACAATAGATACAACAAGCATGCAGAAAAACACTGATGAGGACGAAGACCAGTACAAGCCAACGCTCCTCCTTCTGAATACGGAACATATCCACGACTCGTTTAATCATACCAGAAAGCGATTGATACAGGGGGCTGTTGCATCCACCCTATGATGAGTACTAAATTATGAATCAACAGATAGGCTGTCAACAGGACAATGATGACTCTCAGACTATGTTTCATCAGTCTTTGACTTCTTGCCTTCAACAGATAAGCAAGGGCGATGGGGAAGATATAGACCCAATGTGCCGACATGATGTATATCTCATTGATAGCAAACCCCAATCCTATATGCATCAACGCATCGGGGAGAATACCCAACAGACACATCCATAACAACTTCTCCCGAAAACCGCAACAGATACCCGCCAGTAATAGGAATACCAGCACACCCTCCACTACGTAATTGATAACAGAGCGATAACTTAACAAGACCGGACGGTAACTGGTCAGGATGTCATCTAACACATAATCCTCATGTAACAATAACGACTCGCCAAAGACATTCTCTTTCAGTGTCTCCCATCGGGAGGTCGTCTTATCCGTCCATTTCAGCAGACTACCCTTCCCAAACGGTTTCCCTTTATGGATCACCCAAGGGGCATGCTTATAACGTTGATGGTTCTCTCGGGCCTTCTGCATCATCTCTTCCCTATGCTCCTCGAAATATTTCTTCTCTGCCTGTTCTTTGGGATAGACATAGACACGTTCCTCCCACAGTCCCATACCAACCATGAGCAGACCGCACAAGGCTGTCGGCAACAAGAAACGCCAACGGAAGAAGCCTTTGCCACGAGCCACCAGTTCGGCAGCATATATCTTAGCGGCATTGGTCAGGGTAACCCCCGATGTGATCACCACCAGCAAGACTGTCTGCCATGTCTTCAGCACACGCCCCTGTTGTGAGGCCCTACCAATCAGATAGACAGACAGAAGTATCAGGAATAAGGAAATGGCGAAATGATCTGTAGCGATATAGGTGACCAACACATAGGCACAACTGAAGAAGAACACGGTCAATAGTGTTGCGTCCCATCGACCAAGGCCCACCAGTTCACGCAGGATACGATATAACAAGACCGTTGTACAGAAACCGAAGAAAAGGATGATGGCGGCAGCGATATAAAGGGCCCCATTCACTCCTGCCATTGCTATCAGCAGTTGATTCAACTGATAGGGTAGATACATCAGATAAGGCAGCAATGGGTGACGCAGCACATCATATTTCATGCCCCACTCCGTCAAGACAGAATAGGTCGTAGCGTCAAAACCAGACACGTGATAATGATAGGACAGGAGTTTCCCATAGTCATCACAAACGACGGAAAAGAGCGCATCATACTTCGCTATCAGCATCCCATTCAGGATGATGAGCAACAGCATGACTGCTAATCCAACAATCCATTCCTCACGTCTCAGTCGCATAGGCGAAATGGTTTATAATGAGCCTCATCGGCAAAGGCTAACAATTCACGGTCTCCTCTGCTGTCGCCATAGGCCGTCAGATGATAGTCCTTGCGATCAGGAAAACTGGCCAGTAATCGGTTAACCTTCTCCTGCCCATAACAATTCCTCGTCAGGAAGCGACCTGTCAGAAGATCCTCCTTGACTTCCACCTGGGTACCCAGTACCTTCACGGTCGGAAAGAACGGCTGCACCCAGTTATCAACAGAGGCACTGATAATCAGCACGTCGGCACCTTCACCCAATGCCTGTTCCAGAACCTCCACCCCTTGAGGCCGCAGCAGATGGCGACTTTCTCTTGCAAAACGCTGACACCAGTCATTGAACTCATCCAATGACATCCCCCTGAAGAAATAAGAAAATACCCGCTGCTTGGCACGCTCGTTGGAATAGCCACCTAGTAGCATCAGCAACAAGACGGGTGAGTAACGCAGAAGACCCATCAACAAGGCCCGTGTCCCATGCACATAACGGATAAATGCCAACAAGGTATCTTTTGTCGTCAGGGTACCGTCAAAGTCAAAAGCAACGATCTTCTTCATACAGGCATGATCCTTTTTATCAGTTGATGCAACAGCCAAGCAAGGGGTACGGCAATCACCAATGTCAACAGGAAGGTGAGCCAATAGCCCAAGTGATAGGGAGAGATATACACCATCACAAAATGATGATGAATCAAATAGAGTTCCAGGCTAAGGGTACCGAGGAACGCACAACTGCGGTTCAACCAAACGGGCGTGTGACGGAACAACTCCGTCAGCAACATGAGCAGCGACACCGTCAAAGGGATATAGATCATACGCTCCGCAAACAACGGGAAACGACCGTGCTTCACCTGTTCCAGATAGATGCAGGCACTCGCTGTCGCCAGGAAGACCAATAGAAGTAACCATAGCGTACTCTTCTCCATCTTGACATCCTGTCTGACCTGTTCACCGAAATTAATACCCAGAAAGAAGATAGGTACACGACTCCAGAATATCTCGATGTGACCTACTGCCTGATGGATGGGGGTAACCCACTGTACACAGATACACCATACGATCATCAAGACCGGTAGCCACCGATATACAGGATGCTTCCTGATTAAGTGCATATATAACGGAGCCCACAGGTAAAGCATCATGATAGCGGGGATATACCAGAACGTCAGTTCATCGTGCAACCAGAAATCCCAATTGATAGTGATATCACCTATCAGGTCGATATAACTCCCTGTCTTCATGTCAAAACGAGGGATATAATAGAGTGACGACATGATAAGCCATGCAGGGAAGATACGCAATAGCCGACGTTGGTAGAACTGTTTGAAAGAGGGATTCTTCACCCAAGAGAACCACAATCCCAGTCCACTGAGGAACAGAAACATATCCACTCCGATATTTCCACAACGGCGCAAGCCGAAGAAAGCATCACTGCGAGGCAGTTCTACATGAAAAAGGACGATGAAGAGGATGGCGGCTCCCATCAACTCACCACGATAGCGGCTCACATCCTTCAGTTGTATCTCTTGCAGACTCATAGTTTGGGACTGGGAATTTGATCTATCAGTTTCTTAACAGCCCACGAAAGGGAGATAGTCACGACGACATAGAGCATCAGACCATCGTAGATATCCTGCCGCCAGGCAACCGTAATAAAGAGTTTACGGACTATCGGATGAGCCACAAACATAGCAGCGGAGATACTGCCGAACCACACACACAGGCTCAGCAGTCGCTGAGGCATCACCTTGACAATGGCTATTGTTCCTATGATAATGAAAGCGGGTATCCACAACCATGACTGATAATAGTAACACATCACAAAAATAAGGCCTGTTGCCAGGAGCATGATTCCTGCCCATGCCCATCGGGAGAGACTCAATGACAGACGTTCCGCATACCGCCCGACTAAGATGCCTGCTCCAAAAGGCAGCATACCGCCAATGAAATTATAGCGCAGACGGTTCAAAGTCTCACCTTCTGGATCACAGAAGACCTGTAG
Organism: Prevotella sp.; assembly: GCA_017449675.1. GTDB lineage: Bacteria > Bacteroidota > Bacteroidia > Bacteroidales > Bacteroidaceae > Prevotella. Next base: position 21,653 of record JAFTFG010000018.1, read on the forward strand.
CAACCAGCATATGGCTATCAGCGCAACGACCACCCATGACTTCTGGCGATAGATGAACAACCGATAAACGATATAGAGTTCTATCATCAGTCCGAAGAACCAATAGATGCCTGGCCAGATAATCTTATCCGGTGTTGGCAGTATATTGATATACATGAGCAACTGGGCAATGACATTGTCCCAATGGAACTGGAAGCGACCAGGGGTCATCACATCCACGATAACGAAGAGGGTGAAGCCCACTATCAGCATCCGTAATAGTTTCAGATAGTTATAGCGTACAAAGGGAACGACACCAATCCGTTCCTGTATCTTATGCTCATACTTCATCACCAGTCCGAAACCACTGAGGAAGAGGAATACGGGCACCCCATAATGTCCGAAATAAGAGAGGAGATGAACAGGCAAGAATGCATCCGGGTTTGTCAAGACTCGCCATAGCCCCTCATTATGAGAGACAAAAAACTGATACTCGTTCTCCTTCACGATACTGCCAATAAAATGGCAGTAGTTATGCAGCATAATGGCAAGGATGGCGATGCCTCGCATTGCCGTACATTCTTCCCGTGTCAAAAAACTATTCTTCATTTCTCATTTATCCTTTGGGCAAAGCCCGTTATAGTCCACACTGTTTTTCAGTAGACGGGGACGATGCTCATCATACTTACTATTCAGCACATCATACTCCACACGGTAGTCAGGGGTATGGATACCTCCCAAGAACAGTAATGTATGAGGCAACAGGTCTGTCATATAGGGACGACGACAATAGTGCTTGACCGCTTCCCACACATCAGGATGAGCCTGTCGGTAGGTTGCCGATGCCCATATCCAGAAAGGTATCTCAAACTCCTCACGGGCCAGACGGTAGTCTATGGTTGCCGAATGATTACGTCCGAAGAAGTCCAAACTGTTAAAGCACTCCTCGCCATGATCAGGCATATAGATGACAATAGCCTCTTCCTGTTCATAACGACGCATAATCTCATTGACAACAGAATCGTTATAAAGGACGGCATTGTCATAGTCGGCATTGATCTGAAGGCGTTTCTCCGACAATTGCTTATCGGGATAATCAGCAGCAGTGAACTTCCGTCTTGTCTTCACAGGGAAACGCCCCCGATAGTCCACATGCTGCCCCATCAGATGGAAGATAGTCAGTTGGTGGTCGTGGTGATTTTTCTTACTGACAGCATCGTAGTCTGCCAACACTCCCTCATCATAACGGTGTAGTTTTGTGTTACGGGTATCAAACAACTGTTCACTCAACTCAGGATGATTCAGGAAGAAACCACCACTGAAGTCATAGACAGCCTCCCCCGCCTTGGGCAGAAACTGGTTGGTGATAAAGGTCACATGATAACCTGCCTTGCGGAATACCTCAGGGAACATCGGCATATCACACCAGTCACCCTCCTCGCCGACGGCATGGAGCGAGAAGACATGCTTAAAGACAAAACTCGTCAGGTTCCAGGGGGCTACCACATCTGTGAAGGCAACCAGTGTACTGTCCTGCATCCGTTGCAGTTGGCGGGGTGTCGTCGGCTTGTCATAGCCATAGAGTTGAGAGCGATAGCGGTTGTAACTCTCTCCGATAATTAATACGATTTGCGGACTGCGGAAACTACAACTGTCTACCCGCACCTGATCAGTGACCTCTAACAAACGGGTAATCTGCTGAGAAGCAAGACGGTTGGCATATAAACTAAATACCATCCGATGAATCGGCAGGTAGAGGTTGGCACAGTCTTTGGTCGTCAACTCATGCTCCACCTCTCCGAGGTTCGCTTTTGTCATCAACCGCATCATGGCCTGCTTGTTAGGCAGACACTGGGTCGTGCAATAGATAAAAAGCCCCAGTGCCAATAAGCCCAGTATCGCTTGCGACCTCTGGGCGACAGACTCGTTCAGTGATATGAGACTCCTTTTCTGTTGATTCCGTCGTTGCCACCATGCACTCCAGACAGCCCAGATGATATGTAAGAGGGCTATCAACAGAACCCATCCTGTCTTTGAGGTCAAGAGGTCCCACCCCACGTACGAGTTCAGAAACTCCTTGGCTTCCCCGCCTGTCGTCTCGAAGAAAAGCATCAGCATGGTAGGAGTCAGTGTAGACTCGAAATGCACGTAACAGAACATATCTACCAAGGCCACAGCATATAAGATGACAGCAAGGAACAGCCGTACCCACAGACGGACTTTCTCGGGAATTAGCGTTAACAGGAAACAGACGATATATAAGTCGAAGAACAGTTCTACGGCAGACAATTCATAGGGTTTGGCTCCTTTCAGATGCAGTCGGATCTCCGTCTGCGTACAGAGGTAGCCCAGTGCAAACAAGAATACGAAGAAGGCCGCATTCACTCGTAATGGACGCCAGAAGATTCCCAATATCCGCAACAGTCGTTTCATCTATTTAGCGTATAATCTCTTCACTTCGTCTATAATGTTATCAGGCACCATTCCTTCGATAGACTCACCTCGTCTTACACGATTCCTGATTTCCGTACTTGACACTGGCAACAGTGCTGCTTGTATCGTGCCAATTTGTCCATCACGGGGATATACCACCACATCAAACTCCCTGAGGATGTCTTTCCAATGATACCAGCGTTCAAAGTATTGCCAGTTATCCCCTCCTACCACCAACGTAAACCGATCGTCAGGATAGTCCTGACGCAAAGCCTTCAATGTTTTCCAGGTATAAGACGGTTTGGGCAGATGGAACTCAAAATCACTTGTCTCGACACCACTCACACCTTCCAATGCTTTGCAGGCCAGGTCAAAGCGCAAATGGTCATCCAAGAGATATGCCTCCTGTTTCAAAGGGTTCTGGGGGGACACCATCAGCCATATCTCATCCAAGTCCGTCTGACGGAGAATCTCCTTAGCCAATGCGATATGTCCGCAATGGATGGGATTGAACGAGCCGCCGAAGATGCCTATCCGCTTCATTTCAAAAAGTCTTGTACGATCTGTAGAGTCTCTTGCTTTGCTGTCGCTAAGTCGTCATTGATGACGACATGGTCAAACTGAGGGGCGAAGGTCAATTCATATTCCGCTTTGGCAAGTCGCTGTTCGATAGCCTCTGGCGTATCAGTGCCACGTCCTTCCAGACGGCGACGCAGTTCCTCAACAGAAGGGGGCTGGATGAAGAGACTCAAGGCTTCATCGCCATAGTGCTTCTTAATATTCACACCCCCCTTCACATCCACGTCGAACACCACGTTCTGCCCAGCCTCGCGCTGACGCTCTACCTGAGCCTTCAAGGTTCCGTAGAAACGGTTCTCATACACCTCCTCATACTCCAAAAACTCTTCGTTGGCAATTTTCTCCTTGAAAGCCTCTGGTGTCAGGAAGAAATACTCTACGCCGTCCTGCTCTGTGCCACGAGGGGCACGACTCGTACAGGAGATAGAGAAATACAACTTGAGTTCAGGATGCTCCTGCATCAACCAATTGACAATCGTTGACTTACCACTGCCAGAAGGTGCTGATACGATAATTAGTTTTCCTTTCATAACTATGAACTTACAAAGCATTCAACACCTGTTCCTTGATCTGCTCCAACTCGTCCTTCATCATGACGACAATATTCTGCATCTCTGCCTGGTTCGACTTAGAGCCTGTGGTGTTGATCTCACGTCCCATCTCCTGGGCGATGAAACCGAGTTTCTTGCCCTGTCCAGGCTCGTCAGCCATTGTCTCACGGAAGTATTTCAGATGGTTGGTGAGTCGTTGCTTCTCCTCGCTGATATCCAGTTTCTCGATATAGTAGATAAGTTCCTGTTCCAGACGGTTCTTGTCGTAATCGGCCTCAGGAATCTGCTTCAGACCATCCACGATACGACTACGTATCTTCTCCACCCTACTCTTCTCGTAGGGCTCGATGCTGGCCAATAACCGCTCGATATTATCGATCTTCTCTCCGAACTTCTTCTCCAAGGCGGCTCCTTCCTGTGTACGGAAGTCTACCAAGTGTTGCACAGCCTCTTCCACACCAGAACGTGCCACAGCCCATTCCTCGTCGTCGAGCACTTCCACCTCCGTCTTCGTCAACACATCCGGCATACGGGTCAGTGTCTGCATCCAGTCAAGACCGGCCTCAATACCATGACTATCCGCAAAACTCTTCAACTGCTGGTAGTAACTCTCCATCAATGCCGTATTGACAGGGGATGCCTCTGCTGTCGCATCCTTCTCTATCCATATACTCATCTCCACTTTTCCACGAATCACCTTCTCGGCAATCAGTTGGCGTATCTCCATCTCTTTCTCTCGATAGAGGGGAGCAATACGGGTAATCAAATCCAACTGTTTGGAGTTGAGTGACTTGATTTCTACATTGATTTTCTTTCCATTATAGGCCACGACAGCCTTGCCGTAACCCGTCATTGATTGTATCATACTATTACATTTTGTTTTTATGGGTACAAAGGTACGAATAAATTTGTAATAGTTATTGGTATTCTTGGTTTTTTTGTTACCTTTGCAAAGGAAAAGACTCAATCAAAAAAACGATAAATGATGAAAAAACTATTAACCACTTTCTTACTGCTCATGATGATGAGCAACCTGTCAGCCCAGAATACGCTGCCTACCGCAGCGCAATGCGTCAGCGATGACGGACAACGTAAACTATATCTTAACTTGGAGCGTAAGGCAACAGAAGACGACCCTGCGAATGTGGTGTCTGTATGGCTCACAGAAAACGGACGTACCACCAAACTGCTGACCACTAATCCCTTGGCTGAGGGGGCATGGAGCAGGATGACGGGTGGTAATGCGGCATCTGTCGATGTCCGCCAGATCGCCACAGCCGACAAGGCGATATTTATCCCATACGACCAGAACTTAATCTACTTAGAAGGGTGTCCTGATGCTCGCAACGTGTATTCATATATTCTAAATATCTCTACGAACACCGCTATCCAACTGCCGTCCAACGCTGGAGTGGCAGGGCTTGTCGGCGAGGATGAGACATATATTGTCATGCAGTCATACCGCTATGACTACGAAAATGGAGGACGTTATCCCGTCCTCCAGGTTTACGACCTCAACGGTCAGTTCTTCAAAGAGTTAAGTCTGCAGAAATAGAAGATTACCAACCACCGCCAGGACCACCGCCACTACTTGAGGTGTAACTGGAGAGTGATACTGTTGTTCCGCCACTGACAGTAGCATCCGTATAGCCCACACCGCCCCAGATCTCAGTGCCACTGGCTGTAACACCCGACTTGACAGTCGGCTGCGTCGAGGCAGAAACGACCAGTTTACTGCCACCGCTCGAAGGAGTCTTAAAAGCGTAGGTCGTACTGCCTACCGCAAAAGAGTACCATGTGTTCTTACTCCATGAGGAGGCGGAATAGCATGACTGTGTGAGACTGGCACCGCTCTCTAAGTCGCCAAGGGCAAAGAGGACACCACCTTGGATATAGAGTTTGTGACTCTCCTCGGTGTTGGCATCCAATGATTTCTCCGCATTATTGCTGCCCGTGCAGATGGCAAAGACCACGCCGCCTTTGATGTAGAGGTCGCCATTGGCATCCAGTCCGTCATTGCTTGATGACTTTGCGTAGACATAGCCGTTGTTAATCGTCATGTCTTGGGCTGCGTTGATAGCGTCGTCATAGGCATTGACAATAATCTCGCCACCATTCACTACCAGTGTGTTCTTACTCTCGATACCCTCACCATTGGTTCCACTGGTCGTTACACTGATAGTACCGCCATTGATCTCCAAACCGCCAGAGTAGGTGTAGTTGGAACTACTGCCGCCACCACCGCCAGGACCTCCACCGCCAGGACCTCCACCGCCAGGACCACCACCGCCAGGACCACCAGGGGCACGACTGGAACTTACCTCTGTTTTCAGTCCTGCCTTGATACCCTTCGGAGAAGAGTAGTAGTCACTGTCCACATTGTCGGTATCACCCGTATAGTTCTTGTTCTCTGTTGTACCGTTGTTGTAATAGAGTCCGCCAGAGGTGACAATCGTGATGGTGCCATCGTCGATAGTCATAAAACCATCACACTTCATACCTTTACCACCAGAACCGCTTGATGTGATATCTATGGTTCCACCTTTGATAGTGATATTGCCATCAGCACTGATGCCACAGGCAGCCTTGGTTTCGAGGTCGTCAGTATCCCAAGTACCGTCACCCGTCGTCTTGATGGTGATGGTACCGTCCTCTATACGGATGTCGCCTTCCGCCTTGACACCTTTTGCCGCTGTTGCATCGCAGGTGATATTGATGGTGCCGCCACTGATGTACATATTACCAGAGTCCTCGTCTTCATGGTCTGTCGTCTCACCAGTAGACCCCGTCTCGGTGTCATCAATATCGCACTGGATACCGTCATCACCTGTTCCACTGATAGTAATGGTACCACTCTCCATCAAGAAATACTGGCTGCAGTTAATGCCATCACCTACTGCCGAGGTGACATTGATCACCGAGTTCTTGATAGTGAAATACTCACCTGTCTTGATTCCATGTTTCACATTACCCACAATGTTGAGCGTTCCCTTTTGGGCAAACTCGGCATGTCCCTTGATATAGAGACATCCCTTCTGCTCACCGCTTGCCGCATCAACCAAGGTATTGGTAGTACCGTTGACCACCTTCACTTTGATGCGCTTACCGTTCTGGATATGGATGGCGGCACCGCTATATACTGGTGTCGTGTTGGTTAGCGTCAGACCGTTGAGTTCAATGGTCGCCTTGTACTTACCCTCCATATAGAACTCACCATCACCGGACTCTCCGCTGAGGTTATAAGTAATCTCTGTAGCCAAGTCGCTACTTTGTGCGATGCTGACATGCGCCCCACTGATGGTAGGAGTGACATACTGGGCGATGTCGCCTGCCACTGTCACTGATGCAGAAGTGCCGTCATAGACCACACTGATAGTGCTTGCCGTCACCTCGCTATCGTCGACTGCCATACCAGTGATATCACTAATCGTGAACTCCTTGTTCATGATGGTCAGCGTAGTACCATCAGTAAATGTCATATCACCTGTATCTGCCGAAGGGAATTGATAGGTGACGTTACCCACTTGTACGTTGAGGGTCTGTGCCGTTGCCGCTATCGTCAGCAACAGAACAGCAAGGAGAGAATATATCTTCTTCATTTCACTGCGATTTTAAAGGTTCCTCGCTTTGTCTTGATGATGTAAACACCCTGTCGCATCTGCTCTTTTGCTATCTTGCGACCTTGTAAGTCGTAGATATCGGTTATCTCATTCAACTCTTCCGCAGTAATGGCATTAATACCTGTTGTCTCATCAGCAGTAGAGAAGTACATCTTACTGAGGTTTGTGAGCGTAAACGACTGCGAGCCTGCCGTGAGGGTCGTGCCACTGATAGACAGTGTCAGAGACGATACGGCAACGGAAGTCTTCGAGCCGTCCGTCAGTTCAAATGTCAGATAGGTATAACTCTCGGCATGCGTAGCCATGCTACCTATCATCGCTGTTAATAACAATATAAACTTCTTCATAAGAACGGTAGTTAATTTCATTTAGTGCAAAGATACAAAAAAGAAGTACCGTCAGGAAATATTTTCAACCAACGGCACTTTTCCTTCAACGAATACAATATAATTATACTATTTATCGGATAGGAAGAACCGTTGGAACTCTCGCTCGAAATTGGGAGTCAGTACATCTTTGCCCATAGCCTCCTGAATCTCTTGCAGGGTCCAGAAGCGACCGCCATCCAGTTCCTCTTTTGAGGGACTGATCTCCCCGTCGTAGGTGGTACGGTTGACATACACCAGTTCCCTTTCCCGTAGGCTGTCAAACACGTACTTCCCCATGAACTGTGGTGTGAAGTCGGTGATGCCCAGTTCCTCACGCACCTCTCTATGCAATGCCTCCTCTGGTGTCTCTCCGTAGTCTATATGTCCGCCAACGGCAGTGTCCCATTTCCCAGGCTGTATGTCCTTCCACTCAGGACGTTTCTGTAAATACACATCGCCTTTGGAGTTAAACACATGCAGATGTACCACAGGATGCAACAGCCTTGAGCCGTTATGACACTCGCCACGTGTTGCCTCCCCCATCACGTTCCCCTCCTCATCCACAACCGGGAATTTCTCCTGCAAATTATCTTTCATCTGATAACATGATTAACGTTGATGCAAAGGTACAACTTTTTTCTGATCTCCCCAAATTTCCCTGTTTTTAGGAAAATTGTGAGAGAAGTCGTATCTTTGTGAGAGATAAAAAATCCCTTATCTCCTTGCCTTCCTCCTAAGGCGTTTCTTGCAACAGCATTAAAGATTAATCCCTAACCGAGACATCTTTTCATACAACGAAATGAGGATTTCATTCAAATTCCTTGTCTTTTTCTTTTTTGTTTAACTCTACTTGATCATCCTTATGAAATCATCCGCTATGATATCATGCATCAAACCGCCAAATCTTATACACACAATTTAATGGCTTAGCACCATATAGGCTCTTTGCGCCAGTCGCCAGTAAAACCGTATTTGTGATAAGGTATGTTGGGGCTGTTATCAATCAAGGCAAGCAGTTTATTCTTTATCTGGTTATCTGGGTACACGGCATTGCAGAGATAGAGCATAGCCGAAATCACTCCGTATGGTTTCTTCTTTTGATTGTCCGTCAATGGATTCTGCAACCACTTGTCACGGTGCCCTTTGGGATTAGTTACTTGTTTGGCAAGGCTTCGGTTCCATAGGCGTGAGTGATGGGCAATGATATTACGAAGCACAGAAATGGCCTCCAGCCAACTGGATAACTCCTTTGCAGAATACAGTCCGAAGTCGTTGACAATGGCGGCACGTTCTGGCAACTGGCTCTTCAAGTTCTTGTACATCTTGGAGAGTGTGCCGAAGGTGGCACTTTCAAGTATCATCCACGCATCAGGATTGTCGCCCTCCATCGACTCCCAATCCCAATCGGGATGCTCTGCAATATATTCTTTGGCAAAAGGCTCGGTGCTACGGTCAAACTCATGCTTGAGGTTGAGCACGAAATCCTCATAATAGTCTTTACGCTCAAAGAGGGAAGCGTCCAAGTACCAAAGTCCACTATCCTTTGCCTGCGATAGATGGTTGATAATCTTAGCCCGAAGTGCCACCTCTATAATCTCAATGGCATCAAAGAGTATCAGCCGAAGACTTCGGTCAAAGTTGTATCGGGCAATCACATCGTCAAAAGAAGCACTCTCCCTAAAGTCGTGCTCTGTTTCCTCGTCCATCATATCCGTCCAATAGTATTTCAGACGGAAGTAACTGATGTGCGCCAAACACTGCTTGGCTTCTTCTTCATTACCAAACGCCATTCCTCTTGAACGGAGTAGGCGGATTTGTTCTTCTATTGTTCGTGGTTTCTGATTGCTCATAGTTGTCTAAAAAAGGTGACCCGCCAGCAGATCTACGGGATGCCGACGGGTTCTGTTATCGTTTGATTCGGACTGTCTTATCCGAGAATCTTCTTCATTTCGGTTGCAAATTTAATGTTTTTTCTCGAATTATGCAAGAATTCGATTAGTTTTTTGAATAAATGAACTGAATATGCCATCTTTTTTGTATTTTTGCAGCGTATTCTTCGGAGTACAAGACATATTTGCCAGCCACTCTTTCAGACCCGACACTTTCTGACAGCGAGGATATATCATACGAAATGCTTGTTCACAAGAAACGCTATGAGGCTGCATTCTATCAACTGCCGACACAAATTGACACGTTGGAAATGCAGAATGCTTTAAGGGCTAAGTTGCTTGAAAAGTATTCTGAGGAACAACTTGAGAATCCGACAGAGGAACAGCAGGCTGACATCAAATATGAGGCAGGTGAAACCCCTGACTCAAATCGAGATGGAGGTGTTGACCAGATTGTTCCATGACTACATGACGATAGGGGGTATGCCTGCTGTTGTCAATCATTATGTGACAAATAACAATTTTAGTGGGACGCTACAACTACAACGTCAACTCCTTGCAGACTATGAGGAAGATATCACTAAATACGCAGAAGGTCTGGACAATGGAAGAATCAAGAGCATTTATAACCATATCTCGGTATTTCTTGCTCAAGACAACAAGAAATTCCAGATTACGAAAGTGGCTAAAGGGGCGAGAAACAGAGAATATACAGGTACTGTAGAATGGCTTTCTGATGCTGGTGTGGTCAATATCTGTTATTGTCTTGACCAAGTGGCACTGCCACTAAAAGGCAATTATAATCCCAAGGCATTTAAATTGTACTATAAGGATACTGGACTACTTATAGCCTCACTTGATGAGGAGGCACAAGAGGACTTGCGTGCCAATAAGAATTTCAATGCCTATAAAGGGGCTATTTATGAGAATGTCATCGCAGATATGTTGGTAAAACAGGGCTATCATCTCTATTTCTATAAGAACGAGAAGTCTACTCTGGAGATGGACTTCTTTGTGAGAGATAGGGAATCCCTTATACCTGTGGAGGTGAAAGTCACGGACAATGCCACCAAATCGCTTAATAAACTGATAGACGATAATGAGCATTTCCAAGATATACGGTATGGTATCAAATTCTGTCAGAAGAACATCGGATATAATGGGAAATTTTATACCTTCCCTTATTTCCTTGCCTTCCTCCTAAGGCGTTTCTTGCAACAGCATTAAAGATTAATCCCTAACCGAGACATCATTTATCGCCCACAATACAGCCTTTCCCCTTAAATTTTACACCTATTAACAAACTTTAAGGGGGGGTGACGCTTTTTAACTAAAAAGGTAGTATCTTTGCAACCAAATAATCCTTAACAATAACAATTTAATAAAACTAAAGCGTATGAAACGTAGATTTTTACTCTTATTGGCGGCACTGCTTGTGACAGCAATGAGTGTTCAGGCAGATGATGCGTTCGTCGTATGGGACGCAACCAACACAACCCTCTATTTCTCTTATGGTGCAGTGCCCACTGAGGGCAACTTATGGACTCCAGCAGGTGGCAGTGCTATTACGGCAACCAAAGTGTGGAGTGGAACGGATGTGGCAGCAACAGGCTATTCGGAGCCCAAATGGAAGTCCATTGTCAGATCCACCTGTAGTAAGGCAGTATTCGAGTCGTCGTTCAGCACTGTGAAGCCCACTTCATGTTATCAGTGGTTTGCTGATATGGGGAGTCTAACAACTATAGAGGGACTTACCAATCTCAACACTTCATTGGTAACAAACATGGGCTATATGTTTAATTCTTGCCAATCTTTAACCTCCCTCGACTTGAGTAAATTCGAAACATCGGAGGTAACGGAAATGGGTATGATGTTCCGTGACTGTGAGGGGCTGACTTCTATCGACTTAAGCAGTTTCAACACCTCGAAGGTGGGGAATATGGCAATGATGTTCTATTTGTGCTCTGGCCTGACTTTCGTAGACTTAAGCAGTTTCAATGCCTCAAAGGTTACAAATATGAATTACATGTTTTCTGATTGTTCTGTCTTGTCCGCTATCAGTGTAGGCGAAAATTGGAATACTGATGAAGTTACGTCTTCAAACGACATGTTTTCTTCTTGCAATGCTCTCGTTGGCGAGGATGGCACGATAGTGGGTAGTAGCACCGACAAGACCAATGCTCACACTGGCACAGGCGGCTATCTGACGAAGAAGAGTGTGACAGTTGCTGCCAACACAGTAGTCAGCGATAACTGGGCAACCTATTACAAGAGCAACGTGAACCGCCAGGCTGATGCCAACACGACAGTCTACACGGCTGCTGTCTCTGGCGACAAGATGATACTGACGGAAATCAGCGACAAGATTATCAAGGCTGGACAGGCTGTCATCCTGAAGAGTTCTGCAGCCTCTATCACGCTGACCTCCACGATAGACGATGCTACTGGCGACTTCACTGGCAATGTGCTGGAGGGTGTCGATGTAGCCACGGCACAAGCAAGTGGCAACACCTACTATGTGCTTGGTAGCGGGTCAGCCGGTATCGGTTTCTACAAGTATGAAGGGACTCTGTCTGCCAACAAGGCTTTCTATAAGGTGGCAGCAGGCTCTCGCGAGTACTTCACCATCGAAGGCTTCTCAACAGGTATCCAGGAGATGGAGGCTGTAAGCGGTAAGAAGGCTGATGTATACTACGACCTTAGCGGTCGTCGCCTCGCCCAGCCCAAGAAGGGTGTCAATATCGTGAACGGCAAACTTGTAATCATCAAATAAACAGTGGGAGGACATCAAATGAAAAAGCAATATATCACACCAGAAACAGAAATCTTCCGACTCAACCTGCAGCAGCCTATGCTGACGGGTAGTCTTAATATCAATGAGGATGTTACACCCGTTCAGTTCTCACGTGAACTCGACGACTTCGAGGGTCCTGAGGGACTTCAGAACCTCATCAACCAGTTGGGAATGTAATACTATCTATATCCAAGAGCGAGCCGCAAACCATCCGTTTGCGGCTCTTTTCATAGTACCGTGGCAAGGAGGCGGCACCTCCATAATTTGGTATTTCGTTCGACCTAGATAGGTACCATCTCAGTTTTTCTTTATTTTCTTGTCTGTTTTAAATTAAATGATTATCTTTGCGCTATGAAGAGTCTGAAGAAATTGCAGTTGTTGACGATCATCAACAACTTGATGACCCAAAATGAGTCTGGCATTACGAACAATGACGTGTTTGATGCTATACGGCGTGATTATGAATCGTATTATGATGCACTGAGTTTTTCTAATAAGGTTACCGGGTTTGATATGAAAGATCCGAAATGCATTAAAGCAGCCTATGAAGGGGTGCTGAAAAAATGTTGGACGGACATTGATAAAGAAATCAAAGAGGCCGGAGAAAAGTTTGCTTTGGTAAGAATTGGCACTAAAAATACGACTTATCAATACCCACAGGGGTTGGACTTTAACCCCTGTGAAAGGGCTCTTAACAGAGAGCGGAAAAACGTAAAAAGTTCCATCTATGAAATACTTAAAACGTCCTTTGAACTACTACCGAAGTCATGGATAACAGCCTTGGGACTACCTCCTGAAGAGGATGAGACACATTCCATGAAAATCATCATGTTTGATTCTACATCCCTTAGAAACAGTGAGTTGCTGCCTATTATCTATGAACACATCAAACACCGACAGGTCATCGAATTTTCCTATCAACCTTATCATAAAGAATCCTATCAGGTAAAAATGACACCCTATTTATTGAAAGAGTACAATATGCGGTGGTATGTTTTCGGACGTTCGGAATGTAAAGGGAAAAAATATGATGCAATGTCCCACTATTCCATTGACCGAATAGAACGAAACAGTGTCCATGCTATAGACGTGGAGTATATCGATAATAATCTGGACTACGAGCAGTACTTCAACGAGATAGTCGGGGTGACATTTGATAATGAGAATGAACTTGAAGAGATAGAATTGCTGGCTATGAATCAGAATACGCTGGGATATATACAGACAAAGAAGATACACCCATCGCAACAGATAGAAGGCAATATCATCAAACTAAGATTAAGACCTAACCACGAGTTCATAGACCGTCTGCTGCAATATGCTGATCAACTGAAACTTATCAAAGGGTCGGACAAGTTGCGAAACGAGATGGTGAGCAGGGCAAAGAGAATGATAGAAAACCTAACTTCGTAACGTTGTCCACTTTTTTTTAGTAACTATACCCCAAAGTCCCTCACAGATTAAACCCTACTTTACGTCGAGGATTTATGGTATTGTTCAGGGGATTAACCTTCTCAAAGCCCTTGGCGACATCTTGTATCTGGACGGTTTGGTAGTCCTTGATACCATCAGCGAGAACACGGGAAGCCATCTCAGCAAGGACATTAGAAACTAAAAGTTCTACCCAGCGGGCATTGCTGAAAGTAGACGTCCGCTGGGCATAGACTTGCCTGATGACTTTGTGTAGTTCATTCTGAGCAGCAGCCGATAACGTGTACTCATCTTTCTGGAATAGACGCTCAGCAATGTCAGCAAGTTCCCGCTCGCTATAATCTGGGAAGTGCAACTTATATGCAAAACGGTCGTTCAAACCAGGGTTAGATTGAAATAACTGGCCCATCTCTTTCTCATATCCTGCGAATATGACAATACAGTCATCATGCGGCTTACTGAGAAAGCCGAGGAGACTTTCTATAACTCTTTTCCCATAGTCTTTCGTGTCAGTAGGTCCGCTAAAAAGGGTATAGGCCTCATCGACGAACAACACGCTTCCTCTTGCCCGCTCTAAGAGTTTCGCAACATTATGCTCGGTTTCGCCTATGTATTGACCCACGAGACTCATTCTATCTACCGTCACCACCTCGCCTTTGGATAGTTTGCCGAGGGATTTGAATACCAGCCCCATTCGTCTTGCCACTGTCGTCTTCCCTGTGCCTGGATTACCAGTAAAAACCATATGGAAGTTATGAGGGGCTGACGTGGCCAGTCCCTGCTTCCTGCGTTCTATCTCGAACTGTACTTGGCGAGATATCTGAATCATTCGTTGTTTTACCTCGTCAAGTCCCACCATCCCGTTCAGGATGTCATCAGGCCTGTCAGCAAACATGAACGGCGAGAAGTCGATATCATCCACAGACAACTGCGGTGGATAGTTGTTTGCAAGAAGCCTGTCTATATAGAGAGGATGCATCTTTTCCAAGATGAACCGCTTCATGTCGTCACACGACCAGGAAGCGAAACTGCCTGATTGGAAACTCTCCCACAAGGTCTGCACCAGCCTTTCGTTGTCTGTAAACACGATGTGCTCCTCGTTGGTCATACGTATAAATGTCACAATCTGGTCGTATAGAGAAGGTGCCTGCTGACGTAGTTTTTGGCTGCCCCAGAACAGTTCGGAAAATACCGTATGAGCAGCCAGTACCTCGTCAATATCAGCCTCTGATCCTAACAGCCAGATCCGATACTCTTTGGGAATGCCAGCGCAACCAGTACTACGCACTTTGCTGGCTATTCTCCGAACTATGTCATTACCAGAAGATGTCAACAGTGAGCGGATGTTAGTCAGACAGATGGTTGTCATGACACCAAGGTTGCTGAATTCGTTATTAAAGCGCTCCAAGGGGTTATTCTGAAACTTGTCATACAACGTACTACAGTCAACTATCTTTAGTTTGAAATCATTGTCTACCAACTCTGCCAATGCCGTAAGCCGCTCCTCATTTAAACCATGATGGTCGTTGCGAATGCACAAAAGGAGATTCTTTTGAGGCGATATGACAGTGTCCGGATAACTGCGTTCATCGTTATAAAGATCTATCTGTCGGAGTCTCATCACATAGTGCCGTAACTCTGTCCACCCAGGCACCGAAAGTGCTTCCCAGTCCGACTCGTATAGTTGGAGGTAAAGCAAGGCCTCTTCTTCACTATGTGGAAGGCATACCACAGAGTTCTCGACCTCAATTGTCAACTTGTCGTCTATCTGGAAGTCGATGCGCATGGGCATCCCATGACTATACCTGACTATCAACAGATACTTGCCAGGCAGAAGCACCTCAGGCCAGCAGGTCATCACAACACTATTATCGTCTGTCCTTTCCCCACCTATTTTGGAGCAAACCGGCATGTAACTGTCGGTAGCCAAGACGATTTCCATCTTGGCTGGATCGAGTATTCCATCATTAATGACAGTGATGCGCACCTCTATTGATAAGTGGGTATACTTGTTATGATGGCGGCAAACAGTGATAGAAACATCCTTAATGGCTGTATCCTCCTCCCGAGGCTTCCCTTTTTCAAGTTGTTGTTCTTCCTGCTCCTCATCACGTAGATCCATATCAGCCGCTTGCACTCTGTAGCGGTTATGTTGGAAATGATAACTGCTACCGCTCTGCTGTTGCAGTGCCAGCAACTGCTGATGAGCCTCTGCGATATCTGACGACAGAACCCTGTAGTTCAGAAAAAATCCAACAGGGTCTGCCGCATCCAGACGTAGGTCGTTATTGACGGGCAGCACCATTCCCTTCTTGATTTCCGTCAGTTTGCAGAAAACACTGATACCAAGGTGTTTCCACTCACCCGCCATGTCGGCACTGTTGATAATATCGCTGTTAGTAAGAAGGATGGCAGACACTTTCAGCGGCTTCTGGTCATGTTCCTCCGCATAGCAGGTTAGAATATTGCGTAGAATCCTTTTGGTTATCCATAACTCTACAACCGGCGATGTGCGATGCGACACCTCAGTAAACCAGAGGGGATGTTCACCGTTAAACTCTTCCTCATCCGCTAACTCAGGGAGGTGGTGGGATGGGAAATAGTCTACCCCCACGAGCAAGACCTCCCTCCCATCGGCATATAGATAAAGGTCACATCCCTTCCCATAGATACTCTGTCGGTGTCCAGAAAACACCGTCTCACTCCTACTCCCCAGCAACCGAATGTCACTGAGGACATTCTCGGCCGTTGTGTTTTTCATTAGTGTGCTAATCATATGTCGTGTGTTTGTGTAAAAGTTATTAGGTTGTGGAGTCTGGCGAAGTTCCCGACTGTTTTATTTGCTATCTACTTTTGTACGTTTGTGTTTTAGTGTGTAATTAATACGAAGTGGAACCGGCTGATAACCATAATCATGTTTAATTTCCATTGTGTATTCTAAACCTGTCACATCCCCACTGGGGTTTACTTGCTGATTAACGTGTAAAATAAATGATTTAACTGTCTGGTGATCTTCTAAGATATCAAAATGAATCTCCTTAGGAATATGAACAGCCAACTGCCCAATCCGTGTACAGAAAGAATACCCCATGCCGCCTGGCAATATTCTGTTAAACAAATAAGGACAGAACATCACTTTCTTCAAACCTCCGACAATGCTGTCACTGCTATACTTAAAAGTTACAGTGACATCTCTCCCTTTTTTCTCCAGATTTTCAGGAGGCAAAACTCTCTCTCTCTTATACAAATCATTATTGACATCCGTCACATCTATACGGAATTTTGCATATTCAATGTCTGTCTTTTCATAATTCATTTTAAATGGACTTGCCATATAAGATATTGCCTCTGCCGACTCCCCAATTTCAAGGTGTCCGGCATTCGGTAATCCATGTTCGTCCCAACCGTCTATATCGGCAAGGGAGACGGAGTCCTTCTCCTTGTATTGACTCACAATTTGTTGATCCATATATTGATATTTCATAATCCTTTGACCCTTTTGAAGAATCAACTCCTTTAAGTTGCTCAGTGAGTCAAATTGATAGACCATAGAAGCAGGATCTGGTAAACTGTCGTTAATAAAACTATCGAAATCATTCATTCCCGCCCATGAGTTCACAATATACGCATTGTATTCCTGCTCATAGGGTTCTACCAACTCAACTTGAATACTTTCTTTTTTAGAGAGATATGTATTCAAAGCATATATTATTACACCGACTGCGACAAACGCTAACATGGCTATCCTAACCGCAACCAGCACTTTAAACCACTTATTATTTTTCTCAAAAGCATCAGACAGGTTATCTAGCGCTTTTGTAAGAGTTTTTGTCGCATCAGCATTCTCCTTATTCATTTCTGATGCGAATTCAATGGCACTCCTTAACTTTTTGATTTCTTCTTTATTGGCTCTATCGACATAACTGCTTAGTTGAGAGGGTACATTAGAAAGATCTGAGAAAAAGTAGGGATGGACACCATTCCATATGGCTACAGGGTTCTGAGATGGGGAATCCCAGATTCGCTCCATATCCACATTAGCCTTCTCGCCACCTAACAGAAGTTCATATTGCTCTCCCTTTATGATGGTGAAGTCGAGACGTTGCAGTTCAATACTATCACCATTGGCAGGAATCTCTACCTTATCAGCGGTGATTTGGTATAACCTTGGCTTGATTGTATCTTTTGTAGCATCTTGGTCTGCTCTGTGAATTTCTTCACTAACTTTACCATTATAGAATACAGAGAGGATTTTAGAGTCATGTGGGGTTTCACCAATAGTACCTTTCAAGTTCTGGCTAATGCAATAAAAATTAGCAGTAAGCGTATGAAGGATAAATGCAGCAGCTGCACATCGCTCATTATCGTTTGTAATATTAGGATTAATGTGGTCTGCCCAATTTCTACACCATCGAAAGGCATCTATAAATCGTTTGGCACAAGTCCATGCTGGTTTATTTTCAGATTTTCTTTGTCCTTTATCATCTTGCAACCAGTAGATTATCTGGCAAATATCAGAATACAGAGGGTCAAGTTTTTTGGATACTTCTTGGCCTTCGATCCATTCAACCTTTGTCTTTCCATTCAGATTACTCATTACCGTTGCCTCGTTAGTCCCTCGCTCAAGCCAATAGTCTGCATTGACCTTTGTACAGAAATGAGCAGCAATATGTCTGGGTATTCTATCGTGATTAAATTTCCCGTCGACAGTGGCTGCGTCTACTTGACCATCATTAATAATAATATCAAGTAAACTATCAATATATTTTAGTTCTTGTTGGCGGTCAGTTTCATCTTGAATATTATTAATAACATCAATAAAGTCTGATATACAATTATCAATGTCATCCCTACTAAATTCATTATATTTTAAGTATGGACTCTTTGAATTCTCATCTTCACTTTCTCTCAACATCTTGGATATAAAAGAATAGGTTCCCTTGGTGATATTTGCTCCTGCCAAGAATGCAGACAAGCAATATTTACCATTATTTCTCTCTAAACGTCCGTACTTAGCCTTTAGGGCATTTACATTGATAGTTTCCATAATATATCTTAGGTTTAATTTGTTTGTGGGGCAAAATTAATGAAAATAATCTATAAGTCCAAAAAAACGGGCGCAAATCCAAAATAAATATCCAATTGGTGAGCAATGGTGTGGAGAAGGAGGGACCCTCGTAGAGCCAACAGAATTAATAACAGTTCAATGCCGCTTTCAATGATGACTTGGTCCAGAACAGGGTCATCCTCCTCGCCGTAGTCGTACATATCACACCTCCTTATCTGAGTTGGTAGGTCAAAAAGTTGATATCTCGCCAATCACCTGTATTGCCTCCTACGACGGCTCTGCCAGGAAGTTGGTGTGAGGTTTTTATTTTCTGACCATCGTACTCAATGGTTGCCTTACCAGGTTGAACCGGGTCTTCCAGCGCATAAGAGACAGACATCTTCTTAAGTACTCGCCCGCTGGCATATATCAGAGTAGCGAGGTACTCACCGATTCCGCCTTGAGAAATCGTAAGCGAATCGAGCACCTCTGGGTGGACTCTAGCCCACATGAGTGCTGACGCAGGGTTCTGTTCACCATCGTCATAGACAAACTCCATGATGGCATGGTCCTTGACGACAGACTGGTAGCCACTTCGCACCAGATGTAAGGTCTTGATGCCACCATCGGGATAGAACGTGTAACTGAATTCGCCTGTTAACGTCAGCCCCGTCTGGCAGTCGGTAGCGGTGTAACTTGCCGGTAGACCGTCAAGTCGCAAATCAACTACGTTCTTCTCCAGCACAGAGACTACGCCAGAGACGTTGTTTCCTGTTCGGATGATGACTTGCCCAGACGTTGTGTAGTCGAATAACGACACGACGTACAGTCCCGCACACTCTCTGGTCACCATTTGGACCCTGCTATTCTGGATATAGACACTGAGACTGTCGGACTTGCCGCTGGGCAGGTCTGCCCTCTGGGTCTTCAGGCTTAGCACGGCCGAGTCAATGGAAGTAGCCTTGTTAGGTATCCTCAACACGGAGTTTTCCGAACAGGAGGCTATCACCATAAGGATGGTGGAGATGATAACGATGGTGAACAGTCGCTGGATAGTGGAGGTGAATTTCTTGGTTTCCATGGTGTTGTTCTTTTTGTTGGTTTAACATTGGTTTGCTTTGTTGACGTAGCACTGACTCGGATTATTCTTTGACTATAACTACATCATTGCGGTCGTAGTCGCCTGTAGCGTGAGTTTGGCTACGACGGTTGCCGGTGATAGCGGCAAAATCTACGGGCGGTTGTTGATATGCAAGGTCGATAGTCTTCCACTCAGCGTATGACACTTCCCGTCCGCTATGCACCCGTTCTATTCGGCTGTATATCAAGTAACGCTGATAGGGAGTGAAGTCAGTTCTCAACGTGTGGTGTCTCATCACGGAGTTCTGGGTCGAACGGAGAATACCCTCTGCACAACCATAACCTCCCTCGAAGATACCCATTCCTTCTGCAGAGAAGTCGTCATCGCCTAGCATCCATTGCCAGGAGGGCGTGTTGTCGCTGACCGAGACATTCTGGAAAAGTCCACGCTCCTGATAATTGAGCAGTTCGGTGCGGCTTTCGTCGTCGAGGGCTGTGTCAGAACCATATTCATCGGCCAGCAGCCCTATGGCGTGTCCTCCTACCTCATGTAGTAATACGGTAGGATTATAACTGAAAAGGCTCTGAATGACAGCCGTCTCTGGAATACTCATCCGCTCGCAGGGTTCGCTGACCAACGTATATCCTAAGTAACTGTCCTTTACATTCGCCATGATGACCAGCACAGTCTTTTCTACTGCACACGGCAGACGCTTCATCAGTTGTTTGATGCTGTCCATCTGTACTGGGGCAAAGACTTGGTCAGGCTTGGGTGTCTCCAGCCCAAAGGCCGTTACGCTGTCTGTTGATGCCAACTCGATAGCATAGAGGTTGATGTGATTCATACAGTATGCAAAAGGCTTAGTCTGACGGAGCATTTCGCAAGCCAGTTCGACTTCCTTGCGGAACTGGGCCATATCCTCGGCTAAGTATCCCTCAGGTGCAAAGACTATCGTGAGGTCATCCTCGCCTGCTTGGTGATACACTTTCAAAGGCAGTGGTTTCTCTGCTACTTGCTTGGCGGAAGAGGAATCGTAGGTCTCACAACCCGAAAGTGCCATCAACAGTGTTGCCACTGTTCCAATGAGCAGGACGTAACGGATAATCTTCAATTTGCTCACTTTCTTGCTTGTTCTTGCCACAACTAATGTTTTCGTTTTCATAGTGTTTGTGTTTTTAGGGTTAGACTTGTGTTTCCTGGTTTATGGTGCAAAGATAAGTCATTTTTCTGATACTGCCACAAGAAAATAGGTTCCTGTGAAATTTGGAACCTATTCGATTGGCATTTAAGGTGCCATTTAACTCGCCAACCCGCTGCCTTTCGAGAAAACTCAAATAAAATTTGGTTTTCTTCTCACTTATTCGTACCTTTGAACTTCGTTCCAAGGTAGGCTGCATCTCAGAAATACTCAAATAAATTTGGTATTTCGTTCGATTTGCACTACCTTTGCACCTTATAATAAATAGAAGAGAAGAATGGCTTGCATTTTACATATAGAGACCAGTACGTCGGTTTGCTCTGTAGCGGTGTCGGAAGACAGCCACTGCATCTACCATGAGGAGGACCATAGCGGTCCGAACCATGCAGAGCGGTTGGGATCGATGGTCGACGAGGCTCTGTCGTTTACGGACAGTCACGCCATCCCGTTTGATGCTGTCGCCGTGAGTTGCGGACCAGGATCTTACACAGGACTGCGCATCGGGGTGTCGATGGCAAAGGGTGTTTGCTATGGGCGTAATTTGAAACTGATTGCTGTACCCACCCTCGAACTGCTGTGTGTCCCCGTGTTGCTGGGACATGAGGAGATTGAGGAGGACGCCTTGCTCTGTCCGATGCTCGACGCACGACGGATGGAGGTTTATGCCGCCCTTTACGACCGTGCCTTGAGGGAGGTACGTCCTGTGGGTGCCGATGTGGTGACTGCCGATACCTATAAGGAGTGGTTGGACGAGCGTCCTGTGTATTTCTTCGGCAATGGTGCGAAGAAATGTATGGAGGTTATCAACCATCCCAACGCCCACTATATTGATGGCATTGAGCCTATCGCCAAGTGGATGCAGCCATTGGCTGAGAAACGACTACTGAACGGACAGACAGAAGATGTGGCCTATTTCGAGCCATTCTATCTGAAAGACTTTGTAGCCATCAAACCCAAGAAACTGATTTAGCAATATGGATATAAAAGGATTGGATTATAACACGCAACGGGAGAAGTTGCTGATGCCCGAATACGGGCGTGAGATACAGAAGATGGTGGATCATGCTGTCAGTCTGTCTGACAAGGCAGAACGACAGAAATGTGCCAACACCATTATCCGACTGATGGAAAGCAAGAACCCCCTGTTGCGCGACAGTACGAATGCCGAGCAGACACTATGGGACCATCTCTACCTGATGAGTCATAAGCAACTGGATATCGACTGGCCTTTCGATGTCAGCGAGGCCGAGAAAATCCTGTCGAAGCCGGCTCCGATGGAGCATCCCTCTGGTGGTGCTCGCATGCGTCATTACGGTAGACTGATTGAGCAGTTGTTTGAGCAGTTGAAGACCATGCCGGAAGGAGAGGAACGTAACGAACTGGTGCGCTTGACAGCCAACCAGATGAAACGCAACCTCGCCACATGGGGACATGGCTCGATGGACGACGAGAAGGTAGCCGATGACCTGGCGCGTTTCACGGACGGCAAGATACAACTAGACCTTTCCAGTATGCGTCTCGACCATATTACGTATGCGGATAATGAGAGTGGAAAGCGTAACGGTAAAAGGAAAAAGTAAATGGCATCATTCAAGATAGAAGGCGGGCGACTGCTCAGTGGTACCATCACACCACAAGGGGCTAAGAACGAGGCGTTGCAGGTGATCTGCGCCACTTTACTCACTCATGAGAAAGTGACCATCCACAATATCCCTGACATCCGTGATGTCAACAACCTCATCCAACTCCTAAAGGACATTGGTGTGAAGGTGACTGGCAATCACCAGGCATATACCTTCCAAGCCGACCAACTCGATTTGAAATACCTGGAGAGTGACGAGTTCGTACAGAAATGTGCGGCACTGCGCGGCTCCGTCCTGATGATTGGTCCGCTGCTGGCACGTATGGGCAAGGCTGTCATCACGAAGCCCGGTGGCGACAAGATTGGTCGTCGTCGACTAGACACCCACTTCCTAGGCTTTAAGTCACTGGGAGCCAAATTCCATCATCTGGAGGATCGTAACATCTATGAAATATACGCACCAAAAGCCAATGGACTAAAGGGCACCTATATGCTGCTTGACGAGGCTTCCGTGACTGGTACGGCCAACATCATCATGGCTGCCGTCTTAGCGGAAGGTACCACCACGATCTATAATGCCGCCTGTGAGCCCTATATCCAACAACTCTGTCACATGCTGAACCGCATGGGAGCAAGTATCAGTGGTATTGGCAGCAACCTCCTCACCATCATAGGCGTAAAAGAACTGTATGGTACAGAGCATCACCTGTTGCCCGATATGATTGAGGTAGGCTCGTTTATCGGTATGGCAGCGATGGTGGGCGACGGTATCCGCATCAAGGATGTCTCCCTGAAAGACCTCGGCATCATTCCCGATGCCTTTCGCCGGCTGGGTGTGAAGGTGGAGGTGGATGGCGACGACCTCTATATTCCACGCCAGAAACATTACGTTGTCGACTCGTTTATCGACGGCACCATCATGACACTGGCCGATGCTCCCTGGCCCGGACTGACCCCCGACCTGTTGAGTGTGCTCATCGTAGTAGCCACCCAGGCTCGCGGCTCCGTCCTGTTCCACCAGAAGATGTTCGAGAGCCGTCTGTTCTTTGTCGACAAACTCATCGACATGGGTGCACAGATTATTCTCTGCGACCCCCATCGGGCCGTCGTGGTCGGCCATGACCACAAACGTCCCCTCCGTGCCCAGCGTATGTCGAGTCCTGATATCCGTGCCGGTATTGCCCTGTTGATAGCCGCCATGAGTGCCAACGGCACCAGTACGATCAGCAATATCGAACAGATAGACCGTGGCTATGAGAATATTGAAGGACGCCTCAACGCCCTCGGTGCTAAGATAGAGAGAGTTTAACCTTTAGCGAATAGCAGATATGATCAGGCAAGAGGAGGTATATAAGATCGGAAGACTGGGTAAGACACATGGTGTCAAGGGAGAGATCTCCTTTCAGTTTGACGATGATATCTTCGACCGTACCGATGCCGACTTTCTAGTCTTGGAGATAGACGGTATCCTCGTACCTTTCTTCATGGAGGAGTACCGTTTCCGTTCCGACTCGCTGGCACTGGTGAAATTCTGCGACATAGATACTCAGCAGCGTGCCGCAGAGTTGACGGGTTGTGATGTCTATTTCCTTCGCAGCCTGGCTGAAGAGGACGACACGCCCACCCTTAACAGTCTTGTAGGCTTCGACTTGGTCGATGCAAAAGGAGGCAAGAAGGTAGGTACCATCGCTGCTATCGACGACAGTACTGCCAATGTGCTGTTCGAATTGGAGGACGGACAACTGGTTCCTGCCACTGACGACCTGATTACTCAGATTGACGTGCACAAGAAAACGATAATCATGCAAATCCCGGAGGGATTATTAGACATATGAAGAAAAAACAGATAGCCATCCTTGGGTCTACAGGATCCATAGGAACCCAAGCACTACAAGTCATAGAGGAGCATGCCGACCTCTATGAAGTGTATTGCCTGACTGCTAATAATAAGGTGGAACTGCTGGCGCAACAGGCACACCAGTTCAAGCCCGCCGCCATCGTCATCGCCAACGAAGACCGTTACGATGAACTCAAGCGGTTGATGGACGACATGCCAGATGTCAAGGTATATGCCGGTAAACAGGCACTGGACGAGATCGTAGAGGCAAACCCCATCGACATGGTGCTGACGGCGATGGTAGGCTTTGCAGGCCTCTCACCGACCATCCATGCCATCAAGGCTCGCAAGGCAATAGCCCTCGCCAACAAAGAGACGTTGGTGGTGGCTGGAGAGTTGATCCAGTCATTGGCCACTCAATATCATGCGCCCATCCTGCCAGTAGACAGTGAGCACTCCGCCATCTTCCAGAGTTTGGTAGGCGAAGACCATAACCCCATCGAGAAAATCCTGTTGACAGCCAGTGGCGGTCCTTTCCGCAATATGTCGATGGAACAGATTGCCAAGGTCACCAAGGATGATGCCCTGCGTCATCCGACCTGGGACATGGGGGCGAAGATCACCATTGACTCCGCCTCTATGATGAACAAGGGTTTTGAGGTGATAGAGGCGAAATGGCTCTTTGGTGTGAAGGCCTCTCAAATCCAAGTCCTGGTCCATCCGCAAAGTATCGTACATAGTGCCGTCCAGTTTGAGGATGGTGCCGTCAAGGCACAACTGGGAGTACCCGATATGCGACTGCCTATCCAGTATGCCTTCTCATTTCCCAAGCGTCTGACACTCTCCAGTGAGCGTCTTGACCTGTTTGCCACACAGAAACTGGAGTTCTTCGAGCCCGACCTGAAGAAGTTCCGCTGTCTCGCACTGGCCTTCGAGGCGATCCAAAAGGGTGGTAATATGCCATGTATCGTGAATGCTGCCAACGAGATTGTCAACCGCGGTTTCCTGGAGGACCGATGCAGTTTCCTGCAGATGAGCGACATCATTGCTGAAACGATGGAGAAATGCACCTTCGATGCCAACCCGACCTACGACACCTATGTCGCCACGGATGCGGAGGCACGAAGAATCGCTAATGAATTAATGAAAAAGAATTAATAATGGAAGTATTTTTAATCAGAGTATTACAGTTTATCCTCGCCATCTCCCTATTGGTATTGCTCCATGAGGGCGGGCATTTCTTCTTCTCCAAACTCTTCGGAGTACGTGTGGAGAAGTTCTATGTGTTCTTCGACTGGAAGTTCAGTCTGTTCAAGTTCAAACCCAAGAACAGTGACACGGAATACGGTATCGGCTGGCTGCCGTTAGGCGGCTATTGTAAGATAGCAGGTATGATTGACGAGAGTTTCGATACGGAGCAGATGAAGCAACCCGTGCAGCCTTGGGAGTTCCGTGCCAAACCCGCCTGGCAGCGTCTGCTGATCATGATTGGCGGTGTACTGGTCAACTTCCTGCTTGCCCTGTTCATCTATTCGATGATCCTGTATCATTGGGGCGATACCTATATCCCCGTCAAGGACATGACGCTGGGAATGAAGTTCAACGAGGAAGCCAAGTCGTATGGTTTTAAGGACGGGGACATCCTACTGGGTACCGAGACACATGCCTTCAAGGATTTCTCTGCCGACCTCTATCGTGACCTCTCTGTGGCCAAACGGGTGGATATTATCCGTGACAAGAAAAAGATGAGTATCAACCTGCCCGGTAATCTGAATCTGTTGGGGATGATGAAGGCCGACCCATCATTTGTCCGCCCCCTCATCCCTGCCAAGGTTGACAGTGTGATTCCAGGTAGTCCCGCAGAGGCTATCGGTATGAAAGCCGGTGACCATATCTTCGCCCTCAACGGCAGTCCCGTCGACTCCCATAATGAGTTTACCGATCTGTTAGGATGCCGTCAGGACATGTTAGACACAGCCACCTCACATGCTGACAGTCTGAAAGCACGTACTGTCACCATCGTTTTTGGTAATGAGACCAGAAAAGACACTGCGACAACACAGTTGACACCTGACCTAAAACTAGGGTATGTGACCACCAGTTTCCTGTCTCTCTACAAACCCGTTACTGTTGAGTATGGATTCCTGGAGAGTATTCCCGCAGGAATCAAATATGGATGGGACGTGCTGAGCGGATATGTAGGAGACCTGAAATACGTCTTCTCTGCTGATGGAGCAAAGTCGCTCGGTGGCTTTGGTGCTATCGGCAGCCTCTTCCCCCCGATGTGGGACTGGTATATGTTCTGGAAGATGACTGCCTTCCTTAGCATCATCCTCGCCTTCATGAACATTCTTCCTATCCCTGCCCTTGATGGCGGTCATGTATTGTTCCTGCTGTATGAGATGATTACACGGCGCAAGCCATCCGAAAACTTTATGATCAAAGCCGAGTATGTCGGCTTCGGTATTCTCATCCTGCTGATGGTGGTAGCCAACCTGAATGACATCCTTCGTGGGCTGGGCTATCTATAACGATCATTCCTATAATATCTATCGTCCTTATATATTATAAATAAGGTATAAGCAACCGGATAAAGTTAAATAATATTAAATATTGACTTTATCCGGTTTTCCCTTTTTCTCATTCACCAGAAAAGCCGTACCTTTGCAGTCCGATTATTGGGGAGAGACTTAGAATCCCCGTGGGCCGTGTGTAAATAGTGATGTCTTTGGCCGGGCATGACGGTTTGTGAATCACGGAAAGACAGTGAAGCGACGAAGCAACACTGTTCCCAACACAGACGTTAGACTGCTGCAGGGCGTTAGACCTCTGCTGTGGTATTGTTTGTGTATAAGAGAGAAGAAACAAATGTTTTTTAGTAGTAAATATTAATAGTAAAAATGAACACTTTAAGTTACAAGACTATTTCCGTATCAAAGGAAGCAGCCCGTGAGCAGAAGGAATGGGTGGTTATCGACGCTACCGATCAGGTAGTTGGTCGCCTTGCTTCCAAGGTTGCGAAACTGATTCGCGGAAAGTACAAGCCCAACTTCACTCCTAACCAGGATTGTGGAGACAATGTCATTATCATCAATGCTGCCAAGGTGAAGTTCACCGGCAAGAAAGAGACTGACAAAGTTTATACCCGTTATACCGGTTATCCCGGTGGTCAGTGTTTCAGTACTCCTGCTGAACTCCGTAAGACTCCTTATGGTGTAGAGCGTTTCCTGAAGCACGCTGTCAAGGGCATGCTGCCAAAAGGTCCTCTGGGACGCAGTCTGCTGAACAACCTTTATATTTATGAAGGTACTGAGCATAAGCATGAGGCTCAGAAACCCAAAGCAATTGATATTAACCAGTATAAATAAAAAGATAGAAGATGGAAGTAATTAATGCAATCGGTCGTCGTAAGAGTTCTGTGGCTCGCGTTTACCTGAGCGAGGGAACTGGTAAGATCACGATCAACAAGAAAGATTTAACAGAGTATTTCCCTTCTGCTATCCTGCAGTACGTGGTTAAGCAGCCACTGAACCTGCTTGAGGTGGCTGAGAAATATGATATCAAGGCAAACTTGGACGGTGGTGGTTTCACCGGTCAGAGTCAGGCACTCCGTCTTGCCATTGCACGTGCACTGGTTAAGGTGAACGCCGATGACAAGAAGACTCTGAAGGTACAGGGTTTCCTCACCCGCGACTCTCGTGAGGTTGAGCGTAAGAAGCCAGGTCAGCCCAAGGCTCGTCGTCGCTTCCAGTTCAGTAAGCGTTAATACTGGACTACGTTTAGTATCTAAACCCGTTGGATTCTATCTAGGATGTTCTAGGATATCCTAGGAAAACCTTGGAAAAGACTACCATCGGGCTGATTCTAACAAGTAATCGCTTTAGCGCTTTTACCAAGCGTAGCGACTAAAAGAATTTAAAAAGAAAGTAAACAACAATTTAAAGTATTAAGACAATGTCAAGAACTAATTTTGATATGTTGCTCCAGGCCGGCTGTCATTTCGGTCACCTGAAGCGTAAGTGGAACCCCGCAATGGCACAGTATATCTACACCGAGCGCAATGGTATCCACATCATCGACCTCCACAAAACAGTAGGCAAGATTGACGAGGCTGCAGACGCTCTCAAGCAGATTGCCAAGAGCGGTAAGAAAATCCTGTTCGTCGCTACTAAGAAACAGACAAAGGAAATCATCGCAGACAAGGCTACCAGCGTGAACATGCCTTATGTGACAGAGCGCTGGCCGGGCGGTATGCTGACCAATTTCCCGACGATCCGCAAAGCGGTGAAGAAAATGGCGAACATCGACAGACTGATGCAGGACGGTACCTATGCCAACCTCTCTAAGCGTGAGTTGCTGCAGATTACCCGTCAGCGCGCCAAGTTGGAGAAGAACCTCGGTTCTATCGCTGACCTGACCCGTCTGCCCTCTGCCCTCTTCGTTGTTGACGTACTGAAAGAGCAGATTGCCGTTCGTGAGGCCAACCGTCTGGGTATTCCCGTATTCGGTATTGTTGACACCAACTCTGATCCTAACAACATCGACTTCGTCATTCCCGCCAATGATGATGCAAAAGACAGTGTAGAGGTGATCCTCACTGCCTGCTGCAATGCCATCAACGAGGGTCTTGAGGAGCGTAAGGTGGAGAAGGCTGACGAGAAAGCCGCTGACGCTCAGGCAGAGGCAGAGTCCGAAGAGGCAAAGCCCAAGCGTGCAACTCGTAAGCCCCGTAAGGCTGCTGAGGCTCCTGCCGAAGAGGTTGCCGAGGCTCCCGCTGCTGCCGAGGCACCTGCTGCTGAGGCTGCTCCTGCTGCAGAAGAGGCTGCCGCAGAGTAATACATTAAAGATTAAACATTAAAGATTAAAAAACTATGGCTATTTCAATAGACGACATTAAGAAACTTCGCGCGATGACAGGTGCTGGTCTGGCTGACGTAAAGAAAGCACTGACCGAGGCCGAGGGCGACTTCGACAAGGCAAAGGAACTGCTTCGTGAGCGTGGTCTTGCTATTGCTGCTAAGCGTAGCGACCGTGAGACATCTAATGGTTGTGTACTCGTAAAAAGCGCAGACGGCTTTGCTGCCATGATTGCCTTGAAGTGTGAGACCGACTTCGTTGCCAATGGTGCAGACTTCATTGCCCTGACAGACAATATCCTGACTGCTGCTATTGCAGCCAAGGCTAAGGATATCGAGGCTGTCAAGGAGTTGACACTTGCTGACGGCCAGAAGGTACAGGATGCTGTAACACAGCGTTCCGGTATTACTGGTGAGAAGATGGAACTGGACGGCTACCTCGTACTTGAGGGTGAGAACATTGAGGTATACGACCATATGGGTAAGCACACCCTGTGCACCATGGTTCAGACCAATATCAATGCTTCAGAGGTAGGTCATAAACTCGCCATGCAGGTGGCAGCAATGAAGCCCGTTGCCCTGAATGCCGACGCTGTTCCCCAGGCAATTCTCGACGAGGAGTACAAGACTGCCGTTGAGAAGACCAAACTTGAGCAGGTAGAGAAGTATGTAGAGGTTGTCCTGAAGAAGGCAGGCATCAACCCCAACCTTGTTGACTCTGAAGACCATATCGAGAGCAACATGGCAAAGGGCTGGCTGACACAGGAGCAGGCTGATGAGGCTCGCAAGTTGAAGGAGCAGGCTGCCGCAGAGAAAGCAGCATCTCTGAACCAGAACATGATTGAGAACATCGCCAAGGGCCGTGTTGCCAAGTTCTTGAAGGAGAACTGCCTCGTTGACCAGGAGTTCCAGTTTGGTGACGGCGACAAGCAGACTGTCACACAGTGGCTAGCCGCTCAGAACAAGGAACTGAAGATCGTTGACTTCAAGCGCTTCACACTTGTTGCAGAGTAATATTCCTCTATTCAGATAGAAAACGCCGGCTTCAAAAGTCGGCGTTTTTTATTCTTATTCTTCCCAATATCTGATTTTGCGTGTCTGTATCACATTGGTCGACTGACTCTGAGCCCCCTTCTCCCAGTAGACGATATTCAGGGCATTACGGGTCCAGTTTCCCTCGTCATCATGTGCCTCATACTGATTACGCAGATTCACAGACATCACACATTCATTATTCTCGTCAAAAACCTTCTGGCTAAGGTTCAGGATTTCATCATCGTCATTATACACATATTCATTGACATAGGTGATACGGGCCGCCTGGTTGGTGAGTACACGGCGTATCAACCGGTTATGCTTGTCATATTCATAGTCAATCACACTCATCCCCTGACGCTCCAGCATTTTCCCTTGCGTCAGATAGCCATGACTGTCATACTTACGTTCGATGATATCAGGATTCTCCATCTTGCCGTTCTTGGCAAAACGCTCCAACGGGTTCTCCATGACAGGGTTCTCGGTAGCGACCTCTTGTACATTCCCTTTCAGTCCGAAAATGAGAGCATCTTTATAATAAGGTGTCGAAGGCATGTAGAAAATGTTCAGGTCGGTCGTCCCATTGGCATTCTGTGTGTCAGAAACCTTGATACTGCCATACGTGCTAAAGAAATACTCAGCATCTCCCCGGGTGATATACTTACCGTATTCCTTCTCCAATTTATTAAGGAAATAGGTACGATTCCGCATGAGCATATTCTCTGTGCGATAGGGACCGACAGTCACATAGACAGACTGCACGAAACGAGTCGACAGTTGTACGTTGACCATCACCTTGGCACGGATACCATAGTAGTTTCCCCGGAAGTAGAGATCTTCCATATCCGAGGAGGTACCCCACTCCGTAAACTGTTCTGCTTTCAGGGCGACGACAAAAGAGTCTACCGGTCCCTCGATAGGTATACCCATAAAATCCAGACAACGGTTGTCCACACGTTGCTGGGCATATAGACAACCTGTAATGGTCAGCACGACCAGTAAAGCCGACATCTTTTTCATCATCATGCTGCAAAATTAATCATTTTTACAAAAAAATCATTATCTTTGCGCCATAAAATCATTCCGCCATGAAGATATTTGCAATAGGCATGAACTATATCCAGCACAATAAAGAGTTGGATGGTACGTTATATAAACCGGAGAAGCCTGTTATTTTCACGAAAGCCGACTCTGCTTTGCTGAAGGACCACAAGCCCTTCTTCATCCCCGACTGGAGTGAACAGGTGGACTACGAGACCGAACTGGTGGTAAGGATCTGCCGATTGGGGAAGAGTATTCCCGAGCGATTCGCCCATCGTTACTATGATGCTGTGACAGTCGGTATTGATTTCACGGCACGAGACTGGCAAAAGGAGGCTCGCCAACAAGGACACCCCTGGGAAATCTGTAAGGGTTTCGACGGTTCCGCCGTCATCGGTGAGTGGGTAGACATTGAGAAATTCCGTGATATACAGGCTATTCACTTCCACCTCGACATCAATGGCAAGACCGTGCAGGAAGGATGTACGAGTGACATGCTCTATAAGGTCGATGAACTCATTGCCTATATCTCGCGGTTCTTCACGCTGAAGACAGGTGATCTTCTCTATACAGGGACTCCTGTCGGTGTCGGGCCTGTTCATATCGATGACCACCTGGAAGGGTGGCTGGAAGAGCGTAAGGTTTTGGAATTCAATTGTAAGTAGATGAAAAAAGCAATACTGAGTCTTTGGCTGTTATGCACCTGTCTGACCATAGGAGCACAGCGGTTCTATAACCTGACGGCCCCTCAAGTGAGGGTAGACTCCGTATTACCTGTCGTCTCCTATTCTATCCCGCTAGACGACCATTATGCCGACTCTACCTACAGCGTCAGCATCGAGTATCCGGAATTCATTCCTATGAGTGATACGGATATCCGCAATTACCATGCCATCACACAGGAACCGCTGCCCCGTTTACCGAAGGTCAGTCAACAGATCAGTGTGTCTCGTAAGAAAGGGGCCTTGGAGATCTCTATGGTACCTCTGGTCTATCGCAACAAGAAATACCAGAAACTGGTCAGTTTCATGTTGAAGGTCAAGTCAAAGGCGGTCACCAACAGACGGGCCGGCCAGCAAAGGGCCGGAGGAAGCCGTTATGCCGACCATTCCGTCCTACAAGAGGGCACCTGGGTAAAGATAAGAGTACCTCAGTCTGGTATCTACCAACTCAGCAATGACCTGTTACAAAAAGCAGGATTCTCGAATAGTAGTAAGGTGAAGATCTACGGCTATGGCGGAGGTCTGCAACCAGAGCGGTTGACAGCCGATTACCTGGAAGAGACGGACGACCTACAGGAAGTACCGACCTGTATGATTGGCAGTCGCCGTTTGTTTCATGCCACAGGCCCTGTAACCTGGAACTACCAACACCAGCGTATCCGCAATCCCTATTCAGACTACGGGTATTATTTCCTGACAGAGAATGACAATGAGCCGCTGACGATGAGTCAGGAAGAGTTCCTTGCCAAATATTATCCTCTGGAGGATGACTATAACACCCTCTACGAGACGGACGACTACGCCTGGTTCCAAGGAGGACAGAACCTCTATGATGCGACCAAGTTGACGGGAGGTATTGCCTATGACTACACGCTCAGGGCTTCCGGTGGCTCCGCTAACGGTATGGTCACCGTCGTCATCTCTGCGGATCAGGCCACAACCATCTCTGTGAGTGTCAACGATAACGCCGTTGGCGACATCTCCATTCCTGCCCGTGGTACTTATGATGCAATGCGTACTGCCAGTCAGACGTTTACCGTCAACAACCTACAGGCCAGCAACAAGATTCGTATCCTGTCGGCTAATAGCGGTGCTGCGGTGCGTCTTGACTATATCTCCCTGTATTGCGAGTCACCAATGGCTGCACCCGACTTGTCGTCAGGCAGTTATCCTGTTCCTGAATATGTTGGTATGATAGCCAATCAAGACCACCATGCCGACGAGGCCACCGATATGGTGATCATCATGCCGACAAGTGGGAAACTGGCATTGCAGGCAGAGCGCATCAAGACCCTTCATGAGATCAAGGATAACCTGCGCGTCAGGATCATTCCTGCTGATGAACTGTATAACGAGTTCTCCAGCGGCACCCCCGATGCCAATGCCTACAGACGCTACCTCAAGATGCTATACGATCGGGCGACATCAGACGAGGACATGCCCAGATACCTCCTGTTACTGGGTGACGGCGCATGGGACAACCGTATGCTGTCTCCTGCATGGCAGAATGAGAAACTCGATGATTTCCTGTTATGCTACGAGAGTGACAACTCCTACAGCAAGACAGACTGCTATGTGAGTGATGACTACTTCTGTCTGCTTGACGATAATGAGGGAGGGGATATGCTATATACTGACAAGCCAGATGTGGCTGTAGGCCGCTTCCCTGTCCGTACCGCTGAACAGGCTGCTGTCATAGTAGATAAGATTGAGCAATACCTCAACAACGAGAATGCCGGTGCCTGGCAGAATACGGTCTGCGTATTAGGTGACGACGGCAATGCCAACCAACACATGCAAGATGCTCATGACGTGGCCTCACTGATAGAGCAGATGCACCCTGCCCTGCAAGTCAAACGTGTGATGTGGGATGCCTATCCCAGGACAACGACGGCCACTGGTAACAGATACCCTGATGTGACACGACTCCTGAAACAGCAGATGACCAGTGGTGCACTGATGATGAACTATTCCGGACACGGCGGACCTGGTAGTTTCTCTCACGAATATGTGCTTACTCGTCAGGATTTCGAGGAGACAGTCTCCAAACACCTGCCATTATGGTTAACGGCCTCTTGCGACATCATGCCTTTCGACGGACAGGAAGAGAATATCGGAGAGACAGCCATCCTCAACGACAAAGGAGGTGCCATTGCTTTCTTCGGAACGACACGAACGGTATACCAGTCCTATAACCGTCTGATGAACCAAGCATTTACCCGTCATGTACTCAGTACGAACGAGCGAGGACAGATAGCAATTGGAGAGGCTGTACGCCTAGCCAAGAACGAACTCATCCAGTCTGGTAGCGACCAGACTGCCAATAAGTTGCAGTATACACTACTGGGTGACCCCGCTTTGACACTGGCACTTCCCACTACCCCTATCGTCATCGACTCCATCAATCACCAGAGTATCACCTCACTGACAGAACCTTTACGCATCGGTGCCGGTTCTATTGTGAACATAGCAGGACATATCACCAGCCAAGAGGGAGGGGTCGACGAGAATTTCAATGGAGAGATGACGGCTATCATCCGTGATGCCGCAGAGGAGATTGTATGCCGCCTCAACGACCCGTCTGAGGCTGAGGAGCCTTTCGTCTATACCGATCGTACCAAGATTCTCTTCCATGGTAATGACAGTGTCACACACGGACGTTTTAACTTTACTTTTGCTGTACCTCGGGACATCAGTTATTCGAATGCCAAGGGGCTCATCAATGTCTATGCGGTCAATAACGAGAAAGACAAGGAAGCCAACGGCTATACTGACCGGATTATCTTCAACAGCACAGAAGGCTCTGGCGAAGACCATGAAGGCCCGGCTGTCTTCTGCTACCTGAACAGCAGTTCTTTCGTGGATGGCGGTACGGTGAATGCCACCCCCTACTTCATCGCAGAGATCTCAGACCCCAGCGGTATCAATACGACAGGTAATGGTATCGGCCATGACCTGCAACTGGTCATTGACGGGGAACTGGCCCGCACCTATACGCTGAATGACTATTTCCAGTATGACTTCGGCAGTTATACCAGCGGGACGGTGGGCTTCAGTATTCCAGAACTTACCGAAGGACCTCATCGCCTACAGTTCCGTGCCTGGGATATTATGAATAACTCGACGAATAGTGAACTGAACTTCAACGTATCGAAGGAAGCCTCCCCGAATTTCTTTGACGTAGAGTGCACCCATAATCCGGCTACCACGACGACAGGGTTCCGTATTATCCATGACCGGGTAGGTAGTAATATGGATTTCATTCTCGATATCTTTGACATGGCCGGCCATCACCTATGGCAACACCAAGAGCACGGAACACCGTATGATAACACCTATACCATCAACTGGGACCTCTGCATCGATGGAGGCCGAAGACTGCACACCGGTGTCTATCTGTATCGCATCCGTATCAGTAGTAATGGCTCCAGTCAGACCTCCAAAGCCAAGAAAATCATTATCATAAGCAATAAATAAACGCCAGCAACGTTTAACTAAATGATGAAAGCAAATAAGATACATACGACCGTTGCTTGTCTGTTGCTTGCCGTCACTGCGCAAGCACAAGACACAAAGAGCCAGTTCAACCCCATTGAGCATGCGGTGATCTCACAGACCATTGCCCCTGATGCCCGTGCTGCCGGTATGGGTGATGTCGGAGCAGCCACTGACCCTGATGTCAACTCACAATACTGGAATCCGGCCAAATATCCTTTCTGTATCAGTCGGGCGGGTATCTCCCTTAACTATACCCCATGGCTGCGCCAGTTGGTCAACGACATCAGTCTGGCCTATGTCGCCGGTTACTATCGTATTGGCGACTACTCGGCTATCTCCGGTTCTCTTCGCTATTTCTCTCTGGGCGAAGTGATGACCTCAATGGATGACAACGCTATGACGGTCAAGCCTTATGAGATGTCAGTAGATGTCGCTTACTCGCTGATGCTCAGTGAGAAGTTCTCCTTGGCAGCCGCCATCCGCTGGTTGTATAGCGACCTCCGCTACGACTATTCTGAGGATTCGTCACCGGCCTCTGCCTTTGCCGCAGACCTGGCCTGTTACTACAACAACTATATCAATATCGGACAACGTGAGTGCCAGTTGGGACTGGGTTTGAACATCTCCAACGTAGGTAGTAAGATTACCTATTTCGGTGACGACCGTTCCAACTTCCTGCCTGCCAATCTACGTATCGGTGCCTCACTGATGGTACCTATCAATGAATACAACCGTTTCACCATTGCCGCAGATGCCAATAAGTTGTTGGTCCCCACCATCCCCAAGCAGGAGGAGGGTGAGTCAAAGGAGGATTACGAGCAGCGTGTCATAGAGGAATACAACGATGTCGGTTCTATTGCCGGTATCTTCAAGAGTTTCCACGATGCTCCCGGCGGTTTCAAGGAAGAGTTGCAGGAGATTCAATGGAGTGTAGGTGCTGAGTATACCTATCACGACCAGTTCACGCTCCGTGCCGGTTATCATCACCAGAGCGAGAACAAGGGAAACCTGAAGTACTTCACCGTCGGCGGCGGTTTCCGAATGAGTGTGTTCTCTTTGGATGTGGGCTATGTGATTGCGACAGCCAAGAGTAACCCGTTGGACCAGACCCTTCGTTTTACCCTTGCCTTCGACATGGACGGCATCAAAGACCTTTTTAAAAGGTAAAAAAGTAAATATGATCAGAGTAGGCATGGGATATGATGTCCATCAGTTGGTTCCTGACAGGGACCTATGGATGGGCGGTATTAAGATAGAACATGAACTGGGCCTGTTAGGACATAGCGATGCGGATGTCCTGATTCATGCCATTTGTGATGCCATCCTCGGTGCCGCCAATATGCGGGATATCGGCTACCACTTCCCCGACACCTCCGCCGAGACGGAGGGCATGGATAGTAAGATTATCCTCAAGAAGACCATTGACCTCATCGCCACCAAGGGTTATCATCTGGTGAATATCGATGCTACGATCTGTGCGGAGCGTCCGAAGATGAATCCCCATATCCCTGCCATGCAACAGTGTATGGCAGCCGTTATCGGTACGGATGCCGATAACATCTCTATCAAAGCGACAACAACAGAGAAACTCGGTTTTACTGGCCGTCAGGAGGGAATCTCCGCCTATGCCGTCGCCCTAATAGAGAAGTAAGGCCCCTTCCCATGTCCAGAATGTCTTCGACAACAATGCAGAAGCCGTTATACTTTCTCAGTATTGTCCTATTCCTCCTAATTATTACAGGTTGCCGGCAGCACTCCTACGACAGGATGTTGGTGGAGGCCGACAGCCTGATGGAACGTCAGCCAGACTCCGCCCTCCATTTGTTGGAGGACAATGCTGATGTCATGC